>JADZBC010000017.1 GCA_020852295.1 bacterium | reverse complement strand
GCAGAATCGCCATAAGGGGCCAAATGAAGCTAAAGTGCTCGGCAGATATATAACCCTCAATGTTGCTCAATTGCAATTGATTTATATTGAACGCTTCGAGTAGGGCTTTTGGATATGCCTTGAGTAGTTCATTGAATTTTTCGGACTCTTTGGCAAATGACGGAAAGATCGCTACATAAAGCCAGACAAAGCCGACGGAGATAGCTGAGTAACTGATGAGTGCCCATTTGCGTTGTCGCAATTCCTTGGCGGCGCTATAAAATATCTGTCGCAGTGTGTTCATTGGTAATACCTCATAAACATATCCTCAAGGCTGACATGATCTATCTGGATATCGACTATCTTATGTTTGCTGACCAGCTGAAGGCACGGGTTGAGGTCGCCGGTAACGTGGAGCGTGAGTGCTTTGTCCTGCTGGCTTTGTACCGTAGCATTCTTGAGGTTCAGTAGCTCGCTTGGTATCGATTTGGCAAAAACCACACGCACTGAGTGGACATGCATTTGCCGCAGGGTCTGCATCGTTTCGTTGGCCACCAATTTGCCGCTTCGAATAATGCCAACCCGATCACAAATGTGCTCAACCTCACTTAAGTTGTGAGACGACATAAAGACGGTACCGTCCTTTTTAGCAAAGTCGAGCAATAGTTCATAAAGTTCTTGCTGCAAGAGCGGGTCGAGCCCGCGGGTCGGCTCATCCAGGATAAGCAGCTCTGGGTCATGCATGAGTGCCAAGATCAACCCAAGCTTTTGTTTATTGCCTGATGATAGTCGGTGAAACTTAGTATTTAGCTCGAGACCAAATTGGTTGGCAAGCTCGAGCGCGCGCTTGTGGCCGCCATGCAGACTGTCGGCGAAGCGAATATGCTGCATCGCTGTCCACTGCGGATAAAAAACTGAGTCGGCCGAAAGAAATCCGATTCTGGCGAGTGCCGCTTCGTCTCCCGGGCGGTATTTGCCAAAGAGTTTAATACTACCTTCGGTTGGGTGAGCAAACCCCATTATCATACGAATCGCTGTCGTCTTCCCCGCGCCATTTGGGCCCAAAAAGCCGTAGATTTCACCACTTGTTAACGATAGCGAAACGGCATCATTGGCGTTTTTTTGGCCATAACGTTTCGTGATTTTTTTGAGCTGAACAATAGTCGATGACATAAGCTACCTTGCTTATATTATACTCCTACCACGCAACTTACTGATAGCTTTTGGCTTGCTTGGTGAAGAGTTCGTGGTAAACGCCGCCCTTCTTCATGAGTAGTTCGTGGTTGCCCAGTTCAGCAATTTTTCCATTGTCGATGACCACGATGAGATCAGCGTCGCGGACGGTACTAAAGCGATGCGATATCACAATCGCACCCTTGTCTTTTTGCATCTGCCAGAGCCGATGAAAGATGGCAGCCTCCGCTCGAGCGTCGATCGCGCTAGTTGGTTCATCAAGAACAAGCATCTCGGCTTGACGATAGAAGGCCCGCGCGAGGGCAATTTTTTGCCACTGCCCACCGGAGAGATCAACTGAGTCGTCAAAGAAGCGAGTTAGGACTGTCTTTTCGGCTTTCGGCAGATCATATACGAAGTCTGCTTGAGCGTCTGAGATCGCCTGCTTCAGTCTCTTGGTGTCCGCCCTGCCAATAGGATCAAACGTGATATTTTGGGCAACTGTCAGCGGATAGCGATTGAAGTCTTGCTGGATAATTGCCAGCTTTTTGTACCAGCTCTCGAGGTTGATATCTTTCAAATCAACTCCATCAACCAGTATTTGTCCCTCGCTTGGGTCATAGAAACGGAGCAGTAGCTTGACGATGGTCGTTTTGCCCGCGCCATTGACTCCAATCAGTGCCATCTTTTGACCGGACTGGAGGTGAAAGCTCAGGCCATTGAGGACTTTTTTCTGTGTTCCGGGGTATGTAAATGAGACATTGCGAAACTCGATTGTTGGGATACCAGAACCTTCTTTGAGAACGATGGCATCACTGCGGTGTTCGACTACGGGCACCGAATTCATAAGGATGAAATAGTCCTCGACATTAATAAGTTCTTCATATACGGCTCGAATATTACGTACTAAAGAACTGCTACTATTTTCCAGGCGTGAGATCAGGCTATCGTAAAACGTGTAGTCGCCCAGTCCAAAACTACCCTTGGTAGATATGATCCGCAGGAATAGCCAGACGCGAGACACCACCGAAGCGGCAATCCCGATCACGTCACTGGCCCCCTCAATGAGTGAAAATTTCTTTTGTGCCTTCATCTCAACGTCGAGCATTTCTTGTTGATTGCCGACCATCCGTTTGAAGAAACTTTTTATCGCACCAGCGGGCCTTAGCTCCATCAATGCTCGCCACTCCGTAAGGTTGTCGCGTAAATACCAATTCAGGCGGCGCTTTTCGGAGAGCATGATATTGATTTTTCGATAGCGACCGGCGGTATAAAAGGATGAGTATAGTCGAGGTAATGTCGCTACGATTGCGATAAAAAAGAGTAGCCAATTGAGACGCAGTACTGCGACGGCAGAGATCGCAATTGTGACGATGTCACTCAAAATACCCGATAGGTTTCTCATGATCCAGCCGACATTGAGCCTTTGGACTCGAGAAAGAACATCTTGAAATTTTGGATCTTCAAAATACTGTGCATCGAGCTCCGAACAGCGCTTCGCGATTAACTGGTCCAGCTTATACTCGGCACGTCGGTTCATGTTGTCAGAGAAATAATTTTGAATATTTCGGGCTACCGGCTCAAAAATACCGGTTGCGGCGGTAATGATAATCAGCCACCAGAATTGTGGAAATACGGTCTCGACTCTACCTGCCAGGTACGATCCAATCAGGTTGATTATTTGAGCATAGAGGTAGCTTCGCCAAATTGAGATGACAGTGAGCCCGACGTCGAAAACTGGAAATACTAAACTGCGCCAGCCGGTTAATTGCCACTGAAGTCTGAGGCTGAGAGTAAAAAATTTGCCAAGCGGCTTTTTATCTTTGGGCTCGGCATTCATACAAGTATGATAGCAAAAAAATGGTCTAGTAGCCGGCTGGTGGGCGTTTTTTTGTGGTTGGCTTGTTGAGTTTTAGAGTGTTCACCTGATCAACGACGTGATTGAGTTTGGTATCAAAATCAGCCATATCGACGCCGCGCTGTTCGAGTACGTCTCGGACCTCCTTCACCGTCTTATCAAATTTATTTTTGTATTTCTGGTTGATGTCTTTCCAGGCAAAGCCGCGCAGAATTTCAAAGAGACTCTCATCGCAATCGATTACGCCGAGCTTGATAAGCAGCATAATTGACGGATAGCCCAACTCTCCTACCCAGTATGATGAGTTGTCATTTGAGCTAATCGTTTGGGTGGCTGGGTCCCATTTAACCTCATAATACTTACCACGGCTAGAGGAATAGACTTTTGCAGTATTGCCTTTCACTTCTATACGGTCGTCACCGACGCCACCGATTGCTTCATAGGTTTTGCTGATGTGAGGCTGCTTCCAGACTGCCATATCAAACCTGATGTACTTCTTTGATTAACTTTTTTGCCTGAATAAGGCCGAAAAGTACTGTCAGGTTGTGCCCCCAGATATTGACCTCCATAACTTCAACCTTGGCTCCGGCCTGCCGCATTGGTTCTAAGAATGGATCGATCTCGCTGCGCGGCAAAACAAAGTCGAAGTTGCTCGAGACAAATAAGATGCGTTTGCCGCGCATATTTTTAAAGCGCGGATACTGCAGCTTACGCCACGCTCGAGCAATGAAATCTGGATCTGTTCCGAGCTTTTGATGTAGTTTGCGTAGTTCGGGGTGACGCCAGACGGCCTCAGCTGCATCGCCGCCGGTATTGAGTACCCCCCATTTGAGCTCAGGTATGGTGGCAACACAGTAGTACATCAGAAAAGCCCCCAAGCTACTACCGAAGAAACCAAAATCAGTGTAGCCGCCCGATTTATAGGCATCAATCTGGTCCTTGATGTCTACCGCAATATTTCGTACAGTTTCCTCAAGAAGTTCTGGCTTTCCGAGGGTAAGAATCTTATCATCGGCGTCATAGGCCACAACCGTGTAGCCTTCTTTCTGGAGTGATTTGATCGCCCAATTGAGCTGCTTGATTTTGATACCAAACGGCGCAGCGAAGAAGATTACCGATTTGGAGTTTGTGGATGGATATGTTTTGTAGTTGTAGTACATACATATAGTATAACGCAAAAGAAGAAGCGGCCCAGGGATATCCCGGACCGCCGTGGGCTAGCAGCTCCATCGACTGCCTCGCCCGCCCTGCGGTTCCACCTCACGGCCAGGAAGCGATCTCGCCCTTGTCAGAGCGGACCATGACGATCTTGCGGCCGTCGACCCGGAAGATCTGCGTTGCGTAGCGCGCAACCGGTCCGATGACCGCCTCGTTCCAGACATCGTCCGAATCGGTGTAGGTGGCGGCGACGCCGAGCAGCTTGCGCTCGTCGTCTGTCAGTGTTGTTGCCTGGCCATCGGGCCAGACCACCATGAACTGGTACTCTGCCAGCGTGGTTTCCATGTTTTGCACCCCCTTAGTATAGGCTACATGGAAAATATACTATAACATAAGTTACGAATTAAGTAAATGCTAGGTTGGTATTTCGACATTATAACCAAAGCTCTTTTTGAGACGAGCTTTAATACTGCCAGGTTGGCGTTGTAGCGCCGAAGTAATCTCGCTCATCCCAGCACCACTATTAAAAAGCTTGAGGAGTTTTTCGTCGTCTGACGGTTTCCAGGGTGTAAATGCCTTGGGGTGCGTCTGTCGCATGATGGCCACACGATCGGCCCATGATTTTTTTGGCTGCTGAGTTGGTGCTGGTTTGTCGGCCCGACTCTGAGCTTTTTCTTGCAGATGGGAAAAACGAAGGCGATCCTGGTTTGATTTGGCACGGAGACTAGCATCAATCTCGAGCGCGTCAGAACTAACTTTTAGCGCCATTGCGTTGATGCCGGTTAACGATAGCGCACTTAGGTTTCGTACACGTGACAAAGCCACATAACCCATCCCTTCAACAAACGCTCGACGCAGGTCAATCCTTGCCGCATCAAGCGTCATGCCCTGGCTCTTATGGACGGTGATCGCCCAGGCCAGGCGGAGCGGAATCTGGGTCAAGGAAGCGCGTTTTTTGTCGCCATCCATCAGCTCCCAAGTGGCTGGTTCGATAACGATCTTTCGGCCCGATCTGAGCTCTACCATTGGATAATTGGTGGTAGCTTCAAAGCCTATGACGGTTCCAATTGAACCGTTAACAAATTTTTTATCTTGACTGTTGCGAATACACATAACCAAAGCGCCCTTGCGGAGCTCGAGCTCTTCTTGGGCAAGGCATGAACGCTTAAGCGAATCAACATAGTTTTCTTTACCAGTCGTGGACATTGAGTAAATACGTGATTCGGAATCGAGACTTTGCAATTTTGTATTATTTTGAGCATCCACATCGGCATTGGTGGTATGAAGCTGAGTATAGTCTTGTCCGTAGCCAAGTTCAGCATCGCGCTGTTCGAGCAGGCGCTCCACGTGGCCACGACGAACGTTGCCTGAGCGGATTGCCTCTAAAATATCAAGAAAATCACCATCATCTTGGCGGTGCTGCTCATCGAGGTAGCAAATCACCGGATTGAGTTGCTGCCAGACCTGCGAATGCACCACAAAGCCGCCCTCTCTTTCGCCTGGGCGGTTGATCGGCGGCAGCTGAAAAAAATCACCGCACATGATGACTTGCAGGCCGCCAAATGGTTCATCGCTATTGCGCACACTGCGCAGCAGCTGATCGACAATGTCGAGCCGAAAATCATGGAGCATTGATATCTCGTCGATGACTAAGACGTCGGTTGATTCGATTGTGTCGCGCCGGGATTGCGGCAAATTTTCGGCATGTCGATATGGCAGCTCATTATGAATACCGATACCGCTCCAAGAGTGAATCGTGTTGCCATTGAGATGGGTGGCCGCGAGCCCGGTCGTAGCGGTGACAGCCACCAATCTCCCCTCGCTGCGCGCAATTTGGATGAAGCGATTGAGTAAGTGTGTTTTTCCAGAGCCAGCTGCACCGGTCAAAAGCACGCTCTCACCCGAAAGCATGATTTCTAGGGCCAAAGCTTGATTCATTACACTCATT
The DNA here is from genome assembly GCA_020852295.1 of bacterium. Lineage (GTDB taxonomy): Bacteria > Patescibacteriota > Saccharimonadia > CAILAD01 > JADZBC01 > JADZBC01. The sequence goes on along the minus strand of JADZBC010000017.1, from coordinate 26,553 downwards.
ATAGCAAATGGACTTATTGGCTCGACACAAGAAATAGCCACAGAAAGTCTTGACAAGTCGAGCGCTTATGCTTATAATAGCGACCACTATGTCAAAAGTAACACCATTCAGCCGTCTCGGCTCAGGTGTGGCTCCGGCCGCATCAACGGTGCTGCTCTGAGTAGTTGCTCGCTTCTTAATGAACACGCCGCTCAGAGATCAGTCTGAGCAACTAGCTATCAGTGATAGCGCGTGTTCTTTAACAAGTCAGCAACCATAGTTCCCGTTCCGTTCCCCGACTGAAAGGAGCACCCCATGCTGGGTGTTGTCCGTAAACTCTTTGAGCTCATTGGGCTCATCGGTCGCTATCCGGAGGCACATGCTCCGGTGACTCGCCTCAAGCGAACTGCCCGAACAGCGTTTGCCCTACTGATCGTGACCGAACTGCTGGAGATCATCCAGCTCTACCCCATCAAGTACTTCGTTGATGGGGTCGCCCAGAAGCGGAGTTTTGGCTACCTCGCGCTCGTGGTTGGCAGTATGATCGTCGTGGACATCGTCGTTCGCGTCGTCACCAACTACATGCATCTGACCCGTCACTGGGTGGACTGGCAGGACTACACCCTACTGTTTGGCTTTGGTCATACCAAGCAACTCAGTATGGATGTGGCCTGGCATGTCCAGCATGGCACCAACGAAAAGGAGTCGATGATTGGCAAGAACGTCCAACGCATCGACAACCTCGTCAGTGCCCTGCTCTACGAAGGGCTTCCGCTGGTTGTACGCGTGGTTCTGACCATCGTGGTCTTGCTGTTCATCAGTCCGCTGTTCGCCGGTTTGGCATCGGTGGCGGTGCTCGGCTACAGCGTGGTCATGGGCTACAACTACCGCCGTCATATCAAGCAGCTCGATGACTCCTTCCACCACGACTGGACTGACATGCACTCGCGTGGCACCGAATTGTCCACGCGGGCCCGCATGCTCAAGCAGTTTGGGGTGGAGGCGATTTTCGCGAGCCGTTTCCGGGATAAGCTGGAGAACCACTACCAAGTGGATATCCCGCGCAACCGTCAGTGGCGGCACTACCAGCGTCGGGCGGAATACACGCTGATGCTGGCCTTTCCGGTCATGTACCTGCTGCTTGCCAAGCAGTATGGGCAAACCGGCGATGTCGGCACCGTGGTGCTGCTCAGTACGTGGCTGCAGAGGGTCTTCGTGAACCTCTATCAGTTCCGGAATGTGCAGCGCCGCATCAGTGAGGGCATCTCCGCCCTGGAGGTCTATATCGACCTGTTTCGCGCCCAACCGCAGATCACGCAGCCGGCTCAGCCGACTGTGCCAAGTGACTTGCGTGGTGGCGTGAGGCTGGACGATGTCAGCTTCTGCTATTCCGACAACGGCGACCATACGCTCCGCGGTCTCAATCTTCGGATCGAGCCTGGAGCAACGGTAGCGCTGGTGGGCCCATCGGGATCCGGCAAGACGACGCTCGCTTCATTGCTGTGTCGTGAGTTCGACCCGACCATTGGCGCGGCCTACTTCGATGATGTGGACCTGCGTGACTACGACTACGACTACCTGCGTTCGCGCGTGGTGGTCATGGTCAGCCAGGACGTCCAGCTTCTGGACGGCACGATCGCGGACAACATCCGCATGGGTGACATGTCGAGCAGTGAGGGCGATGTCCAATCCGCCGCCATTCTGGCGCACGCCGATGAGTTCATCGCCAAGCTTCCGGCCGGCTATCAAACGTCGGTTGGTGAGAATGGCGTGCGACTTTCCGGTGGTCAAAAGCAGCGTATTGCCATTGCGCGAGCGCTGCTGCGTAACCCCCGCGTGTTGATCCTGGACGAAGCAACGAGTGCGCTCGATGCCGAGTCACAGCACCTGGTGCAGCAGACGGTGGATGAGCGGATTCGCTCCCGTAGCTCCACCAACATCATCATCGCGCATCGCCTCAGCACGGTTCGATCGGCTGACACGGTGTGCTACATGGAGGACGGTGAGATTGTCGAGCAAGGCTCCCACGAGGAGCTCATGGCGCTCGGCGGTCGCTACGCCACCATGGTCGCCCGCGAGATGGGAACACATCTTGACTGACTGACATAGAAAGGAGGGTGCCCAGCGGGGTGCGTCACAGCACCCCGCCCACTCAAATTATTACTAAGCTAATCTCGATTTTTCCGAATTTCAGTTCCGTTTGCGCTCAAATCGGTGAATTCGATAATACCGCCGTAGGTTTTGATTTTTAAATGACTACGAGAGACGTGCGGATCATCATCAAGACCTAGCTCTGTACTCGAAGCTTGGCCGCGCCCAAATACTATCCCCTCGCTCTCGGGATTCATGGAGGCCGGTATTCGCGCGATATACTTACCAGATAAGTAGTCGCCGACCGACTTGCCGGGCACGGCGAGAACATACTCCATGAGCTTACCTTGATCGTCAGTCAATGCACTGAGTTCTAGTTTTGTATCTCCGAGTTCTACGGTGACTGGAAATGGAATGGTTTCGGAGCGAAGTGCTTCGGGCCATTGTTTGCGGAGCTTACCCTCAGTAAAGTCCTTGAACGTAATTGCATAGCCTTCCTGCCATTCGGCCGAACTAGCCTTTGGTACATCAGCCGCATCAATGATAGGTTGTTGCGCCGTTGGTTCTTCTGGACGAGTGGCAATTGGTAGGTCGGCAAGCCACGATGTAGCATTGGGGCCGCTCTCGCTGCGTGGCGACTGACTACTGTCCACTTTGCTCGGCATATCTTTGGAGTAGCGAAGTACGAGCGCCGTGGTGTCATCGGGTTTGGCACGGAAGTGCTGGCTATCATTTATGGCTCGATCTCGAGCGGCATTGGCGACTCGTGATGCGATTTCCTGAGCAGATAGTCCGTTATTTTGTCGTACAATTGCGAGGATCTCAGCATCAGTTAGATTATCGTGTACACCGTCTGAAGTAATGAGCACAATATCACCTTCTCGAATGTCCATTTGATAGATTGCGGGATCCTGGTCTTTACCTTGGCCTAAATATTCAGCAATTACATTGCGACGATTGTAAGCGCGCTGGTCTTCCTCACTGAGGTGCTTTAATTCGGTTGCAGTAGATAAATTCGTTTGACGGGTATATGTTAAATCGCGAACCTCTTTACTTGTGGAGGCTGAAACATTATCAATCGTGACACCACGAAACTCGCCATCCGCACCAATAATATAAACACGGCTATCACCCACCGTGGTCATTTCTACCTTTGCCACCCCTTCTATCGGTGAATACTCTAGCGTGTGGACTATAGCGGCAGTAGTAACACCTTCTCGGGTATTATCACCAATTTCTTGCGATATCTTTTGAGTAACCTTTTTGAGGTCTGCATTGGGGTTGGCGCGAAATTGCTCGCGGAGTGTGTCACGACCAACATTTGCAGCGACATCTCCCCCTTCGTGCCCACCAGCGCCGTCAAATACTGCATAAACACCCAGCTGTTCATCAGCTAAAAGCGCGTCTTGGTTGGGGTTGTTTTTTGCAAGTGACTCGGCACCGACTTCAAGGCCACCCTTTGGTTTACGGGCCTCGGGATTTCCGGGATCGAGTGATGGATCAAGATCTGGCATGTTTCTAGTATATCCTAGATAAGCATGAGCGCAATATGTACACTACCAGTTTGGCCCGTAGTCATTATCATTTCGGTCCTGATTACGTTCTTTTTGTTGTCGGCGTGCTTCTTCGTCATTTTTCTTAACGTCTTCTTCGGTCTGCTGATCATCTTTGGTGTCTGGTGAATTCGTTGGCTTGGGCTTGCCCTTTGAATCAAGTGCCTGCTCGAGAGTTGCGATGTTTTTGGCGGCATCCGCATTTTTTGGATCAATTTGCAGGCAGCCTTTTAATGTAGTAATTGCTTCTGACACGAGTGCACGATGATCCTGGATCCTTCCCTGATCAAACTCGTTTTCGAGTGGCCGAAGCTGGGCATTGACGAGCTGGATGCGTACGGTACACTGTCGTGGATCGGTGTTGGCCATACTATCGAGTGCGAGCTGATATTCTTTTTCGGCCGGCTGGTATTTTTTTTCATAATACAGTGTCTGGCCGATATTATAGTGAATGACTTCGGCGTCAATGAGATGCGGCCACGTCAGGACGTATAGCAGCCGGGCGTCACCGTACTGCGTCTGACTATAGAGCGTGTTACCAACTGCAGCAAAGCCAACCACAGAGATGGTTTTTGCGAACAGTAAACTAGCTCCAGCCAGCGCGGTGATGGTGGTGCGGTTGAGAAACTTTGTTTTTTGGGCCTTCATTGCTTCCCACCTCTGATTTTTGTTCGTGTGCTTCGTCTTGGCAAGAACCTAAATATTACAAGCAAAATGAGCGCGACCAGTGCGCAAAACCAGTAGTATTGGTTTGGTGCGGTTAGTACATTGGTCGTTTGTCCCCTATCTTTCAGTTCAGTTGTATTGGCAAACGTGGTTAAGTCAGATTTAAGCTGATAGTTTGGCGTGAGCACGGCAAACTTGCCATTGAGTCCAGTTGCGATTCGTTTGAGGTTATCGAAATCTGCTTTTGAGACGGCAAGCGGTATACCATCTTCATCCTTTGGTCCATCACTTTTTCCAGTTGGGTCAGTCACATACTTTTCTTCAGGCTGGTCGTAGTTTGGCCCGCCATAATTTGTCCAGACGACCTTCATGGTAGCGCCTTCTTTGGTGCCAACTCCAAGCACGAGTGCACTATCAATTTTTTCGCGTACGGCCTTGATTGCCGTGTCGCTTTCATTGTTTTTTCCAACTTGCTCGCCATCACTGACAATAATTACTACGCGGCGCATTGAGGCTAGATTATCTTGTTTGCGAGCTCGCTCGATACGATCCGCGACCAGCTGGAGGGCTGGCGCAAAGGCTGTCCCCTGAGCATCGTAGAGCGTGGGAGGCTCGAGGCTCTGTATTTGTTCGCGCAGAACCGTCGTATCATACATCCCTGGCAGTTCGACGGTTGCCCGGCCGTGAAAGCTAATCAGCGTAAAGCGTGCACCGTTGAGCGCCTCAATCGATTCGCCAAGTTTGGTCTTCATACCGTCTAACCGGGTTTTGTTACCGGCGTAATCATTGGCTTTCATGCTCAGGGATGTATCAAGTACGAGATACACATCAAGGTTTTTGTTATAAAGAGCCGACGGACCAGCTGGCGGATTTATTGGCAGGAAACCGACTGCCAGTAGAATACAACTCAACAGTACTAATACTATTTTGACCAGCTGGGGTTTTGGTTGCGTAATAAGATGTGAGAGTTGACGACGGTACAGTACAATCCAGCCAACACCAAACGCTAAGATTATAGTAATTGATAGTGCAATCAACATCAGCTTGACCCTCCGTCATACCGCATCGCTGAACTAAGAAGAAAGGCTCCGAGCATGAATATCGTGACTGTAAGCCAAAACCAAGGTGTTTCGTATTGGGTTGTTACCGTATCGCCAGCCAGGTCGGTGCGCAGCGAAGTATTGATCGTATTGAAAACCTCGCGGGTCGCACCGGGGCTTGCCACATCATAGACTTTGCCATTGGTGGCGCTGGCGACTCGCTCTAGCAGTGCTCGTCCTTGACGCTCGTTACCATACGCTATTTGGTCACCGGGTGTTGCGAGCGCAATGACACGAATGTTTTTCTTGGCCAGCGAATTGGCGGCTCGTACGACGATCTCCTCGTCAATTGGTGCCGTGCCTGATGGATCGTCTTTCGTAGAGGTCGTCTGTTCGCCGTCACTCATGAGCAGGACAATCTTTGTTCGTTCGGCGGGAATATTGGCCATCTTGATACTCGCCAGATAGAGCCCCGATGAGATATCGGTCCCACCCGCGACGCCATAGGCATATTCGTTGCGAAATTGGGTTGGATCTTTGGTGGCCATCGCAGTAGATACCTCGGCAAGCTCAGTATAGTCGTCGGTCAGGGGTAGGCTCTGCTGGGCCTCACCCGAGAAAATAATTAGTCCAAGTCGGTCGGTTTTAAACCGCCCAATAAGCTCTTTTAGGCTGGCGCCAAGCGGCTGAAAGTACTCTTTCATTGAGCCAGAGGCATCGAGCACCATCATGACGTCAAGACCCTTGTTGTCTCGCGTCGTGGTCTGAACACTCACCGGTCGAGAGGCCACAAACAGTAGCGCTACACATAGACCAACAAAGCTCAGCGATCGGATAAGCTTGAAGATGTTTTGTTGTCGACGAAGACGTTTAAAACGGGCCGTGTCTTTGATGCGCTTCAGCTGAGCTACGCCAGGTGCGAGACGCTGCCGTTGTCGGTACTGATATGTCATCAGGCCCAGCGACAAAGTAGCTAAACCAATAAGACCAAAGAGCAAGACAATCGGATACTTTACTGCCATTGCTGCACCTCTTTGATGGTTTGCGCGACAAGTTCTCTCAAGTGAGCGATGTCCACCCCTGTGCGGGCGGAAAACTCATACTCGTAGCACTGTGTCATAAGTTCAACCAGCCAGCCCGGCATCGACATTGCACGGACTTCCTCGAGTGTCATTGTCCGCGATCGCTGCAATCGCACTTGATCGACGTGGTTACGTGCGATCGCACTCAGATTGTTTGCACCATATTCTGGAGAAATTGCTTGACTGGCGATCTGTTGATCGAGCTTAGTTAAGAGCCCAACTGTTTCGGCGCGTATACTAGCCATACTTCGAGGATGTGCTTGCGCAGCTGTCTTCGGATAAGACGTGTGCTTGGGTCGAAGCTGGATCAGGCGCCCCACGATAATGCCCGCGACTAAGAGAATACTAGCCCCGATTGGTAGCCATGAACGCCAACTCAAGTTAAAAAGAGTCGATATCTCGATTAGGGGAAAACTTGCTGATAAGCCCATCACGTCTTGTTTTTATTGCGTTTATATCTTTGCAAAATGTGCGCTACGAGCGGGATTGCGCCCTTTCGATCAGCCAAAGTGGCGACTTCTACGCCTACGGCACGCAATTGAGCGTCAATTTGAGCACTGCGTTGCGTCTCGGTCTGTTCGTACTCGGCCATCACCCGCCTATCGAGAACAGCCCAGTCGGTCAATTCCCCTGTCTCGATATCCGTCGTGTTGTAGTTTTGCAAAACAGCGTCTGGGTTCATGGTTTTGCCGCGCACGCGCATACACCACAACCGATGTCCGCTCGCGCGCAGTAGGCGATGCTGCTGAAGGATTACATCATCTACCTCAAAGTCATCGCTAATAAAGACGATGAGTGAGTGGCGATGCACATTTAGTCGTACTTTCTTCAAAAAGTCTGCCCAATGCAAAATTTGATATTGGGCCGTAGCAATTGCGGCATATTGCTGTGAATACATACCAAGTGCCTTGGTACTTTGACCGGTTGTTTGGCTCCGTACGACACTATCATCCTGACTTGAAATAAATCCAACACGATCACCGCGATTCAGAGCGAGTCGCATGATGAGCCCGATCAGGCTGCCGCCGATGAACAGCGGCGACTGGGTATCATTGATGCCGCCCATCACCATTGAGGAGGAGCCATCAATGGCAAAGATCACATCTTGGTTGCGTAGGTCGATATACGTTTTGACGAACGTGGCATGACCGCGCGCGCTGGCCTTCCAGTCGATTGAACGTACTTCATCACCAATAACATACTCGCGTAGTTCAGAGAACTCGATGCCGCTACCGCGATTTTGTGAATTGTAAAAACCACTCAGTAGTGAAAATATCTTCGGTGGAAACGGCAGTTCGAGCGACTTGAGCGCTGGTGGGATATGCTTAGAGTCGATCAGCATTGCTGGACCTATGGAGCTGGTATTGTTTGTAGTATGCGATCGATAACTGAATCGCTCGTTACCCCAGAGAGCTCGGCGTCAAACATGATGCCAACCCGATGACGCAGTACTCGGTGTGCAACCTGCTTGACGTCTTCTGGTGTGGCATAGTTACGTCCAGCGATGATCGCCTGAGCGCGAGAGGCATACATCAACCCAATTGTGGCGCGCGGGCTGAGCGGTAGTCGGATGATGTTTGCCAAGTCTGCCAGGCCATAGTTTTGTGGCGCCCGTGTCGCTGCCACGATTGTCGTGATATACCCCTTGAGTGTATCGGTGACATTGACGCGACCAACGAGCTGCTGGGCTTGAATGATTTGATCGGGCTCAACCTGCATGGTGCCGGCGACATTTAGATCGTCGGATTGCTGCAACAGCGTTAGCATTTGCACTTCTTCGGCCGGCGTCGGATAGGTCATGACATGCTTCATAAAAAAGCGATCTAGCTGCGCTTCAGGCAATTCATACGTACCCTCTTGTTCGATCGGGTTTTGTGTCGCCATGACGATAAACGGTCGGGGTAACTCAAAGGTCTCGCCAGCAATTGAGAGCTGGCGCTCAGCCATGGCTTCGAGCATCGCCGACTGTACTTTTGCGGGCGCTCGGTTTATTTCGTCGGCCAACAGAAGATTCGTAAATATCGGCCCAAACTCTGTTTTGAACTCACCAGTGTTTTGGTTGTAGATTTGAGTGCCGACGATGTCGGAAGGCAGGAGATCGGGAGTAAATTGCACGCGATGAAAACGAGCATTGAGCACTTTGGCCACCACCCGTACGGCTCTGGTTTTAGCGAGCCCTGGTACGCTCTCTACAAGTAGATGACCTTCGCACAGGAGGCTGATAATGATCGAGTTAATAAACTCAAGTTGGCCAAGAATATTTTGCTGGTACGCCGCAGTAAGTTTACGAATAATGTCCTGTACAGCTACAATCTCTTGCTCATTGATTGCACCTGTTGATGCCGCTGTTGCCCCTTGCTGTGGTTGCGTGACTTGACCAGCTTGATTGCCCACCAGTATCCTACCTGCTATTTAGCATAACTATTATAAATAGTATAGCGTAGATAAAACGCAGTGTATATGGATTTACGGTCGGCGCGTCGCCGAAAACGAACTAGAGAAGATGAGTCACCCACTCATAGAGCGCCATGCGAACTGGTAGGCCATAGGCAGCTTGGCGGAAATAGGCTGCGCGCGGATCTTCGTCGACCTCGATCTGTATTTCATTGATGCGTGGCAGTGGGTGCATGATGATGGCATCTTTCTTCATGAGAGCGAGATGATTTTTGCTGAGCTCATATTGTTTTTTGACCTGTTCGTAATTAACACCGGTTGCCAATCGTTCTTTTTGCACGCGAGTCCAGTACACGACATCGGCTTCCGGTAGGAGGTTCTCTAGATCTTCGGTTTCGGTATACTTTATGCCGCGTTCATCAAGATGCAGTTTGATATCATCACTCATCTTCAGGCTCTCGGGTGCTACAAAGATAAACTCGATGTTATTAAACTTCGAGAGCAAATACACGAGCGAACGGGCTGTTCGTCCATTGGCTAAATCACCACCAACTAGGACCGTCAGATCTTTGGTTCTGCCAAGTTCCCGATGCAGCGTATAGAGATCGAGCAGCGCCTGAGTGGGGTGCTGGCCACGACCATCACCGGCGTTAATGATCGGTACATTACTAGCGGCGGCTGCACGCGTTGCAGCGCCATCTTCATGGTGTCGCATGACGATCGCAGCCGGATAATATCCTGACATGACCCGTATAGTATCTTCGATGGTCTCCCCTTTGGCTGCCGAACTGAATTCGCGGGCATTTTCGGTACCAACTACCGCAAAACCAAGATTATTCGCTGCAGCCTCAAAGCTCATTCGAGTGCGCGTAGATGGCTCATAAAACACCGTAAATACTTGTCGTCCGCGTCCGTTGTTCTGCAGTTCTGCGAGTTTTATCGGATCTCGGAGTATCTCATCGAGCGTGTCGATGCGCTTAAATAATTCTTCAATCAGCTCTAGGTCAAAATCTTGACCTCTCAGTATATGGCGAATTTCGTTCGCTCGCGGTTGATCCATTCCCCCTCCTAGTTGATTAATTTTGTAGTAACAATGATGCGCTCTGAATAACTTTTGGCCGATTTGTCATAGGTTCCCGTACAGGTAATGAGGTTTAGCTGGCTCTCGACCTTCGGGTCTTGCGAAAAGAGTATCGCTGCGGCCTTTTGAGCTGGGACTGTCTCGACCGTCATGACACTGAACTTCCTCGTGCTGTTGTTGCCAAATACAACCTCGACGACTTGGTCTTTTTTCATTTCACCGAGTCGCCAGAAAACTGCCTTGCTACCAGTCATGCGGCCGTCGAGATGTCCGTCAATAATACTTAAGCCCCTTTCTCCAGGTTTTTGACTCTGATCAAACCAGCCAGTTAGAAATATATTTGTCGGCACTGCGATTTGCTTGTTCTGATCCACGCCGACTTTTTGTACAAATGCGTCAACTTCTATACTGCCAATCTTTAACTTCTTCGGTTCTGACGGCCCACCACGCCAAACATAGCCCTCTTCTTCAGGCCTCTTCTCGCTCGGTGTATCGGTAGAATATGTCACCGTAGATGGAGCTTGCTTGGGTTTTTTAGAAACCAATAGCCAAACGGTCGCTGTGACCATTGCTATGATGAGACCACCGATGAGTAACTTTTTTTTCGTTAATACCATCTATAGTATGCCTGAGAAATAAGAGTGTGGAATTTTATTTTGTTTAGCCCACTCAGTCAGGGCTTTTCGAGTGTCACTCAGTGACTTGATCTGCTCTGCGCGCGGCTTATCAATTACTTTCTCGCGTGCGGCGGATAGTTCTTTGAGCTTGTTAGTCGCTTTCTCGGCCTGCTCTTTGGTGAGACGCTTTTTTTTCACCGCATCATCGATCCGTCGCTGCAGCCGCTCAACACGCGTGGCGATCATCTGCTTTGATTGGCTACCAGACTTCGAATTGGATGATTTCGAACGAGATGAACCGTCCGCAGGATTGTTGCCACGCTGAGAGGCTGTACTGTTTTTCGTAGCATTGCTATTTTTGCCCGAGTTCTTTTTGGCGCCTAGTTGCGTTGCCGCATAGACACCACCCCCAAGCACTAGTACCCCAGCCACAGATATGACGGCGATTTTCTTTTTGCTCGAAAAAAGATTTCGTGCCGATACACGAACTTTTCGCATATTGATAGCTTTGAGTCGATTTATGAAATCAAACTTAATCACTCCCCTCCTCGTTTAACCTATTGTAAACTAAACCACCATCAATGTTCCACTATTTGATAAATCCAAACTTGGTTATGATTGCCGAGTGCTGTTGATCAATGCTAATTTTGAGTAATGGCACAACAAAAAATTAATAGCATTGAGTTGTCACCCCGGGCATTCTGGTATTTTCTTGGCTATTACAGCTGGAATGTAATTAAACGTTTTACAGTGATCCTACTCATTGCGACGACTACATACGCAGCCGTGGGCCTCATTCGCAGTGGTAATGCCTTCGGGGCGAGCGATGGCGAGATCCTTGCCGCGTTTCTCAAGCCACTGCCACGAGTTCTGCCAATCTACTTCGGACTTATCTTTGTATATGCCCTCATTCGTTCACTGACCGATGTCCGCTGCAATCATTACAATGTAACCGCTCAAGGACTTGTCATTGAAACCGGCTTTTTAACCAAACACATTACGGTCATCAACTATAATCACATCCAAAAAATGACCATTGTCGCCAATGTGTTCGATCGACTACTCAAATCAACTACCGTACATATTGAGCTCGTTGGACTAACAGCCGCGCCAGTGGCGCTTGAAGCGGTCGATATAACATTTGCCAAAGAATTTCAGAAGCAAATCTCTGCCAAATCAAATACTGCAAAATCAAAAAGTTTGCTCGGGCCAAAAACCACTAAATCGAAGTCAAAAAAATAACTACGACGTCGGCTGCGTTAGTTCGCTTGCGATCGCGTTATAGCAATCAACGCAGATGTGAAATTTCTTGACTTCACTCTTTTCGTTTGGTGGGCCGAATAAAATTGCGCCGAAGGCTGTCAGCTCTCTGCCGCACTTATCACAGATGGGTGTTATTGCCATAGTACGCATGTTACCGCATAATTTGACGTATGAAAAATAAACCAATTTGGCCATGGATAGGACTACTCGTCGCACCGTATCCATTGCTTGTATTTAATATCATCATTTCTGCCGCCACCCGGTCGGTCGCCGTGGACAGCGCTGCAAAAATCGCAATCAACATTACCCTGCTAATCACCGGCATTATTTCGGTGCTCATGATTATCTTGTCGCCGGTTTGGATTATCCTATTGATCCTGGCATTGGTTCGCAATCAAAAAAAATAGGTCCGTGACCCCCGAGCCGAAGCCCGGGGGTCACTGCCCGCTGAAGAGGACCTCCGATCAGCCCGTGGTGCTCATGGTGAGCGTCACGGTGCAGTCCTGCACCTTGCCCCCGGCCTTGCCGTGCACCAGGCCGAGCTCACCCTTGGCCGGGTCGAGCACGTACTGCTGGAGCAGGTCATGGGCGGTTCCGGAGCCGGTCGCCGCGATGGCGTCGTCGGGCATGATCGAGTCCATCACGGCGTGGTAGTGGTTGAGGTGCGGCTGCCGCAGGTGGAAGACGTCGCCGGCCCAGTTGCCGTTGTTGGCCTTCCGGTGGTCCTTGACGATGCTCTCGATCCAGGTGACGAAGTCCGCCGCCGCCTTCTCGTCGCAGCCGGCCTCGGCCTGGATCTTGGCGATGACCTGCTGACGGGTCGGCGGCTGGATCGTGTCGTCGATGATGTCGCGGTGCGTCTCGGTGGCGGGTGCCACCGTCGTGTCGGTGAGGCTCATGGGCCCCTCCTTTTCGGGAACTCAACCCTGTCGGGTGAGTATGTCTATACTACACCCGAGAAGAATCATGTCAACCTGTCGCTAGACAACAATATTGTAACCAGCTTTTTCGATATCGCTAAGGCCACCAAGGTTTTCTACTGCGTAGCCCTCGTTTTCAAGTATGAGTTTCGCAAGTCCTGCGCGATTGCCGCTTCGGCAATACACCTGGATCGGCTGATCACTCGGGATTTCTGGACGCTCGCCAGCTGACAGTCGCTCGACAGGAAAGTTCACCGCTCCCTCGGCATGGCCCTGAATAAATTCCTCAGTAGTTCGTACGTCGATCAGGATCATATTAGCTATTCCGTGCGCAGTGCTTCTATCGGATCAAGTTTGGCTGCTTTGCTTGAGGGCAGCCAACCAGCGAAAATCGACACCACCATAAGGATGATGATTAGGGCAACGATTTCGGTTGGGCGGAAAATGAGCAGTTTATTGCCAGCGCCGAGATCTAGTTTGTCAGTAATCCATGGGTTGAGACCGGAGCCAACCAGCACTGCGACGGTCGAACCGATAATCCCACCCAAGAATCCAATCCATGCCGCCTCGAATCGGAACAATCGACCAATATCCCGCTTGCGCATACCAAGTGCCTTCATGAGACCAATCTCGCGGGTGCGCTGTAAGACCGATATATACATGGTGTTGATGATGCCAAAGACCGAGGCAATTACAGCAATTGCACCGAAGCCAGCGACAATACCCTGCAGCACCCCGATAATACTAGTGAGAAACTCTTGGGTGTCTTTGACGGACTGGGCGCTAAAGCTTTGCTTTTTTAGCTCATCCTGAACGGCCATTAGTTTTTTTGCTTCCTCACCACCGGCAACCCTGACATATACAAAGTTGTATTTTCGGTAGTTCACTGTCCCCTGCGTGGCGATATCATTCAGTCGGCGAGCTTCATCCTGACTGACGTACATATAGAGCTCGGTGCCGGGCTGGGACGTAGTCGGTTTTTTGAGCACGGAGAACACCGTAAATTCTTCACTGGTAATATTTTGTTCGCTGAGCTTCGCGATTTGATTGGGGTCTTGGCTTGCGCCCGTCGCGGCGATTTGCTTGGCCGTGTCGCCAGTGATTGGTTTGCTGATGGCAAGCGTAATTGTTTTGCCAATCGCCTCTTCAGCTGATTTGAAGCCCAAAACTTCCAAGTAACCTTCCGGTAAGTAGATTTGTTTGCCCTCGGGCCGACGGGTAGCCTCGCCCGCTTTTACTTCGATTTTCTGAAAAGGATTGTAGGCCGCGACATTGCCGACATATTTTTTCTGACCTTCGCGAGTCACATACTGTAAACTCACCGTGATATCTTCACGGATTCGATCAACACCAGAGACTTTCTTGATCTTGGCAATATCGTCATCGGTAACACGCTTGAGCTGTGTATTGGCACCGCCGTTGGACAGGATCGTAGTGAAGCTCGGATCGTATTCGCGCGGCTTAGAGTTGTCGCCTCGCCCGAAGATCGCCTCATCCTTGCTGACAATTAGTTCAGCCGGATCAAAGTTTTCGGAGATAATTTTGTTAACGTATTGCGTGGCACCATTGCTCGCTGCCAGCGTGAGCGTGAGGGCGAATGTACCTACGGCAATCGCGAGTGCAGTCAGTAGTGTGCGACCCTTGGCACTTTTAATACTTCGACCGGACCGACGAATAAGATCTCGCAAAATCATTTCTTTGCCCCCTTGACCTGCTTTGGTGCAGGCGTTATTTGCTTGATTTCGCCATCTTTCATATAGATCTTCATCTTGCAGCGATCGGCCAGCTCTTCATCGTGAGTAACTATTACTAGCGTGCAACCGAGTTTTTTATTGAGATCAAACAGTAGCTTGATGATCAGCTCACCGGTCGCACTATCGAGATTACCCGTTGGCTCATCGGCAAAAATAAGTTTTGGCTTATTGACGATTGCTCGCGCGATTGCAAGACGCTGCTTTTGTCCGCCCGAAAGATTAGTCGCCAGCGTGTCGATTTTATCAATCAGATCGACTGCCCGTAGAGCCTCCTCGACTTTCTTACGACGATCTCGACGGCCAACTTTAGCAATCTCCAGTGGCAGCATGACATTTTGGTAGCAAGTCTGATTGGCCTCGACGAAGAATGCTTGGAAGATAAAACTCATTTCGTTAGCCCGAAAAGTGTCGATCTGCTTTGCCTTCATATCCTGCAGTGACTTGCCGTCGATTAGTATCTCGCCATCGCTTGGATGATCCAACCCGCTCATGACATGTATAAGTGTAGATTTGCCTGAACCGGATTTGCCAATAATCGCCGCAGCCGTGCCCGTCGGAATTATTGCGGACACCTTATAAAGGGCGGTAAAAAGGTTATCACCCTTACCGTAGGTTTTTGTAACGTCTCTAACTTCGATCATACTTCATAAAGTATAGCAAACTATTCTAGGTTTGGCGCCTTATATAGTTTTGAAAATTGAATTATGAGCACTTTGTGTTTGCGAATCGCCGCATTGCGCAAAGCAGCGCCACAGCCTTGACAGTTGTCACAAAAAGCGCAATACTACAATGCTCCGTGGCACCCCGCTACGGACACTTAGCAGAAAGCGGCACCTATGAACACAGAATTGATGCGCGCCCATGCCGCGCTGATCAGCAACCAGTGCCAGCTGGCTGACGTACGTGACGCGATGGCAAGCCTCGCCCCTGGCGAGTTCGTTGCTCTCGAGAGCCTCAAGACCGAACGCGACACTCTCATGCAAGAGCGCACCAAGCTCCTGCGCAACTATCGCCAGCTCGGCGGAACGCAGATCAAGTCATGAGTTCGCTCCTGTGCAGCCAACCACCCAGTATACCCCGACGCGAGTCGGTGTCCCTGCTGGGTTTGCTTATTTCGTAGCAGCTAAAAGCCGCTTGATATCAGTTTCCATATCCTTAGGATGGGTCGTTGGCGCAAAGCGGCTAACCGTTTCGCCGTCACGGGCTACTAAAAACTTGGTGAAGTTCCATTTAATGCGGCGACCGAAGCCGATGCGTGTGTGAGACTTGAGAAATTTAAACACTGGATGAGTTTTGGGGCCATTAACATTGATTTTTTCACTGAGTAAGAAGGTCACACCAAAATTAAGTCGGCACACGCCGACAACCGTTTCATTTGTCTCCGGCTCCTGACCAAGAAATTGGTCGCACGGAAATCCAATCACCACCAAGCCATCTTTGGCGAATTTCTTGTGCAGGGCCTCAAGTTCTTCAAACTGCCCCGCCAAACCACACTTAGTGGCGGTGTTAGCTAAAAGAAGAACCTTGCCGCGATAATCTGAAAAGTCGATTTGCTTACCGGTAGTATCATTTATGGTTAGTTCATAGATTGATTTCATAATCTTAGTATATGGGATAAAACTAACTTTGTACTAATTATCGTTTTTTGCCGCGCATTGTTAGATCGTAGCGCTGGCAATACGCCTCGTAAGCCTTACCGATCGAGGCGAAGCGTGGACGGTTCTCGATCCGAGCGCCAAGTCCAGTCCGTCGAAGCGTGTCGCGAATCGGACCCTTCACTCGAGCAGTAGCAAAGATGATATCGAGTTCTTCGAGTTCGCCAATAATGGCCTTGAGCATCTTCGCACCAGTTGAATCAATGCTCGATATTGCTTCAGCATCAAGTAGGAACCAGCGAACCGGCTCCTTTGATTTTCGGATATGCGCCATGGCACGATCGTGAAAGTAATTGGCGTTGCCGAAAAACAGCGGCGCATCAAACCGATAGATGATTAAACCTGGCGTGTCGTATGTTTTTGGCGGTCGTGAGGTATCGCGAAAAGTGGCGCCGTCTTCAGTGATACCCAATGTCGCGTCGTGCGGAAAAGCTGAGCGTCGAATCAGATTGAGTATTGCCAGCACCACGGCTGCACCAAGACCCTGGAGGATGCCAAAGATCGACACGCCGATTGCAGTAATGACGACCAAAATCGCCTCACTGCGCCACCCACGCCAGATCGCATCAAGCTCATCATAATCAAGTAGCTTGTAGGCCGAAATCAAGATGATAACAGCCAATGCGGCGCGTGGAATGTATTGCAGATACTGAGCAAACGCAATGAGGACGAGTCCGATCATGATTGCCCCGTAGATTTGCGCAAACTGACTGCGAGCCTTGAGCTCGTCATTGACCACGGTTCGCGACCCGCTCGCTGACACGGGCATACCGCCCACCAGCGAAACTGCCAGGTTGGTCGTGCCGAGACTGTCGAGTTCTTGCTCGGTATCGACCTGTTCGTGAATTTTTGAAGCAAATGAACGTACTATTGCGATCGTGTCAGCATAAGCTACTAAGGCGATTGCAATTGCTGGAAAAAGTAGTTTTTGAATGAGCTCAATGGAGATGGTGGGCACTAACAGATTCGGCAATCCTGCTGGTACCGAGCCAACCGTTGCAATGCTGAGCGATTGAAAATCAAGTGCTGCCGACATAACGGTAGCGAGCACGAGTAAGACAATGGCTGTCGGCAACTTGGGTACAAATTTTTGGAGAAAGACACCCAGGGCTAGCAGTAATATACTCAGTAAGATTGTAGGCGAATGAACTGAGCCAAACTTTTCAATAACACCTATAATATTGAGCCAAAGATTCTCACCGCCAACACGCAGGCCTAGTGTTTTTGGGATCTGATCCGAAATGATGACGAGCGCAACCCCAACGAGATAGCCGAGTAAGATTGGTCGAGACAAAAATTCGGCGATATAGTGTAGCCGAAATCGAGCCCCCACCAATAGAATCATACCGACCATAGCAGCCAAAATCGGAACATACATAGCGGCAGCGGTTGGATTAACAGCAGCGAATGGCGCGATGGCTGCCCCAGCCATCACACTCATTGCGGTATCTGGGCCGACGATCACCCGTCGAGAAGATGTGAAAAACGCAAACACCAACATGGCAATCAGCGCCGTGTAGAGCCCAACACTGAGTGAGACGCCGGCCAGCGTGGTGTACGCCATAGATTGCGGTATCGCGATAGCCGCTACGGTAAGGCCGGCAATCAAGTCGGTCCGTACGTCCGCTCTCCGCCAGCTTCGTATAAGCATGTTTGGCTGTTTAATAAACACGTAGTTCAATACTCTTATGCTCTATAGCATACCGTGCTCATACTGCGATCGACAAGTTCAAAACCGTAGTATTAGCGCGTGACGCCGATCGCTATCATTGCCGCTATCAGCAAGGCATACAACGTCCAGCCAATGAGGTCATAATTTTTTGTGACACTCAATTGCAACCAAGTGTTTTTTGGAGTTCGCTTCAAATCTGCAATATTAATGCGGAGCCAGGCTGCATTCAAGATTATGACCGCCGCATAGCAGAACAAACAATAGAGGCAGAGGCTACCAATGACGAACGAGCTTTGCCACAGATACCAAGCGCCGAAGCCCAAAAAGAACAGTGAGGCGGCGTGCATTGTGAGCCGGAGCCCTCGCGACACTCGACTGCCCGTTACCCCAACGAGTGCAACACCAAGCAGGATGCTGAAAAACGCCAGACACATGATTGAGTTGGAAAACCCAAAAACCGACGATTGCCAGGCATCAAAAACTGAAGAACACGATAGCTTTGCGTTTACATCGCAGATGAGTTTGGCGGAAGCATCGTCGGCAAACTTGATCCGTTCCACAGTCTGAATAAATGGAGCCACTAAGCCAATCAGCGAGCTGCCCGCAAGTGTTTGCCAGAGCATAAACTGGTTTTTAGACGATGTACCTTTCATGATGGCTCTACTATAGCACTCACCGTAAACTATAGCCTAGGGCGATGGCGGCGAGACTTCTATCTTGACTGGTGCATTCTGTAGGGCTTCTTGGCCGGCCCCAAAAATGCCGCCAAACCAACTACCAACTTGCGAAAAGAGCTGATTCACGTCAAGGGTGATATTGGTGTTTGAGACCAGCTGGAACAGTACAATCGCCAGAGCAATAACCGCGACGGCCGCCAAGCCAAACAGCAATGCCGCGCCGATGATCACGGCGAAGCCGGCTTTTTTCAGCTGTGGGCTATTGAGTGGCACTCGCTGCAATATCTTGGCTGCATAATATATCTTCTTCATGAGATCCTCACCGTTACAATTCGTTAGTAACATTACTTAAACCAATTACGCTGAGTTCTGGCTGAAAATAGCGGTATTTTTACACGGACAACCCCAGGACTGTTTCAGCAAGTGATGGTATTTTTTGCGCAGCTTCACTAACTTTGGGTTGATCACTACTTGGCAATATGCCTGTTCCGGGTGTCGCCCAAAATAATCTTTATGATACTCCTCGGCTTCATAAAAAACCTCGAGGGGTTCGATGGTCGTTACGATCGGCTGATTCCAAAGTTTTTGGGCTGATTGCATCGAAGCTTCGGCGATAGCTTTCTGGTGCGGGTCAACATAGAAGATTGCTGAGCGATATTGCGTACCAATGTCGGCCCCTTGCCGATTCAGGGTTGTCGGGTCATGAATCGTCCAGTAGATATCAAGGATCTGATTAAGACTCACCGCTGACTCATCAAACTCCACCATCACCACCTCGGCGTGGCCGGTGCCGCCACCCACTACTTGTTCGTAGCTTGGATTCGCGACAGTGCCGCCGGCATAGCCCGAGGTCACCTTAGTGACGCCTTTCACCATTTGGTATGCTGCCTCCTGGCACCAAAAGCAGCCTCCTCCAAGTACGATTTTCATAGCTTTCCCCTCTCTATTCATTCACTATACGTCTGAGATCTGTTCGGCACCTTACCTTTTTTGAATGGTAACGAGGTACATTTTTTCGCCATTATCATAGACATCCTGCTGAATAACAGAAGTTATTTCACAATCGAACTGATTGAGTATCGCTGTGGCCGATTCGGATAATAGTGCCGGATACGAAGTTGATTCGCGCGCCTCAAATTCTATGCGATCAATGCCTTGGTCATCAGCGATTTGTAGTAAATGAACGAAGGCACGCGCGCCATAGCCTCCACGCTGCTGCTCTGGCAGGATGGCGAGATCGGACACATAAATACCGCCTCGAGATTCATCATAGTATGCCATCATGTAGCCAACAATGGCTGAGTCAGCGCCCTCTTTGAGTATGGTAAAGCTAAAGTTATCGGACCTGCTGAGCTCCTCGGCAATATCCGCAACTCCTGTCCGGATCGCATCTGGATAGATCTGGCGTTCGAGTAGGGCAACCATCTCAACCATCTGTTCATCACTCGAAAGCAAAGGAAACGAGGCTGATTCGCGCGGCTCTTTTGATGGCCGCACTTGCTCAGTCCAGCGAAAAGAATCGGTCGATTCTGCCATGATCTGCTCGACTCGCTCATCATCCAGAGGTGTGACAAGAGCGAGTTGCCGGTCTGCATCACTATAGACATAGTCGCCAAATGGCAGTCTTACCGGTGTTGCAGCAGCCAGACGTTCGGCAATGCCGTGCTGCAGATAGCCAGTTCCTAGATTGGCACTTCGGATACCCAAATCTGGCCGTGCCTCCAGCAAGTGCGCTAGATAGACCTCGAGTCCTCGACGATTCAGCTCGGCTATTCGCTCCACCGAACGGCCGCGCTGCGCTTCAATATTATCAAGGACCAAGGTAGGACCATTTTCACCCTGATTGTGCCATATAAATGACTGCGATAAGAGCTGACCATTTTCGTAGAGCCCAATAAAGCCAGCCCGAGGATCAGTGTAGCCAGCCCAAATGCACGACTCACTAACGCCACCGAGGGTCATGCAGCAATCGGTATCTTTACCGATCGTAAATCCCGCCGCATCATGTTTGTCAAAGACTTTGAGGACAAAGCCTTCACCAAGGTCTATCTCAGCAGGCACAAAGTCGGCAGTTTCGCTTATTTCTTTGTCGAGTCGCTGCACAGCTCGGAGGACTGTCTCGGCAGGATAGCGACTTGTCAGTTCTCGAATGACATCATCGTACTCTCGCATAATTCGTTCAAGCTCGGCTTTTTCGGCGACCCTCTCGCGCATCATGATCAGGAAGGCATTTTCTTTCGCCCAATTCAGTATCGCTTGCGGATCATCTTCTACTCCCGCCTCAAGCGCGATAGCTCGGTCACCCCAGGCGCGTGTCAGGGTGTTTGCAGAAATATTCTGGTAGCGACGCAGCCAATTGGTAGTACCGTCAACATACGCTTTTCGATCTTTGCCAACAGACTTAAGTGAACTTATCTGATGATTGATTTGTTGATCGCGGGTCTGCCCCACATCAGGGAAGGGCGGCCCAAAGTCAGATAATATTTCACGTATTATCCTCAGCTCTCGATCGCCAAATTCTCGCTTCGTGATTTCTTTGCTATCACCAAGCCAGCCATGGATGACCTCACCCATCTTATCGATTTCGGCCATCACTTCATCAACCGATAACTCCCGAAGATTCTCCAAATCTTGCTTGCGCAAACATCGAATAATGCCCGCATAGGCAATTGCGTTCAGTGGATTGTTGAATATGGTCTTGAGTCGATCAATATTGATGTCGTCGGGGCTATCGCGATATTCAAAACTTGGTAGTCGACGGATGATCGATGCTGAAAAATTTTCCGGGTGCATCAAGAGCGTTACGAGTGTCCGTTCGCCCTGTAGATCGGATACGACTTTTTGTTCTATCGATCCAGTTTCAGGATTGTAAACCCCGATCGGCTGATCTTCCTTTATGGCAAATGTCGTCAACCACTCCGAGGCGTCGTGGAGTGACTCCTCAATGTTGTTGGCGAGGCGATTGCCAATAATCTGGCCGATCGAGCTCTTATTGAAGCCTTCCAGACGGACGAAGGCATGTTCGGCCAGCCAGTTATGTTTTTGGGGCTTACTACCATTATGCGGGAATGGCTCAGCAATTCGTAGAACATCCCGGTTGAGTAACCACGGGTGGTCAATCAGGGCATCGGTATTGTAGCCGAGAGTAAAGGCAGTCTCGAGCAGATCAGTCACATTGTAGTTGCAAATACGTGCCAATAAATCAATATTTGGCAGCTGGGCGAAGAGTCCATGCTCGACTTCCCATGGTTGGCCGGTAATTGGGTTGATGATGTCTTGGGCTTTGAGCTGTATCTGCTCACGGTAGCTGCTTTTCATGCCGTCAAACTGCTTAAGCCGTATAGCCGACCAGATAGCCTGTTCAAATACCTCCGCCCTTTTTGGTGGCTGGCCGTAATCGTCGCGGTCTATCATGTCATCGACAAACAGACTATCTAGATGTCGAACAAGCGCTTTGAATTCTTCGACTGTTGCAGTCTGCGAGACGAGCAGATCGATCAGACGCCCATTTTGCCATATCATCTCGCTCGTAATAAGGTTGAAATTGAGCGAGCGGTCACGTTCAGTCGAAAACGGTTCGACGATACCGCTCCGCTCGCCCATCACCTCTCTGCCGACCTGTAGTGCGGTTGGACTTTTGGTTGCCAGTTCTACGGCGGCAATGAGCGGTGCTAATGAGCCTTGAGATGGTCTTTCACCCTCGTCAACGAGCAACATATACTCAGCTGCAAATGACCGATCGTGCGGCAGGATTTGTTCGAGTACCCGCATCTGTACTTCTGATGAGTCATAGTTGAGTACTGCCTCACCAACTGCACGATAGAGCAACGGGCCATTCTCATTCGTTTTGCTGATGTTTTTGAGTATTGTGTTAAAAAAGCTTGTTGTAGTTGACCTATCGCCGATTTTATCGAGAAAAGTATCCAAATACGAACTGCCGCTCTCAAGAATTCCTTTTTCGAGCACTTGCCTCATATGGTAGTCATCGAGAAGTGAGATATGCTTAACTGCAAGCTCGGCGCCCTTGTCGGAGTCCTGAAGCAAGATCGAGCGTAGTATCTCTCTTTTTGCTGTGTCTCGCCAATAGGCATCATTTCGATCTGAGCTCCGGCTATATCTACTCTCAATAAAATCATCTACACTACTCGATGCAGCTTCACTTAAGAAATACATCTCACCCGCGGCTTCCGCCAAGCCATTGGGCATACGAAACGACCAGCCGTCTGTGGCGCTACGGAGACCCAATGCGATCTCCCCTCCGGCATATTCCTGAAGCGGCGGGTGCTTCTTCGCTATGTGAGGTAGCAGCAAGTAAAACTTTGGTGCGAACCTCGTTTCATCGAGCAGGCTTGTGATTGGCTCAATGCCTTCCGGCTGGGTCATCATGTGGTCAATTATTCTAGAAATTGGCTGTAGGTCGGCCTGTTCGCCAGCTAGCTCGCGCACCGCAACTTCCTTTGCAAGGTCAATGAGACTCGAATCGTACTCCAGTGCAGCAGCAAGAATATGCGGCGCAAATACACCCTTTGCCTCACGCACCAGTTGAAGTGTTCGCTCAGCATCCAAGCCGTGGCAACTCGCTACAAGCTCTTGGGCGAGCTCCATTTGTTCGCCGGCTCTTTTATATGGAGAAGCGGCTTGGGTTTCGCTAATGGCGGTCAGTAATTCGAGTGGATGCTCACGCATGAGCTCTTGAAATATTTCGGTGTGCGCTGCAGCTTTAGCCACTTGATTCTCTTTGATATAGTCTCCGCCAGTTCGATAGCCATTGCTCGTATAGCGTTCAGGCGTACGTTCGCTCAAGAAGCTAATGATATTAAAAATTCGCGCGGCATATTTTGGCTCTTGTGCTGCGATCTCTGTAAGCAGCGGCATATCTGCACGTTGCGTTGAAAAGCCCCTCTCTAAGCCATAGTAGTGCTGCATAACAAGGTCTGCCCCGCCGTCCACTTCTTGAACCACCCGCAGTACACTGCCTACGTTATCGCTGCGCCAATGATCGTCGAGCATCCGTGTGAGCCTTTTCGGATCATCGGCAACGTCTTGCAGGAATTTCTGCATTCGCGCCTCACGATCCGCCTCAGTCTCAGCTCGACGAATGTGATTTTTATCATCAAATGCTTGAGCCCTTTCGGGGTCAACCTTATGTAGGCCGACTGAAAGCGCGTTAGCAATTTGGCTCTCATAGTATTTATTAGCAACGAAGTCTTCGCCAGCGCTTGGACCATAACCACCCCGTTTTCGGATTATCGGTTCGATATCACCTCGGTCTATCGCTTCATTATGTTCAGCGATTAGTTGAATTGCGCGATCAGGATCAACGGTAGCAATGCCGGCAATGACCTCTATTGGCACATCAATGCCGCTTAGCTCAAGGGCGGTATCAGGTGCCAGCGCCGCCGCCCAGGAGAGAACTTTCTCCTGATTACTTTGAGAAGACTGTACACTCTTCTCTTCATTGGGCCGTAAGACAAATGCCAGAACGTCTTTAGCGCGCTCAGGGTCCGCGGCCATGGCTACGCGACAATATTCAAGCACGCGAGAGTTGCCTGATGAATTTTCTAGCACCTTTACGAGTAGATCCGGATGATCCGAAATGATATCACTCGTCAGTTTTTGAACAGCAGGACTAGCCTCGAAATACTGCAGAAAATCTAGCGCGAACTCGGGCTTCTCCGCCGACAGATGCGCCACTTTTGCGAGTTGTCGCTCGACGCTGCCGTAGTCAAACCGGCGCCCCTCTGCATGGGCTGCCATGAAGTCTAGCGCAGCGACCTCATCTTCTGGGGCTATCGCATGGCTGATATCAAGTAAATCATTCAGGGCCAACTCCGCATCAAGAGCCTCTACAATAAATGGTACGAGTTTTGTGTCTTGTGTGCCGATCCTGAGATACTCTTTTAGTAGCGCATTGCGTGTGGATAGAAAGTCAGACGATTTATTGTTCACTCGAAGGGCTGACCGTATATGAGTCGCGATCCGCTCGCGCGTCGTATCATCTGCCATAGCCACATCTAGACCAAGGCTAAGTATATTGAGTGCATTTACTTCGACATTGGTGGCGAGAAAATCTAGCGTCTGCATACCGAGCGCTGGGTCATCGGCTGCGACTATCTCGCTCAGCTGGGCAATGAGGTGGTGTGGTGGCTTATCGGATTCGCGCAGCGCTGCAAACTGCTCACGGACGAATTCTACGGTAGCCGCGGGGTCATAGCGATGTGCCGCTTCAACAACTTTCGTCAGTTTTACGTCCGTACCGGCAGCGATTAGTGTTTTTGCTATTTCTAGTGATCGTTTTGGGTCAATCTCGGCTACAATTGTGCCTATTTCTATTTCTTGTGCGCTACGACGAGCAGCTTCGGCCCGATCGTTTGGCAAATGCTCCCGCAAATACAGATCGACCATGCCCTTAGACCGCGCATAGTCGGCTAATAGCTCTGCATGGGTAAAGCTATCCTCCGATGGCGCTGGTGCAGTGCTGAGTTCTGACATGTTTCAATCATATCAATAGCCAACCGCAATTGAAACGCTCATGCTACGGCGCGGGATGATAAAATAACTGTCGCATATATACCCTTGTTCAATACAACGAGAAACCGCCCCTCCAGGCGAGAATCTCGTCATAGAGAGGCGGTGGTGCCCCATTGGTTGTTACCGGTAGCTGTTCCAGTACTGGAAGAGGGCGGCGATGAAGAGCGTCGAGGCACCAGCGGCAGCGTAGATGCCGGTGAACTGGTGGATCTCGCGGCGCGACATCACCCCTGGCTTGCGCCAGCCTTCCGGGTCGTCCTCCTCAGCGGCCTTGTAGAGCCGCCAGATGAACAGTGCCGGCATCACGCTGAACGAGCCGAACAGCACGATGGCTGCAAAGCACATCCACATCGAAGTGGTGACGACCTGTAGGATGCGTCGATCCCCCGGCTCATCGGCGCTCTCGAAGAGCGCACTGGCGATGTGACCGCCATCCAGTAGCCGAAACGGCAACAGGTTGAACGCAGCCAGCACACCGTTGAGGGCGGCCATCATCAAGCCCAGGTTGCGGAGATCCGCATCCGTGGCCATGACCAGACCCACCACTGCCAGGGCGATGTTGACCCCCGGGCCAGCGAAGGCCGTCACGGCCTTGCGCCACTCGGGCATCTTCTTCATCGCATCCTGGTCGCTGGGGATCATGACGGCGCCGATCGGTGGCAGGAACACGACACCGCCGGTGTAGCCGTAGTAGCGGTACGCGACGAGGTGTCCCAGTTCGTGGAGTGCCACGCTGCCGACGAGCATGCTCGCCGAGAGGTGGTTGCCGTAGAACCAGTAGAACATCGCGTACATCGCCGCCAGGCTGATGACGAAGATCGCCAGCTTGGCGATGGGATGGGCGCGGATGTAGCGCTTGATCATTGTCTCCCCCGTTGGATCGGGAATCGGATTGGGTATGAAGGGGCAAAGCACGGATGCGCAAGGCAACCGATAGTTATGTACTATACCATATTATTTTGTATTTGTCGAGTATTTACTTTCCACCTAAACTCACAACAAAGTTATGAACTTGGGTGGTGCCAGACTAACGCGCTGGCAGACGACCCATGCGGGCTGGTGTCGCAGAAGCGACTAGAGGTACAGGCCGCAGTGGCTGCCCTCGGGATCGACGTTCTCACGGATGCGCTGGAGCATCGTGCGCACCAGCTCGTCGCGGAGCTGAGTGGTGCGCTCTTCCGCCCGCGGGGGCGGCTTCAGCAGATCCTTGAGGAGTTCCTCGAGCTCGTCGTAGCCGGCCACCTCACGGTAGACGGCGTCGGGCTCGTGGTACTCGATGCGAAGCACCTCCTCTTCGAATTGGCGAAGCGCAGCGAAGAGGCCGTCGTGACCGAACATGTCATCGGGCGGCAGGGGCAGCACCTCACGGCACTGCGCCAGCAAGCCATCGCCGTCGACGAGGAAGACCTCGATCGTCGGTGGGAGCTTGCGCCGAGGGCACGAACGCACCTGGAAAATCGGCTTGGTCGCCAATGCCCTCTCCTTTCTACTGGGGAACGGGGCGAAAAACATATTAGCATATTAGTTATGTTTTGTCAATATGCCAAACCTGAAATCATAAAAAAACGCAATCTAATG
>JADZBC010000016.1 GCA_020852295.1 bacterium | reverse complement strand
GAGAAAAATGCAAGGAAATTTTTTGGTTTTTGCACACGCGAGTCCGCGAGCGTGTCCGAGGCGCGCATCACTCTTCGTCAGGGTTCAATTCAAAATACATTCGAACTTCGTTCAATACACACCGCCATAGTTTTTACTATTTCTTCAGAACCGAGATAACGGCATAGATCGCAAAGCCGAGCCCGAGCCCGATCATGGTGCCGGCTGGGACATTGCCATAGGCAAAGCCAAAACCGATCCCGGTCAGTACGCCGGCGGGCACAAACAGCGCGCCATATTTTGCATCATCTTTTTTTGTCTTTTTCTCTTCCATAATGCACTTCTCCTTACTTACATTATACTCCGCTGTTCAATACAAAAAGGCGACGAAGATATTCCTCGTCGCCCATGGGGCTCGCAGGTCCGTGCGCCTGCCTTGCCCCGCCTCATGCGGTTCAACCCTTGGCTGCTTCAGCTTTCGCAGCACGCATGGCCAGGTTGGCAGCCCGCGACTGACGTGCTTGCTCGGCTGACCAGAAGAGCCACTTCATCAGCCAGTAGTAGACCCAGGCTGCCGCACCAGCAGCCCAGAGGGCGTTCCAGTACGGCGAGAAGCTTCGTTGGGTAGCTTCCGGAACCTCCTTGAGCGGCTCATCCCACAGCCAGTTCGGCTCGGCCGTGTAGTAGGTCCATCCGCCGCCGTCGGCTTCTGTGCGATCGCGTGACACCCACATCTTCAGGTACATCCGGCCGTCTTGATCGACGGAGATGCTGTCCACATCCTTGACGACAAGGTCCTGATCCTTGGTCGCCACCGGGTCGTAGAAGGTGAAGAGGGGTACGCGATTGCCGCTGGAGTTCTCGGTGACGAACCGATTGAAGTTGGCTTCCACTGGGATCCACGCCCGTCGCGCAGCGGCGTTGCGCTGCTCGATGTCGTCGTTGCTGCGCTGCACGCTGTCTATCGCGGCCTGCTCTCTGGCGAGGTCTTGGTGAATGTTGTCCCGACTGGTCAGGTAGACGGTGCCGAAGACCACACAGCCGATCAGTACGACCACCACCTTTTGCAGCAGGGGCTTGCGCCGCAGCAGCAAGGTGATGGGCCAGCCGATCACCACTCCGATCATCCACAGCATGATGTAGAAGAACGATGCGACGAACGACATCTGCTTTGGTTCTTGAGGTGCATCCATGGTCGTCGCACCGCCTTTCTTGATTGGGGAAACGGGGACTAACTGGATGGAGACAGTATACGACTTCTGCTAAAAAACTCAATACAAACTATTGCAAAAACAATTAAATAATGTTAAAGTAATAAACGTTGTCAAACCAGTCTAAGTACCTTCAGGGAGTGGGGAAACCCACGCTAACCTGGAAGTCTGAGACTTAAGGCTTAGTCACGCGCAACCCGCGTGGTAAGGATAGCCTTCAATCTGACAACTCCATCTGGGCAGCCTTCAGTGGCGCCCCCGAACCCCCTCTAGGAGGGACGATGAGAATCACCCGTAGGATGAGGTTGCTGCTTGCAGCAACGCTCGGCATGCTCGTGCTCGGCACGACTGCTTGCCAGCCCGGCGAAGTGCAGGCCTTCAACTCCATCATGGGCACGAATCTGACGGTCGAACAGGCCCGAAGTACGTGCGAGCAGATCGATGCTCAGTCGGGGCCTGGCACCTGCCGTCAGACGGCCATCGAGGCCGTGAACCGCAAGACGAAGGGCTACGTCAACTTCGGCAGCGACTGCCGCGCCGCCGTCGACTACCTCTTCGAGGGTCGCTGGGACCACCAGCGTGCACTGATGGTGGTGAACCGCGAGTCGCGGTTCGTCTCCTTCGTGGTTGACTACGCCAGTGGATCCCACAAGGGCTGCGCTCAGCTCAGCCCTGGCATCCGGGCTCGCTTCCTTCAGGGTCCTTGGGATGATCCGTACTGGAACGTTCGGGCGCTCCGTGACGTCGTGGATCACCCCGCCTGGGGTTGGTGTCACTGGGACGTGGTCAACTACTGCGCCCGAGGTGGCCAGTTCTAGCCGAGGTTCGCGCGGGAACCCAATTGGGGGTGGGGGAGCAATGTTGCTCCTCCGCCCCCGGTGGCACCATAGCATGTGGTGCCTTTCGTATTTATGCTTAGTTATCGACCTATATCCTGTTACTATGATCCTGTCTCTTAAGCCAAGGAGTGTGACGATGAGTCAAGAAGAGGGTGTTGTCCCTGCTTGTCATCCGTCGAACTTCGGCGGAGAGTATAAGACGCGTCTATTTTTCTCGGATCGCGTCGAGGACATTGAGCGAGCGCAGGCTATCTGCCGCAACTGCGAAATGCGAGAGGACTGCCTTGCGCTCGGCTTGGCGACCGATGCTCGCACGAGCGTATGGGGCGGTATGTATATCACGAGCCGCGGAAGGGTCGTGAACAAGCCGCCGCGATCTGGTCGGCCGGCCAAAAAGCGTGCGTAGGGGTGGGTTGTGTATGCAGCCCATCCCTACCTAGAACATTTTTACTATTTACGGGATAATGGATACATGACAAAGAATGAAAAAAACTGGAATCTTGATGACATTATTACGCTAGAAGAGTACGACGCGGTGCTTGAGCAGACCCGTCAGGATATGGTGAAGTTTGAGGAGATGTTTGCAAAGATGTCGCCCGATATGAGCACGGCAGATTTTCTGGCCTATCTCGACTTGAGTGAACGAGTCGGTCGTAATATTTCTCGGCTATATGGCCGCGCCAGCGACATGGAGGCGGTCGATCAAAAGTCTAGTGAAGCGAAAGCCCTGAAGGAAAAGTCTAAAGATCTCTATTTGCTTGCCGGCGAAGCTAGCCGTAAGATTGGCCTTTGGCTCAAAGGCAAAAAGCTGGGCGATAAGCCAGTACTAGACGACAAAAACGCTGCACGACTTTTTGCTGCCGCGGGTGAGCGTGAATACTCTCTGCAGTACATGCGCGATGGTGAACGCTATAGTCTGGAGGAGCGAGAAGAAAACATCATTGCCCAAAAAGATGCCAATGGCGTCAGTGTGCTAACTGATTTGCGCGAAATGATTGAGACGGAGCAGGTATACAGCTTTGTGCCAGAGGGCGAGAAGCCACGTATTATTGAGTCAAGTTCTGAGCTGCTCGCTTTTGTGCATGACGCTGATCCAAAAAACCGTGAGGCTGCTTACCGAGCCCTTTTTGAGCAGCAGCAGAAAAACCTGGATAAATACTTCATGGTGTATCAGGCAGTCGTGAAAGATTGGGCCGGCGAGGCGAAGCTGCGGGGCTACAAGAGCTCAATCGCCATGCGCAATCGAGCTAATCACATCCCTGATGAGGCTATCGAAGCCCTAATGGCGGTTTGCTCGGACAATGTCGGCCTGTTCCAGCGATTTTTCCATTGGAAAGCGGGGCGACTGGGGCAGCAGAAACTCCGACGATTTGATATTTATGCACCACTCGATCAGTCAAAGCAAACAGTTGAGTATAGTGATGCTGAAAAGCTAGTGCTCGAGGTTTTTGAGGAGTTCTCGTCGGTATTTGCTGGCCACGCGCGACGGATAATCGATGCTCGGCATATTGATTCGCACCCGAGCCCGGTCAAGCGGGGTGGGGCGTACTGTCAGACGATTGCGCCCGACATTGTGCCTTATGTGATGCTCAATTACACAGGTAAGCTGCGTGATGTTAGCACCCTGGCGCACGAACTTGGGCACGGTGTGCATTCGCTCTATGCCGAAAAGCTGCCCGGCTCCGTGCAGCATGCCAACCTGCCGCTGGCGGAAACGGCATCAACTTTTGGGGAGATGATTCTCTTCGAGCGCCTCCTCGAGCGTGCTGAGAGCGATGAAGAGCGAACCAACCTCCTGGCCGATAAGTTGGCCGACAGCTACGCGACGATTATTCGCCAAAATTATTTCGTCAAATTTGAGCTCATGGCGCACGAGCGTATCCCGCAAGGTATGACTGCTGAAGAACTGAGTGATTTGTGGCTGGAGACGCTCAAAGAGCAGTTTGGTGACGCAGTGGAGGTCGATGACGCTTTCCGATACGAGTGGAGTTATATCCCGCATATCGTTCACACGCCGTTTTACTGCTATGCCTACAACTTTGGCGAGCTGCTCAGCCTCGCGCTCTATGCTCGGTACAAAAAAGAAGGCAAGAGCTTCATTGCTACAGTCGAGCGTATCTTGTCGGCCGGTGGCTCGCAGGATCCGCATGAGCTCCTAAAGAGCGTGGGGATCGATATGACCGACAAGCAGTTCTGGCAGGGGAGCTTCGATATTATTCGCGAGTGGGTTGAGCGGCTAGAATCCAAAAAGTCATGAACCGTTTCTTCGTAGCTCGCAAAACCCCATTTGTTATCGCACATCGCGGTGCTTCGTCTGATGCTCCCGAAAACACAATCTCGGCTTTTTCGGAGGCTTTGCGGCAAGGTGCTGACGCGATTGAGCTTGATGTGCAGCAGTCGAAGGACAAGAAACTAATTTTGATGCATGACTACTCTTTGCGACGAACTACAGGGGTACGGGGTAAAGTGGCCTCGCTGACTTTGCGACAATTAAAACAACTTGATGTGGGTAGTTGGTTTGGGCCAAAGTATCGCGGTGAACGGATTCCGACACTTGAGGAGGTGCTTGATACGTATGGCGCTAAGACAAACTATGTCATAGAGCTGAAGTTTTATCGAATGAAGACCGGTAGATTTGCTCGACGTGTCTATGATGCGGTCGCGAGTCGCAAGCTATTGGACCATGTCTTGTTTTTGTCATTTGATCCACGACTACTAATGCAGATCGAGAAGAACAATCCGGCAGCCAAAACATGTTGGGCATTTGTGCCTATTCTCGGCTGGCGTCCGCCGCACTGGCTTGTGTCGCGATTTGACGTACTAGCAATCGCCTCGAAGAAGGCAGACCCGAAATACACCGACAAGCTTGCGAGTCTTGGTAAACCGGTTGATATCTGGGCGTCATCCAGTCAGGATGAGCAGTATGACGACGAGATGAAGAGTGGTGCGCAGTTTATCACCACCAACCATCCCGCCAAACTTCGCGAACTGCTATCGAAGCAAGACTAAAGCTGCTCCAAGACTTCTTGGCTGGCTTGCTTGATGTCGTTGGCGTACTTTGAAAATGACTGCCCGACATTTGCGATTTGGTGTTGATCGTTGAACATATCTTTTGTCATAACAAGTTGCGGTCGTGTCTCGGCTATTTTCATGCCTATTCGTTCAAACACCTGACGGAGCTGGCTGCTCGAACTTGCGCCGCCGGACCAGCCATAGCTAATGATAGCGACCGGCTTGTCTTTCCACTCGGTGTAGAGGTAGTCGATGGCGTTCTTGAGTCCCGCCGGATAGCCGGCGTTGTACTCGGGAGTTACAAATATGTAGCCCGCATATTGCTCAATTTTCGCTGACCATTTCTTGGTGTGATCATATTGGTATTGATGCATCATGGGCGGCATTGGCTCGTCGAGAATTGGCAGTTTCCAGTCTTTGAGATCAACTATTTCATACTCAACATCGTCCTTTCGATCTAGCTGGGTTAGTGCCCATTCGGCGATGCCTTGACCAATTCTACCTGGTCGGGTACTACCGATGATAACGGCGATTTGTTTTTTCATTACTCACTCCTAGTTACCTAACTATCATATATATAGTTACTATAAAAAGTAAAGTAGTTATCAAATAAATAGTTGATAGGCATCATTTTTGGTATACTGTGGCCATGAAAGAGCATTGTGCAAATTGCGGTGTCGCAAAAACCCTTAAGATAATCGGTAGCAAGTGGACAATAATGATATTGTATCAACTGTTTGATGGCCCAAAGCGGTTTTCTGAGCTCCAATCCAATCTTGAGATAAGCCCACGCACGCTGTCGATGCGCCTGCAGCAACTAGAGTGCGACAAAATCATCAGTAAAAAAGTTTATACTGAGGTGCCGCTGAAGGTTGAGTATACTCTGACAAAAAAAGGACTTTCCCTCAATGAAATCATCAATACGATGAATGAGTGGGGCGAGTCCAAGTCAGCTACTTAGCAACTGATTAATTTTCTCCAGGTCAACGACGAGGCGCCGGATTCGTTGGGTGATGAAGCCATCACGGGCGAGCTTTTTCATTTCGATACTGACGGTTTCGCGGCTTAGGCCAATCATGTTGGCAATCATTTGGTGGGTGACCGCAAAATCATCAATGACGAGCTTACGTGGCGATAGTGGGTAGGGCTTACCATAGCGAGTTGCAAGGTAGCGCAGGCTAAAGAGAAGCTTATAGCGCGCACCGCTTTGCAGCATGCTGTTGATACGACTTGATAATGCCATGTATCGATCAACCAGACCCGTGTAGAGTTCATAGCTGAGCTCGGGTTTTTCTTTGAGAAATTTCAAAAAACTTTCGCGGGGCAGGAGGCTAAGCGTGACTGGTGACAGCGCCTCATGAAAGTAAAATGCAGTATCGTGTTTACCGAGTGTCCAGCCGATAGGAAAGATGTCTCCTGGCCGATCGATACCGACCAGCTGTTCATCGCCATCATCGTTGAGACCATAGAACTTTACGAAGCCTTTCTGGATGTAAAAAACGCTGAACGGCGTTTGTCCAGCGTGTAAAATAATCTCACCTTTTTTATAGGTCCTCTGTGGATGATCTTTGGCAAATGCAGCTAGCTCCGGCACGAACTCCCTTCACATAGAGACATTACTTCTAACGTCATTGTATCGTTTAAGCCTGAAAAATCAAGGACTCGGAAAGGTGAACGCCTCCTCAAGGTTGTTAGGCGTGATTTTTTTTGATTGTTTGCCGTCAAGATTATTCACAAAAAGTGAGTAGATATTGTTGAAGACTAGCCGGTTATCTGCGGTCCAGCTCGCGTAGCCGGCTGCCGTATCAACTGCCTTTACCTGGTTTGGCTGAATTGGCTGGCCGAGGGTGAATGGTGCTACATAGAGCGTGGTACCAGCTAGGCCTGGCTCTATCCATGATAGTTTTTTACCGTCCGGCGATACGTAAGGGTCGTTTCCACCATGGCCCGGCCCTTCATACACCAGGTTGGTTGTAGTAGCATTTGTGGCATCCGCTGCAACTGATAGCAGTTGAGGGTCGGGGCAGCCAGCCGGTTGGCTATCTGGACAACCCGGAAAGATGATTGTTTTGCCGTCCGGCGTATAGCTCGGGTCGCCCATCTGATTAAGATTGTTTTTGTCGCGGCGGTTGGTGACTTGTCGCAATTCACCGGTGTCAACATTGAGCACAAATAGCTGCATATTGCCGCGCGGTATGTCGGGTAGGCTGCCAAAGATTTTTGGCACGGCGCCTAAAAACATCACGACATGCTTTCCGTCGGGAGACCAGTCGGCGTGGCCCTGGAGCGATATGCTTTGGTCCCAGCCGAGTTTTTGGGCCACTTTTTTCTTGTCATCGTTTGAGAAAATCTTTTTCACCTGCTTGCCGTCAGAGCTAGCCAGCCACAGCTCTTGCGGGTAGTATCGGCACTGTTCGCCTGTATTGCCAACTGGTGAGCGGTAAAAAACAAACCGTGATCGATCAGGGGAGAGGCGCGGCCAGATCTCATCATCGCTCGAGTTTACACTGGGACCGAGACTACTACGACCACTGCCATCAAGCTTCATGCGCTCGATATTGTAGTCGGGGCCCTTGCCGTCACAGGGATTAAAAGAAGGTTTTTTTGCAACAGAGTAAATCAGTTCGTTGGTCGGAATGGCGCCTGCTCGCAGATTGCTATTGTCGCTTAGCGGGGCTTGCGCCGCAGGAGACTTGGCTGGTTGGTTGGGCTTTGCGAAGGCTCCAAGTATCAAAAAAAATACGACCACAGCTAAGGCTCCGAGGACCCAACGGCTATTGTTTCTGCTTTGCTCTACGTCTGGCGATGTGAATAGCGTACTCTCTGATGGCGCATCAGCCAATTTATTGGTGTTTTGAATGTCTTTATCTGGATTAAGTTTTGCAGTTGGGTCTTCGTTCATAAGTTTGCACTCCCTGTAATGGGCGCCTGCTTAGTCCGAATCATTTCTTCTCCAGGTGGAGTACGCAAGAGTTGATGCAGTATCTTTGCCCGGTAGTTTCGCTCGGTCCATCTTCAAACATATGTCCAAGATGCGCGCCACATTTTGAACAGACAACTTCTGTGCGGTGCATCCCGTGGCTATCGTCGGCCTGCAGCTCGGTGGCGCCGTCAAGTGCTCTGTCGAAGCTTGGCCAGCCCGAGCCAAAGTCAAACTTGTTATCAGAGCTAAAGAGCCGCTGCCCGCAGACTTTACAGTGATAGTATCCAGGATCGTGTGTGTCCCAATACGCACCACTAAAAGGCTGCTCGGTACCTTTTTCTTGGGTGACATGGTAGGTCATGGGGTCAAGCGTTGCCTTGAGTTTTTCTTTATCGAGCTTCATGTTTGTATTTTATCACTTATTGCTGCGCGCTCCTGTTAGTATTTGGTCATCGCTTTGTAGTACAATCAGGTTAAATCAGGAGGGGACAGACATGACATTAATATCACACGTAAAATGGTTTGAGTCGGGCGATGGAGTAGCAACCGCGCTTGCATCAAATGCGCAGCTATTGGCGGCTCTTGGAGTTGTGATCGCAGGCGTAGTGGTGTTTTTGTTGTTTGAGTATTTTTTCATCAAACAAGAAAAGGCACTCTTCGCAAAGCTTAAACCACTGTCGGGATATGCGCCTACGGTATTGCGCATATCTGTAGGGCTTGCATTGACCATCTTTGCTGCGCGTGGAGAATTCTTAGCACCAAATGTGGTGACCGCGACCAACACTGGCGTGAGTACCGGGCTGTTGGGGCTCGCATTTCTCGTTGGCGCACTCTTGATGATGGGTCTTCTGACACGGGCGGCCAGCCTCGGGCTGTTAGCGCTATACTTTTTGCAGGTGTTCACATCGCCAGCCATTAGCCTACTCGAGCATCTTGAGTATGTTGGTACGGCGATCTTCCTCTATGTTATGGGCCCCGGCCGCTACTCAGTTGATGAAATATTTGGTGCACTACCAAAACTACAGAAGGACTCTGCTAAAAAGGCTGTCATGACACTGCAGTTTTGTGTTGGTACGAGCCTACTTGCCCTGGGCCTAACGGAAAAGCTATTTAACATGGGCTTGGCGCAGAACTTTCTTGCTGAGTACAATTGGAACTTCTTGTCGCGCTTTGGTTTGTCTGACCCATGGTTCATCACATTTATTGGTGCGTGCGAATTGCTCTTTGGCGTGCTGCTGATCCTCAATATTTCGTCTCGGCTCGTCATTGCCATCGTTGGTGCTACTATGTTTGTAACGGCTGCATTGCTTGGTGCGAGTGAGGTGGTAGGACATCTCTTTGCGATTGGTGTGTTATTTGCCATCTTCACCATGGTGGAGCCTCAGATATCCGACTTCTTCCCAAAACGGCTAGTAAGTAAAAAATAATCGAAAAAGTAGTTGGCCCGAGGAAATCCCTCGGGCCGCCTAGTTATCACCCCTTCGACTTGTGATGAAATCTCGGTGGATTCGGTGTGCAGCTTCGTTGGCTTCTTTGCCGAGCTCCTCGGCTTGCCTGCGCACCGCCTTGATCTCTTCGTTGAGCCTGTGTAGCTCGGTGCGAGCTACCGTTCTCGGACTACCGATGAGCCGTCGCAGGCTTCGAGCGACTGTTTCGCGCTGCTCCAGGAGGCTCCGGAGCAAGGATAGAATATCTTCCATATTAGCTCCAGATTGGTCGCCTAGGATACTTATTTGTACCACATGGGGTTTGTGTTTGATAGCATAAGAAGTTCGCTGGCAGTATAATGAGTCCATTATGTCAAAAAAAGTCCAGACTCCTAAACACCACGAACATTCCTATCGCTCGCTCGCCAAAACTCTATCCTATCGGGCAATTATCTCAGTCGAACTTTTTGCGGTCACCTATCTTATTACTCGGGACACCGGCAAGGCGCTCGAATTGACGCTCGATACAGCCGTTATTAGCACAATTATTTACTACCTACATGAACGTGTGTGGGCACATATATCATGGGGACGAACCAAAAAACACTAAACCAGCTTAAGGCCGATCTTCGTAAACTCGCTACACCTGAGCGGGCAAAGTCATCGGCTCGGTTTTTTAAGACCGGCCCTGGACAGTATGGCGAAGGTGATCAGTTTATTGGTGTGAGCGTGCCAGACCAACGTAAGGTCGCGAAGCGCTATCAGGACTTAGTCTTGAGCGATGCCGAAGCCTTGCTGATGAGCCCGATACATGAAGAGCGCCTGACGGCACTATTCATACTCGTGTCGCAGTTTAGGCGAGGCGACGAGAAGATCCAAAAGGAAATCTATACTTTCTATGTGCGAAATGCCAAGCTGGTAAACAATTGGGATTTGGTTGATAGCTCGGCGCCGTATTTTGGCTACTATTTGCTGAAACGTGATCGGTCGATACTATATCGGTTGGCCAAGTCATCAAATCTGTGGGAACGCCGCATAGCCATCATGATGACCTTCGCCTTTATTATGGAGGGCGAATCGGAGACCACACTTGAGATTGCTGACATGCTGCTCCACGATGATCACGATCTAATTCAGAAGGCGGTGGGCTGGATGCTACGCGAGGTAGGGAAGCGCGTCAGCCAGCAGGCTGAAGAAGTTTTTCTTGCAACTCGCTACCAGACGATGCCGCGGACCATGTTGCGTTATGCCATCGAGCGCTTTGAGCCAGAGCGCCGCCAGCAATATTTGAAAGGTGAGATCTAGTATTGTTTTTGCGTTAGGCTCGGCGCACAATCAGATTATAAATTGGGAGTTTTTATGAAGGGGTTTATCAAATTTATTCGGGAACAGGGAGTGGTGGGCCTTGCGGTTGGTTTCATCCTGGGTGGTGCGGTCAGTAAGCTAGTGAGCTCTTTGGTAGAAAACGTCATTAACCCTTTGGTTGGTCTGGCGCTTGGTAAGGTTAATCTGGCCGATAAGGTGATTCGACTGTCCGATACCTCTGTCCTTAAGTGGGGTGCGATGGTGAGTACATTTATCGACTTTGTGATTATCGCGGGCGTGGTCTATTTTGGGGTAACGGCTCTTAAGCTCGATAAGCTGGACGCAAAAAAAGACAAATAGCTATTCTTCATAGAGCTTGAGATCCTCCAGCCCTTCAGGCATAAACCCTTTGGGGTGTTCAAAGCCGGCCTCCCATTTGGTGTCTTTTTGGTAGCCGAGTTCTTTCATGAGCTTGGTGGGCGCGTTGCGCAAATGCAAAGGCACTTGGGCATCAGGGTTGGCTCTAGCAGCTTTCTGGGCGGCAAACATTGAGTTGGCCACACTGCGCGATTTCTTGCTTCGGGAGAGTGTGATGGCGCACTGAAATAGCGCGTAGTTGCACTCTGGGTATCCGATGCGCTCCACTACCTGAAAGGTTGAAACGGCGAGATTGAGCGCGCCGAGACTAGCCAGTCCGATGTCTTCTGAGGCAAATATGACCATACGGCGGGCGATAAACTTGGGGTCTTCACCCGACTCGACCATGCGCGCGAGATAGAAGAGTGTGGCATCAACATCGCCGCCGCGCATGCTTTTGATGAACGCTGAGATCGTGTTGTAGTGGTACTCGCCGGTTTTGTCGTGACGTAGCGTGAGGCGCTGCATGGCCTGCTTGATCGTCTCGACGGTTATCTTCTTTGGCTCGATGGTGGCCGCAGCCTCGAGGCCATTGAGTGCAGTTCGGGCGTCGCCAGCGGCCAGCTCAGCCAGGAGCTGGAGGGCAGCACTATCAATGGCGCGATTGCCAAGCTGCTTGATGGCCTTACGGAGTATCTTTTTGATCTGGTCGGTCGTGAGTGAGTTGAGCACGACGACCCGACTGCGGGATAACAGCGGTCCAATAACCTCAAAGCTTGGATTCTCTGTGGTGGCGCCAATCAGGATGATGTTGCCATTTTCGACGTGAGGTAAAAAGGCGTCTTGCTGCGCCTTGTTGAACCGGTGGATTTCATCAACAAATAGAATGGTGTTGCTTCCAAGACGCTTGTTTTGCTGGGCTTCCTCAATGACTTTTTTGACATCAGCTAGACCGGAAGTAACGGCTGACACTTCGCGAAACTCATATCCACTTGAACCGGCAATGATTCGTGCCAAGGTGGTTTTACCCGTCCCTGGTGGCCCCCAGAGGATCAGACTAACAGGTGTTTTGTTTTGGATGATAGTACGCAAAAACTGGTTTTGACCAATGATGTGTTCTTGACCAATGACATCACTGAGCTTTCTGGGGCGCATGCGGTCGGCTAGGGGAGTAGAGGCGAGGTGTTCGGACATGGTCATATTATATGCCTAGATCTGCCTGCGTACAAACACCGAACGCTTATGCTTTTATTAGTATAGGGTATCTATGATAATGAATCTGCCGCAGAGCGAGCAAAAGGAGCGGAAATGAATCGCATTGTAGTGATTATTCCTGCTCGCAATGAGGCAGGAAGAGTTGGTGAGGTTGTTCGTGCTGCAAAAGCTGCACAATCTCCTTCAGCAGTTTGGGTTGTTGACAATGCCTCAGCTGACAGTACCGCCGAAGAGGCACTTCAGGCTGGAGCCCAGGTGATGTACTGTCCGACCGTAGGAAAAGGTAATGCCGTTGCATACGCCATGGAGCAGCTTGTTGAAGCTGACGATGTAGTTGTACTACTGGATGGTGACCTTTTAGGGCTCACTGCAGAGCATATTGATGCGCTCATTGCGCCAATTACATCGGGTGACTACGTTCAGGCTTGCGCAGTTCTTGCGAACGGATTGTTTCATAGAATGCTGTGGCGATGGCACGTTGGCCTTACTGGCACCCGGGCTTTTCGAGCAGGGTTGCTGTGGGAGGTGTGTCCGATCGACTACATGGGCTGGAGTTTGGAGGCAGCCCTTAACTCAATCGCAAGATGGAGTCCACTGCGACCGAAGCGACAGATTGCGAAGATGTACTTCGCTGGAGTGACTGGAACCGATAAACGGCAAAAGCTGGCGACCCTTTCTGAAAGTAAGAAGGCGAAGCGCCAGGTGTTTTCACAGGTCGTACGTGCGTATATACGTTTTGTACTTCCTATTCGGTACAAGATCCTTCTGACTTAGGCGAGGCCGCCGTTGGAGCGGCTAGCCTAGGCCCCTAGGAAAAGCTAGGGGCCATTTTGTTTTGCTACAATAGAACTATGTATATCTCAGCCATTTTGTATCTTGCGCGTGGTGGAGGAGGAGGCTCCAGTGGTGGTGGCGGCGGCGGCTTCTCTGGAGGGTCATCTGGGTCTGGATCGGGAGAGGGCGGAGCTTTTTGGTTTTTTGGTGCGGTTGGTTATATTCCTATTGCATTTATCGCGAGCTACTTTGCGCGTAAAAACAATCCTACGCTGAAGCGAATTGTTTCGGCGTCATTATTGGGACTGTTGACTATAGTAGTAGCAGTCTTTGCCGGAGCCTGGTGTATCGTAACATTTTTGGGTGGTGTACTTGGCTATGTATTGGAAGGAGCTGGTGTCCACGCAAGAGTCAAGACGAGCACCAAGCAGGTTGTCGCTAAGCTTCAAGCTGCGGCAAGCAAAGATACCGCTTGGGACGAACAGAAGTTGCGGGCAATGGTTCAGTACGTTTTTGATATGTATCAGGCTGACTGGTCGAGCTTCAATTTGGCCCGTATGCAAACATACACGACACCAGAGTATTTCGCCCATATGCGGCTGGTTTTGACCGCGCTCAAGGCGATGGGCCGACAAAACGACGTGCAAAAACCAAAGCTGATTAGCCAGGCGATAGTTGATCTAACGGATGACAACAATAACCAGCTCGATATTTTTCGTGTTGGGATCAGCGCCCAGGCCAACGACAAACTAATTGATCTACTAGACAACAACAAGACGATCTACACTGATTCCTCATCCTGGAGTGAGACATGGGAATTCCATCGCAACGGCAACGGTTGGCTACTAGCCAACATATATCAGTCAACAGCTAGTCAAGATAGTCGGACGACAGCACTGACTGAGTTTGCTCAGCAAAATCAGTTTTTCTACAACGAGGACTTTGGCTGGCTGCTCCTGCCAAAGCGTGGTCAGCTATTTTCAGAAGCTGACTTTATGCGCTCTGACGTCAACAATCATGTCATCGGTCTGTATCGCAATGTATTGGTTGAGTTTTATAGTTATCGTCCAGCTAAAGGCAGCAGCGAGTACTATGTCATTGCCCAGGCGGTATT
Organism: bacterium; assembly: GCA_020852295.1. GTDB lineage: Bacteria > Patescibacteriota > Saccharimonadia > CAILAD01 > JADZBC01 > JADZBC01. The sequence goes on along the minus strand of JADZBC010000016.1, from coordinate 107,001 downwards.
GCCAAAATCGTATGGCAATATTGTGGTCAGGCGCAAAAATGGTCGTTGGCAAGGCAAGATAAAAGGACTCAATGCTCTCTCGACCGAGGCAAATGCCTTCAACAAGATGTACGATATCTTCGCCGACAACGTTGAGCAGGTGACCGCTTTTGAGCTACTGCACCCGCTGTATATGGAAAAGCTGATTGCCTTGCAGTACGAAGTGAATATCGAAGTGGTCGATAACATGCTGTATCTCTACTCGACCGATGCTGGCATGTCTTATGAATCGATGCTTGAGCTACTTAAGGCGGCGTTTGCCGAGATGAAGATGTAGTGAGCGCGATTTGATGGGGGAGCAGCAAAAATTTATCGATACTGTTTGGAATTATTACCACGATTTTGGAAGGGAACTGCCATGGCGTAAGACGCATGATCCTTACAAGATAATGGTTTCGGAGTTTATGTTGCAGCAGACGCAGGTAAGCCGTGTCACAGAAAAGTATCAAAGTTTTTTGAAGGCATTTGCTGATGTACGTCATCTCGCGGCCGCTCAGCCAGGTGACGTCATTGCCGAGTGGTCAGGCTTGGGTTACAACCGTCGGGCCCTGTATTTACACCGAGCGGCTCAGGCTATTGCAGGGCAATACGACGGCCAGGTGCCCAATAGCACCGAGGAACTCGTTAAGCTGCCGGGTATTGGTGTGAATACGGCCGCAGCGATCCGTGTGTACGCATTTAATCAGCCCTGTGTCTTTATTGAGACAAATATTCGACGGGTTTATATCCATCATTTTTTCCAAGATCGTGAAGGGGTGGCTGATAGCGAGATCTTGCCACTCGTTGAGCAGACTATCGACCCCGACAGCCCACGCGAGTGGTATTGGGCGCTCATGGACTACGGAAGTCATCTGGCAAAAACGCTCCCAAACCCAAACCGTCGCAGTAAGCATTATGTACGGCAATCCAAATTTGAGGGCTCTGTACGGCAGCTACGTGGCGAGATTCTGCGACAATTACAGCGGCGCAGTCTCAGTCCGCAACAATTGCGACGTGCCATCAAGCATGAACGAATCGACGAACTTGATTCGCTTGTCGCTCAGCTAGAAAAAGAGGGTTTTTTGGTGAGCGAGAGCGGTAAGCTGCGACTTAGCTAGCCTAGTTACTTGTTTCGGGGACTGGTGTTGGTGTTGGGATGCGGTCTGCGCCGACAATGATTCTAAAATCTGCTTCAGGGTTCTTGACTTTCTCTTCTGGTTCGGAGGCTTTTACACCAAGTAGGTTCTGGAGGTATTCAAGCGTCTTTGGCTTCTTTCCGCCTGTGTAGTCGATCAGCTTAGTTGTGGCGTAGTCGCGTGTCAGTGCGTTGCCGACCGATACGATAGTGATGTAGTTGCCGTCTTTATCGATCTTGTCACTGAGTTTACTAGCCAGTCCGGCTGTTTCGGTGCCATTCTCGATGGCGAGTGTCGGCTCTTCAGCCCAGACGGGACCATATTTGAAGATATCTTTGACGAAGGCTTGGATATTTTTGAATGATCCACCGACTGGCAACAGATCGCTAGTGCCAGCAGGGTCTGATTTGAGGAAGCCGTTTTCTTTAATGCTAAAGACAATGTTTGTGATGTTGGCTTTATCAATTTTCTTCGATATTTCGTTGACGCGGAGCATATTATTGATACTCATGTCGGTGCGAATGTTGTCACTCACGGCACCAAGCAGACTATTGAGCTTGGCAGGGTTGAAGACCGTTGAGGAGCTCATAACTTTTTCGCGTACAGCTGTGATAACTTGCTGTTGGCGTTTGGCCCGACCAAAGTCGTCGCCACAAGTGCCCTTGCGGCACCGTGCGTACTTGAGGGCATCGGTACCATTCATGGTGTAGGTGCCTGGTTTGATTTTGTAGCCACAGCTGCGGTATTGGTCGTTGTCGCAAGGATATTCAGGGTCAGACAGCGACTCAGTAACTTCTATTTGAACACCGCCGACGGCATCTACCACCTGCTTAAGACCAGTAAAGTTGGCTTTGACGTAGTAGTGAATTGGAATGCCGAGGGTTTGTTCAACGGTGCTCTTTGCCAAGTTGACACCACCCTGTTCGCCGCTTTCCTGGAAGCCATTGCTGTTGGCTTGGTTGATCTTGGCTTGGCCATAGCCAGGGATACTCACACGGGTGTCACGCGGTATGCTAATCATCGCGACCTGGTTGGTTTGGGTATTGAGGCTTACCACCAAATTGGTGTCTGCCAGTTGCTCGCCGTCGTGCCCAGGGTCACCTACGCCCAGCAGCAAGACGTTGACGCGCCCCTCGTCTTCGCCCTTGAGCTTACCGGGACCACCAAAGAGGTTGGTTGAGATTTTGCTTAGCTGCAAATAAAAGTAAATAGCCAAAGCCCCGCCGATGATTGCGATGATCAGGGCTGCAATACCGAGAATCTTCTTCCATGGTTTTTTCGGCTTACCAAAGCCATGGATTTTGCGAGATTTGTCTTTGAGAGGGTCGTAGGTGAAGACCGGTTCGCTGTCGTTCTTGGGTGAGTAGGGGGTTCGTAAATCACTCATATTGTGCTTATTATACTTTAAATTTTATGAAAATAGCCTTAAAATCATACCTTATGAAATCATTTTGGCAAGATTTTCCAAAGCCCTTCTTCGCGATGGCACCGCTCGACGACGTGAGTGACACGGTTTTTCGCCGTGTCGTCATGCGGGCGGCTCGACCAGACGTCTTCTTTACTGAGTTTGCTAATGCCGATGCATTTGTGTCGGCAGGCCGTCCGGCTATCGAGAAAAAACTTCGCTTTGAAAATGAAGAATCCCCACTCATTGTGCAAATCTGGGGTAAGTTTCCCGAGCACTACTATGAGATGGCCAAAGCTATGCGCGAGCGTGGTTTTGCAGGCATTGATATCAATATGGGCTGTCCTGAGAAAAACATTGTTCGCAGCGGGGTGTGTTCGGCGCTTATCAAAGATCCAGTTCGAGCTGCTGAGATCATCAAAGCAACTCAGGAAGGAGCGGGCGAGTTGCCGGTGAGCGTGAAGACGCGCATCGGGTTTAATACTATCGCCACCGAGGAGTGGATTGGGCACCTGCTTGGGCTTGGTCTCGATGCTTTGACGATTCATGGTCGCACCACCAAGGAAATGAGCAAGGTGCCTGCTCACTGGGATGAGATAGGTCGTGCCGTGCAGCTACGCGATGAGATCGCGCCCGATACAGTCATTATCGGCAATGGCGATATTGAGTCGCGCGCCCAGGGTGAAGAGCTGGCTCGAGAGTATGGCGTCGATGGTCTGATGATTGGTCGCGGGGTGTTTCATGATATCTACGTGTTTGAGTCAGGTGAGGTTGAGCACTCGGTCGCCGAGCACGTCGAGCTGCTCAACTATCACCTTGATCTTTTTGAACAGACGTGGGAAGGCCAAAAAAGCTACGAGCCACTCAAGAAATTTTTCAAAATCTATCTAAAATCTTTCCCCGGCGCCAATGATTTACGAGCTTCACTGATGGAGACAAAAAGCATCGAGGAGGCTCGTGAAATTCTCGCCAAAATGCCCCAAAATCAGGTATAATACCATCATGAGTGCAAAAAATACAACAGAACAAAAAAAGCATCCAGCCGGTAAGCTGATCGTGCTTTTGTACTACAAATTTGTTCAGATTCCCGATCCAAGCTATGAGGTCTTTCTCCACAAAAAAGTCTGCGAAAGTATTGGCCTGAAGGGCCGAATCCTCATTGCCGAAGAGGGGATCAATGGCACGGTCTGCGGTACGCGCCGCCAAGTGGAAGAATACAAGCGATTTTGTAACGGCCACAGTCTATTCGGGGGCATAGTATTCAAAGAGTCACGAGCTATCGAGCAGCCGTTTCCGAAGATGATTATCAAAGAGCGTCCTGAGATTGTAACGCTGCGACATAAGGTTGATCTGAAAAACACTGGCAAGTATGTAAAGCCTGAAGAGCTGCACGATATGCTTGAGCGCGGTGAAGATGTGATGATGATCGATATGCGCAACAACTACGAGTACAAAGTCGGTCGGTTTGAAAACGCTATTCAGCCAGATACGGATAAGTTCTATGAACTACCCGAGAAGGTGAAAGAGATGAAGGATCTTAAGGACAAAAAGATCGTCACCTACTGTACTGGTGGGATCCGCTGCGAGAAAGCCAGTGCGCTATTGGTCGAGGAAGGCTTTGCTGACGTTGGCCAGCTCGAAGGTGGTATCGTAAAGTATCTGGAGAAATATCCCGATGGTCACTTTATCGGCAAAAACTTTGTGTTTGATGCGCGTATGACCACCAATGGCGACACCGAATCAGGCAAGCAGGTGCTGGCTAAGTGTGAGCACTGTGGCAAGCCATGCGATCAGTATCGTGACTGCACCAAGCCAGATTGTCACCAACTTTTCATCGGCTGCGAGGACTGCGTGAAAAAATACGACGGCCTGTGTCCAGTGGCCGTGAAAGATTTGGAGAAAATGGCCAGATGAAGACAATTCTAGTCGATGCTATTGATGGTTTGGTCTTAAAAGACGGCACCATATTTATTGAGATGCTTGAATTGCTGCAAAGCTATCCAAATCCTAAAATTGTTTTAACTGGTGCCAACGATGACCAGTTTAAGAAATTTAATCTAGATAAAGTTCCCTATGAGGTCTTTACTTTAAAGCACAATCCAGAAAAAACGGATCCAAGCTATTTTAAGATTCTGCTGCAGAAGAAAAAGCTAAACGCTAATGATGTAATATATTTTGAACATAGCCTAGACGCCATGAAGAGCGCCGAATCGTTGGGAATTAAGTGCTTCTTTTATGATCACACTAAGAAAGATTTACCTGCCTTAAAAACATTCCTAGACGAAAATCTAGATTAGTTTTTTTAGTTCCTCTCGAACAACTTCACGATCGTCCCAGGGGCTGGACTGACCATCGATCACAATCGATTGCTCGGCACCTTTTCCAGTAATCAACACGAGGTCGCCCTTCTTGGCGAGGCTTAGTGCTTTGCCTATGCCCTCACGTCGATCGGCGATACAAAAGAGATCTTTGTCGTCCTTTTTCCCGGCTTTGCGAGCGCCTTTGGCAATGTCCTCTATGATCGTCATTGGGTCGTCTTTGTACGGATCAACATTGCTCACCACGACATAGTCGGACGTTTTGCCGACGATCTCGCCCATGATCGGGCGCTTCTTAACATCTCGGCCGCCGCCCTCGCCGCCGAGTAGGGTGATGATTTTGCCGCCCTTGCCGACAATATTCTTTGCGCCGTCCATCAGCGCCTGCATGCCAGTTTCTTCGTGAGCATAGTCCACGATGACGGTGAAGTTTTGCCCTTCTTCAATCACTTCCATGCGACCGGGGATTGTGCCGAGTGTGGCAAAGCCGCGCTGAATTGCCTCTACTTCTACACCAAGCTCGCGTGCGACGGCTATCGCGGCAGTCGCATTGCTGACATTGACCTCACCAAGCAGTGCCAAGCTGTACGTGTCACCGGATACACTAAACTCCAAGCCATCCTTTGAGGACTTAATCTTTTGTGCCTGGTAGTCGGCTTTGTTTTTGACGCCATAGCTTGTGTGGCGATCGGCCGGAAAGGCCGCGTAGCGTGGCGCATCCTCGGCGTCGGCATTGGTAATGATGATCTTTGGTATTTCTTTGCCATGGTGCGTGGTCTGCGCGGTCTTGTAGAGCGCTTTGAAAACACGTTCGTTATCAGCTTTGAGTCGCTCGAGGCTATTGCCGTGAGCTGCAACAATCTCATTGGTAACATTGGTAAAGACGAGCACATCATAGTCGATGCCAACGTGTCGCCACTGGGCCATCCCTTCGGAAGGTGTCTCCACGATGACGTATTCGCAGCCCGCATCGCGCATTTGCTTAAGGTAGCGCTGCATGATGGCCGGCCCTGGCATGGTCATGTGATAGGGGTTGAGTTCCTCGTGCTCGCCGATGCGGAAGTTGGCGGTACCGGTCTGGCCGACTTTGGCGCCACTCGCGCTCAAAGCAGCCCAGAGCAGGTTGGCAGTGGTGGTCTTGCCCTTGCTGCCGACGATGCCGATCGTGACCATTTTGCGCGTTGGGTGGCGGTAGCGCGCGGCATGGCCAATCGCCTCAACATAGTGGTAGGCATTGATTATTTTCTTTGGTGCGAGGGGGCGGAGGAGTTTCTTGATAGCTTTCATGGTTTGATTATAGCAAGGATTGGCATTGTGACGGGCCAAAGGCATATAATAAAAAGGATATGCTAAAAGTTTTTCAGGCCGGCACAAGTCTAGGCAGTTCAAATCCAGGTACCGAGATGGCACCGGTCGCGCTATTGGAAGGGGGACTACTCAAGGCGCTTGCCTACAACGAGATCGATGTTGAGGTACTGCAGCCAGTTGAGCATCCACCAGCGAGTGATGAGCTGACGATGGGCTTGCGTAATTTAGAGGAACTCGTGGCCTATTGCGGCGACCTGTTTGGGCAGATTACGAGCAATGTGCAAAAAGACGACAAAGTCTTAACGATTGGCGGCGATCATAGCATCGGTATGGCTACGATGCTCGCTAGCAAACGATTATGGCCGAAAGCGCACATCGTTTATATCGACGCACATCCAGATTGCATCAATGATCCGGCTGATACCCCAAGCGGCAATGTGCACGGTTTTCCGCTCTCGACCGCTCTGGGCGACGGCTTGCACGTACATTTTGGGCACGAACATTTCGGTTATGATGATGTGACGCTCATCGGCGTAAAAGATATCGATAAGGCTGAGTTCGACTACCTTCATAAACATGGCATCTGCTACTACACTATGGACGACATTATCGAGCGGGGGATTGGCGACATCATGGCGACGGTGCGTAAGCGCATCGCCGATCGACCGCTCCACGTGGCGCTCGATATTGATTCGATTGACGTCAGCGAGGCGCCAGGGACTGGCATCATCAACAAAGGTGGCTTGAGTTATCGCGAGATTAGTTATATTACCCGCCAGCTTGCCGAGGAAAATGTGCGCTCGATCGATCTCGTCGAAATCAATCCAAACCGCGATGAAAGAGCCAAGACCGTCGATCTTGGTGTTGAGCTGGGGGTAACGCTGCTGGGTGGCGACTGGACACCCTACACGCGCTATTTAGTTCAAAACAGGACCTCACGCGAAGCCTAGTTCCTGGTTTGCCAGGTACAAAATTGATATACTCAAGGATACGAGAAATTTGTAATGCAACCGAACGACGACAATCAACCACATATCCCACCACCACCGGCACACTATCCGCTCCCGCATGAAGAAGCTGCGGCACCTCCAGCAGCCGAGCCGAGTACTGCTGCGGTTCCTGAGCCAGATCAGCCGGTAGATATGGCGGCGCAACCGCACTATGAGCCACCCGTAAATCCATTTGTGCAGTCTACTTCGGAGCAGGACAATAATGCACCCGAACTTGCGCACGGTGAAGTGGTGCAGCCGCTGACTGAGCCTCAGGCCGCCCAGGCCGAGCCGACATTTAATCCATCGATGCAGTACGGTTCAGAGTCTTTTGGTACAGAATCTGCCGCGCCGTTTACGCCGGTGCCTGAACCCGACTTACTGCCACAAGAATCTGATGCCGATGGAGCTGCTGAAGAGCCCACTGCCGCACCGAAGCCAGCCGATAAGTTTGAACATGAGTTGCACACCTATGTGCCGGAGAAACCGATCACCCCAACCCCAGAACCAATTCCGCATGATGCTCCGCGTGAGGTGCGTCACCCGCTCGATGAAGCGACTGCTACACAAAGTCAGGCGAAACAAGAGGCAGCACCAAGTTTGTCGCGACGTGCCGATACCTTGTCATTTGAGGACCTCAAGGCTGACCCAATTCCAAAGAGCCCCATTCCTTCGGTATTGCCGCCAAACCCATTGCTCGGCAGTGATGCGAGCCATACCACATCCGATCATGCGATGCCGAGCGGTGTAGAGCCGGCTCCTGATGCTGATCGGCCCAGGGTAGCCTTCCAGCCGCCAAAGAAGACAAACCGCTTGGCGACACCGTTTGTAATTGCTGCGGTGTCCTTAGTGTTGCTCGTAGTTATCGCAGTACCATTTATCCTGTCTCAAACCGGTAGCAATAAACCGGCCGTGGAGACCCCTAAAGAAGAAATCACGCTCAAGAATCTGCCGAGCGGATTTGTGTCGGTGGATCGGGGCTGCTATAGTATCCCGCTACCCAAAGACAATAATGTCCCACTTGGTGACAGTTGCGCTCTGACGGCTGATTTTGGGCCAAAGAGCGAGTACAATATTACGATCACACCACAAACAAAGGCGTATGCTAATTCAGAGGCCTATTATCAGAAGGCGACAGATTCTCCCAACGAGCTTCGGATTATCGCGAAATCTGCCATTAAGCTTGATGGCCTCGCTGCAGTTCGGGTAGTGCACAATGTTGGTACCGGGAGTAATGTCGTAAAGCAACTCAATATTTATGTCGTAACAAGCACGAAGGGCTATAAGGTGGGTGAGGCTAAAATCGAAGGCTTTGAAATGACGATGTCTTATAACGACACGGCCTCAATACAAGCAGCCGAGCAGCTTATCGCTCGTATGAAATGGCGCTAAAATACCCGAGCACATTTTTTGTTCAAAAAAGAGCATCACTAGCAAATTAAGCTTATTTTAAAGCGTAACTAGCTTGACAGTTTCTGTTATTTTTTATACTATGCGGTGATCGTCAAGCCCTAGCAGGAGGTACTGTATGGCTGGTGATTTATCGGATCTAACCGATGAGGAGCACATGGTGATCGATGCGGCGGTAGCGCTGGTGTTTCGTCGGGCGTATCCGAGTCGTGACCCGTTCGCGTATAGCAAGCCAATCTGGGCGCACGTCTATACCAAGGTGGTGATCTGTTACAAGGATCGGTACCGCGGTCGTGTGACTGAGCTCAATGTCGAGCTCATCAAGACACTCGCAACGGCTTCTGTCACGCTTGCGTCTATTCGCCAGAAGGTACGCGAACAGGATGCTGCCGAGGAGGCGCAAAGACAGCGCCGGCGGCAGCGCAAACCTAGGAAAGGGGTGGTGCGTGGCCATTTGCGCCTGGTACAGGATTGACGATCGGGTGGGTGGGGCAGATAGCCTCACCCACCAGTAACACATTACTATTGACTTATTGACGATATTTTAGTAAAACAATACTTACCCACGGACCGTCCGTGGTTGTTCTGTCTCGATGACAGGACTCTCTGTTCCCCAGAGAAAGGGGTGGCATGAGTTTTTGCACCCGTGACGACCAGGATGTCATCGTCAACCAGCGAGTTGCCGAGATCGCCCTGAGCGTCCTTCCGAAGAAGGCCAACACCGACCACACGCTTCGCTTGGAGCAGATGCTGCGGGGGGAGGCCAACTTGGCCCTCACCGAGGCGTCCATCGCGCGGCCCACCGAAGCGCAGGTGCGTGGCATCGTCAACGCAGCCGTCACCAAGACGGTTGCCCGCAGCCATCTCACCAGGATCAAGCGGACCAAGGTGGATGTCAGGCGTAGTCGTCCCGGCCGCCGGGCCCCTGCCGGAGTTCGCAACCGGGTTGACGAGATGGCCCAGTTCGGTCAGATCCCGCGTGACGCCCGTCGCGCGACCATCTGAGGGGGTCACATGATGACCCTAACTGAAGAGGAGCGAGCCTGCGCCATGTGCCAGCACATCAACGGGCTGCTGGCCAACCACAACGGCCCATACCCCAACGGCAAGGCACAGAGTGCGCTGTGGTCGCTGATGGTCGAGAAGGCCGACGAGTGGGCAGGTCTCGATCCGACGGAGCGCCCCTCCATCAAGGACTACCTCGAGACCCATGTCGACACCTCGACCATCCCCGACGCCATCATCGATCGGGTTCAGCGTCCCTACGCCTGATCTGATCTGCTGGGGAGTGGAAGTGGGGGTGGGGCTACGGCCCCGCCCCCACCGACGACATCTTTTACTACTAAATGACCGCAGAGGTCTTTTTTTGTATCCGTAAATCCGTACAGGCAGCGTATAATGAATGGGTATGAATGAAGTTGAGGACATCAAAAATCGGCTCGACATAGTCGACGTAATTGGCAGTTATATCCAGCTCAAGCCGGCTGGTCGCAATTTTAAGGCGCTGTCGCCATTTCACCAGGAGAAGACGCCGAGCTTTATGGTGAGCCCGGACAAGGGGATTTGGCATGATTTTTCGGCTGGTGAGGGTGGCGATGTTTTTAGTTTTGTGATGCGCATGGAGGGGGTGACCTTTGCTGAGGCGCTCGAGATCTTGGCGAAGCGGGCGGGAGTTATTCTGACGAAGCGTTCTGGTGCGCGTAAAGCGGACAATAGTCGGCTCTACGACGCCGTCGAGCAAGCGATGAAATATTTTCACCTGGCGCTCTCCAAAGACGCTGATGCGCTGCAATACTTGCTCAAACAACGAGCTCTCAAAAAAGAGGCTATCAAGCAATATGTATTGGGCTACGCACCAGACCAGTGGGATGGTTTGTCTAAGTATTTGCTTGGTAAGGGGTTTTCAATAGAGCAGCTGAAAAAGGCCGGCTTGATTAGTCAGAAATCAACCGAGAAAAAGGCGTTTGATATATTTCGCGACCGGATCATGTTTCCGATTTTTGATAACCAGGGTCGTCCGGTAGGGTTTTCAGCCAGAATATTGCACCCAAAAGATGATGTAGCAAAATACATCAATACTGCCCAGACGGTAATCTATGATAAAAGTACTGCCATATATGGCCTTATGCAGGCCAAAGAAGCAATTCGTCAGGCCGATGAAGTGGTTGCCGTTGAGGGCAATATGGACGTAGTAGGCCTCGCCCAGGCAGGACAGCAAAATGTGGTGGCCGTGAGCGGTACGGCGCTAACAACTCAGCAGCTCAAGGCTCTGTCGCGCTTAACGAAAAATATCAAGCTCTGTTTCGACCAAGATGCTGCCGGTGTGCGCGCTACCCAGCGAGCGATTGAGCTGGGGGCTGATCTGGATATTCGTTTGAGCGTGGTTACCTTCGAGGGCGCAAAAGACCCCGATGAGCTCGTGCGCAAAGACAAGGCAGCTTGGCAAAAAGCGGTACAAGAGGCTGCCTACGCACCTGATTATCTCTTTGCGTATGCCGCAAAAGAGTATGATCTACAGTCAGCCGACGGCAAAAAACAAGCGAGTAATTTCTTGCTTCCACTCGTGAAGTCGTTACATGACGAGATCGAACGCGATCATTATGTTCAGCGGCTCAGTGCTCTACTGGGTGTTGCGGAAGATGCAGTTCGTCAGAAACTTGGGCGAACCAAGCGCGTCGGTGGTGCAACTGAAGCGGTCGCGCCAACACCACCACCTCCTGTCGAGGAGCCGCGGAAGCTCAGCCGAGCTGAAAGTATTGAGGAGAATTTACTAGAGCTCTTGTTGTCCGAGAAATCTACCAGAGCTTGCTTAAGTGAGCTCGATGATGCGGTACTGTCTGATCGCTACAGGGCTCTGTTTGAGCTACTGCAAAATCATAGCAGCGCGACGCTTCAGGCTATCGAGAAAGCCTTGCCAGATATAGCAAATGATGTTAAGATTCTTGCGTTCAGGGGTGAAGAAAAGCATCGCGACCTCAGCGATCACGATAAACGGCTCGAAGCCTACACCCAGCTACATCGATTGCAAAAACTAAATCTCGAACTTAATAAACGGCGACTAGCGAGACAAATAGCTCAAGCTGAAGCTGTCAATGATAAAGCCCTGGCCAGGGAACTACTCAAACAATATCAAGCATTATTAGTAGAGGAGTAATTTTTACTATGCCGAAAAAAGCTGCGGCACCAAAAGAAGAAGAAAAAGAACAATCACCTGAACTCGAACGCCTCATTGCCAAAGGCCGTGAGCAGGGATTTGTGACTCAGCAGGAGATTATGTCGGTTGTGCCTGAGGCCGAAGACAATGTCGAACTGCTTGACGAACTGTATGCCAACCTCATGAATCAGGGGATTGAAGTCACTGATCAGAAGGAAGAGCTGATCTGGGCAACGGAGCCAGAAGAGGACATTGAGAATGCAGTATCCGATGAATATATCAAGGATATTGCCGACGACTCAGTGCGCCTGTATCTGCGTGAAATAGGTAAGATCCCTCTGATTACCGCCGAAGAAGAAGTTACGCTCGCCAAGCGGATCGAGAAAGGTGACAAGGCCGCCAAGGATGCACTTGCTGAGGCCAATATGCGCCTTGTTGTGTCGATCGCCAAGAAATACATTGGCCGCGGACTCGATCTACTCGACCTCATCCAAGAAGGTAATACAGGCCTGCTTCGCGCAGTTGAAAAGTTTGACTACACCAAAGGCTTTAAGTTCTCAACATATGCTACGTGGTGGATTCGCCAGGCGATCACCCGTGCGATCGCTGATCAAGCGCGCGTTATTCGTATACCGGTTCATATGGTTGAGACGATCAACAAGATGATTCGTACTCAACGCCGTCTAACACAGGAGCTTGGCCGCGAGCCGCTTCCCGAAGAAATCGCTGCAGAGATGGAGATCGACGTCGACAAGGTCAATCACATCATCAAGATTTCGCAGGATACGACGAGCCTCGACGCTACGGTGGGCGAGGACGAAGACAGTAGCCTGGGTGACTTCATCCAGGACGAAGACAGTGTGAGCCCAGAAGAGGCCGCTACGTACGAGCTACTCAAGGAACACATTGACGAAACACTTGCTCTGTTGACGCCTCGTGAGCAGAAGATTTTGCGTATGCGATTTGGCTTGGAAACCGGTCGAGCCCACACTCTTGAGGAGGTTGGACAGGAGTTCGGTGTGACTCGCGAGCGTATTCGCCAGATTGAAGCTAAGGCTCTCGCAAAACTACGCAAGCACAAAGACGCCAAGCGTCTTCGTGACTACCTCGCTTAACAGATAAAACTTCATAAAGGTTGTGCTACAATTGTTGTAATTAAGCACAACCTTTTATGACAGAAGCACAAGAACCAAGACCGGATAGTGAGGATGGGCGCAAATCGGCAGACGTGTACGCCTCCTTGCTTTCTGGCGACACCCCTGAAGAGGAAAGAGCAGCGGAGAACCGCGAGGCTGTTTTTAAGATTGGTCAAGATGCGGTCGAGAGCCGTGATGGGCATTCATTCAAGGTGGAGATCCTTGGAGATCCAGTTGAAAACGATGGTGTGAAATGGGTTAGAGTTGCTCTGAAGCCTGACAGTCATGAGGGTGCCGAAACTTATGACCTCCCATATTTTGCAAAGCTTTCTGATCTTAAGCATCAAATGCCCGATAATCCTGACCATCCAGTCTATGGTGGAAGGACCTCAAATTCTATTCACGAAAAAGAACATCAAGAGTTTATTGCAAAACTAGTCGAGGCAGGCCGAATGGATGAGGCGATTTCGATGCAAGAGGCCGCCAGGGATATGCAGCCGACACTTGATAGGATGCACGTGGAGGGTTTTGGAGAAGCCCACGGGCGACGTGATGCCGCGAAAGAGGCAGTGGCGAGAGCCGCTCAACGCTTAAGGGATGCAGGAGAGGCTGCGGCGGCAGAGGAGCTCGTTACGCAAAATGCTGAGGCAAATGCTGAAGCAGACTCGTCTGAATGGGCGTCAGTGCATGAGAATGCCAAAGACACATTGGCACATGCAGCTGCAGAACGACATCGCACCCAAGAAAGCATAGCAGAGTTGGCAAACGGTGCACTTGGAACGCTCTCCGAGACAGGGAAAAGTGGTCGATTTGCCTTGGATGTACGGGATCTGGCGGACAGATCGGTAGTTGATAAAGCTCGAAGGACGGTTTCGCTCGCACTAGAGCGCGCGGCTGCACCAAGTATTGTGGAAGAGGTGCGCTCTAAGGCAGGCGATAAAATGGTTGATTTTTATTACGCTTGTGACGCCGATTCATCAGGAAGACTATTATATGTCGAACGGAGGGATCAGTTAACCGGTCGGTTGGTTGAGATAAAGACTCTCGTTTCTAAGGGCGCTGCTATAGAATCCGGAGGTCGCCTTTCAGGTGGTCGATTAGCCCTATCTGCTGAAGCGCGCAGGCTGTCTTGGGGCATTTCAGAACAGGACTCTAATAATCCCGAGGCCTGGGGATTAGTAGACTATGATCAAAAATTGGATAGGGATGGTGTATATCGAATTACTGGGCAGAAGCTAACCACGGATGAACTATTGTATGGGTCTCTATTGGAGGCCGGGTTGTCGGAAGAAGAAGCAAGGGGCAAAATGGATGACATTACGGTAAGTCGCATGGGTATTCGCAGTCGGCTCGATCGTCGTAGGCTCCCCAGTACAGACGAGGATAGGTCGGCTGAGCCGGACGAGGGAAGTGATGCGGTTGATCCTGTTCGACGGCGTATCTTAGGGTTGGGACGGCGTAAAGGGCCAGGTGATGCAGTGGCAAGTGATAGTGAATCAGCTTCTGTTGAGGACTCCACTGATGATAGTTCTGAGAGTGTGAGTGGTACCGGTGAGCCATCACTGGATACATCAGAGGAAGAAAATCCAAGCTCTCGACCGGCACGGTGGCAACGCATAAGAGGTTTGCGTGATCGTGCGCGACGATTCCTCGATGCCGATGATGAGCCGCGTGGTGAAACCGCGACGAGTGCCAGTACGGATGCAGAATTGATCGGTACACCAGCTGCTGAGGCAGTGGTTGGTCGGGCTGATGTCTGGGATCTGGGAGAAGATACAGACGGTAACCCAATGCGTAAAGCTATCACCGTTTATGGCGAACCGGATAGCGATGGGCGGATCAGGGCTCTGGTCGATGGAGTAGAACAGATGATTCCTGTCAATCAGACAGAAGGCTATAGGCTGAGAGTAGAGCCAACGTCACCAGATGAAAGTGCAGCCGCCACTTCTGTAGTTGAATCTTCGCTTCCGCCAGCAGGGCCGCCACTGCCACCAACTGCCAGTACTGAACGGCCGTCAGCCCCAGCAGCCTCACTAGAAGAGGGTGCAGATTCTGGCGATGTTATTCCTCCAGGGACGTTCGATGATCGAGAGTTTACCCCACCGCCACCAATGACACCTGTTGGTCCTACCTCAGCTGAGCAACCGGCTGCGCCAACAGATACAGAGGCAACTAGTTCGACTACAGAACCAGCACCCGAAACCCCGTCCGAACCAGAAGCTGAGCCGGTGACAGGCGAGTTTACCGCGTACGGAGAGCCCGTTAAGGCGATTCGAAGCGAAGATCCTAGTCAGAAAGTAAGTATAGAAGGATATTATGGCGGTGATCCGGCCGACCCCCGTTTCGTAAAAATCGCAGGCAGCGATGAGCCGGAAAGTCGAAACTCACTACTTGAATACAAACCTTTTCAATATGGCACCCAGAGCGCTACGTATATTGCCCCAACAGGGGGAGGCCCGGTAGAGGTTTACGGTTCGTATGGAGCTGATGCTAAGTACTTCGAAACTGATCGAGGTGTCGTCGAAAAGGACTTGTTAGATTTTGGGCCTGAAGATGCTGTGGCCGCCGCAGAATAATCTGTGATGTTTAGCTATTGCCAGTAGTCTTTGTCGGTGTCCCGTTCTTCTTCGGCACGTCGGCGATAGGCCTCGGGGTCTTCTTTACGCAAACGTTCACGCTCTTCTGGCGTCATGATTGTTACCTCACTGCCAGAGGTATCTGTGACGGCTGGGGGCTCGGCGGACTCGTCTGTGGTAGTTGGTGTTGCGGTGGGCTCATCTTCTTGTCCCTCGGGGTAGTCACTAATATCAATAACTCCCTCTGGATGTTCGTTGCCACGGCCTAGAATATCTAATCTTTTTTTCTCGCGATACTTGTCGTCGAGTTCGTCTTCCAGGGAGGGATCAATAGGTGGAGTAAATCGCTCCTTGGCTGGGTCCTGCGGTGTGCCGCCATCGGTTGGTTCGTATGTACTCATACCCGTATTGTAGCATGGTAGGGTATAATGTCATCAGATGGCAAAACGAAAAAAGTTAGTATTATTTGATGGGCACGCTCTGCTGCATCGTGGCTTCCACGCCATTCCATATCTATCGGCTAAAGATGGTACGCCGACCAATGGAGTATTCGGCTTTACGACCATACTGCTCAAGGCAATCGCCGACCTGAAGCCGGACTATGTTGTGGTGGGCTGGGACATGCCAGGGCCGACTTTTCGGCACAAGATTTATGATGACTACAAGGGAACCCGTGCAGAAATCGACGAGTCGCTCGTAAAGCAGATCCCCGTTACCAAGGAGTTAGTGCAGACCTTTAATATCCCACTCATTGAGAAGCCGGGCTATGAGGCCGATGATGTGATTGGTGCGCTGGCGAAGCGATACAACGGCACTCACGACGTTATTATTGTGACGGGTGACATGGATGAGCTTCAGCTAGTCGATAGCCATACGCAGGTCTACACGATGCGACGTGGCTTTACCGACACGGTACTCTATGATGAAGCGGCGGTGGTTGAAAAATACGGCGTCACACCCACAGAGTTTATTACGTACAAGGCGCTCAAAGGGGACACCTCTGACAATATTCCAGGAGTCGTTGGTATTGGCGACAAGACTGCTACAGAGCTTGTATCTGAGTACAATACTCTTGATGCTATGTATGCAAACCTTGATAAGATTCGCCCGGCGCTGCGTGCAAAACTAGAAAAAGACAAAGAAAATGCCTATCTGAGTCTCGAGCTGTCAGCCATTAAGACAGATATTGATATTCCGTTTGACCTACGTGACGCAGAAGTCGATGGTTACGATCGAAAAAAAGTCTTTGATCTATTTCAGAGACTAGGTTTTCGTAGTTTGCTCAATAAATTGCCAGGCTCTGGTCTGAATACAAATAATGTTCAATCAGAGCTTTTTACAGATGAAGGTGTCCAAAAAAATGAACCTAGCATTGGTCGTGAACACCTGAAAAAAGCCAAATATATTTGTGTTGATAATCAGCAAGCATTGGATGATCTCATTGCGGTTTTGTCAAAACAAGAGTGCTTCGCTTTCGACACTGAGACGGATAGCGTTGATGTTGTGACGGCCAACCTCGTTGGGATGAGCTTTTCGTGTAAAGCAGGCGAGGCTTACTATCTGCCAGTAGGTCATGTTGCTGGCGAGCAACTCGATAAGCAGGCCGTCCTTGAGGCTCTCAAGCCACTTTTGGGTGATAAAAAGATCGGCAAGATCGGACACAATATCAAGTTTGACTACCAAATCATGGCCCAGCACGGGGTGGAGCTGGCCGGCATCAGCTTTGACACCATGGTGGCTAACTATCTGATAAATCCACTGTTGCGGGCCCAGACGCTATCAGAATTAGCCTTTGCCGAACTCGGCATCGAGATGGTCGAGATCACCGAGCTCATTGGTCCGAAGGGCAAGACCCAGAAGACATTCGCTGAAGCGGATATCAAAGAGGCGGTCGTGTATGCCGCAGAAGACGCTGATATCACCTGGCGTCTTTATGAAGTATTGGCACCACGTCTCAAGAAGCTTGGCCGTGTCGATGAAGTGGCGCAGCAGATGGAGTGGCCACTCATACCCGTACTGGGCGATATTGAGCTGCAGGGCGTGGAGCTCGATACCAGCTATCTGGCAAAATTTGCCACAAAAATTGACGCCGATATCGTCAAGTGCCAGGAGCAAATCTGGAAATTGGCTGGCGGGCACTTCAATATCTCGTCAACTCAACAGCTCAAAGAGGTGCTCTTCGACAAACTCAAGATTCAGTCCGACAATCTCAAAAAGATAAAGTCAGGCGTCAGCACAGCAGCGTCAGAGCTTGAGAAGTTGCGTGGTAGCCACGAAATAATTGATCTGATATTTGAATATCGCGAGCTCACAAAACTCAAAAGCACCTACGTGGATGCGTTGCCGCTGCTGGTAAGTAAGCGCGACGGCCGGGTGCACACGAGCTACAATCAGACGATAGCGCAGACTGGCCGTTTGAGTTCGAACAACCCAAACTTGCAGAACATTCCGGTACGTACTGCTCTTGGCAAATTGGTACGCAATGCTTTTGTAGCCACCAAGGGCAAGGTATTTGTTTCGGCTGATTACTCGCAGATTGAGCTACGTCTAGCGGCCGAGCTCGCCCACGACAAAGAGATGATCCAGGCTTTTGAGGATGGTGCTGACATTCATCGCCTAACAGCTGCCCAGCTTTACGAGGTGAAGCCTGAGGACGTTACGACCGAGCAGCGATACGCAGCAAAGACTATTAACTTTGGTATTCTCTATGGCATGAATCCGCATGGGCTTTCTGTAGCGACCGGCATGGACAACCATCAGGCGCGTGAGTTTATTGACCGTTACTTTTCAATTCGCCGCGGGGTGGCGGACTACATTGAGTCGGTTAAGCAGTTTGCCCGTAAAGAAGGCTATACTGAGTCGCTCTTTGGTCGTCGTCGGCCTTGTCCAGATGTTGTCTCAAATAACTTTATCGTCCGCAGTGCTGCTGAACGGGCCGCTGTTAATATGCCACTTCAGGCAACGGCTGCCGACATGATGAAGCTGGCCATGATCAAAGTGGCCAAGAGGCTACCCGAGGGCGCTCACATCATCCTGCAGATCCATGATGAATTGATCGTTGAGTGTGATGCATCACAAGCAGACGCTGTGTCAAAAATCTTGCGCGACAATATGATCAACGTGCACAAGTTTTCTGTGCCGATCGATGTTGGTATCAAAACTGGCAAAAACTGGGGTGAGCTCGAGTAGTTTGACTTTCGTCCTTTTGGACTCATCAGCATGAACGCACATTCATGAAGTCGGACGGTTGAGGGGAGGAACGAGCAGGTGGCTCGTTGTGCGGAAGCACTGTGGCGGGAAGGGCTGCGTGGCATCGTTGCCAGGCACGTCTTTACCTTCACCGCCGGGACACGCCGGTCACTACCAGTGGTGGTGGGTGCCACCGTGGTAGTGGGTGGTGTTGCCGCCACCGTTCCCGTTGGTGTTGCCACCGCCGGTCAGTCGTCGCCAGAGCAGGCGACCGCCGATGTAGGCACCACCGCCGAGCACCAGTGCGATTGCGATCAGCCACCAGTAGGTGGCGATTGCCGCGATCACCACTGATCCGAGCACCAGCAGCACCAGGAACATGACCACACGATCCCAGAACTTCTCCATGTTTCACCTCCTCTAAAGGTGCATCCCCTCAACCTGGGGTCGACCGGGCTTTCCGGTCGATGTAAAACTATAGCATAACTATATTAAAAAGTCAATAATATTCTCCGAGAGAATGGTATAATGTTGTTATGCCAGAACTACCCGAAGTAGAGACAATTCGGCTTGGCCTACAGCGCCACTTGCCTGGACTGATCGTGAAGTCGGTCAGCTCAGATGCCCCTAAGAGTTTTCCGAATGATCCGGAGTTGGTGCGTCAGTTTTTGATTGGGGCTACCATTACTAAGATCGATCGGCGGGCTAAAGTCTTGCTATTCGAGCTAAATACCGACTATAGCTTGAGTGTGCACCTTAAGATGACTGGCCAATTGGTGTTTATCGGTCGCGAGCGTTGGGGTGGTGGTCATCCAAATGACAGCCTCTTGGGCGAATTACCCGATCGCAGTACCCGAGCCACGATGCACTTCACCGATGAATCGACTCTGTTTTTTAATGACCAGCGCAAGTTTGGCTGGATGCGACTGGTGCCAACTGCCGAGATATCTGAGATCGATTTCTTTCGCAAGGTTGGACCTGAGCCGCTCGGTACCGAGTTTAGCCTGGCGGCTTTTCGCAAAGCCCTCGCGCGCCGTAAGAATACTTCTATCAAAGCAGCGATTCTCGATCAGACTATCGTGGCCGGTGTTGGCAACATCTACGCCGACGAGAGTTTGCATATTGCCGGTATACATCCGGCGATGCGAACTGGGGATGTACCCCTAAAGAAAATCAAACTACTGCATGCCGCGATTCCTGATGTCATGCGCCTTTCGCTGGCGCACGGCGGAAGCTCTGATAAGAACTACGTCGATGCCGATGGCAACAAGGGGAGCTATTTGAAATTTGCCCGAGTATTTCGACGCGAAGGTCAGCCGTGTCCAGACTGCGGTGCCATTATCGAAAAGATACGAGTTGCCGGCCGTGGTACGCATTATTGTCCGGCTTGCCAAAAATTGCCTCGTGCCAAAAAAGTCAACCACACCTAATCTGATACACTAGATCATATGGTTTTCTTCTTTTATGGTGAAAATAGCTATGCCGTGCGTCGGCAGATTGACGCCATAGCGCGCAAGTATGAGCAAAAAACAGGCACTGCGTATAGTCTGGAGATTTTTGATATGACCGAGCGAAGCCTGGGTGACTTCCTCAATTCCATTGCGGTTCAGCCACTTTTTGAGAGCAGCCGACTGATTATTGTCAAAGATTTGGGCGCAAATAAGGTGGCTCGCGAGCAGATTGAACAAATCATTGAGTCGATTCCAGATACGACAATTATCGTGATCTGGGAGCATGAAGTTGACCGCCGCAGCAAGTATTTCAAAGTCCTCGCCAAGCTCAAGACGGCTCAAGAGTTTAAGCTGCTCGATCGACCAAAACTTATTGCTTGGCTCAAACGAACTGTCGCCGACTATGGATTTTCGATTGATAATGACGCACTACTGCAGCTGGTCGAATATATTGGGCCGGATCAATGGCGCCTCGAGCAGGAGATCATTAAACTTGGTAGTTACTCGGAGCGGATTACAAAAGACGCTGTTGCTGAACTTGTGACCGCGTCACCTGAGTTGACTATCTTTCGGCTAATCGATGCCATATGGTCAAAAGATACGTCCGGGGCGCATGCAATATATGAGGAGTTGTTGCTGCAGGGTAGTTCAGATCAACAAATCTTAGCCATGCTCAACTGGCAGCTAAGAAATCTTGTATTAGCCAAAGAGAGCGGTGGCGACTACGAGCGCATCAGTAAGACCTTTAGTATTTCGCCATTTGTATTGCGTCGAGCGGCTCAAACTGCCAGGGCTATCTCTTTTGATCGCCTACGCGAGTCTTATCAACAGCTCGTAGCTGCTGACTTTGCGATAAAGTCTGGTCGGCTAAACGCAAAATCAGCCCTAGAAGAGCTGATTTTCAAATTAACGGCTGATTAGTAGCTACTTGGCAGCTTTTTTAGCCGCTGGCTTTTTGGTAGCAGCGGGCTTAGCTGCTGGCTTGGCACTTTTTTGAGTACCGTAAGCTGCATCCGATACAGTGTTGTACTGCTTCGTCAGGCGGCTTTTGCGTCGAGCTACCGTACGCTTGTGCAGGGTACCGCGCTTTACTGCACGATCGAGCTCAGAGATAGCAGCGACAAGGCTGTCGTGAGCTTTCTTGATCTCTTCAGCCGATAGGTCGGCTCGAAAAGCTTTGATTTTACCCTTTACGGCTTGCTTAACGCCAACGTTGTAAGCACGTCGCTTTTTGGCCTGTCGGGTACGCTTAATTGCTGATTTGATGATTGGCATGAGGAATACTGTTCCTTAAAAAATAACAGCGATAAGTATAACGTATCTGGAAGGATTTGTAAACCGCCTAGACGTGCAGATGCCCCACCGGTCGCAAAACCAAGTGGGGCATCGATGAGGCCAGGGGGTAACCCCTAGCTCTCGGGTTGGGTCTGTCGCTTGGGGAGGTGAGCGAGGCGGTGGACGAGGTCCTCCACTTCGTGCTCAGCAGCCCTCAGTGCGTGACAGGCCCGGTGGGCGTTGCGGCACGCCCCGGCGTTGCCGAAGCTGGCGATGGTGCGCATCGGCAACGTAAATATCTCGAGTAGGAATTTCATGGGGAACAGCAGCCTTCCTGGCTAGAGACGAAACTATACAATACCACGTATTTATACTTTTTTCAATATATTTGAGGCGAAAAAATACTCAAAAATTCTTATGGCTATTGACAAATGATGGATAATTTGCTAAAGTAACATATTGTCTTTTGGAAAACCTATGGAATTAACACCCAAACAACAGGTTAGCGAACTGATTCGCCAGGCGCAAAAAGTGCTGCTGGTTACTTCGCGCAATCCAAATAATGACCAGCTGGCCGCAATCGTGGCGCTGTCGTCAGTTCTAACGAAGCTTGGTAAGCAACCGCAGGTAGTGGTGTCTGATCCGCTCCCATCGGCTGCATCTATTCTTGATACGAGCCACATCTCACCAAACCTTGATGGTGTGCGTGACTTTATCGTGAGTCTTGACATGGCACACGTTGAGGTTGATAAGCTCAAATACACCATTGAAAACGGTGTCCTCAATATTACTGTTACACCTGTGGCCGGCAACTTCCTTCCGGAAGATGCGAGTTTTTCGTACGGTGCGTTTCAATTTGATCTCGTTGTTGCGCTAGGTGTGACCTCACTTGACAAGATCGATCGTATTCACGAGCAAAACCCGACGATGTTCGATGGTTTGCATCTTATTAATATTGATTACCATCGCATCAATGCTAGCTTCGGTAGCGTTAACCTGGTTGATCAGGCTGCCAGCTCAGTCTGCGAAATGCTTATCTCGGTTACTGAGTCGCTCGGCCAGGGCCTCATGGATGAAAGTATCGCAACGGCCCTATTGACCGGTATTATGTCAGCCACTGCCAACTTTACCGCTCCAGCTACTACCGCCAAAGCATTGACGGTGGCAGCCCAGATGATGAGTGCCGGTGCCAAGCAGCAAGAGATCGTAAAAGTTCTCGCGGCCGACAAGAAGCCAGCTCAGCCGAACGCGGACGGCTCAAAAAAAAAGTCTCAGCCCAGCCAATTGAAGAGTCAGCCGAAATCCTCGTCTACCCCGACGACGGTAAGCGACCAGGTCCTTTTAGTGGACGAATTGGTGGAGCAGGCGACCAGTCAGGCAAATAGTTTCGACGCTACCAGCCCACTTGAAGGCGTTACCGCCTAAAGTCATACTTTATATATGCGAAAACAAATCACCGGCGAGGGCATGTGGCTACTCGATAAACCAGTTGGCATCTCGTCATTTGGACTCGTGGCGCAAGTGCGTCGTCTGACCGGCATTCGCAAAGTCGGGCATGCCGGCACACTCGACCCGCTCGCCAGCGGCTTAATGATCGTCTTGGTCGGCAAAGACTTTACACGACAGGCCCAGCAATACGTGAAACTTGATAAGACGTATGAGGTCGAGATGACCCTCGGTCAAACCAGTACGACTGGCGATGGCGAGGGTGAGAAAACCGCTATCGACAGTCGAGAGCCAACAGAGCAAGAGCTCGCCGATGCACTGGCTGCATTTGTAGGGGAGATTGAGCAGACCCCACCAGCCTATTCGGCGATTAAGATCGGCGGCCAGCCGGCCTACAAGCTCGCACGTAAGGGTCAAGCAGTGGAGATAGCTCCGCGCAAGGTGACAATCTCGGATATTACTCTGACTGACTATCAATATCCGATTGTGAAATTTCGCTGTGATGTGTCGAGTGGCACCTATGTGCGTAGCCTCGTCGAAGATATTGGCACGAAGCTCGGAACTGGTGCATATATGAGTAACCTCAGGCGAACACGGATTGGGCAGTATCGTATCGATGATGCTTTAGTACTTGAATAATCTATCAATATCTGATAGGATGGGTGTACAAATGTTAGCAAATACCGAAAAGAAAGCGTTAATCAAAAAGCACAGCCACCACGCCAAAGACACTGGCTCACCGGAAGTGCAGATTGCTATTTTTACTGAAAAAATCAAGCAATTGACCGATCACCTAAAAACCCACAAGGGCGACAATCACAGCCGCCGTGGTTTGCTTACTATGGTCAGTAAAAGACGACGACTATTGGACTACCTCCAGAAGAAGAACGCCGAGCGTTACGCTGCGATCGTGAAAAAACTCCAGCTTCGTCGCTAGTATATTCGCAATACAAAAATTAGTATCTTTAAATCAGCTGAATAATAAATGTACTCAGTTTATTAAGTGATAGAGTGAAGTGATCAAAATGTGATCATTTGTCTCTGGCACTTAAAAACTACTACATTTTTCAGAGAAAGGATCTCAATGGAGATAATCCATCCTTTTGGTGGGAAAACCCACACCCTCAAGACGACCTTTGCAGGTCGCGAACTCACAATAGAAACCGGTAAACTTGCCTTTTTGGCCGATGGTGCCGTAACTGTGCGCTACGGCGATACCGTAGTCTTCGCCTCGGCCGTAGTTGCTCCAGAAGCAAAGCCTGATCAGGACTTTTTCCCGCTACTTGTTGATTACGAAGAGCGTATGTACGCTTCGGGTAAGATCTCGGGCAGCCGCTTTGTGAAGCGTGAAGGCCGCCCCAGCGAGCAGGCTATTCTGACCTCACGATTAATCGACCGACCAATTCGACCGCTCTTTCCGAAAGGTTTTCGCAATGACGTGCAGGTCGTAGCGACCGTATTGAGTGCCGATCTTGAGCACGAACCAGACATTATCGCAATCATTGCCTGTTCGACCGCCCTTATGCTCTCTGGTGCACCATTTGATGGTCCAGTCGGTGCTATGCGTATTGGCCGTATCGACGGCAAGCTCGTGACGTATCCAACAGTAACCGACCAAGGGGCGAGCGATCTTAACCTGACAGTGGCTGGCACAAAAGACGCCATCATGATGGTAGAGGCGGGCGCCAACGAAGTCGAAGAGGCAACACTAGTAGAGGCACTCAAGCTTGCTCAGGATGCCTGGCAGCCAGTCATCGAGCTGCAGCACGAACTCGTCAAGGCAGTTGGTGTGACGAAGCGCGAGTTTGAACTTTATAAAGCCGACGAGACCTTGGTTGAAAAAATCACCAAGTTTCTCGATGGTAAGCTGGGCGACCATATCGTCAACGCCGATTCGATCAAGCGCTATGAGGTGCTCGGTGAGCTGCAGACTGAGGTGCTCGGTGAATTTGGACCCCTACCACCAGAAGTAGATGAAGACCATGAACGCTACCCACACGGCGACGTCGTGACTGCTTTTGGCAAGGTTGTTGATATGGAAATCCGTCGTGCAATTTTGCAGGACGGCAAACGTCCAGACGGCCGAAAAACCACTGAGATCCGACCAATTTCTGGTCAGACTGGTGTGTTGCCCCGTACTCATGGCTCGGCAATCTTTACCCGTGGCACTACCCAGGCGCTTTCGATTGTGACGCTTGGCCCAACCAGCGATGCTCAGTTGATCGACACGATGGAAGAGGACACGAGCAAGCGCTACATGCATCACTACAATTTCCCGCCATACTCAACTGGTGAAGCTCGACCAATGCGTTCAACTGGCCGTCGTGAGATAGGTCACGGCTATCTGGCCGAGCGTGCCCTCGAGCCAGTTATCCCCGCGGCAGAAGACTTTCCATACACAATCCGTGTAGTGTCAGAAATCATGACCAGTAACGGTAGTACCAGCATGGCATCAGTTTGCGGCAGTACATTGAGTCTGATGGACGCTGGTGTCCCAATTCGAAAGCCGGTTGCCGGTATCGCGATGGGTCTTGTACTCGATCACGACAAGCCAGGCACATACGTTATCCTCAGCGATATCCAGGGGACGGAAGACTTTGCGGGCGATATGGACTTCAAAGTGGCTGGTACCGATGATGGTGTGACTGCCTTGCAGATGGACATCAAGGTCAAAGGTATTACCATCGAGATTATGAAAGCCGCACTTGAGCAGGCCCACGAAGGTCGCGCTCACATCATGAGCAAAGTCAAAGATATCCTTGATAAGCCACGCGAAGAGCTGAGCCCGTACGCACCGCGCATTACCAAGCTCACCATCAATCCAGACAAGATCAAAGAGGTGATTGGTAAGGGTGGCGAAACCATTCAGCGTATTATCGCCGAGACCGGCGTTGATAGCATCGACATCGAGGACGACGGACTCGTCATGATCGCTTCGGCCGACGAGGCTAAGAGTCGTGCCGCCAAAGAGTGGATCGATAGCATTACTGCTGAGCCAGAAATTGGCAAGATCTACAATGGCCGCGTTGTGCGCGTCATGGACTTCGGAGCTTTCGTCGAGTTTATGCCAGGCCGTGAAGGGCTCGTGCACATCAGCCAAATTGCTGACTATCATGTTGATGACATCCACAAAGAACTCAAAGTTGGCGATGAATTTCCGGTCAAGCTTGTCGAGGTCGATTCGCAAGGACGCAACAATTTGAGCAAGAAAGCCGCGCTGTAAGACGTGCAATTGAGGGTGTAGTGACGAAGCAACAAAAACAAAAAGAACTTGATAATCTAGCGGCCAAATTCATGGCCCAAGACCCACTACCCGAGCTACGATCTGGCGCTCGCCAGCTCGTGCCCGGGGATGGCAATCCGGATGCCGACATCGTGTTCATCGGTGAAGCACCCGGTGCCAAAGAGGATGAGCAGGGGGTGCCTTTTGTGGGCGCCGCCGGCAAATTTCTTGCAGAGATGCTGGACGGAATTGGTTTGAAACGCGAAGATGTGTTTATAACCAATATCGTCAAGTATCGTCCGCCAAACAACCGCGACCCAAAGCCCGAAGAGATCCAGGCTTCTATGTCGTATCTCATGGCGCAACTCAAGGTGATTGAGCCAAAGCTGGTTATCACTTTAGGTCGACATTCGATGAACGTATTCTTCCCCGAGTTGGTCATCAGTCAGGCGCATGGTAAGCCGGTTCGCCGGTCGGGGCATGTCTTCTTGCCCCTCTTTCATCCGGCCGCCGCACTCTACAATGGAGGACTGCGCCAGACGCTGATCGACGACTTTGCACTTATTCCAACACTACTTCATAAAATCTAAAACATCATCTTTATACGAAAGGAAATAACAAACAAATATGGATAAAGAATTAACATCACGACCACTGAGCGAAGCAGACTTGCAGCCCACCAAGGCAGCACCATCGCGCGCTGCTCAGTCGAAGCCAGCAGCTGGCTCAACCAGCTCGCCAAAACCTGCGGCGCGCCAGGATCGCAACTCGCGTCCACAGCGTCAACGCAACAATCAAGGTGGCGGCAGCGGCCTCGAACGACCACGTCGTAGCCGACAGTCAAACTTTAGCAGCGGCAATTTTAACCAGAAATCAAATGGGCTGTCATCAAATGGCCAGAAAGCTGTTAAGCCAGCTGGTGTGACCAAAATCGATGCCGGCAAGCTCAAGATTATTCCTCTTGGTGGTCTTGGCGAAGTTGGCAAAAACATCATGGCTCTGGAGTACGAGAATGACATCATTGTCATGGATATGGGCTTTACCTTTCCAGGTGAAGACCTGCCCGGTGTTGACCTTGTTGTGCCAGACGCGACCTATCTCGAGGAGCGTAAGCACAAAGTTCGCGGTATTGTGATCACCCATGCTCACGAAGACCACGTAGGAGGCATCCCATTCATCTTGCCAAAGATACCAGCGCCAATCTACGGTGCAAAATTTACCGCCAAGTTTATCGAGCGCAAGCTTGAGGAATACCGATTGGGCTTTACGCCCCAAATCAACACGGTTGATCCTGACAAGTGTGAAAAGGTACAGCTCGGTGTGTTTACCGTTGAATTTGTCCGGATCACGCACTCGATCCCTGATGCCTGTTTGCTGGTAGTGCATACGCCGCTCGGTAAGATCGTCAATACCGGTGACTGGCGTTTTGAACCCGACCCAATTGATGGTCGACCAACCAACATGGAGCGTCTGCGCCAGCTCGGTAATGAAAACGTTCTCATGCTGATGTGCGACAGCACCAACTGTGAGGTACAGGGTCGTAGTCCATCAGAGCGGGGGATTGTCGATGCACTCGACGACATCTTCATTCGCAACTACAACAAACGTGTGATCGTGGCGAGCTTTAGTTCGCAGATCAACCGTATCCAGCTCACGATCAATGCAGCAGCCAAAGCCAAACGCAAGCTGGCTGTGATCGGTCGGAGTATGTTAAGCAACCTCGAACTCGGTATCAAGCTTGGCTACGTCAAGGTACCACCCGGTTTGATTATTCGCAGTAAGGATATCAATAAGTACCAAGATAGTCAGGTTGTGATCCTTTGTACTGGCTCACAGGGTGAGGAATTCTCGGCCCTGACTCGTATGGGTACTGGTGAGCACCGTGAAGTGAAGATCAAGCCAAACGACGTGGTTGTACTCTCGGCCTCGATCATTCCTGGAAATGAGAAGTCAGTTTGGGGTATGGTCGATAACCTATTTCGTTGGGGTGCCTATGTGTACCAGACTTACACCAGTGGCTTCGACGAACTGGGTGTAACTCACGCCACCGGCCACGCGTATGTTGACGAAATCAAGGAAATGATCAATCTCGTCAAACCACGCTACTACGTGCCGATTCACGGTGAATACCACCACCTGGTACACAACGCCATGATCGGTAAAGCGGTTGGCATACCTGAGGACAACATCTTCGTGATTGAAAACGGCAATACCTTGGTCGCTGACGACAAGGGTGTCAAAAAGGGTCCGAAGGTTCAGTCGGGGGCGGTGTTGGTTGATGGCAATGGCGTTGGTGACGTCCAGGCGGTTGTTATCAAGGATCGACTCACCATGGGTAATGGTGGTGTCTTCATGGCGATTGCAACGGTTGACCGTAAGACGGGCAAACTCAAAAACAGCCCAGACATTATCAGTCGTGGCTTTATCTACATGAAAGACAACGAGGAGCTCATCCAGAAGTCACGTCAGATTGTGAAGAATATCTTCGACAGCAAAGATCCTGCGGTTCCAGCAAGCTCGCTTGCTATCAAGACTCGGATGCGCGAAGAAGTCGCCAGCTACCTCTACAAGGTAACTAAGCGAAACCCAATTGTTCTACCAGTTGTGATAGAGATCTAGAGCTCGGTTTTTCCGGTCGCTGACTGAAGTTGAAACAGCTTTGCGTATAGACCATTGTTTGCCATGAGGCTTTTATGGTCACCGCTTTCGTGGATACGGCCGTTCTTCAGAACAATAATCGCGTCGGCGTGCATGATAGTGCTCAGGCGATGTGCGATAACGAGAGCGGAGCGCCCCTCCATAAGTTTCTTCAGGCCATTTTGGACTAGTCGTTCGGATTCTGAATCCAGGGCACTAGTTGCCTCATCGAGTATTATCAGCTGAGGGTCTTTTAGGATAGCGCGGGCAATCGCAATGCGTTGTTTTTGTCCACCAGAAAGCTTAACCCCGCGCTCGCCAACAAGTGTTTTGTACTGATCGGGTAGCTCCGCAATAAACTCCGCGGCGTGCGCTTGTTTTGCGGCTGCTTCGACACTACTAATGTCCGATCGGGGCTTTGCAACTTGGATGTTCTCGAGGACTGTGGTGTTAAATAGCGCCACATCTTGCATGACGAGACCGATGTGTCGACGGACAGAGTCGGCGGTGTAGCTGCTCGCAGGCTGGTTATTAATCAAGATTTCACCACTGGTTGGATGATAGAATCGCAATAGCAGTTTGGTGATAGTACTCTTGCCGACACCCGAAGGGCCAACCAGGGCAATGGTTTGTCCGGGCTCCAGTCGGAAGGATATATTTGAAATCGCCCCCTTTTTTGTACCCGGGTAGCTAAAGCTAACATTCTGAAACTCAATCGTATGGAGTTCAGTCAGCTCTATGGCGTTGGGTGCATCGACCACTTCGGCAGGTTGCTCAAGAATTTCCAAGAAGTTGCCGGCTCGCACTTCAGCGATAGTGGTTTGGTTGAAGGTGCGACCAATACTCCAGATGTTATTACCAAATTGCTGCAAAAGTAGTGTGATATAGATGATATCGCCGTAGCTAAATGATCGATTTGCTACGCCGAAAATGATATAGCCAATTGGGGCGAGTAGGATAATCTGGGCAAGCCACTCCCGAATGAGTATGTGCCGAGCCCAAATCCCAATATATCGATTGTAGGTAGTGTAGGCATTCGTGTTCTCACGGCGGTAATGATCGCTGAAAAATTTCTCGGCGCTCAGTGAGCGTACGGTTGCGATGTTGTTAAAAGCCTCGGCTAGATAGCCGACCGCCTGATTGCCGTGCAGTGAGGATTTTTTCACGATAGGGGAGCTTATTCTGCCGGCTCGTCGGAAAAAATACACAACGATCGGTATTGCTGCCAAAGCAAAAAGGCTCAACCAGCCTACTTTTAGGGTAATCAGTACAAATGTTACTAGTAACACACTAGCGGCCGGGAAGAAGTTCCATTCGAGCACATTGATCCATCCCGTGAAGTGGTTCATCCCTTCCGTCGCCTTTGATATGATTTCGCCACTTTTTGCAGACTCGAAATATGCAACGTCTTTCTCTGATAACTTTGCATAGACGACTTTTCGAATCTCTGTCAGTACTGTCGACCAAAGCTTTTCGGCCTGCGCAAAAGCAAGCGTGTCAAAAGCGATTCCGAGCATAGTAACGATTATTAACAAGCCAAATAGCCACCAGCTTGAGGAAAGATACTCTGCACCATTTTTTGCGACGGCGAGTCCGTCCACGAGATACTTAAAGACCAGCGGCCGAAATGCCATAAACCCTGAGTAAAGTAGGCTATAGGTCGCAGTGATATAAACGAGCTTGTGGGCTCGTGGTACCATTCGATAGAGTTTGAGCAAATTTTTCATAGCCAGATAATCGTATCTGAAAAAAATGGGCTTTACAACTATGGTAATTGTGGTCTAGTTATGCTATAATTATAGCTAGTTGGAGGGTGATTCGTGACAGACTATTTCAGCCTAGGCAAGCCTGCAGCCTGCAGCTTATAATAAAGTCTATGGCAAAACGTAAACCAAAAAAGAAGGCAGTCGAGAAAGAGCCGAAGTTTCAGCTCGGATCGAGTGCGGCGCGCGAGATTATCGCAATCATTCTGATAACGCTCGCAATATTTATGTTGATAGCGTTGTTTGGATTTGCTGGCGTGCTCGGCACATGGGTGCTGATGTTCGTCCGTTTCTTTATTGGACTCAGCAGCCTCTTGCTGCCATTTGCACTGATCGTGGTAGCCTGGGTGTTATTTAAGCCGGAGGATTTTGAATTTAAGCTCAACAATCTCATTGGATTGATGGGCTTCTTTGCTTTTCTATCGGGTATCTTCCAGTTTGCCTTAGCGCCGTCGGTGGTATCAATCGATCGAGTCGGTGACTATGGTGGCGTCGTCGGCCTTGGACTTTATGCAATCATGTCGCCGATCCTCAATCGACCAGTGGCTATCTTTATACTCATCGCGTTTCTCTTGATTAGCCTGGTCATTGCGGCCAACGCTCGTCTCAAAGAATTAGTGCAAAAATTCTTCTCATTATTTATGAAGCAAAAACCTGAGGGTGAGATTGCCATTAATGACAACACACTCCAGATCAACGGCAATGTCTTGCCAATCAAAGGTACGATAGGTGAACGAGGGCCGGCCAAAGAAACCAAGGAAGAGGGTGCTTTGACGGTGCGCACTGATCCGGATTGGAAATATCCACCATATGATCTACTCAAAGAGGGTGGCTCGAGCGCCGATCCTGGCAATGTGAAGGCCAATGCAGCCACTATTCAGAAGACTCTGGCTGAGTTTGATATTAATGTTGCGATGGAAGGGGTGAATATTGGGCCAACGGTGTCGCAATATACGCTTAAGCCAGATAGCAATGTAAAGCTGAGTAAGATTACCGCACTCGATCGTAACCTCGCACTAGCACTGGCGGCGCACTCTATTCGTATTGAGGCTCCAATTCCTGGCCAAAGTGCGGTTGGTATTGAAGTGCCAAACAAAAAAGCAGCCATCGTGCGCATGCGCGGCCTGATTAACTCTGAAGAGATGAACGAGATGCACTCCAAGCTTGCCTTTGTGCTGGGTAAGGACGTGTCTGGTGAGATTACAGTGGCCGATCTTGCGAAGATGCCGCACTTGATCATCGCCGGTTCGACTGGTACCGGTAAGAGCGTCATGATCAACTCATTGATTACGAGTTTGCTGTATCGCAACTCGCCATCGGAATTAAAGCTCATTTTGGTTGACCCGAAGATGGTGGAAATGACGAGCTACAATGATATTCCTCATCTTTTGACCCCGGTCATTACTGAGACCGACAAAACAATCTCGGCTTTGAAGTGGTCTGTGGCCGAGATGGAGCGTCGTTACAAACTTATCTCCGAGCACGGCAAGAAAGGTATCGCTGATTTCAATAAGGCTAATGAAGCTGATCAGATGCCTTACATCGTTATCCTGATCGATGAGCTCAATGACCTCATGATGATGTCGGCCAAAGAAGTTGAGGCGATGATCGTGCGCTTAGCACAAAAAGGTCGGGCGGCTGGTATCCACCTGATCCTTGCTACGCAGCGACCAGATGTGAATACCATTACAGGTACGATTAAGGCCAATGTATCGGCTCGTATTGCCTTCATGACTGCGAGTCAGATCGATTCGCGTACGATTCTGGAAGGCGCTGGTGCCGAGAAGTTGCTCGGTAATGGTGATATGCTATTCAAGCTGCCGACTTTTCCAAAGCCACGACGTATTCAAGGCGTATTTGTTTCCGATGAAGAAGTTGGTAAATTGACCGATTGGCTGCGAGCTGCCGGTAAGCCACTCTATAACGACGAGGTACTTACTCAGCAGGTTCGCACTGCCAGTGGTGCGATCGGTGGCGGTGGCGGTAGCAGCGATGCCGATGAGGCGATGATTGCACCGGCTGTTGAGGTGATTTTGCAGCGAGGCCGCGCCTCTACATCTGATCTGCAGCGCCGGCTTGGGCTTGGCTATGCCCGAGCGGCACGATTGATCGACCTTTTGGAGGAGCGCGGAATTGTTGGACCTCCAAACGGCAGCAAGCCGCGCGAAGTATTAATTTCAAGTATGGCGGAGATTTCGGGGGAAGATCCGGGTGAGCAATGAACAGACGAAACCAACAACACCCAAAAAGTCCGACGCGAAGCTAGCTGATATTTTCAAGTCACGCCGCGAAGAGCTCGGCCTTGAGCTGGTCGCGGCCGAAAAAGCAACCAAGATTCGGGGTCGCTATCTTCGACTGATTGAGGATGGAGACTATGACAAGCTCAATGACGACGTTTACTCAAAAGGGTATGTCAAAAACTACGCGGAATTTTTGGGTCTAGACTCGAAGTCGATCCTCAAGTTGTATCGTGAAGAGCGCGATATGTTTGCGAATTTGCGTAAACGACCCCGCCCCGAAGGTGCTAAGCCTAGCCTTGGCCTGAAGCCAATTGACGAGCAGGGCTTTACGGTGACGCCGCGAATATTTCTCGTACTGTTTGGCTTTGGTCTAGTCGCCCTGATTGCTGGCTACATTATTTGGCAGGTCGTTCTTCTGAGTTCGCCGCCGCGGCTCAACGTTGACCCGATCAATGAACGAGTCGATACTGCCTTTGTGTTCGTGAGCGGCCGAGTCGATGGTGGTGCTGACGTCTATATCAACGATTCACCAATCAATTCAACGAGTGACGGCGCTTTTCGTGAGAAAGTGGCACTGGTAGATGGTGTGAACCAGATAAAAATATCGGCTCGCAATAAGCTCGGTAAAGAAAATGTTATTCAAAAGACCATCATTGCGTCACTGCCGACACCGTCGCCAACACCGAGTAATATGCCGACTTCGGCGCAGAAAATCGATGGCGTTCAGTTGGTCGTGCGGATTCAAAAATCAGCCACATTTTTAGTGGTCGAGGCGGATGGTCAGGAAAGTTTTCGAGGCACAGTGCTTCCTGGTAATGACCAAACATTTAAGGCAAAAAGCACCATAAAGCTCACCACTGGCAACGCCGGCAATACCCAGCTCATTCTCACCAACTCGATAGTCGTCAATAAAGACCTCGGGCTGGTGGGGCGAGACGGTGAAGCCAAGAACGACCTTATTTTTAGTAAAGATACTAACGTGCAATAGTAATGACGAAACACCCGTATCCCTATCAAATCATTGCGTACTTTACCGACCTGAGCCTAGGCCATCCCATCGGCCCACCATGGCCGCCGCATATCACTGTCAAGCGGAGGTTTGCGCTCGTTGGCAGCACGACCGAGGAAGATATAGCGCGATTATCGGGGGAGTCTCTCGCAGAAGTGCCCGGTTTTACCGTAAGGCTCGGCCAAGTCAACAAATTTGACGTTGATACGGAATATGTCGACGTTCTTAACCCGCAGCCGTTCAGTCAACTTCAGTCAGTTTTGACCCATGCCCTCACAGGCAAGATTACTACACGGGATCCGCAGTGGGAGGGTGCAAATGCTCAGTTTCATCTGACCACAAAGTTCAGGGGAGAAGATGTGGTAGACCCAGGGCGTTTCGTCAATAA
This sequence comes from bacterium, assembly GCA_020852295.1. Classification (GTDB taxonomy): domain Bacteria; phylum Patescibacteriota; class Saccharimonadia; order CAILAD01; family JADZBC01; genus JADZBC01. The sequence continues at coordinate 72,930 of JADZBC010000016.1, read as the reverse complement.
AGAGTTTGCCGTGACGGCATTATGGCTAGTATGTGAATCAGATGTTGTTGGTCAGCACGCGATCGCTCGTGAAAGATTCAAACTAAAAGAGGTATAATAGCTTTATGGCAAAAGATTTTTCGTTTGATGTGGTAAGTGAATATGATGCGGCCGAGATGCTCAATGCGACCGATCAGGCAAAGCGTGAGCTTGCGACTCGCTATGATTTTCAGGGGACCGGAGCTAAGTTGGAGTACGACAAAGACAAGGCGATCATTTCGATTGAGGCAAACTCCGAGCTTAAGCTAGAGACAATTGTTGACGTGCTCGAATCGAAGTTTCTGAAGCGAAATATTGATCTTCGGTGTCTCGATAAGACTGCCGAAATCACCTCGGGCAATATGATCTATAAAAAAGTCCTCCCTCTGATTAAGGGCCTCGATCAGGATAAGGCGAAGAAAATAACAAAGCTGATACGCGATGAATACCCTAAGGTAAAATCACAAATCCAAGGTGAGGCTGTGCGTGTCAGCGCTGGCAGCAAAGATGACCTGCAGGGGGTGATGCAGTTGTTGCGCGGCGCCGAGCTCGATTTTCCCGTGAGTTTCACAAACTACCGTTAAGCATATTGACCTATTCGTATTTTGTTCGGTATACTAGTCTTAAGAGATATTTTAAGATTGAGAGGGACCGATGGCGTTAGCTACTTCACCAAAAAAATCAGCAAAACAGGAAAAGACTATGGCAACCGATGAACTGAAAAATGACAAGGATAAAAATGCCCGACTAAAGGCGGTGGATTTGGCAGTCGAACAAATCGAACGACAGTTCGGCAAGGGTTCGATCATGAAGCTCGGCGAAGGCTCAAGGGTGCATGTTGAGACCATTCCTACGGGCAGCTTATCACTTGATCTAGCACTTGGCGGCGGTATTCCTAAAGGGCGTATCGTTGAGATCTATGGACCGGAGTCGAGTGGTAAGACGACGCTGTCACTCCACGTACTGGCAGAAGTACAAAAGCGTGGCGGTTTGGCAGCATTTATCGATGCCGAGCACGCGCTTGATCCAGAATATGCTGGTCGTATCGGCGTGAAGCTCGATGATTTGCTTATCTCTCAGCCAGATACAGGGGAGCAAGCACTTGAGATTTGCGAGACACTTGTGCGCTCTAGTGCAGTTGATATTGTGGTTGTGGACTCGGTTGCAGCACTGGTGCCACGAGCCGAGATCGAAGGCGAGATGGGTGATTCTCACGTTGGCTTGCAAGCCCGCCTCATGAGTCAGGCCCTTCGTAAGCTCACTGGTGTGATTGCAAAGTCCAATACTACGGTTATATTTATCAACCAGCTTCGTATGAAAATTGGTGTAATGTTTGGTAATCCAGAAGTAACATCGGGCGTTAATGCACTGAAGTATTATTCTTCCGTACGACTTGATATCCGTCGCACCGAGCAGATCAAAGATGGCGACAACGTGGTTGGTAACCACGTCAAAGTAAAGGTTGTCAAAAATAAGATCGCCGCACCATTCCGCATTGCTGAGTTCGATATTATGTACAATGAGGGCATTTCTAAGGCGGGTGACTTGATCGACCTTGCTGTGAAACATGAATTAGTCGCGAAATCGGGCGCTTGGTATTCATACAAGGATGAGAAGATTGCTCAGGGGCGCGAAGCCGCCAAGCAGTTTCTGAAGGATCATCCTAAAGTGATGGATGAACTCGATGCAGCTATACGCAAAGTAGCCCAGTAGGCCCACTGTGCCAGAGATAACTGCGATCAAGCCGCAGGTGAAGCGCGAGGGGCGGTACAATATCTTTGTCGATGGTAAATACAGCTTTAGCTTGAGCGAACTAGCATTAGCGACGCTTCATCTGCAAGTAGGTCAGGCAGTCTCTGATGCTGACCTTGATAAGCTAAAAGAAGAGAGTCAACGCGGTAAAGCAATGGAGCGTGCGCAATATTTCTTGAGCTTCCGGCCCCGTAGTCGTGCGGAAGTTGCCACTTATCTCAAGCGAAAAGATTATGATGACGATATCATCGTCACTACTCTGAATGAACTAGAAAAGGCTCGTCTTATAGACGATAAAGCATTTGCGGCTGCGTGGGTGCAGAGTAGAAATGCCGTAAAATTTCGTTCACGAAGAATCCTAATCCAGGAACTGCGCCAAAAGCAGGTATCTAAAGATGCCATTGAGGCAGCACTGTCTGAACAAACTCAAGACATTGAGCTTGATAATCTTCGCCAGATTGTACGAAAAAAAAATAGGCCCGGTGTTTCTTGGCAAGACCCGTCAAAACTTATGCGCTATCTTTCTACGAAAGGATTTTCTTACAGTGATATTCGTAAAGTTTTAGAGGAGGAGTTAGGTAGCAAGGATAATTTTTAGGGTCACACCGACCACGAGTATCCACAAAATTGCTACAACCAATTCACACCTCCTGTTTGTTTTAGTATAGGTTAGCTTGCCTTGGCCGGCAATACATTTGTAATGGTTTGTCGATTTTTTGCAAATCCATCGCGAACAGTAATGCGTTTTGCAGTAACATCTACGATGTCGTCTCGGTCAATGATGAGTTGGTCATGAAATACTTTATTCCACAGACGAACCGACACATAGATTTTTTTTACGATGAAGAATGAGTCATCAAAACTGCAGTCGATTACTTTGCCAAGCTTTTTTCCGGAGACGGTCTGTACGGAGCAGCTCATTAAATTAAAATGTTGCTTGATAGCCTTCTGAAGGCGGATTAGTTCTTCGGCTTCACTCAGTTTATCTTCGCGGTCGACGATGGCTCTCTGGGTGATAATCTGTCTGATATCGTCCGGCATGAGATAGTATGGCTGCTTTAGGTCGTCGAACTTTTTCACAACAAACAGGTTGATGTGAAGATTCTTCATGTCGGCTATGATATCGGTTATGGTACCCATGTCATAGCCTCCCTGTATATTGAACACATGTCGGCCGATAATTTGGCTGCGCAGTATTTGCATAGCCTTATTATACCTTGACCAAACAGCGATTTTAAGATATACTTACGCGTATATCAAATTAACCTTTTTGCCGCAGCAAGTGCTTAGCAGACTGCGGCGAACCCCGACCATCGGGAGAACCAAAGAAAGGCAAATCATGCGACAATACGAAATTGCTGTTGTGCTGCACCCGGATCTCGAGATAGACATCGAAGGCGCCACAACTAAAATCGAAAAGATCATCGCCAACGCCGGCGGAAAAGTTACTAAGAAAGACAACTGGGGCAAACGAAAGCTTGCTTACCAGATCAAAAAACAGGACTGGGGCATTTACGTTTTTTACCAGGTCAGCCTTGATCCAAGTAATGTCGCTTCTATCGACAGTACGCTGCGTATCACCGAAGAGGTAATGCGTTATCTTGTTGTTTCGCTAGAAGACATCCGCTACATCAATAAGCCAAATCCGAGTGCCAAAACCGACAAGAAAGAAGCTAAAGACAAAGACGAAGTAGAGCAGAGTGAAACTAGTGACAAGGAGGACAAGGAGTAATGGCAAAAGATTTTAATCAGGCAATCATCATGGGTAACTTGACCCGTGACCCCGAACTGCGCACCACACCAAGTGGCCAGTCGGTAGCAAGTTTTTCGGTGGCTACCAACCGTAGTTGGCAAGATCCATCAGGCGAAAAGAAGGATGCCGTAGAATTCCACGACATCGTTGCTTGGGGCAAACTTGGTGAGCTCGTTAGTAACTATCTGAGCAAGGGCCGCAAGGTGCTAGTAGTTGGTCGTTTGCAAACTCGTACTTGGGATGCCCAGGACGGCAGCAAGCGCCAGAAGACCGAGATTGTGGCAACAGACATCAACTTTGTTGGTGGTGGCAACGGACCAGATGGCGGCATGGATGACTACAACCAAGAGCCAAAAGCGGCTCCGGCCAAGCCAGCCAAGAAAGATGACGTAGCTATCGAAGACATGGGTGATGGCGATATTAACTTAGACGACATTCCATTTTAGGAGAGAATAATGGCAGAATTTTACAATCGCAAACAGAATCGTTTTTATTCAGAGAAGATCGAGTACATCGACTACAAAGATGTGAAGCTCTTGCAGCGTTACCTCAGTAGTGTTGGCAAGATCGAGTCGCGTAAGCGCACCGGCGCGAGCATGAAGCACCAGCGTATGCTGGCTAAGGCTCTCAAGCGCGCTCGTCACATTGGTCTACTTCCATTTGTGGTGCGGTAGATGTACGGCATCACTGATCTCCGCAAAGAGACACTGATAGATCTAGGCGGCACTCCGTATCGAGTGACGGAATATTCGCATACCAAGATGGGCCGCGGTGGCGCTACGGTGAAAGTGAAGCTTAAGAATCTCCTCAATGGTAGCGTGGTCGACAAGTCATTTGGCACCAACGAGAAGATCGCGCCAGCCGATGTGTCGCGAGCTAAAGTGCAGTACCTCTACCGGTCAGGCAACGACTTGGCGCTCATGGATATGCAGAGTTTTGAGCAGTACGAGGTGCCAGTTGATACCGCTGAAGAAGTCGCCAAATACTTCCCTGAGGGCAGTGAGATAACGGCACTGATTTTCAACGAACGAATTATCGGCTTTGATCTGCCAAAAAATGTTGCAGTCGAGGTCACTCAAGCAGCCAAAGGAGTGAAGGGTGACACGGCAAGTTCGGCGACCATGCCAGTCACTCTCGAGACCGGCCAAGAAGTGCAGGTGCCACTCTTTATTAAGCAGGGGGATAAGGTCCGGATCGATACTCGAACCGGGCAGTATATTGAGCGCGCCAAGTAGTGCGCGCACCCAATACCCCGACCAAGCTTGTAAGCGCGGCCGCGCTTATTTTTAACTCCGCTGGCCAACTTTTGATTGTGAAAGCCCACTATCGTCGTGACTGGCTTCTACCCGGTGGAGTTGTCGAGCCAAACGAAGCACCATTGCATGGAGCTGTTTGCGAGATTGAAGAAGAGCTTGGCTTGGTCATAAAAAACATGCCGCTTGTGGCTGTCGATTTTTGTCACGAACGCCCAGGGGATTTTTTTAAGACCGATAAGATTAATTTTTTGTTTGATGGTGGGGCACTGACCGACCAACAGATCGGCACCATCGTAAAGCAGCATTCGGAAATTGCCGAGTATCGATTTGTAGGGCTGGACGAAGCCTATGACCTACTGATGAAATCTGCCGCTCGACGCGTCAAGACGGTTCTCGAAGCCGGGATGTCGGGCAAAAATGTGCACTATCTGCACAATGGCGAGTTGGTGTACTAGTTAACGTAAATGTTTGCGCGAAAATTGACGAACCTTTGCGAGAATAAAGCCTGTTTCTTCTTCAATTTGTTTGCGATATAGATCGTACTCATGCTTATCGTGAGTGTCTACGATTGCAATAATTTTTGAGCGAGGAATTTCACCAAAAAATTTTATCTCACCTAGATCACCTGCAAATAACTTTGCGATATCTAGATCTTGTGGGTTGTCTGTTAGCTGTTTAGCTATCCGCCTGGCTTCAATTTCTAGCCAATCTCGTCCTGTTACTAACTTATCAAGATACTCTTCTTGTATGGCTTGACGTTCTTTTTGGTCAAGAGATTTAATACCCGTCTTGAGGTCATGATAGCTAATGATTGAAGAGATATCGTCTGGTGAAACTATACAGCGAGGGTCTAGTAGGAGGGAACTTGAGATTAAAGCGGCGTTACGTACCCCTGCCAGAAAATGACCTCTTTCTTGTGGGTATATTGCCCCCCAGGCCATAAAGACAAACTCGTCGAGATCAAGGTCTCTATCGAGTTCAAAGGTATTATCAGAATCACTACCGGCACCGTGCATGTAAGATTGGGGTACAATTGAATCATATAATGAACCGCCACTGACAGGTTCCGAACTTATTCTTTTGGCATCTGTGCGATGCACCAGCGGCAATAGCAGCAAGATGTCGCGCACATAAGACACTAACTCTGGGTCAAGGTCGAATCCCATTTCTGGGTAATTGCGGGCGTTTTCTAATAGTTTCTCGTGACTAACGAGCTTTGATAACTTCATTGGCAGCTTGACTTCTTCTGCCTCCTCTCCCGATTGGCTAGCTAGCGGGTTGGTAAAATGTATGTTTGTTTCCGCGTCGGGCTGGTCTTCCATTTAACTTACTCCCTAGTTGTTGAATCGAAATAGCACGACGTCGCCGTCTTGCATCACATAATCCCGCCCTTCGAGTCGCACCTTGCCGGCACTGCGCGCACCAGACCATCCGCCGAGCTGAACAAAATCTTCGTAGCTAGCGATCTCGGCCTTAATAAAGCCCTTTTCGAAGTCAGTGTGAATAACGCCGGCCGCTTCCGGGGCGGTAGCGCCTTGAGGGATGACCCAAGCCTTGGCTTCTTTTTCGCCGGCCGTGAAGTACGTTTGCAGACCTAAAATTGAAAAACCAAGATGCGCCAGTGCCTCGAGTCCTGATTCTTTTTGTCCATACTCGCCGAGCAGTTCGCTGGCTTCTTCGTGACTCATGTCTTTGAGTTGGGCTTCGAGTTCGGCACAGAGCACGAGTGCGGGCAGGGGAGCAACCAAGCTGCGCAGTTTTTCGTGCAGCGCCACGTCACTCAGGCCCGCCTCGTCGACATTGAATACATAGATAAATGGCTTGGCGGTGAGGAGTTGCAGCTCGCGTACAGCTTCGGGCAGTTCTACGTTGTGAAATTGCGTTACTGCCAATTCCCCAGCATCAAGCTTGGCGCGGACGTCGGCTAGAGTCTGTACGGCAGCCTTGGCTTCAGCGGAGGTCTTGGCATCTTTTTCAAGGCGCGGAATGGCTCGGTCGAGTGTCGCGAGATCAGCCAAGATGAGCTCGGTTTTGATGGTATCAATATCTCGTGCCGGGTCAATCTTGTCATCGACGTGGATGATGTCGTCGTTTTCAAAAGCGCGCACTACCTGCACGATGGCGGCGCATTCACGGATGTGGCTAAGAAACTTGTTGCCCAAGCCCGCACCCTCGGCAGCGCCTTTGACGATACCGGCGATATCGGTGAAGGTGACTGGCGCTGGCACAACCTTGGCTGCTTGGGCGACCCGAGCAAGCTCGTCAAGCCGACGATCGGGCAGCGGCACAATACCAACATTGGGCTCAATGGTGGCAAAGGGGTAGTTGGCCGCCAGTATGTCGGATTTGGTGAGGGCATTAAAAAGAGTGGATTTGCCAACATTTGGCAGCCCCACGATACCTAGGGATAAACTCATATAAGTATTTTACCAAAGCATTGTCTTGTTTGGGGAGCATGACTGGTATAGTATATGAAACATAAGAGTCTTCGAGGTGAATCCGAAAACCCAAACGACAGCTACCAATACGCCATCTCCAGAAGATATCAGCGAGATAGAGCAACACGGTAAACGTAAAGCGCCGAAACCACTCAAGAAATTAGGCTGGTGGGCTATATTGGTTTTGCCCATCTTAGTTATTGTGACCTATGTCACGGTCATGTATGTCCGCAATAAGGATGTCTATGCACGGGTTGGTACTGCGGTTGTGACAAAAGCAGAATTTAAAAATGCTCGAGCTATCAACGAGCGTGCCGCCCAGCTGACCAAGAACGAAGAAGTCCTCAAGGACCTTGATGGCTTTACCCGGAAGACACTAATTCTTCAGGCCAATTTGGAGTCTGAAGCAAAGAAGAATAATGTACCTATCTCTGATACGGACATTGAAGAGCAGATTCTCAAGACAAATAAAGATATCAAAAAGGGCAGTACTCCCGAGGACACGATACGGGCGATGCTCATCCGCTTCAACGCGCTTTACGGTAGCAATAATCAGAATTACCCACGGGAAGATGTTTTACGACAGTATCGCATTGGCGCTCTCAAAGACAAACTCGCCAATAAGATTCTTGAGTACAAAGATGTCATGCTCGTGATTACCCGCTGGGACTACTTTGGTGGTACCACGAAGTACACACAAGAGCAGGCGGACACGTTGTCCCGAGCTACACTCGAGAAGAAGATACTACCACTTATGCAGCAGGGCAAAACTGACGAGGAGATAACCGCCGTCGCCAATGCTGGTAAGAAGATGGACTCACTCGACATCTCTCCAGAAACAATGATTGTTTTGCCGATGAAGGGTATCAATAAGGATAACCCGGGCTCAATTGGTTTTCAGGACCCAAAAGACTGGGATACTATAGCGAAGCTTAACAATAAGAATGAATATAGTGATATTACCAAATCAGAGGGTGGCGGCTTTTACTTTATTGCACGGGTGTCTGATGTCGGCACAGGCAGTTTTAAAAACTGGGACGACTATACTAAATCAGTAGTGGATAAAGCGGTGGTGTATGGCACTGGTCTGAGCGCCAAAATGCTGATCTCGTACAATCAAAGTGCACCCGAGTTTATGGTCAATGCCAAGATCGATGGTCGACTCTGTCGCGTCGAGCAGCCGAAGAAAGGGATTTTTGGTCGTCTAACCGATGCTCTACTCGGCGCCCGACCAGCGCTTGCGGCATGTCCTGGCAATATTGGCGCGAATCACAAAGTGAGCTTTGGTGGTATTGTCACTAACTCTCTCGGACAGGGGGTCGGCAACGTATCTATAACGGTCGCTCCTCGTGGGCCGGCCTGCCCAGTCAACCAGCCCGATGCAACATCCCCGCGACAGTATACGACCAATGGTGGTGGCTGGTGGCGATCTGGTCGCGACTTTAGTTGCTATATGTACTGGAAAGTTATCGTTTCGTACGCTGGCTGTACCTACGAGGCGCCAATGACACTGCAGAGTGGCGCAAATGGCACCGATGATCCAAATACTTGGCTGGTCATGGACTGTGTGCAGCGTAATGGGCAAATATCAATTGAGCATTGGCAAATTAAGAACGATGGTACGAGAGTCAAGGCCAATATACCGCAGACGGAAAATAGAGGGGTCATGACGTGCATGTCCAATGTGTTTGTAACCGCACCGCTGTGGGCATGTAATACAAATGACACCCCCACTGCCACCACAACTTATGAGCTCGTTGCTCAGGATTATGGCGCCATGGTTGTGAGTAATGGCGGCGGAGCGCCTAAGCCTGCATCTGGCTGGGTATTTGACCATTTTGAAATCTATTATCCGTGTGGTGGTGGCTTAGCCGGTCCATGGGGGTATGCTCCTGGTGGTGGTTTTGTCACGGTCGCAACCATAACCGTGGCCGACAATTGCGCTGGTGGTGCAGTGGATGCTGTGCTTAGTACATTTTACAAACAGGCACCTAAGCCAACGGTAGTCTTGAAGATGAATGGCAAAACAAATGCAACCGAAAATCCGGTATTGATTGAAGCAGATCGCACGCCAGGGCAGCACCAAGCCGATCTCACCTGGGAGCCGGGCGGAATTGTAACGGGATGTACGGCAAGTAATGACTCTGGTGTCAGTTGGACGGGTGCACGTAGGGGTGATGGTACTCAAGCCGAGCGAACAGAAGATCGCGCGATTGATAGCGACACCAATGACCGCACAATTAAGTATTCAATTAAATGTACTGGGCCAGGCGGAGATTCCGATACATCGACGGTCGCGGTTCGTTATCGTCGAAAATTCTATCCATACATTAAGACCCAAAACGGCGACGTCTCGATCATGAACGAGATCAAGGTTTCAGGAGCATCATCTGCTTCAGATAAAAAAGCAGGTTCATATAGCAGCTCTGAAGGATCGGCTGACTATGTCGTCATGTCTACATTGTCAAAATATTTCTGTAGTCGTTATCCTGCACTTTTCGGCATGGTGCCTCCTAAAACACAGGCTTACCCATGTGAAGCAGGAGCCTATGTGCCGGAGAACAACCCAAGCAACTTAGTTAAGGCGAGTTTAGAGAAATATGCTCCTGGCAGCAGCAATATCTCCTGTGCGCCTCCTAATGATCCTGAAAGTTCTAAGCGTCCATACGATGTATCCTTTGTATCAGATTTACCAAACAGCGGAAAATTGGTTGACGGTGGTGCGCTAGACAAGGTGTGTGCAAAAATATGGGTCATCAACGGTAACTACACGCTTGATGGATACAGCATTAAACGAGGTCGTGCTACAGTATGGGTGAAGGGCACCCTTACAATACGCGGAAATGTGCTGACGAATCCGACGGGAGAGGCGAGCTATACAACCAACCAGTATCCAAATGTTGCTTTTATTGCCAAAAATATCGTTATTGAACCGAGCGTTACAAATGTTCAGGCTGCCCTCTACGCCTACCGAGACAATGACACCGACTCCACAAACGGGAAAATCAGAACATGCTCAGCCTATGCTACTCCATCAAGTCCATCCTGTAATCGAGCGCTTACTGTTCTCGGAATTATGGGTGCAGAAGGTGGCTTTTACTTCGGTCGAAATGCCGTTGATCTAGGTGCTGCCAATAGGGCAGACCGCACCGGCACAGTACCTGCCGAAAGCCTCATTGGTACCGCCCAATCGATCGTCTTCCCGCCGCCAGGATTCGAAGATATCTTGAGCGACGACGCCACTGCAGTGAAGTACTCAAGCGGTGAGGCAAATCCGCGGTTCTAGCGCTTGTGAGCAAACCGAGTTTGCGCTAGCATAGTAAGCATAAGAATTGTGAGTTTATTTGGTGGAACCAGTTTCCAATACACCGAAAGCTGAAGAATTAATCGACCAGCAGAAGGTCAAGAAGACCGCTCAGCTGCGCAAGCAGTCAAAGAAGTGGCTTGGCATCGGTATTATTGCTGTGCTAGTTTGCTACGTTGCGGTCATGTTTATCCGCAATAAAGATGTGTACGCTCGCGTTGGCACCCAGGTGATCACGAAGCAGCAATACGGCGCTGCGTTGGATTCGTATCGGAGCTATGGTAAGCGAAGCCAAAACACAGTTATTAATGACGATGTTGAGAAATATACCCGTGAGCAACTCATTCTAGAGAAGAGTCTCGAGAATGATGCGAGGGCCAATAATGTTCCGTTGCTTACAGGTGAGATTGCAAGTGAAGTCAGATCCACCGATCCAAAAATTACATCTGCTGATGATGCAGAAGCAATTCGTCAGTACCAAGTGGTCCAGGCTCAAGCAAATGAACTGTCTGCCGACAATGCACTGCGCCCCATTAGGATCTCTGTCCTTCAGAAGAAACTAGCCAATAAGCTATTGAGTACCGTAGATGTGCTTAGTGTCACCACGCGCTGGGATTACAACCCCAATCGGCCGCAGGTGAGCGACGAAGAGGTAGATCGTAAAGCGAAAGAGACACTCGAAAAACGGTATCTTCCGCTGTTTGAGCGTAAAGCCAGTACTGAGGAGATACTGCAAAATAGTGTCACGATCAAAAATTACGAAGAGAATGAGGACTATAAAATCAATCCAGACACAGCGTATAGCGAAGTACTGACAGGATTAAGCGCATCAGTTGGACTGAAGCAGTTTGCTGACCCAAAAGACAAAGAAGCGATACTCGCACTCAAGAACATCGGTGATTACACCTCGGTAACACGGTCAGAGGGCGGCTACTATTATATCTACCGGCTCGAAAATAAAACTGGTGGTCAATTTGCAGACTGGGAAAGCTACACAAAAGATGCACTGGCGAGGGCACGGATTTTTGGGACTGGCTTATCGCCACAGATCCTTATCGCTAGCACAGGCTCACAGTACCAATGTCGCTCAGCTGATTCAGGGCAATCGGTCTTTTCGAGAGTGTTGGCTTTCATATTGCCGCAGCCGGCCGAAGCGTGTCCAGGTACCCCAGGGCCAAACCACTGGACGGGATATGGCGGGCAAATACTTGATAGCGGTGGTGCGCCCGTTGCAAATGCGACCCTTACTATCACTCAGCGTGGCGGTGAACCCGCTGGCGACTTCTGTGGTGGCTTAACATCCGGAAGTACCACCACGAATGCGTCTGGCGGTTTTCTGACTTCGCGAGAATATAGCTGCTATGTATTGTGGCAGGCGACTATCTCAAATGTGCCAGCAGGCTGTAGTATCGCCTCGGTCCAATATAGTCAGGGTAATCCCGGTGGTGCCGATTTCTCGGGGCTGACATTTAAGCTTGTTTCGGTAGCCGGTCAATCTAATGGAAGATATTCACCAGCCTTTCACACCGTACGGCTCAACTGCCAAGCAGGGAAATCAGAAGCCTATATCGGATTTAAGACGATAGACCAAAATGGTAATGTGAGTCCGAGCTTCAATAATCCGCCAGTTGCAGCAGGAGCCTGTCTGCAGATACCGGGTAACTTCTGCAAATCCAACAGCGAACCGGTACTAAAAGGACCCCTGTCGTCAACTAACACAGGTTACTTCGGTGTCTCGACATTGGTGGCCCCCAACACTGGTTGGGTGGTCGATAGGGTAGTGGTGCAGTATCCAGATAGCCCCTATGGCTGGACTGAGCTTCAGGTCACCCCGTATCTTGCAGCAGGTAAGCGCACGTATGTGACGGTATATTTCCGTAAATTACCGCCACCAAATGTAGATTTGACGGTTAATGGTCTCGATAATCCACCGAGCCCAGTTGAAATTGAGTCCGATACGTCGGTAGGGGTACGCTGGACCGTGGGTGGCGGGCCAGCTAAGAGCTGCACGGCTTCCACTGCAGTATTGAGTGGCCCAGCGATCGGCTCACCATGGTCCGGACCGAAGGCCGTAGGCGGCGGCAACGAGAATCGCTCGAGTGACGCCTCGGTTGATGATCGAGAAGTCAGATACCGGATTATATGTAGTGGTGATGGCGGCGACTCAAGTGATGATGTGGTGGTGCGCTATCGACGTCGCTTCAACCCATGGGTACAGACTAAGCGTGGTGACGTGATGGTGAAGGACCAGATAATCGGTCAGACGACCGGTATCAACGGTGGCCGCAACACGGCCGATGTCAGTACAAAAGAAGCGGAGTACGTTATCATGTCTCGCATCTCTACCAACTTCTGCAGTCTCAATCGCATGGCATTCGGACTTGAGGCTAGTAGCGATCTTGATTCCTGCAAGAATAAGCTCTACGCGCCGAATGTCTCCCCAGAAGACGATATCTATCGCAATATCAACAAGTATGGCAACCGTCCGGCGGGTATCACGAGCTGTCCGGCAACGCCATCTGACGGTATTGAGAATCCTTACCAAGTCGAAAACTCTATGATCACGAGCGGCGTCATCAACTCTAACGCAAACTGTGCGAAAATCTGGCGTCCAGCTGATGGCGACCGCACGATTGGTGGACTGACGATCACGCAGGGTAGGGCGACACTTTGGATCAAGGGTAATCTTACGATTACCGGTGATATCCGCAATGACTTTGCCGCACAGGGGGGTAACTATAATGAAAACTTACTGCCAAATCTCGGCATCATCGTTGAGGGTGACATCATTATCCGCAGCAATGTTGGCCGTATCGACGCAATGCTCTACGCCAGCGGCAAGATTAAGACCTGCGAAGGATATCCATCTCAGAGCTGTAATCAATCGCTCAGTGTGGTTGGATCAGTTGGTGCGACTCGTGGTTTTGAACTCGGGAGAAACTTCTATGCAACCAGTGGGCCAAATCGCAGTAGCAATCAGCCGGCAGAGCTTTTCGCGGGTGCTGCCCAGGGGCTAATTTACCCAGCCCCAGGTTTTGAGGATCGCTACACACCGAGTGCAACGGAAGTACAGTACTTGTACGGTGAATTAAATCCTCGTTTTTAGTTCACATTTCAGACAAAAGTTGTTATGCTAGGATCAGCTATGAGTCTCTTTGAAGAAGAAGAAAATTATTTTGGACTCGATTTGGGGGCGAGTAGTATAAAGCTAGTGCAGTTGAAGAATCTGCACGGCAAGCCTAGTTTGGTGACCTACGGGGACATCCAGACGCCTACTGGACTGCTCAATTCTGATTCTCCCGTCGATCAGGATCGCCTGAGCGATATCGTACGCAAACTAGCTGACGACGCTCGTGTTTCGACAAAGAACGTGGTGGCGGCTTTGCCCTCAGTAAGTTCATATGTAGCAGTTATCAATACACCAAAGCTCTCACATGATGAGCTGGCCAGTTCTATTCGTTTTCAGGCCGACAAGTATATACCGATGGCCATTGACCAGGTGAAACTCGACTGGACTGTCGTCGGTCCAGGAAGAAATGCCGAGGAGGTAGAGGTACTACTGGTTGCTGCGCCAAATTCTGTTGCGAACAAATACCTCAATATTATTCAAAAAGCTGGCCTAGAATTACTCGCGCTCGAAATTAACCCGATTGCCCAAGCGCGCTCACTCACGACAAACAAAGATCTCTCGGTCATCATCGTGGATATTGGCTCGGTTGCGACCGACATGGCCATCATTTCACATCAAGTACCGAAGCTCGTGCGCACAGTTAATGTCGGATCGCGTGCACTGATTCGAGTAGTTAGCCAAAACCTTGGCCTCGATGAAGCGCAAGGGGAGCAGTTCATGCGCAAGTTTGGTTTGATCCAGACCAAACTCGAGGGGCAAGTATACAAATCGCTCAAGCCTGTACTTGATACGGTGGTTGAAGAGATCAATAAGTCGGTGTCATATTTCCACGAGCACTCGGGTGGCGACAAGATCGAGAAGATTATCATTACGGGTGGTACGTCAGCGCTGCCAGAGTTACCGGTCTATCTAGCTAACTCTACCGGCATTACGGTTGAGATTGGTAACCCATGGGTTAACGTGAGCTACCCGGCCGCATTACAGCCTAAGCTTGCAACGATTTCGCTCAATTACGCCAGCGCAATTGGTCTTGCTATGAGGAACTTTGTCTAATGAGTGTCGTTGTTAATCTATTACCCGAAGCACGACTCGTTAAGCTGCGCAATCGCCGTCGCAAGCAGCTTGCTACAGGGGGACTTATTTTTGTTGCGCTGGTGGTTGGTACGATCATTGGTACGCTTCTGTTTCTGCTTGCCGCCAATGCCGCCAATGAATCACTTGTAAAAGGGGATATTGAGCGCTTCAAAAAAGATGTAGCTGATCTGCGCGATGTCGAACAAACAGCAGCCGATTTACAAGAGCATCTCGATTCATTCTATAAGCTAAATGCTGACCGACTCTTTGCCAGTAGCGTATTTGGCAACTTAAGCAATACCATACAGCCAAATGTGGTAGTAAACTCGTTTGAGATATCGGATTCTGATACTGCCAGCGGTAGCTCATCAACGGACTCATCATCAAGCTTGAGTCTTGCAACGATCAAGGGCTTGGCAGATGACTATAAGGCAGTTAGTACGTTTGCTCAGGCCATCGAAGCATATAATGTGACGTACAAAAAGGATCGACCAGAGAGCCAACGATTCAACCTTGACCCAGGCCAAGCCCTCTTTAGTAAGACCAACATCACCAAGAGTTCGCAGGATTTGAAGACCGGCAAAGTCAGCTACGAAATGACATTCCTACTCGATCGTAATCTCATCAAGGGTAGCAGCCCAGGAACCGTTACGACGGAGACGAACCAATGAAACAAGACATCAAGCAAGCTACAAAGAAACCAAAGCTAAGTATTCCAAATACCCAGGTATCACTCGAAGATACCCAGGGCACAACCAACTATCTCGTAATCTCCGGTATCATCGTCGGGGCAATCTTGCTAGTCGGCGGTTACTTCATTTGGAACTTAACAAATAGCTTCCTGGAGTCTTCCAATAAGCTCAAGGCACTCGAGAAACAGAAGGGCCTCTTGGAGACCAAGAAGAACGATCTTGAGACACTCAAAAATGGTGCATACAAAGAAGTGAAGCAAGTGCGCGGAGATGCTAAGGTGAGTGACGCAGAACTGATTTTGCGAGCTTTGCCATACACGCAAGATCAGAAGAATCTCTACGCCATGCTTGAAGAAATGGCTAAACAGGCCAACGTGAAGATGCAGGAAGTGAAGCAGACTGATCAGGCGGCCAGCACCAGTACGAGCACTACTGAGAATACCGGTGGCGGCCCTGGTGAACCGCAGTCTCCCAAGCCAGTGGCCTTTACTGTCACTATCATCGGCTCATACCCGGCCCTATTGGATTTCTTGGCCAATACCGAAAAGTCAGCTCGCGTCATCAACTTTCGTAAGATGAAACTCGACGGCTCGTCGGCCGAAGTAAAAGCTGAAATTGATTTCTTGTCTTACTACCAGGACAAAGCAAATATCGAAGATCGTGAAGAGGACCTGAAGTAATGAAACGAAAAGATATCATCACAATCGTCATTTCGACCATCATCCTGATTGTTGCGAGTGCCATGGTGTACCGTATTGTAGTACCGCCACCAGCTGATTCGGGCATCAAGGTTATTGTGCCGCGACCAGTCAAGACAGATCTGCCAAACAGTGAACAAATGGGTGCACTCAAAAACGACAAGAAGATCAAAGACTTCTCTCAAGAGCTTAAGCCAGACGCAAGCGCTACGCCAAAACCAGTTATCAACTAAGGGGGTCACCTATGCTCAGTAACGAAACTCTCCACAAGATAGAGCAGTTGATCCTCGATAACAATATTGTGGACTCACACGCTATGGAGCTGGCGCGCATCGAGGCGGCCAAGGTTGGCAAGACCACTATAGACATTCTGATTGAGCAGAAACTCCTCAAAGAAGAAGACTCAGTCAAGCTTACGGCCATTGCTTCACATGTGCCATACGTTGATCTTACGAACCAGCAGATTCCTGAAGAGGTTCTCCGTCTAGTGCCACGCGATGTTGCGCAGCGCTACATGGCTGTGCCAATTGGTATGGTCGATGGCAAACTCAACTTGGCTATGGCTGATCCGCAAGATCTGCAGGCAATTGACTTTATCTCGAAGAAAACGGGTTACTACGTCAATCCATTCATGGCATCGCACCGACAGATTGAGAAGATCATTGGTGGCTATGTGGCCAATCTTGGCGCTGAGGTCGCTAAAGAGCTCGACACTGCTCAACAGCAGCAGACCACGGTTGAGGGACAGAAAGTCGATAAAGAGACCTCTAAGAAGGTCGAGACGATCGTACAGGACGCACCAATCACTCGGGCGCTCAATGCCATTTTTGAGTATGCGATCAACTCGAAAGCCTCGGACATTCACGTAGAGCCGCGCGAGCATGAGCTCAAGATTCGTTTTCGTATCGATGGAATCTTGCAAGAGGCGATGACACTCCCAAAGAGCACCGAGCCGGCGCTAATATCGCGTATTAAGATTATGTCCAACCTCAAGATCGATGAACACCGTATCCCGCAGGATGGTCAGGCGCAGTACAAGATCAATGGTCGCGAAGTCGATCTTCGTATCGCCATCGCACCACTGACCTATGGCGAGCAGGTCGTGATTCGTATTCTTGATAAGAATGACCAGATGATTAGCCTGGACACCCTCGGCTTCCGCGGGCAAGCCTACCGACTGATCAAAAATGGTATGTCCAAGCCGCACGGCATGATTCTCTCAACTGGTCCGACTGGTTCTGGTAAGTCAACCACCCTGTATGCGGTCATTCAGGAGATTAAATCGGTCAAGATCAACATCGTCACCCTCGAAGACCCGGTTGAGTACAAAATGGACGGCATTAACCAGATTCAGGTCAATACGGCGGTGGGTCTCACTTTTGCGAGCGGATTGCGCTCCATCTTGCGTCAGGACCCGAATGTCATCATGGTTGGCGAGATTCGTGACCACGAAACAGCCGACTTGGCGGTACAAGCTGCGCTAACTGGACACATCGTGCTTTCCACGCTGCACACCAACTCGGCTTCCGGAGTACTGCCACGTCTTTTAGATATGGGTATCGAACCTTTCCTAGTTGCTTCTACCATCAACACGGTGATTGGTCAGCGACTGGTGCGACGAGTTTGCGACAAGTGTCGGCAGCCATTTCAGACAACCCCAGCTGCTACCCAGATGATCAATCAGTCACTCGGTTACGTCTTGCCAAAGAGTGAAGCCGATCGGGCGAAGATTGAGGCTTGGGTTGGCTACGAAAACTTGCCACTCTTTAACCAAAACGCTTATACTTTATATAAGGGGGCGGGATGCGAAGAGTGTACTGATGGCTATAAGGGCCGTGTAGGTATATTTGAAGTCTTTGAGATGAACGATGCCATGGAGCATCTGCTGGTCAATCATGCGACCACGACGCAGATTCAAGAGCAAGCTATGAAAGATGGCATGCTTACCATGAAACAGGATGGTCTTCTCAAGGCACTAACCGCAGTCACAACTATAGAAGAAGTAGCAAGGGTAGCGAGTGATTACTAATGCAGCCAACTGATCAGACACAAAACAATATTCCAGCCAGCCCAGTCGATGGAGCTCCGGTAGCCAACCAGGCACCACCACCGCCACCACCGGCGGCTGACGCGCCGCCAATGGTGCCACAAGACGCCGCGCCAGCCGCAACGCAGGCAAGCGAGAGCTTGCCGCGGATTGAGCCATACCTTGAGGAGGTTATCCGTCGTGATGCATCTGACTTACACCTTCAGGTAGGTTTGCCGCCAATGCTCCGTATCGATGGCGCGCTCAAACCAATTGGTGACGTTGCTCCGGTCGATGACGCCACCATAGAAAATCTTATTTTGCCGCTGCTTGATGAGAAGCAGAAAAAGATGCTTATTGAAGACAAAGAGCTCGACTTTTCGTTTGCCTTTGGTGATCTTGGGCGTTTTCGTGTCAATGCCTTCCACGAAAAGGGGAGCCTGGCCGCCGCCTTGCGTCTTATCCCGACCAAGATCCGCACGCTCGAAGAACTCGGTATGCCGCAGGTCGTCAAAAACTTCACCCAGTTTCCGCGCGGCCTCGTGCTCGTAACTGGTCCAACTGGTTCTGGTAAGTCCACGACCCTCGCCGCCATGATCGATCTGATCAACTCAGAGAAGGCCATGCACATTATCACGATCGAGGATCCAGTTGAGTATCAACACCATCACAAGAAGTCGATCGTTGTACAGCGTGAGATTCACTTCGATAGTAATTCATTTGGTGCAGCCCTGCGTAGTGCCCTGCGTGAAGATCCAGACGTTGTTCTCATCGGTGAGATGCGTGACCTTGAAACCATCGCCACGGCTATTACGATTGCCGAAACTGGCCACTTAGTACTGGCTACTCTACATACCAACTCGGCCGCCGGTTCGATCGATCGTATGATCGATGTCTTTCCGCCACACCAACAGCAGCAGATTCGCATCCAGTTAGCCGGGGTATTGCAGGGCATCGTCGCTCAGCGCCTTATCCCGATGGTAGGTGGTGGTCGTATTGCTGCAGCGGAGATTCTGGTAGTGACACCAGCCGTTCGCAATATCATTCGCGAGGCTAAGTCTCACCAGCTAGATGCAGTTATCCAGACCGGGGCGGAGCACGGTATGGTTAGCATGGACAAGACTCTGGTTGAGCTCATTCACTCCGGCAAGATTACCTACGAAGAAGCCAAAAACTTCGCGGTCGACCTTGAGGAACTTGACCGTCTGATGAGGAAATAGCGATGCGAGATTATCGCTACACCGCAAAAGACAACACCAACGGGAAGGTTGTAAAGGGGCAGATTCAGGCTGACAACGATTCTATCGCAGCTCGGCTTTTGATGGAAAAAAATCTTTTTCCGATAAAGATCCAGGTCGCGGGCGAGCAGTCGTTTCTTGGGATCAACCTCAATGGCTTAAATCGGGTTAGTGGTAAAGATAAGGTTATCTTTACCCGTCAGCTCTCGACGCTCATAAGAGCTGGCTTACCCATTACCCAGGCTTTAACCACTGCCGTTGAGCAAGTTCAGAGTAAGAAGCTCCGCCAGGCACTCGATCAGGTAGTCGCTTCAGTGGAGGGTGGTTCATCGCTGGCCGATGCCTTTGCTGAGCACCCAGACATTTTTAGTCACGTATTTATTAGTCTTGTAGCGGCTGGCGAGACCTCTGGTACTCTCGATAAGGCCATGCTTCGCCTGGCTGACGAGCTCGAGAAGGAGCAGGCGATTATTAGCAAGGTTCGTGGTGCGCTGATTTATCCAGCCATCGTAATGGTGGTAATTATCCTGGTGATTATTTTCATGCTTGTGTCGATCCTGCCTCAAGTATCTAGTTTGTATGAGAGCCTCGGTAAGTCTTTGCCCTTCACGACTGCTTTTCTTTTGGCTGTGGCAAATTTCGTCACAAACTATTGGTGGCTAACAATACTTATTTTGATAGCTGTATTTGCTGGTGTGAGATCTTATTTTCATACACCGGCTGGCCGTAAGCTCAAAGATCGTACTAAGATGCGCATTCCGGTCATCGGCATGCTTTTTAAGAAGATGTACATGGCTCGATTTTCGCGTACCATGGCATCATTGGTAAATAGTGGCGTGCCGATTCTCGAATCACTTGAGATTGTCTCAGAGGCGGTCAATAATGTCATTATCCGCGATATCGTCCTGCGAGGTGCCGAAAGCGTAAAGGGCGGCAAGTCCCTCTCAGCCGTTCTGGCAAACAATGAGTATTTTCTTACCCTTGTCCCGCAGATGATACGCATCGGCGAGGACTCTGGTACGCTCGGCGATATGCTTGACAAGACCGCTAGCTTCTATGAAGAGGAAGTAGATCAGCAGGTCAAGAATCTTAGTACAATCATTGAGCCATTTATGATAGTAGTGCTTGGCGGCATGGTGTTTTTCATCATTGGTGCTGTCCTTTTCCCAATCTACAGCCTTGTAGGTGGTGGACTTGATAACTTTGGTAGTTCATCTAGTTCGTCCTCGACTCAAGCCAAGTAAGAAGTTGACTCAAGAGGCTAATTTAGGTACATTAAGCACAAGCATTTTATAAAAAATAATCACACCAGGAGGGTGAATAAATATGCAAAAGACATTATCAACTAAAAAGGGTTTCACACTGATTGAAATCGTAATTGCACTAGCTATTGCGGCCTTGATTATTGTGATCGTATTACTGGGGGTTACTGGGGCCCAACGTTCACAGCGTAATGATGGTCGTCGTGCTTTGGCGGACAAGTCACGTGCTGCTATCACTGATGCTCGTGCAAATCTTGGGGTAAACGGCGGCACTCCGACTGTTGCTCAAGTTGAAGCGGCAGTGCCAGATAAGCGTGGTCCAGTTGACAGTAATGCGGGCCTGGTAGCCTATACGTACCAGGCTGGAGCATTGAGCTGTTCTGCCACAGCGGCACCAACAGTTATCCGCATCGAGTTTGCACCTGACAAGGCTAGTGTATGTCTCGAAGGTGGAGCTACTTACAACGCACAATAGTAAATCAGAAATTAAAAAAAGACGCCATCCGGCGTCTTTTTTTAATCCTTTTTGTTTAGACGGGTAAATGTGCTAACATAAGAGTAATGAAGAAAAGGTCTGGATTTACACTTCTTGAGCTAATAATAGCGTTGGCTATAGGTGCGCTAATCACCTCCACTGTATTACTGAGCGCCCAGGGTGCTGAACGAAGTCAACGCGATACGCGTCGCCGGGCTGATGTCAATAAACTCTCAACTGCGCTAGAGCAGTGGGCTGACAACAACAGTGGAAAATACCCAGTCTGGGGGACGGACTGGAGCGGTACAGCCGGTCGATTTGTTTCTGAAGGCTACTGGAAAGCAGGCTCGATCAATGATCCGCGACCCAATGGTGGCAACTATAGCTATGCATATGGCGACCCAACCTGTACAAATATCAGCTCAACTGAGAATGCCAAGATATTCTATAAAAATTCCAATGCAGGTTCACCAAGAGACTTTACTCTTAAAATGTGTATTGAGGGCGGTGTCTACACACTGACGAGTAGTCAGTAGGTAATTATGACAGGTGATTACTTCATTGTAGGGGCGGTTTTTGCGACAGGCCTCGGTCTTATCTTTGGGAGCTTTATCAACGCCTGGGTATGGCGCATCGAGACTGAGCGTAGTATCGCCAAGGGTCACTCGATGTGTCCTCATTGCAAAAAACCACTGAAGTGGTATGACTTGGTGCCAGTACTGAGCTACGCCGTCCTGGCGGGTAAGTGCCGGATGTGCCGCAAGCCTATCTCGCCACGGTATCCGATAGTAGAGTCAATGACGGCTGCGCTCTTTCTGGTTCTCTTTAGCTACTTCGACCCAACCAATTTGCTAGGGTGGGTGAAGCTCGTGACACTCCTAGCTATCACGGTACTGCTCGTCGGTGCATGCAGCTACGACCAAAAGCACTCATTGCTGCCAGACGTCTTCACGACGCCCGCGCTGGCCCTATCCGCGCTGTACTTGCTTGTGATTATTGCTGCTGACCCGTCGCAGCTCTGGCCGCGTCTGGCCGGCATTGCGGTCGTGACATTCTTTTTCTACGGACTGTGGCGTTTCTCTGGTGGTAAGGCGATGGGGGACGGGGATATTCGCTTGGCGGCCATCATGGGTATGCTGCTGCATCCCTGGCAGCTAGCCGTCGCGACGGTGGCAGGATTTAATGCCGGTGCAGTCGTGGCAGTTGTGTTGCTACTGACTGGCCGCAAGAAGCGCACCGACCACATCGCATTTGGGCCGTATCTGATATTTGGCCTCTACTTTGGCTTGATTTTTGCGGACAAGCTACGGCTGTATTAGGTGTCCGTAGATAGCATAAGTGGTATAATAGCCTAAAATATGAAGCGCTCAACCTTACAACTTCGACCAGGTGTAACTCTTATCGAGCTAGTTATCGTACTTGCTATCACCGCACTAATGGTGCCTGCGGCATTTTCCGCTCTTGGCAACAATGATCGCGCAAAATTCGATATCAATACACAGCAACTACAAAGCTCGCTACGTCTTTCACTCAACCGTGCCGAGGCAGGAATCGGCCCAGAGCCGGATAGCAACTGTCCGGGTGGGTCGTCGTGCCCGCTTCAGCCGGGCGATCTGCTTTTTGGTGAGGCGTTGCATTTTAATGGCGCCGGTGGTACACACAGCGGCTTTAACTTTACTACCGATGCAGGGTTAGTAACCAATTATCAAGAGCGTCGTTTGAAAGTCGGATCAGCCGGTAGCGTCCTGCCATATGCAGCGAGTGGCAAGATTCTGCCTGCGGAAATGGGGTATGACTGTTATCAGGTAAGAGCGGGCGCATCGCTCACGAGCTGTTCGAAGAACTCGGTTTTTGTAGTGTTTTATAAGCTAAGCAAGGATTCAACTACACTGCCAATACAGACAAAAGTATTTTCTGACGACCTTGGTTACTCGCGCACTAGCGACATGGAGCTCATTCCGACATCAGGTTCCAATGGCTACAATAGTAGTGCCGCACAAAAGATTATGCTCAAACTCAAAGGTACCAAAGATCCGGGCTTAAGCGCGTGCATTATCATTAATTTAGCTGCAAATGACATACAGCAGTATCCAGGAGGTGCAAAGTGCAGCATCTAGGCGTGAGGCGTGGCGATACCCTCATTGAGGTAGTGATCAGTCTGGCAATTCTGGCGAGCGTCATTACGATCGCGACATCTGGCTCGCTCAATGCCTGGCGTGCGTCGCGACTTGCGGGTGAACGGACAAAGGCTACTGGGTTGGCGCAACGCCAAGCGGATGCACTCAAGGCATACAAGAAGAGCAAGCTGTGGGCTGCGTTTAAGAGCGAAGTAGGGGGCTCAAGTTTTTATATGTCATTTGATACTGCCAATCCGGCCGCAGGTTGGGTAAGGCAATCAGGCGCACTTACGACCGAAACTCCATTTGAACAAAAAATCACCCCTGACTGCCCAGCTGGAGTGACGTACTGCAACTTTACTGTATCGGTGAAGTGGCAAAGTTCCGTCCGACCAAATGTAGGGGATGCCTCCGACGAAGTAACGCTATTTGTGAGACTGGGGGATCTTAACTAATGAAGCGGCTCTATAGGAAAAAACGCCCGGGATTCACCTTAGTTGAAGCGATTATTGCTGCCGCCATGTTTAGCTTTCTACTCATAGCTGCCATTGGCGCGTTCGTGAACTCACTTACTATCTATGCAGGAGCAAACTCTTCACGAGATAATCAGCAGGCCGTTCGTAATATTACTGAAGAAATTGGCCGACGAGCCGAATTTTCCCAGGACATGAAGGTTATCAACTCTGGTGGTGCCAAGGTGCTCTGTTTGAAGCCCTCAAGCCAGAGAGCACTCCTCTATTTTACGAGCGTAGTCAGCCCAGCTGATTATGCTGCGCCAGATACTACGGTCAGATTATTGCGAAAAGAGCTGACTACAGCAGTTACAACCTGCGCCCCGGCCATCGCCGGATCTCCAGAAGAGACAGCTCTGAACAATGAGGTTGGCACAAGGGCTACCGGAGCAGCAGTAGTGAGCGCAGAGAGTGTCAGTGTGAACGTGTTTGATCCGACAATTGTAACTACATCCCCGGCGCCGGGATCTGGTGGCTCAAAAACTTATTCAGTTGATCTACTGCTCGGCGTAAAGCGCAAGGGGCCGCCAGTATCTCTTTTTGGCTCGCCGCAGAAGTTTCAAAACACGTTAACTGTCCATGTAGCGTTCTTTGGACTCAATCAATAGTGATTGCAGCGGTGGGCGATAAGTGATAGCATAAGCATAAAGAAGTGGACCAATCAAAGCATATGAGTAAGCTTTTCAAGAAAAAAACTGGTGCAGCCTCAATCCTGGTTACGATCATATTGAGCATTGTTGTTGTTGGTATGATTGCCGGGCTTACGTTGCTTTCAAACCAAGAGAGTCGCCAAGCAAGTAACACTGACCAGAGTAACCGTGCGCTCAATGGTGCTCAATCGAAGGTGCAGGAGTTGGCGCAGCAGATCGCGGCCGATCCAAGTAAGACATTTGAGAAATGTAACGACTTTGGCGACACCGGTAGCCAGCAGCCTGAACAGAAAATCAATGATGCTCAGGGTGATGTAGCGGTGACGTGCGCCACGGTAACCAATCAAGGTGACAGTATGAGTGGTCAAATCGATCGCGACAATACAGTTCAGGTTGATTTGTCGCGAGTTTCGGATGTTCGAAACTTACGCCTAAACTGGGGCCTAAAGGGCACAGACGGTGCTGCCTCAGGACTACCAGCAGCACCAAATCCATACTATCCAGTCTTGAGTGCTTATGGTTCGCGTCCTGCGACGCTAGAGCTCACATTTGTCTGGTATGGCAATGTGGGAGATCCCGATAAGTTCAACGCTTCAGACTTTTCTGGCGGCAGCCTTCCAATGAAGACTATTCTGCTCAGCCCAAGTGGCTGCAACCCAAATCCGCCAGCTGCAATGAATAATTATCAATGTGGCTATCCAAATGCGAACGGTACCGGCTATGTTGACCTAGCAACACTTGGTATTCCATCGGGTAAAAATGTTGTCATCCGAGTTACGTCTCGATATACCGGCACGAGTTACTCTATGCGTTTTGCCGACTCCGCAGGCAACCCGTCGAATGTGCGTTTTCCGTACGCCGTGATCGATGTCACTGCTCGGTCAGGCCAGACCTATCGTCGGGTACAGGCTACGAAGCCAATCGAATACACGACATTTGATTTTGTATCAAATGTCCTCTACTCCGGCAAAAACCTTTGTAAAACCATGCAGGTCTATAGCGATTACAGCGGTGCTGGTCCAAATGCCGGCAAAAATGACCCAACCTGCGAGAACTAGACTATTCGTTATCTGAATGAAACTTTTTGTGAACTTCACGCAGCTGAGGGTCGGTCAAGTGCGTATACACCTGTGTCGTAGCGATATTGCTATGTCCAAGGAGGGACTGGACGCTACGAAGATCAGCACCGTTGATAAGTAGGTCGGTCGCAAAAGAGTGTCGGAGTGTGTGTGGCGTGACATGCTTCGTGATGCCGGCCGCCTTGGCGTATTTCTCGACGATGCGCTGGATACTACGGGGCGTAAGTCGGGTGTAGTTCCCATCAAGTTCACTTTTGCTGCCGCTGTAGTGGATGAAAAGTGGCTCATACTTGTCATGGCGACCATCTAGGTACCGCTCAAGCGCGATTGTTGCCCCTTTTGTAAGGAAGACAGGTCGATCTTTTTGGCCCTTTCCACGGACGGTAAACTCGCCACGCTGTAGGTTGATATTCTCGACATTGAGATTAGTAAGCTCGGATACCCGTAAGCCCGTACTAAAAAGCATACTCAGGATGGCGTAGTCGCGCCGTCCGATAGGGGACTCAATATTGGCCACCGTACTAAAGAGCCTCTCAATCTCTTCCTTAGTCAGAAAGCTTACTTGGGGGCGCTTGGTGGTGGCAAGTTCAATCTTCTCGGGGCCTAAAGAGGGGATATTGCGCTTGGCTAGGTATTTGAGAAAACTCCGCATTGCGATCAGGTGATAGTTTTGAGTTGTGCGGCTGACCTCGCGGCCATCCTCAAGCTTGAGACGATTGAGCCACTGGCGCCATTTACTGATCAGCTCAACATCAATCTTTTTAACCTGCACGTCATCTGTAAAATCTATAAAACGGTTGAGATAGTGCGAATAATTTTCGATTGTCTTCAGGCTACGGCCGCGCTCGACTTCAAGATAGTCCAAAAAATCACTGAGGTATTCGGAGAACATGCCTTAAGCTTAAGGGCTACGATTTTGTTGGTCAAGGTGTGGCTAGTATAATGAGTGTCATGCAAACAGATAAAATGTACGATGTTATCGTCGTTGGTGCTGGTCATGCAGGCTGTGAAGCCGCTGTAGCCGCCGCCAAGCTTGGCGCCCAGACCCTGTTAATTACCACCAATCTCCAGAAAGTGGCGACTTTGCCATGTAATCCAAGCATCGGTGGGCCTGGCAAGGGGCACTTGGTGCGTGAAATAGGTGCCCTTGGCGGCATTATGGCCGAGGTGGCCGACAAGAGCGCGATACAGATCAAGCAGCTCAATACCAGCAAAGGGCCGGCAGTTCGTGCCTACCGTGCCCAGCTCGATAAGACGCTCTACAACGAGCATATGCTCGAGGTGCTGATGACCACCGATGGGCTTGATCTGCTTCAGGATGAGGTCAAGGCAGTGGTGGCGCCCAATGGCGTCGTAGAAGCCGTCAAAACAGCTGAAACAGGCGAGATTGACACCAAGGCTGTCGTGGTCTGTGGTGGCACTTTTCTCAATGGGGAGATTATCATCGGCGATGAGGTGGTCAAAAAGGGTGGACGAATGGACGAGAAGGCAAGTGAGGGCCTGACCGAGTCTCTCTTGGCGCTTGGACTCAAGTCGGGCCGGTTAAAAACCGGGACACCACCACGGATCGCTCGCGATAGCATTGATTATGATCAGATGGAAGTGGCATCCGGGAGTGGTGGGGCAGTGAGCTTCTCATATCCCGATACAGAGTTGATGTCACTCAGCGAGCAAGAACCTTGCTATCTGACCTATACCAACGAGAAGACGCACCAGCTTATTCTCGATAACCTCAAAAAGTCACCGATTTTTTCAGGACTCATCACCGAGCGCGCGCCACGGAGCTGCCCATCACTTGATCGCAAGGTAGCTAATTTTCCGGAGAAGAGCCGTCATCCGATCTTTATTGAGCCAGAGGGGCGAGCTGACGGGCCTGATGGCGAGCGTATGTATATACAGGGTGGTTCGTTGGCGTTTCCGGCTGAGCTACAAGAAAAAATCATTCGCACCATTCCGGGATTGGAAAATGCCAAGTTTTTAGCACCGGGCTATGCCGTGGTGTATGACTTTTTTATGCCACATCAACTCGGTCTTACATTGGAAACAAAAGTTGTTCAAAATCTGTTTTTGGCGGGCCAACTCAATGGTACAACTGGCTACGAAGAGGCAGCTGCCCAGGGTCTCATATCAGGTATAAATGCAGCTCGCAAGGCACTCGGCAAAAAGCCATTCACGCTCGAGCGAAGCGAAAGTTATATCGGTGTATTAATTGAAGATTTGGTAACCAAAATCCACGTTGAGCCATATCGCATGTTTACTTCGCGTGCCGAGTTTCGCTTGCTGCTGCGCAATGACAATGCCGATCTACGGCTCAGTAAATATGGCTATAAGCTTGGTTTGCTGGGGCGGCTCGCCTACGAACGGGTAATAACCAAGCAGCGCGCCATTGATGACTACATTGCACTCCTTCACACGAGTAGTAAGACGATCGATGGTCGCAAGGTAACGGCTTATCAGTACCTCACACGTCCGGAACATGATTTTGCGGCTACCTGCCAAGCATATGGTCTCGAGCATTTGCCAAGCGACATCGCGAGTTGTGTTGAGAATGAGGTCAAATACAGTGGTTACTTTGCAAAGCAGCAGCGAGATGCGCAAAAGCTGCAGCAGCGCCGCACTCACAAAATCCCCGCCGAACTTGACTACAAGACGGTTAAGGGCCTGCGCAATGAGGCGCGCGAGCGACTCATGGAGGTTCGCCCAAGCTCGCTCGCACAGGCGGAGCTGGTGCAGGGGATCACGCCGGCCGATCTGAGTATTCTGATGGTGGCTATCCACCACCACAACAAAACTGCTAAACTATAACAAGCATTTTAACCAGGAAGCGCGCCGTTGAACTTGACCGCCAGTCTACTTGAATTTGCCATTGGTTTTATCGATCGTATCGGCTACTTGGGCATTACGATCATACTGATTGTCGATAACTGCGGTGTGCCGATCCCGTCAGAGGCAGTCCTGGCTCTCGCTGGCTCGCAGGCACGGGTTGGGAAGTTTAACTTCTGGATTGTGATCCTTCTAGGGGCATTTGCGCAGACTGTTGGTGCGGGACTGGCTTATGCTATCGGTAAGTATGGTGGTGGTCCGCTGGTGAAGAAATATGGCAAGTACCTGCTGATATCGGCCCATGACTACGAGAAAGCCGAGGCGTGGTTTAAGAAACGGGGCAGTAAGGCTATCTTTATATCGCGTCTCACCCCAGTGATCCGTACCTTTATTAGTTTCCCGGCCGGCACGTTTGGGATGGATGTCCGCGTATTTTTACGGGATACATTTCTTGGTTCGCTGGTCTGGTCGGCGGTTTTCGTGAGCCTTGGCTACGCACTCGGCGAGAGCTGGCGTGATTATTATGAATACCTCCACTACGTCGACTATTTGGTAATATTGGCAGTAGTACTTTTCCTCGTCAGGTTCGTCGGCAGAAAAATGAACAGTAAAAAGGATACAAAATGACCAAACATCAGATTGAAAAGCTTAGTAACGGATTGCGCGTAGTAACACGACGCATGGAAGATAACGACTCGGTTACGATTGGATTTTATGTAGGGGCGGGCGGTCGCTACGAAGATATGACCACCGAGTATGGCGCGGCGCATTTTCTCGAGCACTTGCTCTTCAAGGGCACAACCAAGCGACCCTCGGCCAAAATCATTGCCGAAGAGGTCGATAGCGTTGGCGGGCTGATGAACGCCTATACGACGGAAGATCACACGGCCTACTACATCAAGCTACCCAAGCAGCATTTTACATTGGCCTTTGATATCCTCAGTGACATCCTGACCGATCCACTGTTTGACCCCGATGAGATCGAGCGCGAACGAGGCGTGATCCTCGAAGAGATGAATGTGTATAAAGACGATCCGGCACGCTTTGTGTTTGATCTGGTAGGCGATCTGCTTTGGCCTGAGGACACGCTGCGCACCAATGTGATTGGTACAGCTGAGATCATTACCGGCATGCAGCGCTCGACCATCGCTGACTACTACAAGTCGCTCTATACGGTCGATAACATGGTTGTCTCGGTGGCGGGCAATGTTGAGCACGCTGATGTAGTGGCTGCCGCCCAAGCTAAATTGGGCGAGCTACAGACCAAAGCGAGTCGTGGCTACGAACACATCAAAGGTGGAATATCCGACCAGCGGTCAAACATTGTGAACCAGGACACCAACCAGGTGCACATGGTGGTTTGTGCTCGAGGCGCGATACTCGAGAGTGAGGACGAAGCACCGATGCGTGTTATGTCGGCCATTTTGGGCGGGGGTATGAGCTCACGACTATTTCTCAATGTCCGTGAGCGCAAAGGTTTGGCTTACACCATTTACTCGACCGGCAATGGTTTTGTCGATAGTGGTAAGTTTGAGATCTATGCTGGGGTCAATAAAGACAAGGCCGAGCAGGCGCTTGTGGCGATCGGCGAGGAGCTCAAGAAAATCATTGACGAGCCAGTGCCAAGTGCCGAGCTACAAAAAGCAGTCGAGCAGGTAAAGGGCCGGATGATTATGGGCCTCGAAAATAACTTTTCGGTTGCGGATGACATGGGGACGGATCTTATTTTGACCGGAAAGATCTGGACGCTCGAGCAAATGCTTCGTAAAATAGATGCCGTTACTGCTGCAGATGTGGCGCGCGTCGCTCAGAATTATCTTGCGAAGGATAATCTGCGTTTGGCGATGATTGGCCCGTTTGATGATTCAGCTAAGGCCAAGTACGAAAAATTGATTACCCAATAAGGAGAAGATATGAGTAAGCCAGAGACAGTTGAACAGACACTAATTATCCTCAAACCAGATGCTTTGCAGCGCGGCATCGTTGGTGAGATTGTAAACCGATTTGAAAAAGTTGGTCTGAAGATAGTCGGCGCCAAAATGATCCAGCCGAGTCGTGATGACTACTATCATCACTACGAGACGATCGGCAAGATGGTGTCGCGTCGCGGTGAGGAAGTGTTTGATGCGACGCTCAAGTTTATGAATCGCGGACCAGTGCTGGCAATGGTGCTCGAGGGCATTGAAGCGGCCAGCCTGGTACGTAAGATGGTTGGTGGTACCGAGCCAAAATCAGCTGAACCAGGCACGATTCGTGGTGACTATGCCCACATGAGCTATGCGCACGGTGATGCCCAAAAGATTGGCATTCCAAACCTTATTCACGCCTCTGGTGATGCCGATGAAGCCAAGCAGGAAATCGCTCACTGGTTTGCTGAGTCAGAACTCTTTGAGTATACTACGCTCCACGAAGCCTACACCCAGCCCCGCTCGGAAGGATAGATCGTCCGAAAAAGAAAAACACTCTAATAATGGAGTGTTTTTTGGTACCCCGGGAGGGAATCGAACCCCCGACGCTCTCCTTAGGACGGAGACGCTCTATCCACTGAGCTACCGGGGTAGGGCAAGACTATTATACCAAAGTGTAAGATATCAGCTTGACATAAATTACTTATGATTGTAGTTTTGGGGCGTCCGTAGCTTTACAAGTGTAGTGGAGGTGATCCGTCCTATGTACCGTTGTCTAAACTGTGGGGCGTCGATCTCTCCCGAGACGACGATCTGCCCTGCGTGCGACGAAGACGTCAGCGATCTCGACTTTGACGAGCCGTGGCTCGAGCTCGTGCCAGAGCCCGAGGAAGTCCAGGCTGCGCGGTCGCGGCACCCAACTCGGGTCCGAACCGAGCAGTACTACTTGCTTGCCATCAACTCAGGGCGCGAAGAGTACTTCTGGATACTGGCAACGAGCAAGACGGCGGCCATCAAGCAGCTGCTCGACTATCTGGCGCAGAAGCGCATCACGCTTTATACCAGAGGTCGTTCTGCGGAACGTGTCTACAGTTACACGAGTCGGATGGCTCGTGAGTCTGTACGGCTGTGTCAGGCAGATATCCGAGAGCTGCCGCGCTCTTCGGACCGGGTCGTCATCGAGCAGAAGGGAGACAAGATCTACTACGAGTGGCACCTGTAAAAGCGGACATGGCGGTTTCATATTGCCACCAGCCCGACCAACGACGGTCGGGTTTCCGCTTTAGGATCTGAATTATTGTACAATGTAGTTATGGATCGACCAGTTAAGCGCGACGTAACAAAGCGACAACATCAACAAGACAGTGACGAAGACGTAATTGCCGTCGTTCGTCGTTTTCCGGTGGTCATGCGCTGGCCCTTAATACATGGCATGCTCATTATACTAGTAGGTATGATTCCGTGGGCATTTGCTATGAATACTGGAGCGGACTGGCTCGGTATGGCTTACAACTGGATGTTTGTGGCTTTCGCTGTTTTGGCGTGGTACTGGCTGCGCGAGTGGGTCGGTTGGTACTATAGCATTTATCTGCTGACTTCAACAAAGCTGACCGTTATTACCCAGCGCGGGTTCTTCCGAAGGTCAGTGTCTGACCTTGCACTCAACAATATTCAGAGCGTTAACTATAAAATCGACGGCTTTCAGGCTTCCGCTTTCGGTTATGGCGATGTTGTGGTTGAAACGCTTTCTGGAAGTGGCGGATTCAATATGGACTTTGTACACCGACCAGCCAAGTTTCAGCAGAAGATTCTTGATGCCGTTCAGGCTTTTGATTCGACACACCCAACCAGGTAGTATATGATAGAGCATGAAATCTAAGAGGAAGAAATATGGCCACCGCATCAGATAGTAAAAAACCAAAATCAACCTCAGCCAAGAAGCCAGTCAAAGCTACTACAAAATCGACTCCAGCTAAGACTACAAAGCCAGCTGCTGCTAAAGTTGAGACCCCTACAAAGCCGGGTTTTTCAGAGCGGCTCAAAAAGCTTGGAGTGAAGCGTGAACCAAACAAAAAGCTTGCAGTGATTATCGGTGTCGGGGCATTGGCGGCGCTGGTAGTAACGCTCGTGACTTTTGGTGTACTCATTTACAAGAATAAGAGCGAGAGCCGAGCCGTTGAGATCGCTGCCATGATCGTGCCGTATCCAGTAGTGAGCGTCAACGGTAGCGTACTGTGGAACGTCGCAACCTATCGACAGTATCTTTTTGAAGTAAACTCAATCAAAAAATACTTGCAGTACCAGGGCACTGACCTCAACTCAAAAGAAGGCAAAGAACAGCTTGCCAAAATGAAGAAGGAGATCCTGACGCGTCTCGAAAACAACATCATCTACGCCCAGGGCGCACGTAAGTATAGTATTACTGTTTCTCAAAAAGAGATCGAAGATCAGTACAACAACATCGTCAAAGAAGCAGGTGGTCCAGACAAAGTAAAAACAACTCTAGACAAACTTTATGGCTGGACGGTAGCTGACTTCAAAGACAAGATTCGCGATGGAATCTTGCAGCAAAAGCTTGGCGACAAGATCGTGAAAGATGACAAGCTCAACGCGACTGCCAAGAAGCAGGCCGATGATGTCCTCAAGCAGCTTGGGTCTGGTGCGGACTTTGCCGAACTTGCCAAAAAGACTTCAACTGATGGCTACGCGAGTAACGGTGGTGATCTCGGTTTTGTGGGCCGTGGTCAGCTCGGAGTTCCTGAGCTCGAAGACGCTGCCTTTAAGCTGGAAGTTGGTAAATACAGCGACATTATCAAGACCCAGTACGGTTACCACATCATTAAGGTTACCGAAAAGAAAGATGATCAGGTCCGTATCTCGCAGATACTTATCAAGGCGACCGACCTCGATAGTTGGCTCAAGGATCAGCGTAGCAAGGCTAAGATAGCCGAATATATCAAGATCTAGTACAAAAAAAGAGCCCCCGGGGGCTCTTTTTTTGTAATGATTGCTGTGGGTGCCCGGATCACCCTGTGGATTGCTCCTTTCGGGGATCCGGGGGTTCATCGACGCTTGTTCTTGCGGGCCTTCATCCAGGGTGCCTCGTTGAAGAGGTGGACCAGGTACTCGATGCCGAGCAGGGTGTTTTCAACAGTCTGCACGTAGGCAGCCTCGCCCTTGCTGACACGAATGCCGCGCACTAGTGGATCGCTCTTGGCGCGCCGCCGGCGCAACAGCTCGTAGTGCACGAGCAGCAGGCCGATCAGGCACAACACCATGCAGGCGCCGAGCGCGATGAACATCTGGGGAAGCGTGATTTGCACGCGCACCTCCTTGATCGATGGGCTATTATATTAACATTATTATGGTTAATTGTCAATGTTTGTAATAGGATAATCAGTGAAGATGCGCTATACTGCACGCATGAATAAGCAGTCGCTTCGTAAGCAGGTTGCACTTGGTGGATTGTTTCTGCTCGTCGTTTTGGCGGGGGCCTATTCGTTTGTCTCGGCTTTTATCACCCCTAAGCCCCCGCAGCTATCTGTCGTCAACGTTGCCGAGGTGGGTGAGCTTACCAATCCGAGTACGGGCTACATACTTCGAGACGGCGGCGCCAGCGTTCCGCTGGGTGACAAAATCCTCTGGATGTTTGGCGATACGCTCTTTGCTCGTAAGTCGGTAGATGATAAGAGTAATGGACGCTCTAACACCGCCGCTTACAGCACATATGCCAACCCTACGCAGCTCTCAGAGCCGCTCGACAAGAACGGGGTTCCGTATCAGTTTATAGACTTTAATGCCGAGGAGCTCGCTTACAACCGGGCGAGCGGTAAACCAGATGAGCGCTACGCCATCTGGCCTGGATTCATGGTGCCCGAGTCAAAAGACAGCGCACTTGTTTTCTATGATCGGCTCAAGGTGCACCCAGGCTATCTCAATTACGAGGGTATTGGCACTGGTGTTGCGCGCGTGCGAGCGGGCGAGACTAAGGCAGATCGATTGGTTGACAATCTTTTTACGGGGAAGGGAACTAGGTTTGAGCATGCCTATGTACAGCGTGATGGTTACACCTACCTGTATGGCTGCGACATTGTGGCTGGCAGCCTGGAGTCATATTGTCGGGTAGCGCGAGTTAGGACGGGGGATATCCTCAATCGGGACAAGTATAGTTTTTGGACGGGTAGTGCTTGGGTTGCCGACCTTGCTCAGTCCAAGGCTGTCGTGCCTGGCTCTACATCTGGCTTCTCGGTGATGTACAGTGAGTCGCTCAAGTCCTATGTGTCGGTCAAGGTACCAGCATTCTCGAAAATTATAGAGCTGCGTACTGCGCAGCGCCCAGAAGGGCCCTGGTCGACCCCTGTGACGGCCTACACGGCGCCAAGTGGCATATATGCCGCCTATTTGCACCCTGAATTAAGCAAAGACAATACTCTCTCGATCTCGTACTATCGCGATGAGGGCAACTGGAAGGGCTACGTTCATCTGATAAGTGTTGAGGTGAAGGCTGACTCGAAATAAATGAAGAAGCCTCCTTGGGCTCTTCATTCGTCGTGAAACGAATAATGAACCCGCGGAGGCGGGGGAGAGGTGCCTTCCTACTCGCCGAGGGCGATGTTGAGGATCCCTCCGGTGGCCACCCGGTACGCGCACCGTCCTCCAGGACGTAGGGGACGCCGTTCTCCAGCTTGCGGGGTGGAACGGAGCCCTCCAGCCAGAAGGTTCCATTGGTCGATCGTGGGTCGTAGAGGACCCAGCGATCGGCCTCTAGTCGGATGATCAGGTGCACCGCGGAGACGGTGCCCCAAGGGATGTAGTAGAACTGCACGTTGTCACCGACCTCGCCCGGCAGCGGAGCTTCACGCCCGATGCGGACTTCGGTGATCCCTGCCGGGACGGTCTCCCTGAAGGTGACGCCCTCTCGCATGAGCGGGTCGCGCTCCAGGTTCAGGGTGAGGGTTGGGGTGGTCATGTGAGGTACCTCTATTCTCTCATTAGCAGGCCGGATTGCCAGCTAGTCATACATATTAACATGTATTGTACAAAAGTCAATAGTAAAGTATCTGAACTACAAAGGTGGAGTTTCTCCAAATCACCTGGGAGGTCGCTTCTTAGTTTTATTGTCAGGAATTTGAACGCTTCAAAGAAAAAACACCGAGACTAGCTCAGTGTCTTTTCTGGCGGGCTCGACCGGATTCGAACCGGCGATCTCCTCCGTGACAGGGAGGCATGTTAGGCCTCTACACCACGAGCCCGCGTCATATAACCCAAATATGGTAGCAGAAATGGCCCTATAGATCAATTCACAAGGTAGTTACGCTGTAATTATGCACTCTACAGGTGTAAAATAACTAAAAATACACAAAAACGCTTATTTTAAAGCAAAACATTAGCTTTTTGAACACTAGATAAATGGCTTTGAACAATAAATTGTAATTGGGTACAAAAGTTATGCAATCAATGAACAATAGCAGCGCTCGTGACGAGAAGCAAGTTGCGGTGAGTCGGATCTCGACAGATAGACACATGATGGCAATTAAAAATCTTGACCCAACGGACTTACGCAAAAAGCAGCCAAAAAAATTTGGCAAAACGTTTTTCTTGCGTCCAAAGGGGATAAAATAGGGTATTTTGCGCCACATCAGCGGTGTGGCAGCCCAATATGCTAAAATAATCCAGTAATTTGTATCTGCGGGTATAGTTTAGTGGTAGAACGCGACCTTCCCAAGGTTGAGATGCGGGTTCGATTCCCGCTACCCGCTCCATATTTTGCGACCTGAGTGAAATAACCATGCCACCTTAGCTCAGCTGGTAGAGCGGCGCTTTCGTAAAGCGTAGGTCAGCGGTTCGATCCCGCTAGGTGGCTCCATTAGTAGTATAATAAGCTCACATGAGTAGGCTGAAAAAAGCACGCGAAGGTATTAAGAGTCACGCCTTTTTCCAAGATGGTTGGATTGTGGGCTTTTTGTTTTTCTCGGCTTTAGTTATTGCCTTCGAGTTTATCTGGTCAATCACACATATCCGGCAAACCGAATTACTTATCCCGGTTCACTATACGAGTTTGCAGAATTTCGAGCTTGGAAAGTGGTACGAACTGTATGAATTGGTGATAATCTCTCTGGCAACGTTCTTGACTAACCTGGCACTGGGCATCGTCCTCTACAAGAAGAGCCGGCTCATGGCGATATTTCTCCTATTTATTAGCTTGCTGGTGGCAATTTTGTCTACGGCAATTCTTTTTGGTTTTACATCGGTGAATTATGGCGCGGTTTAGACTAAAAAAGATCGACTATACGGCACTAGGCTTCGTGGATAGCCGCTGGTTCTATCGAGTGCTCGAGATTTTTCCAGGATTTATGAGCTGGGGAACTATCGTCGCGGCAATTATCCTGAGCCTGTTCAGCCCGATCGTGATTGCGTATTTCATTATCGCCTTTGATTTGCTTTGGATGATGAAATCATTTCGCATGAGCTGGTATCAGATCAAGGCCTACCGCAACTTCAAGGCGGCGATGAAAATGAATTGGTCGGATCGACTCTCTGAGCTCAATCAGCTTGATGAAGCGCTTGAGAAATATCAGCGTCGCTATGAGCGTAGCGAACGGATTGGCTTTATGCAGCGGTTTAGTTTTGACCGTCAAAGGCTACAGCACTATCAGAAAGCTCGTGACCTACAGCAGTATGTCGCCGAGCTGCAGCTGCTAGATCAGCGCTCACAGACTCTGTTGCGCCCCAAAGATATCTATCAGGCGGTGATTGTTGCTACCTACAATGAGTCTATCGATATTCTTCGTCCATCAATTCAGGCACTGACTGAGGCTGACTATGATCTGAAGAAAATGATCGTGATCCTGGCCTATGAAGAGCGGGGTGGCGAGCAAACAGAGAAAAATGCCGAAGTGCTCAAGAAAGAGTTTGGTACGACTTTTTACGATTTTATTACTATCAAGCATCCGGCCAACCTGCCGGGTGAGCTCAAAACAGGGAAGGGTCCCAACATTACCTATGCTGGTAAGCATTTCCTGACCTACGTAAAGGAGAAGCAGATCGATCCAGAGCACGTTATTGTGACGACTTTAGACTCCGACCATCGGGTCGATCGCCAGTACTTTAGCTACCTAACCTACGCCTACGCCACCGATCCAAACCGGCGCCACAAGTCATATCAGCCGATCCCGATGTTTTTTAACAATATCTGGGATTGTCCGGCGCCGATGCGAGTAATCGCTACTGGTAACTCCTTCTGGACCATGATTGAGATGGTACGACCACATCGCTTGCGTAACTTTGCCGCTCACGCACAGGGTCTCGCTACCCTGATTGACACGGATTTCTGGTCTGTCCACACGATCGTCGAAGACGGCCACCAGTACTGGCGGACATTTTTTGCCTACGATGGCGATCATACGGTTGAGCCGCTCTTTATCCCGATCTATCAAGATGCCGTACTATCGGACAACTACCGCAAAACCATCGTGGCGCAGTTTAAGCAGCTTCAGCGCTGGGCCTGGGGAGCCTCGGACTTTGCTTTTGTGGTCAAGCACTCGCTCAAAAACAACCGCATTCCGCTCGGTAAGAAGCTGGTTTCGATCGGTCGACTATTTGAGGGGCACTACAGCTGGGCAACCGCACCAATCATTCTGACCTTCGTAGCTTGGATACCGCTGCTGGTCAACCAAGACTTCGCAACCTTGGTGGTGGCACATCAATTGCCGGTGATTGCGAGCCGGATCCTAACTCTTGCCGCACTGGGAATGTTCGTGACTATCTGGATCAGTATCATCTTGCTGCCGCCACGCCCGGCCCGCTATAAGAAGTCCCGTACCATCTTTATGGTGGCACAGTGGGTACTACTACCGGTCACAACCCTATGCTTCGGCGCCCTAGCCGCCATCAATGCACAGACACGCCTGATGTTTGGCAAGTATCTAGAGTTTCGTGTAACAGATAAGGCTGTGAAGAAATGATGTACTGGGCTGCTCTCGTCTTGAGCCTGATCGTAGCTGCGATCTTAGTGCCAATCGTCATCCGTTATGCCACGCAATTTGGAGCGATTGATCACGCTGGACGGGAAGAGCGCAAGATACACAAGCATGCCGTGCCTCGCGCTGGGGGCGTGGCGATCTATCTGAGCTTCGTACTGGTTTGTTTAGTACTCCTTCCTAAGATCACGCAGAACTTCATAGGGCTGTTGCTGGCGGGCACGATTGTACTACTGGTCGGCCTGTATGATGACGTCAAAGGCTTGAGTCCGTGGATTAAGTTGTGTTTTCAGATCCTGGCGGCTGCAGTAGCGGTGGTTGGCTTCGGCATTAGTATCGACACGATTACAAATCCTTTCGGGCAGGCTATTTCTTTGTCGAGCAAAGTTCCGCCCCTGGCGATCGGTCCATTTCAGGTTGGGGCGGGGCTTATCGCCACAGTATTGTCGATCATCTGGCTGGTCGGCATCACCAATACGATCAACCTACTTGATGGTCTCGATGGCCTATCTGGAGGCGTGTCGGCTATCGCGGCATTTATAGTCTTTCTCCTGGCGATTAGCCCCTCGGTCAACCAACCCGACACAGCACTCATCGCAATTACGCTCACGGGCGCCTCTCTGGGTTACCTTGTATACAACTTTTACCCAGCAAAGATCTTCAATGGCGATAGTGGTGCTTATTTTCTCGGTATGACGCTTGGTATTTTGGCAATTTTCTCGGGTGCCAAGCTTGCTACTGCCGCTTTAGTGCTTGGTGTGCCGATTTTTGACGCAATATGGGCGTTTATTCGCCGTATTGCAACCGGCCGTTCGCCATTTAGTGCCGATCGAGGGCATTTCCATCATCTTTTGATCGATGTTGGCTTGAGCCAGCGCCAAGCGGTCCTTCTGATATATGCGATCTCGATAACCTTCGGGCTGATTGCACTCATCGCCAATACCGGACAGAAGGTGATCGCCATTGCGACTCTCATCTTCCTGATGGTGACTTCTGTTGTTTTCCTGACGCTGCTACGTCGCCGAAAAAACACTTCATCGTAGGCTAGACCACCGCAGTTTAGATTGACCTTACAGGAGAAAAGTGGTATTCTCGTAGCTAAGAGGGAGTACGTCATTGAACAGAAAAAACTTTCAAGAACTTATTCGTAATCTGCAGATTTTTTATAAATGTCCCTCCTGTGGCGCGAGCTATCACTTTGATGATATTAAGTTCTTGGGTAAGGTAGATTCTAGCTGCTTTATGCAGTTAAGCTGTCACGAGTGTTCTCTGCCAGTACTGGCCACGGTCATGTTGAGTGGTGCCGAACAGGTTGAAGCTGAACCAGCTAAACCAAAGTCGTACCATAAGAAAACTGACCTCAAGCCACGCGAAAAAGCTAAGTTTAAGGCTAAGGGCGCGATTTCTTCGACTGAAATCGCTGAGTTCCACCTGAAGCTTACCAAGCACAAACAGACCAAATAATAAGATTTAGGAAAAAATGGATAAGATCATTTTGTCGGCTGACCTGCGTCAAGAAGCAGGAAAGGCTGTAAAAAAACTGCGCGAATCAGGTAAGGTGCCTGCGGTGCTGTATGGCCGTGGCGCCGAGAACAAGAACATTACGCTTGATGCCAAGGAGTTTGGCCGTATCTTGAATCAGGCAGGCTACAGTAGTATCCTCGAGCTTTCGCTTGATGGTAAGAAGTACAATGTGCTTATACAGGACGTTGCTTTTGATGTCGTCAAATCAGAGCCAATCCACGCTGATATCTATCTGGTGAAGATGGATGAGGTGATCCGTACAGAAGTACCACTGCATTTCGTCGGTGAATCGACCGCTGTCTTTCAGCAGGATGGTAGCCTTATAACTAACCTGGAGGCGCTCGAGATTGAGGCTCTTCCTGGCAATCTTCCTCAACAGATTGAGGTTGATATCTCAGTACTAGATGACTTCGAGAAGACAATTACCGTGGCTGACGTCAAACTACCGGCTGATGTGAAGCTACTGACTGATGCCGAAGAGTTGGTTGCGCGAGTCGAGCCGCCACGCAGTGACGAAGAGCTCGAAGCACTCGATGAAGAGATCGTGGAAAACATTCCTGCCGAAGAGGGCAGTGAAGAGGCCGCTGAGGGTGAGCAAGAAAAGGCTGGCGAATAGCAACTTGATCTTCATGCTTTAGCATAACAACTATGTAAAAAATACTAGCTCCTAATCTGGAGCTAGTATTTTTTCATGAGTTTGTTGAGTTCACGCGAGGAGGCAATATCACCGTATGCAGCAAGGTATTTGACGAATGCAGCGGTATCGACTGGCTTGATCGTGCGCAAGACTACCTCGGTCAGTTCGGCCGAAGTGACATACTCTGTCTTGAGTGCCATAAGCCGCTGCTCAATTGTGTCGATAATGTTTTCTAGGTCAGTGAGCTTGTTGCTCTGCTCGAAGGCACGCACCAGGCTGATGAGGAGTTTTGCCCGGCTATAGCGCGTCTTCTTTTTGGCCCCTGTATCGATGTAGAGGACTGCAGAGAGGTCAGGACGTTCGTAGCTGGTCATTACCTCGCCACAATCCTGACAGCGACGACGTCGCCAAATCTGCGTGCCACTACGCGTTGATCGAGAGTTGAATACCTCGGTTTTTGTTGAACCACAATATGCGCATTTCATGACAATATATTGTCATATAACTATAAAAAATACCAGTGGAAAACTCTTGCGGTATGTGGAAAAAAGTCGTTGCTATTTGAGCTTGCGTAACCATAAGGGGCATCTTATAATAGTCCTAATAGATAACGCTCAAGGTTAACCTGGTGTCCAAAGACCCGAAAAGAAAAAGTAAGACAAAAATGTCCAGTACCGGTACGGCTTCTGGCCTGATAGGTGTTTTATATATTCCTGTAAGGGTAATCAAAAAGGGCCATGAAGTGATCGTCCACAATACCCACGAGGGGTTGGTGCGTCATCTGGAGTGGTATCGTAATTGGCACGAACAGCCTCGTCATCGAGTTGTACACTATTCGGCCCTTGTCGTGAGCGTGGCAGTCATGGCGGTGTTGTCGCTTGGTTTTGGGCGCGTTGCCCAGGCCTTTGATAACTGGCTCCAATCTGATTGGAGTGGTGGTGTCGGCACTAATCACTCAAATCAGTTCGCGGAAGCTGATAACATCGTCACTAGTACGCCAAACCAGCTCACAGTCGGCGCGACGACGATCAGTGACTGGTGTAACATTCCTAGCTCCTGTGATAGTGACTGGCAGTACCGGCAGCAGATTAACATCAATAGTGATCAGGCCCGCACAGACTATCCAGTGAAGTTTACCGTGCCATACAACGGCAATATGAAGTCTGACTTTGCCGATCTGCGCTTCACGTTGACAGATGGCACACTCCTGTCAATGTGGCACGAGAACACTCAAAACGCCACATCGGACGAGGTCTTTGTTAAAATCCCAACGCTCGCACAGGGGGTTACTAAGATCTACATGTATTATGGTAATTCTGCCGCAGGCTCCAGCTGGGACCAGGATGTATTTTCTTTTTACGATGACTTCAATGGTAATAGCATCGATCTCGGTAAGTGGAATGTAAGCGCCTCGCTTGATCCGGCGATAAGCGTGAGCGACGGAGTACTGCATTTTGATAACAGCGCTGGCAATAGTGCTGGTAACGGCGGCTTAACCCCAATAACCGATCAGATTGACCGAAACGATCCTAAGCGGTTCGAGTTTAGCGTCAACGTTATGTCGCTAGGAAATCAGAGTAACGGCACTTGCACATCATTCCAGCCCAACATGTATAATGTGATTGATTGGGGAAATGCTGTCGATCAACACAGTGCTTATTTTGGCTGTGAAGCGGGTAACGATAGTAATTATTATGGCGCCTTCTACGATTATCTGAACGGCCAACCCTACAGCATTA
Organism: bacterium; assembly: GCA_020852295.1. Taxonomy (GTDB): domain Bacteria; phylum Patescibacteriota; class Saccharimonadia; order CAILAD01; family JADZBC01; genus JADZBC01. The sequence continues at coordinate 30,847 of JADZBC010000016.1, read as the reverse complement.
ACCCTGCCGATATGCAGGGCCTACAGGAAGGCCAGACAAATTGGTGGCGTCGCTATGCGATCGAGCCGACAGCTACAGGGGCAAAGTATCACGCGAGCAATAACTGGGTAAACTGGGATACGTATACTGCACCCAATACCCCTACGATGAGCCGAAGTCCACTCGCGCCGACCATATATGTGGGTACCGCTTATACTAATACGAACTTCAATCTTGATACGGTGCGGATCTACAAGACTGGTGCCAGCACTAATGTGCTCTTTGGTCTTGAGCAGTCTCAGGGTGGAGCTATCGGTTCATTGAGCTCTGCCACCTTCCAGGCGGGCACGAAGCCATACTTTGGAACGTTAACTCTTGGTCAATCTGGTGGTGGGGTAGTTGGTGTTCGCATCCGAACTGCCCAAAACTCCGACATGAGTGATGCGCAGGGCTTTGATAGTTGCAATATTATTAATTCGGGAGCAGCGATAAGTACATCGAGTTGCGTAGAGCCAAACGAGCCCTACGTACAGTATCAGATACTCATGAGTCAGCCTGCAGGTGGTGATATCGCGGTGCAAAGTGTCGATATTGAGTACCTTGATGATCCGGACGCTCCAGATACACCAGCAAATATCGTTGTAAAAAAATCACCAAGTGGTACAGCAATAGCAGATGGTGGCTGGATCAATACCCAAAATCCATACATCAGCTGGGATGCTGCGAGCGATAATCTCGGTGGTTCCGGGGTTGCCGGATACTGTGTCTATATTGGTGATAATAATACCGACGATCCAGCTACTACAAAGGGGATAATTACTGACCCAAGTCCACTTAATACAGGTGGTGCTTGCCAGTATGCTACGGCCAATACCAATCTTGACCTTGCTTCGGTCGGTCATGGCTCGATGAATAATGGCAGTACATACTATATAACGCTGCGCAGCATTGATTATGCCGGCAATGTTTCAACTGGTTCTGTACAGCGGAGCTGGAAGCTCGATACTGTTGCTCCAGATGTTCAGACACTCTTTAACGCACCGCCAGCTGCCACAAATAGCGCGGTGTTTTCTGCTACTTGGCTGACGCTTGGTAATGTTATCGAGGCAGACTCAGGCTTCGCTGGCTTTAAATACTGCGTCACCAATGCAAATCTTGGTTTTTCTGGCTGCACTCAAAATGACAACAACTGGTATGGCAAGAATCACACCTCTGGCCGGATTGATGACGTCTCGGATGTTTTTACGTTTGCCGAGGGCATCGCCTCAACCAGTGAGGCGGATGCCGATCGACTTGACCTCGGTGGGCCGTTTAGTGTCGGAGTGAACTTTGTATACTATGTCGGCGTCGACAATGCCGGCAACCTATGGAATGCCAATAATGGCAGCAACGCAGTGGTTCTTATTACGCAGCACCCTGCCGGTGCACCAACAAATTTGACGGTCAGCCCCACCTCAAATAGTGCAAACAGCTTTAGTTTTAGCTGGGATCAGCCGGGCTTCTTTGTTGGGGCACCGTCAAACATTAACTACTGCTGGAGTGTGAATGAGCCTATCGCCCAGGATGGCAGTAACTGTAAATGGACCGGCAAAGGCATCACACAGCTTGCCGCCGGGCCATATGCAACGCTGCAGGGCACTAACATCATGTATATATCTGGTAAGGATGATACCGGCAACTTTGATGGCACCCAGGCTGCGACGGTTGAGTTTGAAGCAAGTACGGTAGCACCTGGCGCACCAACCAATCTCGATGTGGCAGACGCCTCGATTAAGGCGACAAGTACCTGGCGGCTTGCCATGTCATGGGATGCGCCGGTCAGCGTCGGGGCAGGGATTAGCTCTTACAAGATCTATCGGTCAACCGACAATAGCACCTTCACTCAAGTCGGATCTACCTCGGCAAGTAACCTGAGCTTCATTGATTCGGGTCTCAACCAAGTTACGTACTATTATAAAGTCCTGGCCTGTGACAATGCGGATGCTTGTGGTGTAGCAAGCAATATCTCAAGCAAGAAGCCAACAGGTAAGTATACGACACCACCGAACCTTACCAGCGATGCGAACCAGCCGCGTGCCGAAAACATAACAGCGCGAAAGGCTAGTATTGTCTGGTTTACCGATCGAGAATCAGACAGTCGTGTTGCGATTGGCACAACAAGTGGACAGTATGCAACTGAAGAGATCGGCAATTCAGACCAAGTCACGAGTCACCGAGTCAATCTCGATAATCTCAATCCAGGTACAAAGTACTACTATGTCACCAAATGGACAGACACCGACGGCAATACGGGTGTTTCACCAGAAGTCAGCTTTACGACGTTGCCGGCACCGACCGTCAAGGAAGCAGCCGCCACTAACATTAACGTTGATCGCGCAACGATCAACTTCACTGTCAGCTCGGCGAGTGCTGTCAAGATATACTACGGTCGCACCGACACGTTCGGTGGTATCAAAACACTCAATACATCGACCCGCGAAAGTAGCTATGCTGTCGAACTCCCTGAATTGACCGACGGTACAAAATATTTGTTCAGAATCGACGGGGCGGATTCAGATGGGAATCAGTATTTTGGTAACATTTATTCCTTCACGACTTTGCCACTGCCAAAGATACAAAATCTGCGTTTTGACACAGTCGAGGGAGAGCCATCGAGCACTCAACGAGTGACGTGGGAGACCAACGTGCCGTCGTCTTCCGAAGTCTCGTATGGACCAGTTGGTGCTACGCCAAAAGATCTTATCAATTCGTCTCTTACGACCAAGCATGAGCTCATCATCCGTAATCTTGAGGACGATACAGAGTATAGCCTCGTCGCACGTTCCCGTGATGCGAGCGGCAATCTCGCTACATCAAGTCAACAGGTCTTTCGCACAGCACTCGATACCCGGCCCGCGAAGATATCAGACTTCAATGTAGAGGTTGGCGTACGCGGTACCGGAGCATCGGCGCGCGGACAGGTCGTCGTTTCCTGGAAGACTGATGAGCCAACCAGTTCAGCTGTTGGCTATGGGATCGGTACGGATGTGTCGGCAGCTACTTCGCAGACAGCAGAAGACGGTCGTCTCACCAAAGACCATGTCGTGGTACTCTCAGACCTATCGCCATCAAGTGTCTATCAGGTACGAGCAATCTCGTACGATAAGGCACGAAACAAAGCCATGAGCGAAAGTCAGTCTGCCATCGTTGGTCGAGCTTCAGATAGTATCCTCAGTATCATCTTTAACGCGCTCAGTCGTATCTTTGGGTTCGGAGGATAGGGTATGATGGTAATGGTGAAAAAGCATAAGCGAATAAAGCGAAAAGTTAACCACATTGCCCACCATGCTATTGCGGCTCCTGCCGAGGTAGTTCACTTGGTCGTGCATGGTGTTGGCCGCGCCCATCATGTGCTCGTACATCGGCCACATCAACGGATCCGTCAGCGAGTTGGCTGGTATGACCGCTGGCACAATCATCGACACCACCACAAGGTACACGTCGGTATTTTTGCGATGTATATCGGTATGTCGCTCATTGCCATGATTGGTTTCACCAGAGTTGCCGGTGCATTTGATCAGTTTGTTCAAGCTGACTGGTCGGGTGGGGTAGGTAGCAGCACGGTCAACCAGTACGCTGAAGCTGATAATACTGTACCAGCAGCTGGCAGCGTGAGTATTGGTGCCTCTGACCATGCCAATTGGTGCAACACGCCAAATTGTGACACAAACTGGACGGCCCGTAAGCTTATCACGGTAAAAAACACGGCCAGTCAAACCTTTACCAATTATCAGGCGAAAATTACGATCACAACTGATACCGGAATGCAGTCAGATTTTCGAGACCTACGATTTACCAATGAGGCGGGCGATACAGACTACAGTCATTTTCTTGCGCATGACTACAACGGACAGTCGGCCGATGTTTATGTAAAGATCCCTAGCTTGCCACAAGGTAGCACAAATTTGTATGTATATTTTGGTAACGCAAACGCAAATTCAGTTTCTGATGTAAATAATACAATGTTATTTGCAGATCACTTTAACGAACTAAGCGGTAATAACGGTAACCCTTACTGGTATGGTTGCAATGAAACGGATTTCAATGGTGGTGTCGCAACGACCGGCCCCGCATGTAACCTGACCGCCCAGTCACCGTACTATCAGTACAGTCTATCGGATACCGATCTTGTGACGGAGTTTGACTATCGGCAGGACTTTAGCTCTCTCAACGACTGTTCGCAAGGCAGTCCTGGTAACTATTTCAAGCTTACCGTGAATTCGGCGGCTCCAAATGACCAAATAACTGTTGGCACAAATCTCGTACCTGATCAAAATAATTGTGGTGCCAATGCGAAATGGTACGTTTCAACAGTAAATATTGCTGGATTTGAGGGAGACCCTAATCTGTCGGCATACTTTGCACCGCAGAATTCACCCCAGTTCAGTCAGTCTGCCTATGTGCGTTTTCGCTTGATCAATAGGCTGAGCGGTGGTGTAGAGCTGTATTACAGCACTGACAACGGCGCAAACTACTCACAAATTGGACCGCTCTTCCCGAATAACACCCAGCAGTTTGACTCGGCTCTGCTTTTCTCGACCGACTGGCGACAGATACAGATCCGCAATCTGTATCTGTATGCTCGCTCAACAGCCGTCAGCTCGCAGACAGGAGTTTACCAATGGCAGGCAGGTCGGTATGGCACATTGACCTCATCGGTCATTGATATGGGCGCCAATGCTTTCTACGGCAATCTAAATTACGATTCAAGCGGATCGGGCATAAAGACAGTTCGGATACGTACGTCAGCTAGTTCGGATATGAGTGGAGCAACTGACTTTCGGTATTGCTCAAATATGACAAGCGGAGACGCGATAACGAGCTCGAGTTGCTATGGTATTGGCCAGCAGTATATGCAATACCAGATAGTGCTCTCTGATGATGGTACCCATGATGCAGCCGTCAGCTCCGTAACGATTGAGCACGGCAATGATAGCACCGGGCCAAATATCCTCAGCTCAATCAATATGAACCGTTTTAACGGTGGCCAGTCACTGGCCAACAATGCCTGGGTCAATCAGAAGCCGTACCTGAGCTGGTCGGCAGCCACCGATAATATTGGTGGTAGTGGTGTTGGTGGTTATTGCATTGGACTCACTCAAAATACGACTACGCCCGATGGCCTGACAAAAGATATGATTGGGGATCCCAGCCCACTCAATACTGGTGGCGCCTGTGAGTACGCGATTAGCGGCACTTCACTCGATCTGGCGGCAATTTCATCAATGGCCAGCCTCAGTAATGGAACGACCTACTATGTCGGGGTGCGACCCATCGACAACTCCGGCAACCTGGCGAGCGCAGCGACTGTGATCAGCTTCCGCTATGACAATGACGACCCAACCCTCGCTACAATCGTCACCCCGCCAAAAGCGGTTACAAATAGCAAAATCGTATCTGCAACTTGGTTACCGATGGCGCCATCGTTTGATGCTACATCTGGTATTGCTGGCTTTAAGTACTGTGTTGCAAGATTGATAGATGGTTTTTCAGGCTGCGGCGAGAATGACAATAACTGGTATGGTAAGAACCACACCTCAGGCCAAGCTTCCGATACGAGCGATGTGTTTCCGTATACTGACGGCACGCTCAGCACGGCAGTGGCGGATGCTGCACGCCTAGACGACAGCATTGCGGGAGGTGGACTCTTCGGCATCAACGGTATGATCATTGCGCTGGTTGATAATGCGGGCAATATCATTAACTCGGGTCCTCCGGGATTCATTTTCACCATCACCTACCAAGCAGCCGGGGCCGCGACAAATCTGCAGGTTACACCGAGTAGTAATAGCACAAATGATTTTGCCTTTACCTGGGACCCGCCAGCCATGTCGTTTGGCGGTACGGGCACGATCAACTACTGCTGGAGCGTCAATACACCGATCGCGGCGGATGGCAGCAACTGTAACTGGACAGGCGAGGGCATTACCCAGCTTGCTTCAGGCGCCTATGCGACCAAGCAGGGAGTAAACACGATGTATGTGTCCTCTAGAGACCTCTCAGGCAACTTTGATGGCACTCAGTACGCGAGCGTGACCTTCTCGGCATCGACCGTGGCGCCGGGTCCACCGCAGAACCTGGATGTGTCCGATATATCAATTCGAGCTACATCGGCCTGGAAGTTGGCATTATCCTGGAATGAAGCTACACAGCCAGGTGCGGGGATAGCGAGCTATCGGGTCTATCGATCGACTGACAATGTAAACTTTACCCAGGTAGGCTCAACCTCGCCGACCAATCTCAGCTTTATCGATTCTGGCTTGAGTCAGGTTCTTTACTACTACCAGGTTAAGGCCTGCGACGATGCCGGTAGCTGCAGTGTGGCGAGCAATACTGTGAGCAAGAAGCCATCGGGACGCTTCACCTCACCCGCAAATCTAACAGCCGATACTAACCAGCCACGCGCTGAGAACATCGGTAACCGCAGAGCTACGATTGTATGGTTTACCGATCGTGAGTCTGACAGTAAGGTTTCGATTGGGAAAAATCCTGGCCAATACGCCACCGAAGAGGTCGGCAGCTCAGCCCAGGTGACGAATCACTCAGTAACGCTGAGCAACCTCCAGCCGGGCACTACCTACTACTTTGTCACCAAGTGGACTGACGAAGATGGCAATACGGGGATCAGTAAAGAAGTATCATTTACGACGCTACCCGCACCGCTAGTGAAGGAAATCACCACAACCCAGATAAATGTAGATAAAGCTACAACAAACTTTACAGTCAAAGCTGCTTCTCAAGCAATCATTTACTACGGTAAAAGCGATGGATTCGGCGGCGTTAAGAAGATAAACACTTCCGCCAACGAAAGTACCTACTCGGTGGTGCTCGATGGCCTAGACGACGGCACCAAGTATTTCTACAAGATCAACAGCGTCGATGCTGATGGCAATGAGTACGAGGGCAATACCAACTCATTCACGACGTTAGCCCGACCACGGATTAGCAACCTGTCTCTTCGACCAGTTGCCGGCGAGCCATCAAGTACACTTAAGATTAGCTGGGACACAAATGTCCCCGCTTCAACCGAGATAGTTTATGGGCCAAAAGGGCAGAAACAGGCTGAAGAGCTGAGCTCAGGCCGGACCACCAGTCATGAAATTGTCGTGCGCGGTCTGCTTGACGATAGTGACTACACGCTCGTAGCGCGTTCTCGTGACGAGTTTGGCAACACGGCAGTATCTGATGAGCAGAACTTCCGTACGGCGCTTGATACTCGCTCACCAAAGATTAGCGATATATCAGTGGAGGTTGCCGTGAAGGGCAGCGGTTCAGAGGCTCGGGGTCAGATCGTCGTTTCCTGGAAGACAGATGAGCCGGCAACTTCGGCGGTCGCATACGGGGTTGGCAATAGTGGCAACTTTACGAGCCGAACCGCTGAAGACGACAAGCTGACAACTGATCACGTGGTGGTAATTTCTGACCTGTCGCCATCCAATGTCTATCAGGTTCAACCGCTGTCTCGCGATAGGGCAAAAAATCTGACCCAAGGTGAAGCCCAGTCGGCAATTGTCGGGCGAGCCACCGACAGTGTGCTTAGTATTATCTTTAACGCCCTCCGTCGCATATTTGGATTTTCGAGCTAGAATTGCTCCTTTGCCGAAAATGCTTATGCTATAATATGGGAAAAGCTAGCTATCGATGAAAGACGACGTACTCATATCATTTGCCAACGTTAATAAGCAGTTTGAGACCGCTGAAGGTCCCAGCATGGTTTTGCGTGATCTCAACTTCGAGGTGAAGCGGGGCAGCTTCACGATCATCTACGGTCCATCTGGTTCGGGTAAGTCAACATTACTCAATGTCTTGGTTGGCCTCGAGCGACCAACTTCCGGAAAGGTGATGGTTGATGGAGTCGATATTTACGCGCTCAACGCCGACGAACGGGCTCGTTATCGTGCCAACACGATCGGTATGGTCTATCAGAGCAACTACTGGGTTGCATCTTTGTCGGCGCTCGAAAACATCGCCTTACCGCTGTATTTGACGGGGCGATCGAAGGGCGAGGCAATTGGTGAGGCAAAGTTGAGTCTCGCACGGGTTGGTCTGGAGAAATTTGCCAATTACCGCCCGACGCTCCTCTCTGGTGGTCAGCAGCAGCGCATCTCCTTGGCGCGGGCTACTGTTGTAAGTCCGACCTTGCTGATTGCGGATGAGCCAACTGGCAACCTAGATACCAAGAACGGCGATGTGGTTATGAACCTGCTGCAGCAGTTTCGCGATGACTTCAATACCACTGTAGTGTTAGTTACCCACAACCTCGAGTACCTTCCACTCAGTGATCACCGTATTAGCATAAAGGACGGTGTCGTGACCGAAGATAGCGGTCACTATCAGGCGTCATCAGCCACACTCACCAAGGCGCGCAACACCATGTCAGATGCCATCGATGCCAAAAAATCACCCGTCAAACGCAAGAGGAGGGTGTAGTGGAGGAAATGATCAAGCACCATCGTTTGCGCGGCGTGATCAAGCCACAGATTCTTGCACATATGTCACTGAAGAACCTGTTTTTCAAGAAACTGCGCACCTCGTTGACAGTACTTGGTGTCGTCATCGGGGTTGGCTCTATCGTATTTCTCGTTTCTTTGGGTCTGGGCCTCCAGAAGCTTGTCAATCGGCAGGTGGTGGGCTCAAACTCAGTTAAAACGATCGATGTAAGCTCCACGAAGTCCAAGGTTATTAAGCTTGATCCAGAGACGGTCAAATCCATTGCCAGTCTTTCTGAAGTTGAGAAGGTGGCCAAGGTATACAATTTTGGTGGTCGGGCGAATATCGGTACCTCAAAGACTGACTCAATTGTCTTTGGGGTGGACTCTGATTATCTCGAACTCGGCAATCTTAAGGTGGTCGAGGGGAGTGGTCAGACTCTAGCTGACGGCCAAGCTTTGGTGAATCTGTCACTTCTCAAAGCGGTCGGTATTAGCGACACAAAGTCTGCTCTGCAAAAGGATCTTAATGTGAATGTTGAAATCGTTGATGACACCAAAGCTGGGGCTAAGAAGAATATTACACTTTCAGCTCAGATCGTCGGCGTGATTGAGAGCGGCTCTGGTGCGGAAGTTTATCTCGATAGCAAAGGTTTTCTTGCTTCAGGAGTGGTCAACGCTAGTCAATTAAAAGTGTTGGCAAAATCACAACAGTCTGTGCCTGAACTCAAGAAGCAGATCGAGGCTTTTGGTCTGACATCTAGTTCGCCACTTGATACGCTCGACCAGATTAACCAGATATTTAACCTGTTCAACTTTATACTTGTTGGATTCGGTGGCATCGGCATGATCATCGCTGTCTTGGGTATGTTCAACACTCTGACCATTTCGCTGCTGGAGCGTACTCGCGAAATTGGACTGATGATTTCGCTTGGTGCTCGTCAGCGTGATGTCCGCCGGCTGTTCATCATGGAGTCGATTACGCTCTCGCACCTTGGTGGCCTCATCGGCCTGATTGGCGCCTATATGAGCGGTCGAGTCGTTGATTTGGTGCTCAATAGCTGGGCGGCGAGCCGGGGAGTGCCTGATCGCATTACAGCCTTTGACTTGCAGCCATGGATCATTGCCGCTACTTTCGTGTTTGTTACTATTGTCGGTTTTGTGGTGGTGTATTTCCCAGCTCGCCGTGCTAGCCATATCAATCCCATCGAAGCCCTGCGTCACGAGTAGAACCCATCTAGGGGAGTCATAAATACTGTTCGTATTTTGTTTGTAAAAACAGGTTTATTCTAGTATTATATCTCATATGCTAGATCAATTTTTAGAGAAACCACCCGCTGCCTTGAGTACGATGTATGTCGATATGGATGCTTTCTTCGCCTCTGTCGAGCAGCAGTTTCGACCAGAGCTACGTAATCGTCCGGTGGCAGTCTGTCCTTGTCTTGGTGATGGTTGCGCAGTTATTGCCTCATCCTATGAGGCAAAACGGCTTGGTATTCGCGTCGGTGTACGCATTGCAGAGGCGCGCCGACGGTGCCCCGAAATTGCGTTGGTGCGTGACAATGCTGCGCTGTATCGATCAATTAGCCGGCGTTTAATGACCATCCTCGAAGATACGTACTGTAAAGTTTTGCCAAAAAGTGTCGATGAGGCATGCCTCATAATTCCGTCATATGCACGACGTCCACAATCAATTTTTGCTTTACAAAAAGCAATAAAAGGCACTTTTGCCCATGGTGTTGGTGACTATATAAAGTGTTCGATTGGGGTCAGTACAAACATGTGGTTGGCTAAGATGGCGGCAAGCTCAGCAAAGCCCAATGGCTTTAAATTACTGGAAATTAGCGATCTAGAGCGGTTTTATGCTGGATTGCCACTTATGAAGTTAACTGGCATAAACTATCGTATGTTGCGTCGACTGTATGCAGTCAGAATATATTCTACGCTTGATCTGTACCATGCACCGATAGATTTCTTGGTTCGTCATTTTGGCTTGGTTGGCCAGAAGTGGTTTTTGAGGATGCGTGGCTATGAGGTGGACTTCGAGCCGCAGCTTAAACCGCCTCGTTCAATTGGTCACCAGACGACTATTTTAGGTGAACCCCTGGTCGATGAGAGCGGTGTACGGACCGTTCTCACTAAGCTCGCCTCTAAAGCTGGGCGTCGGCTTCGTCAGCACGAAATGGTCGCACGATCACTCATGTTGTGGCTTGGTGGCAACCAATATCATCAAGGGGTTAAGGCCGTGGCGCGCGGCACCATGAGAATGACGGGGGATAACGAGATTATTCTTGCAAGCTTTGATCTGTTGAGGCAGTACTGGGGGCTATGGCCGGTGCGTCGGCTTGGCCTAACTCTTTTTGATTTAGTACCTGAGGGCCAACTCAGTATTTTTGGCGAGCAGGGTAGTCAGGCTATCAGTCGAGCAGGCGATGAGATACTGGACCGCTTCGGCAACAGGGCAATTGGCCGGGCAAGCTGGCTGGGGGCCGATATCGTGCCTGATAGAGTTGGCTTCGGCAAGGCTACATAGTTGACATGCTTGTCGACAAAAAATAACAGATGGTAAGCTGGGTAGTAATAAGGTATCAAGAATGACCAGTACTGCTATTGCAAGAAAGTTTGGGCAGGGTGAACGCACACTAGGTAGCTTGATGCACGCAAAGCGCATCGAACCAGCGACTGAAGAGCAGCTCAAGATACGGATTTTGATGGCAAGTCTTGTATGCTCGACCGGGCGTCAGAGCAGAGTAGAGCGCCAGCTCCACGCTGCACTACTCTCGATTGGTCTAAAGCCTTCAAGCAGGCTCATTTTACAGGGTGTTATTAGTGACTCTATGCCGATAAAAACGTTGAAAATAAATCAACAAAAAAGATGGAAAATTTCTGGTCGGCAGCAGTTGATAATTCATTCGGTCTTGGGAAATGATCTGATATTGACCTGGAATAACAGCTCGTCACACAAGGCGAATGAATTGATGTTGTCGCTCCGGAGGCTTGCTGAAATGTATCGAGCGAGTCTGGTGGAAGAAGGCTTAGCTATGATCTTTGGTAAGAGGCTTCATGCAACTCGATCGTACAAGGGGTTGAGTGCAATACTGAACGGAGCACTAGCTGAAGAGAAGAAAGTGTCGTCGGCTTGGCTCAGTGATCAGACACTACTTGTTACCTTGAAGTGTTTTTTGGATGAAAACATGAACCTGACGGACGCTGCTCGTCAGCTTGGCCTACATCGCAACACCGTGCTTTATCGTCTCACCAAGCTTTATCAGCTAACAGGTTTAAACCCAGTAAATTTCGTAGATGCAGTTATACTGTCTGAGCTAATTGTCGGTAAGATAAGTGGTTAGGCTACCGTTTGAACTAGTACAGGCTGCAATTGAGCCAGACAGTCCAGTCTCAGATCTTGATTTGGCGCACTTTCTAAACTCAGCAGTTACCGAGGTGGACCGATACCGGCCTATGTTGGTGGCTGTGCAGTCTAGTGAGGCACAACAGCAGATCGAAAGGATGCTGGACTCAGGTGCTTTTGCGATGCATATTGGTGGCTACACAGTAGATCGCCGACGCTATTGGCTACTGGTTGATGCAGCACAACAAGATGGCGTCATAACTAGTATAGGGGAGGCTCTTGCGCGATATCGGCACTCTATCTATTGCGTGCACTCAAAACTATATACGCATGATCAGCTTGGCGTAGTATTGAGGCTGTTTGCTCGCCTGCACGAGGCACGACCAGCGCAGGGTGTTTGTAGTGAGCTTACGACAGCATTAGCTTGGCTTAATATGAGTGGCATGGCGCCGGAGGATACACGACAATTATTGGGTCTTATCGGCGGGCCTATCTGGGCTGATCCTGTCCTGAAGCGCACCATGGAGGCGGTTCTTAGTGCCGATCTCAACTTGGCGCAGGCGGCTCGTCGACTCAATACGCATCGCAATACGCTGTCATACCGACTGCGCCGTATTCAAGCTCAGACCGGCATAGATCTTACCAATTTTCATCAGGCGAAGTGTTTATTTTTCTGCATGATGCAGCGAATGATTTCAGAATAAAAAAATGCCCCGATGGGCATAATATGGTGGGCGATACAGGATTCAAACCTGTGACCTCTTCCACGTCAAGGAAGCGCTCTAATCAACTGAGCTAATCGCCCTCAAGCCAATACTCTACTTAAATCTTGGGCGCTCGTCAACGCGCAGCTGCAATCTCGCGGCGTGACCTGACAAAGAAGTAGCCAACGCAGCCGGCTGTAACGAGCGGCGAGACCCAGGCAGGTATGTGCACACCAAAGCCATCAAGTAACATTATGGTGCCGAGTGCCAAGATGGAGTACATCGCCCCATTCTTCAGATAGGCGTATTGCTTAATTTTCTCGATGTTACCCATCGTGAGCTGGCGCACGACGAGCGCACCCACACCGTTACCGATCAAGATGAGTGGTACTGAGAGGGTGAAAGCGAATGCTCCAAGCACGCCATCGATTGAGAAGGTGAGGTCAATGATCTCAAGAAACAGAAGCTTGCTTACGTCCGTCATACTGCCTGACTTGGCGAGTAGCTTTGCTTCGGATTGTTCGGCATTTTGTTTGAAGCCGTGAGTTATAAAAAACGCTGTTGATCCCACAACGGCACCCAGAGCAACGATAGGATTGAATTGGAGCGCCTCATAGACAATAACAGTTAAAATGATCGATACGATCGCATAAAACCACACCCCTTTTGAGCTGAAAAAACGCTCTACTCTAGCTAACCCGAAATTTTTTGGTTCCAGAAATATCCAATGGAAAAATAGGAATATCAGAAATGTGCCACCGCCAACCAGTAGGGGTGGTGCGGCCGATTCGATCAGTGCATGGAGTGCTTCATTGCCGCTCAGCGCTGCCGTAAATGCGCCAACGGGGCCAAGCTGTGGCGCGGTTGCCCACACGATCAACCAGGGCAGTAGGCCTCTCGCAACAAAAACGGCGAAAAACAGCCCCCAAGTTAGAAACCAGCGCCGTGCACGCTTACCCATAGTGCCGAGCACCTCGGCATTGATAATGGCATTGTCGATACTCGAAACGATCTCAAACACACTGAGGCCAGCAATGGTGAGTAGGGCAGAAAACATGATTCGATTTTATCAGAAAAATCCTGATGTCCTGTACAATATGGTTGTATGGTAAAACAAATCGCTCGATCAAAATTACTCCAGGCTCAGCCTGGCTTGCTGCATGGCAGTTCTAGTAAGGAATTTGGCAATATGTCGTTCATCCGCGGGGAGTATAGTGACGTTCTCGCAAGCCGAGAAGCGTTTTTTGATGCCCTAGGGATTGACCTGTCCGCCGGCGCGATGATCGCCTGCTTGCACGGTTTGAAGATAGCAAAAGTGGGCTCGTCGGATAGGGGGCGGGGCATGACCGATGGCAAGGATAGTTTCGAATTGGACTGCCTGGTTACTACCGATGTTGGTGTTGCATTGAGTTTGCTCACCGCTGACTGTATCCCGCTTATTCTCTACTCGCCCCGACGTCGTGTATTGGCGCTTGTGCACATCGGTTGGCGCAATGCTGACAAGAACTTTGCAAAATTAGTCGTCGAATATCTGCAAGAGCACTGCTCGGTTGCACCAGCGGAGCTACTAGCTTGGATTGGACCATCCATTAAGGCTCAGTCGTATGTTTTTGACGATGCAGTACAGAAAGATCTACCTGACTGGCAGCCATATGTTCATCGACGATCGGACGGACGGTATGCCATCGACCTGGTTGGCTTCAATGTGGCACAGCTGGAGGAGTGCGGTCTGACTCGGCAAAATATCGAGGTGTCACCAATCGATACTGGTAGCGATAGCAACTTTTTTTCGCATTATGTCTCGGCACATACTTCGGAGCCAGAGGGTCGCTTAGTAACAGTCGCGGCAATGACGGATGAGTGAAACGCAGACTCTCGCAGCCATACGGGCGACGGGAGCGCTTATTTCAGATGGGCACTTTGTCTATACTTCGGGTGCACATGGGGATACCTATTTCAATAAAGATGCTGTTTTTATGCATACCGAGCTTACTGCTCGGCTCTGCGAACAGATTGCTCGGCATTTTGTGCACCAAGCGGTCGATATTGTAATCGGCCCAGTGGCAGGCGGTGTCATCATGGGGCAGTGGGTCGCCAATCACCTAAGCAAACTACAGGATAGGGATGTACTGGCAATTTATGCGGATAAAGCTAAGGGTTCGACCGATCAGGCGCCACGATTTATCGTTAAGCGTGGCTATGATAAGGCGATTGCCCACAAGCGAGTATTGATAGTGGACGATGTGCTCAATATGGGCACCTCAATTCGTGCCATGCGTGACCTGGTTGCCCAGCACGATGGTAAGCTGGTTGGGGCGGGCTGCCTTATCAATCGATATTCTCACGACGCTCACAGTTTGCAGATACCAGAGCTATATAGTTTGATAAAGCTAAAATTACACATATATGATGCTAAAGCATGTAGTTTATGCAAAAAAGGCGTGCCGATTAATACTGATTATGGGAAGGCCAAAGCTGCAACATCTTGAGCAGATAAGGCTGAGTGTATATAATATACCTAGTCGAAGAGGACAAGACATGAGACTCACCAACTCATGTGTCCCGCTTGTTCGGGCGTATCGGACAAAAGAGTGATCCACCTTTGGATAAACCCGGTGGAACCTCCCAGTCGGACTGGGACCGGGTATTCTAGGTGGTTTTTGTATTTATAGGAGAAAAAAAATGAGTCTTTCAGATCAAGATCAGCAGCTTCACGCCATGCGACACAGCTTGGCGCATATTATGGCAGCAGCGATCGCTAAGCGGCACCCAGAGGCCAAGTTTGGCGTTGGACCAGTTATCGACAATGGTTTTTACTATGATATTGACCTTGAGAAGCCGTTATCAACTGATGACCTTGTATCGATTGAGTCCGACATGAAAAAAATCGTTGAGTCTGACGTGGCCTTTGAGCATGAAGATTGGCCGATACAAGAAGCAATAGACTATTTTACGAGCCACAATCAGCTCTACAAGGTAGAGCTGCTACGAGATCTGGCCGAGAAAGGCACTACAAACCTCAAAGATGTTGGTTCAAGTGAACTTGGCATCGAGAGTGGTGCTGCCAAGGTCGACACGGTTTCTATCTACAAGACTGGGGATTTTGTAGATCTTTGTAGGGGTCCGCACGTCGATACAGCAGGTCAGGTTGGTGCATTTAAGCTTACGAAGGTGTCGGGTGCGTACTGGCGAGGCAATGACAAGAATCCACAGATGCAGCGGGTTTATGGCGTAGCATTTGAGAATCAGCCGCAACTAGATGAATTTCTGGCAAACCAGGAGGAGGCATTGAAACGCGATCATCGTAAGCTAGGGCGTGAACTCGATCTCTTCACTTTTTCCGAACAGGTTGGCTCAGGTTTACCGCTCTTTACACCTCGCGGCACGATACTGCGCGAAGAGCTCAACGCTTATTCGCAGGCCTTGCGCACCGCCGAGGGCTTTGAAAAGGTTTGGGTGCCTCATCTGACGAAAAAGCATCTCTACGAAACGTCTGGTCACTGGGCGAAGTTTGGTGATGAACTGATGCTCGTTAAGAGCCAGGAAACATCAGACGAGCTCGTTTTGAAGCCAATGAATTGTCCGCACCACCAGCAGATTTATGCTTCGAAGCCACGGAGCTATAAAGACCTCCCAATAAAATACATGGAGACCACAACGGTTTATCGCGACGAGAAGTCAGGGGAGCTCAATGGCTTGTCACGAGTGCGTTCGATCACACAAGATGATAGCCATACATTCTGTACTCCAGATCAGATTAAGGACGTCCTTATGATGTTGGGGCGCATCACAAAAGAATTTTACACAACGCTTGGTATGCCTCTCCGCGCCCGGCTGTCGCTGCGTGATGATTCTGATGCGTATCTTGGTGATGCGGGACTATGGCGACAGGCTGAGCAAATCCTGCGCGACGTCGTGACTGAACTCAAGCTCGATTACTACGAAGAGCAGGGTGAGGCTGCGTTTTATGGGCCAAAAATCGATTTTATGGCAACCGATGCGCTCGGTCGGGAGCACCAGCTTGCGACTCCACAGTTGGATTTTGTGCAGCCAGAACGATTCGGATTGACATACGTCGACAGTGATGGCTCAGCCAAAACGCCGGTAATGATTCATTTTGCGCTGCTCGGCTCCATCGAGCGCTTTCTCTCGGTATATATTGAGCACGTGGCTGGTGCTTTTCCGGTATGGCTAGCACCTGAACAGGTTCGTGTTTTGCCAGTATCTGATCAGTTTAGTGATTACGCTCAAAAGGTGGTTGAGGCTCTTAAGCAAAAAGGCGTACGCGTAGTCCTGGATAGCGATAGTGAGTCCCTTGGCAAAAGAATACGCTCCGCTGAGCTCATGAAGGTACCCTACACGCTGGTCGTGGGCGAGAAAGAAGCAACCGCGCAGGCTGTTGCCGTTCGGAAATATGGCGAGGGTGACCTTGGAGTGATCAGCGTCGATGATTTTGTCGAACGAGTTACAGATGAAGTTTCATCCCGGGCACAGCTCTAAACTCGTAGTAATTGCAGGGCCGACCGCAAGCGGTAAAACAGCGCTCGCTATCGAGGTCGCAAAACGCTATAACGGTGAAGTGATTGCAGCGGATTCACGCACGATCTATAGAGGCTTCGATATTGGTACGGCCAAACCGAGTCTCGAGGAACAGTTCGGTGTCCCGCATCATCTGCTTGATATCCGTAATCCGGGTGAGAATTATAGTGCGGCTGACTTCCAGTGGGATGCAGAGCACGTTATCGATCAGATAAGGCAGCGTGGGCACCTGCCCATCATAGTTGGTGGCACCGGCTTATATATCGACGCTTTGTTGTTTGGCTATACTTTTCGCAGCCAAGCCTCTTCGAATGTAGTTGATAATTTTGATACATTGAGCACTGCTGAATTATCAAATCTTGTTGCTGAGCGATATGCTGATGCAGTACCGCTATCGGAACGGAAAAATCGACAAAGACTCATCAAGATATTGCGCCTCGGACCCGCGATACAGGCCGATCGCCAGCAATTAAAAATTGGTGGAATTATTGTCGCAAAAAAACCAGAAATGCCTATTTTAAAGCAAAAAATAGCAATTCGCGTTGATGAAATGTTGAACAATGGTTTTATTCAAGAGGTTGAGAAATTAATAAATCGATACGGCAAGGATTGTCCCCAACTATCAATCATTGGCTATCGTCATGCTGTGGAATATTTGTCTGGTCGCATAACTTTAGACGAACTACGCGAGCGATTTACCCGTGACGACTATCAGCTAGCGCGACGTCAGATGACCTGGCTAAGGCGCAATCCATACATTGTTTGGTGTGAATCAGATAGATATGCCCTAGAGGTGATTACTGATTACCTTTCAATCAAGGACTGATATACAATATAGCTATGCTACAGATTATCGCCATACTATCAGCGAAGATAATTTTCAAGCTCAATCGCCTGACCGGCACCGGTGGAGCTGCCTTGCCTGGACTAATAGCTAAGAAGATAGACGATCAAATATTATTACATCTCTGTTGGAACAATTTCCCCGATGGAATTATCGTTGTGACAGGCACGAATGGCAAAACCACTACAACGAAACTGATCGCCGACATTTTAGAGGTGAGTGACATCTCATATCTTCACAACAAGACCGGGTCAAATCTGGAGCGAGGTATTGTCTCAGAAATGCTTCGGCGAGCCAATTGGCGCGGTCGGATCGATGCTCAGGTAGCGCTCCTTGAGGTTGATGAGGCAAGTATTCCTGCAGTATTGTCTCAGCTCAACGCGCGAACCATTTTAGTGACCAATCTGTTCCGGGATCAGCTCGATCGCTATGGTGAGCTGCAGACCACCGCCCAGATGATTAAAAAAGGCCTTGCCAGTCAACAGGGTGCGACAATACTACTCAATGCCGATGATCCGCTCGTCGCCAGCTTAGCGGACAATGACGGCAATACTTATATGTTTTTCGGGATTTCTGACTTTAATGGTCCGGTTCTCAAGCATGACTATACTGCCGACTCTGTGCATAGTCCGATATCCAATGCACCCCTAGTTTACTCTAAGAAGTACTTTAGTCACATGGGAGTTTATAAGAGTAAGAATGGTGATTTCGTGCGGCCAAAGCCGGACTGGGAGCTCATAAAAATGAAAAATTTTGACACTGAGGGCTCACGCTTCATGCTGCAGTCTGAAACCGCCCAGAGTCAGGAAATTGATCTGAGTCTACCGGGTATATACAACATATACAATGCAATAGCCGCCATTGCCGTAGCTGAAACGCAGGGAATTGATGAGAAAAGTACAACAAAAGTCTTAAAAAACAGCACCGCCGCTTTCGGGCGCTACGAGAAAATTCGCTACAGGGATCGAGATGTCGTGATAGTCTTGATCAAGAATCCAACTGGCTTCAATCAGGCAATCCAAACATACTTACAAGATAAAAAGCAGACTCTTGTCTTGGCTATTAATGACAACTTTGCCGACGGTCGTGACGTTTCATGGCTGTGGGATGCAGCTATAGAGGATATTCGTTCGGGCAGGATAATTGTTGGCGGACTCAGGCGCTACGATATGGCATTGAGGCTCAAATATGCCGGTAAGACAGGTCAGGTCGTCGATGAGCTAACGGCTTGTCTTGACCGCGCCATTGACGTCACAAAGGAGGGCGAGCCGGTATATATCCTGCCAACCTATACGGCTATGCTAGAGATCCGTCGTTTTCTCGTTAAGGAAACCGAAATGGAGGACTACTGGAAATGAAGTCGAAACATAAACTTAAGCTTGTCCATCTCTATCCTGATCTTATGAATCTTTATGGGGACCGAGGCAATGTATTATGTTTACAGCAGCGTGCTCGGTGGCGCGGTATCGATATTGAAGTTGTGCCAGTTGGTGTTGGCATGAAGCTACCCGAGGATTATGACCTGCTGTTTATGGGCGGTGGGCAAGATCGAGGGCAAGAGCTCGTTGCTGATGATCTTTTTCAGAAAGGCCACCAAATCAAGGCTTCGATCGAGGCTGGGTTGCCTGCACTGGTAATCTGTGGGGGCTACCAGCTTTTTGGCCATTACTTCAAGACGAGCGCCGGTAAAAAGTTACCGGGAATTGGCGTGTTTAATGCCGCTACCGATGCCTCAAACCGACGGCTAATTGGTAATGTTGTAGTTCGTAGTCAACGCTTTGGGAAACTCGTTGGGTTTGAGAATCATAGTGGCCTGACGAAACTTGCAGCGAGCCTTGAGCCGCTTGGTCAAGTTGTGCAGGGCGGGGGTAATAATGGCGAGGATGGTGTCGAGGGCGCATTGTACAAAAACGCGATTGGTACATATCTTCACGGCTCATTCTTGCCAAAAAATCCGGCCGTCGCCGACTTCTTGATTTCCGCTGCGCTTGCTCGAGCGGGCTACGAAGCCGTACTTACGGAGCTCGATGACTCGCTAGAAAAAAAGGCTTCAGAGCTTGCCTCAAAGCGCCCCCAATAACGCTCAAAACTGCATGTAAAAAAATGTGTTCGGTGCTAGATTTGTCATGGCATTAGGTTTATAATCGAGTTAATTGGTGGTTAAATTGAAGCCAATGGACACAATTATTCTGGAGGCGAAATCAGCATAATGTTTGATCAACTTTTTGGCTCAAAGACACGCGTCAAGCTTCTCAGCTTGTTTTATAACAATCCCGAGCGGCCGTTTTATGTGCGAGAGATCACCCGTAAAATTAACGAGCAGATCAACTCAGTTCGTCGTGAACTGCAGAACTTGCTCACAATCGGAATCGTAAAATCTGTTAGTCAGTCGAATCGTCTGTACTACGAGGTCAACACAAAATATAAGTTTTATAACGAACTCCAGTCGATCTTCTCAAAGATTCCGGCCAAGACAAAAGAGATCAAGGAGACCAAAGAAGAGGATCAGATTCTCAAGCGCATCATGAAAGCTGGAAACGTTAAGATGGTCTTTTTGTCTGGGGCATTTGTTCGAGGTAGTAATCAGATGATCGACATATTTATCGTTGGCGATGTTAATAAAACTAAGCTGTCGCATCTGATCGGTGAACTCGAAAGCGACATGGCGCGTGAACTGAACTATACCTGTATGCGGATAGAAGACTTTGATTACCGTCGCAACCTCAATGATCGCTTTTTATCGGACATCCTTGATGCAAAAAAGATCATCCTGCTCGATCAGCTTGAAGTTTTTAAGAAAAGTGACGAAGAAGCCGATAGTGACGATATGGGCGCCGCGCACACCATAAACGTATCAGCACCCAGTGCTGAGATAACCGCGGAGCAAGCAGCCAGTTTTGCTGCCCAGATAAGACGTGACTAACCAGTCAAATTCTACAACTACAATACGAATCTCGGCATCAAGCTTCGCGTATCTTTTTCTTTTCCTAGGCGCAATCTGGCTCGCTTGGCAGGTAGCTGATATCTTGGTGCTGCTGTTTCTCTGTATGATCGTGGCGGCCGCACTTGATCCATCCGTCAAGGCAATCAGCCGCCTCGGCGTTCCACGCTGGCTGGCGATTGTATCAATCTATCTCGCCTTTATTTCGCTGATCGGCCTGGCAGTTTACTTGCTTGTGCCAGCAGTGACGGCGCAAATCAATACAATCTCGCAGAATATTCCGACCTATCAAGCGCGCATTCAACAAACCATAACCGGGCAGCCGGTGCTGGAGGACATCTGGCGACGGGTTGGTCGGGCAGCAACCAACATTGGTGATCAGTACAACACCCAAGCCCTCTCACTGACCTTCGGTGTGTTCGGCAGTATATTTGGCTTTTTGACTTTTCTTGTACTGACCTTCTATATGCTCATTGGCGGAAAAAAACTCGGCATGAGTGTCGTTGAGCTCGTTCCAGACAAAAGCCTACAGAAACGTATCGTCGATTTGGGATTACGCATATCCTCAAGGCTCGGGGGGTGGCTTCGGGGCCAGGCACTGCTGTCATTATCAATTTTCATTCTCTCTTTGATCATCCTGACGGTGCTTGGTGTGGACTACGCGCTTACGTTAGCGCTCATCGCAGGCATTATGGAGTTAGTGCCACTGCTTGGAGCCTACCTCGGTGCATTACCCGCCGTGCTCGTTGCATTTACGACAGGTTCCCCGACGCAAGCCGCCCTGGTTGCACTCGGTTATCTGCTCATGCAGCAGTTCCAGGGTAATATCATAACGCCGCAAGTTATGAAACGCGCGCTTGGCGTACCACCTATTGTAATATTCACAGCAGTATTAGTTGGTGGCAAGCTGCTTGGATTTATCGGGGTGCTTCTAGCAGCTCCAGTTGCAGCAGTAATCGCTGTGGTCGCCGAGGATGTTATTGCAAACCACCCAAGGTTGCGTGCTACTCCGGTAGATAGCTCGCGAAACACCTGATAGTTTGCTACAATAAACAAGCTATGGATATTACATTTACTTCTCCCGACAACTTTAAATTTAATACAAAACAGCTCACCATCGCTTACGGCGATAAGCAAAAAAGCAAAGTCGATCTGCGACTACTAAGCCAAGCAATGACCGGCCAGGCTGCTGATGGCGAAGTTGTTTTTGATGGGCCAGGTGAGTATGAAGTCAAAAGCTGCATGGTGACTGGTGTCGTGACCAGCGCTTCAAATACGGCGTATCAAATCTCAGTTGATGATCTTAAGCTTGGTATTTTGGGTGATCTCGAAAGCCCGTTGACCGATCAGCAGGTGGAGCAGCTTGGTGCGATCGATGTACTGGTCATTAGCCTTGATAAGCTCAAGACGGACGATATTACGAAGCAGATTGCAGCTATAGAGCCTTCTATAGTAATCCCGATGAATTTCGACGACGCCGCGCTCGCTGCGCTCGCTAAAGATATGGGTGTCACCGTCGAGCCAGTCGAAAAGTTAAAAGTCACCAAAAAAGAACTGCCGGACGATACGGTCCTGACAGTTCTTCAGTAAGAGGCGAGAGCTATCTACGCCTGAGCTTTTTCAGCGCGGGCAGCTTCTTGTGCCTGATATTTCTTCAGTGTTCGGATCGTCGAAGCGGCCAACTTGAGACGTACAGCCTGGCCATCGATGATGAGAGTTTTGGTTTGCAGGTTTGGCTTCCACACTTTCTTGGTGTGGCGCATCGAGTGGCTGACGTTTGAGCCGAACTGCTTGCCTTTACCTGTAAGATCACATTTGTGAGACATAATATTTTTACCCTAGTGATATAACTGCGTTATCATAGCATTTTATCCTGATAAGTGCAACTGTTCGACTGGTGAGAGGACTGGAAATAGGCTAGAATAGGGCCATGGCAAATCTTAACCTCATTAGCATCCTAGCTTATATCGGAATCGTCGGTATCGTGATCACGGTTCACGAGTTTTCCCATGCTTGGGCAGGCCATGCCCTTGGAGATGTGACCGCGAAGCGAGAGGGTAGACTGACGCTTAATCCGATGGCGCACATTGATCCCTTCCTGACACTCCTGTTGCCGATTATCCTCATCCTGGTTGGCTCACCAATTGTGTTCGGAGCCGCTAAGCCAGTACCATTCAACCCGTATGCGGTCAAATACGGCAAATTCGGAGCTGCGATGGTGGCGTTTGCTGGTCCGCTGAGTAACTTCTTGATGGCGGCGTTTGTGGCAATCTATCTGCGTGTCTTCGCAATCACGGGGCTCGGCTATGAGATATTGGTCGGTTTCGTACTGATTAACCTGGGCTTTTTTGTTTTTAACATGATCCCGATCCCACCCCTGGACGGTTCACGGCTGATTTATGCAATTGCGCCCGATCCGCTGGCCGATGCTATGGATCGGTTTGAATCAACCGGACTAATCGGCGTATTTTTCATCTTCTTCTTGTTCTATAGCTTCTTGCAGCCAGTCCTCGGGGGTATCATTGGTGGCCTTGCCTCACTCCTGCTGGGTCGCGGTATTTTATGATATACTGAGCGTAAGCTCTGCTGCTCTCGCACTTTAACGTCGCAACTTTTCTGCTTAAGTATCATTTTGGGAGACCTAGATTGCTGCTCGCTATAGGCGTGCATGCTGCGGACACCCACCTGGCGTGGTCCAGGAAGAGTTGTGACGAACGCGGTTCTTGAGCGGAGCCGGCATTATATTCATTCTCAGGCGCCCAAGGTGCCTGTTTTTTATTTGAGCCGGAAGTGACGCTTATATCTTGCCTCGTCGTCGATTTTGCGGGCTTCAATAAGCTTGATCTGGGACGTAAGACCGAGATGCTGGGCGAGATCAGTCAAGAAACGTTTCGGATTATACGGAAGAATCCAGATACCCTTGGTGTAATTGATAAAACCCTGATTTTTCAGATGACTGATAAGACTATTGCGGGCAACCTTCTGGCGCTCCGGAATATCAAACGTGACCAGGTACCAGTTACCATCCCAGCGAGCGGGCCGAACCACACCCGTCTTGAGGATACTATATGTGGCTAGATGTTTTTTGCCTTTGGCTGAGAGCTTATAGATCTTTTCGCCGTCGAGCTGGCCAACCGAGACAAAGCCCTGCCGCGACAGAATTGCCATTGTATCAATGATGCGACGGCGGGTCGCCCCAGCGGAGCTGGTGGCAAAGACCGATCGAAGCTGCTTGTGGTCCACCAACTCAGAGAGTGAGCTGACGTTCTTTTGGCCCACTATCTCGAGTGCTTCCAGCGATTTAACAACCTTAAACATACATAAGTATTATGCCTTAGCATGACAATCATGTAAAGTTGAAAGCTATTTTTGATCGAGAAACATAGTACAATATCTTTATCAGGGTGTGGCGCAGCTGGTAGCGCGTACGGCTGGGGGCCGTGAGGTCGCAGGTTCAAGTCCTGTCACCCTGACCAATCTCATCTATATTCAATCCCAAGATCGTAGTACACTAAAGCTAATGGGTGAACTCACAGAAAAATGTGCGGTGTTTGCAGTTTACGCGCCAAAATCAGATGTGGCGCGTCTTACTTACTATGGCCTATCTGCGCTTCAGCACCGTGGCCAAGAGAGTTCAGGTATTGTAGTTACCGATGGCGAACAGTTTCGTTCTCATGTTGGGCCAGGGCTCGTGGCTCAGGTCTATAGTGATGCTACGCTTGATCAGCTAAAAGGGTTTGCGGCCGTTGGGCACAACCGATATGCAACATCTGGCGCTGCGCATGATGCACATGTACAGCCGGTTTTGCGCAGTGACGACCTGATTGCGCTGGCACACAATGGCAATATTCCTTCGACGAAGGCACTCAAAAACTATCTTATGGAGCGCAAAGTCTTCAAGCGTGGCAGCAATGACACGGAGATGATGGCGGATGCAATCCGATACTGGCGCTACCATGGAAAAACCACGCACGAAGCAGTACGTGAAGTCTGGCCACTATTTACCGGCGCTTTTTCTTGTGTGCTGCTGACTCGTGATAGCTTGATCGCTTTTCGGGATGAACATGGCATTCGGCCACTCTCGATTGGGCGACTAGCCGATGGAGGCTATGTGGTGGCGTCCGAAACCTGTGCCTTTGATATTATTGGCGCTCAATTTGAGCGCGATGTGCTGCCTGGAGAGCTTATCGAGATAATTGATGGCGAGCTGACGAGTACCATCGTTCGTCCAGCGAAAGAAAAGCTCGAGATTTTTGAATATATTTACTTCGCGCGCCCAGATAGCTTACTTCAGGGACAGCGCGTCAATGAAGTCCGTCGCCGGCTTGGACACACTCTGGCGCTTGAAGAGCCGGTTGAGGCCGATGTTGTGATTCCGGTACCTGATTCCTCGATTCCGGCGGCATTGGGTTATGCCGAGGCGCTCAATATCGAGTTTGACCATGGCCTTATCAAGAATCGCTACATCCACCGAACCTTCATTAGCCCTGGTCAGCAATTGCGCGAACGGGCGGTTCAGATGAAGCTCAACCCACTACCTGAGGTGGTTAAAGATCGCCGGGTCGTCCTGGTGGATGATTCGATCGTGCGTGGTACAACCACAAAACAGATTGTAGCGATGGTGCGCGAGGCGGGCGCGCGTGAGGTTCATGTCCGAGTGAGTTCACCCCCAGTGCTGTATCCTGATTTCTACGGCATCAATACACCTGATCAGACCAAGCTCATCGCTGGGCGTTTGCATTCGACCCAGCAAGTTGCAGCCGAGATCGGAGCTGACAGTCTGGGGTATATGTCGATCGAAGGCATGCTCGGCGCCATTGATCGGCCCGCCGAGTCGCTTTGCTTGGCTTGTTTTACGGGGGAATACCCAATCGATTTGGCAGAGCGTGCTGCTGAAGTGAAGCGGATTGAGTTCGAACGCTCGGCCCAATCGAGTCTGCCGATCGAATCATAACTAGCTATGCTTGCATAAGTTTGCCGTCGGTCCTAGGATAGTTGCGTATACGTGGGGAAGGCGATGGCCTGGAAAATAAAGCTCGTTATCGTACTTGTGGTTATCTGTGGTTACGCACAATACTTAAAGTCGAATACTGACAGGGCTCTACAAAAAGTAGATCAAGTTCGCACAATTTATGTTGACGCAATTCAGCGCGCCGATCAGATAGCGCAGCAATAGTTAGCGTTTTTTTGGCGTGCTGACTGGTTTGTGTTGCGGTGAAAGGTCGATGGTGACAGTCGTGCCACTACCTTTACTTGATTCAATCTGGATAGTTCCACCGAGCTTTTCGACGATGACTTTGTCGAGGTAGAGACTGAGTCCAAGGCCTTCGTAGTTGAAGCGGAGGGCGCTTTCGGCTCGCGAGAATGGCTTAAAGAGCTGCTTGAGCTTGGTCTTGGCGATACCAGCGCCGTTGTCGCTGACCGTCAAGCTGATACGACCCTTGTTGACGCGTGAGGCGATCTTGATGTAGCCGTCAGATTTTGGCACAAATTTGATCGCATTATCGATCAGAGAGCTGATGACTAGCTCGAGCATTTGCTGATCTTGCTTGATGTAGAGCGACTTGGTGACGTCGATATCGACGGTGATATTGCGAGCGGCCAACTGTGGTTTGTACTGACTTATGACGTTCTCGACGGCGCGGCGGAGATTGAAGCTCTTGATCTCGCCACGATGCTTGTCTTGTTCGATTTCGGTCAAAAGCTGCAGCCGGCTTAGAATACTCTGGAGGCGGGCATAACCATCTTTTACGGCCTTGGCATTTGGCGCGGCAGCCAGCCCAGGGAGATTGCGTCGCAGCCCGGCTACTTCAGTCTTGAGTTCTTCGACTGAGCCACTCAGGAAGTGGAGGCGAGCCTGTGCCATGGTCACCTCGTTGTCGAGCGAGGCTTGGGCGAGGGCAAGGTTGTGCTTGGCATTTTCGTGGTGCTTGTATGTAGAGAAAAGCGCCTGGATCAGTAGGGCAAAGGCCATGATTTGGGTGAAGATATTGATGATCGAGATATCGACGACCCCTGCAGCGTTGAACAGCCAGTTGGTCGCAGCAGTGAAGACGGCCACGAGTATTACGGGCGCCATCACCGCAAATGACTTGTATGGCTTGATCATGATAGGGTTTTTCGTATCGACCGGCTTGTCCAAGCTGCTTTGGGCAGTGCTTGTCAGCATGCTCTTGATCTTCTGACCGAGTGAGCTGAGCGTTTTTTGCAGGCTATCAGTCATGCTCTTTGGTGCGCGCTGGAGGGTGGCGATCAGATCAACTCCACCTTGCATCATACTAATTGGTGTATTGAGGTAGTGCGAGATGAGGCTAATGAAGTTATTACGCTCTTCTTCGAGGCTCTTGCGCTTGGCAATGATGCGCTTGATCTCACGGGCTTTCTCGAGCTCGTCGCGGGTCTGTGCGAGCAGGCTCAAGATCATGACGATAAGTACCAGTAGCATCAGGTACGGGAAGGCAAGCGCGACCTTGGTAGGTACCAGGCTGACACTGGTTTTGAGCGTACCAAGCAGGTTATCGAGAACTCCAGCGTTGGTTTTGCTCACTGATACTTTGTCAGTTGGTAGGCCAGTGATTGGAGCGAGGTTTGGCAGATTGAGGTTTGGATTGAAGTTGTAAGACGGTAGGTTGAATGGCTTGATGTTGGGCAAGCTAATATTTGGCAACCTAAAGCCGGGGAGTGTGATGACGGTTGTGCCACCTGAGCTTGGCTTGACGCCACCATAGATATTGACTGACGTTGAGGTACTAATGGTGGTTTCGGGTATATTGGCGATCCAGTTACCGAGTGCCTGGGTGAATAGGCCGACTTGGATGGGGTATTTACTACCAACCAACATGCCGGTTGGATTTTTTATGACATCGACTGAGCCCCAGCCAAAGCCACCACCTACTGGGTCGCGGTTGCCATTTACGACATAGACTTTCTGGCTGTCCGCAGTGGCTGACATGCCAAAGCCAAAACCGATCCCGGTCAGTACGCCGACGTTAGATAGGGTAGTTGGGTTCGCAATAGAAATACCATTGAGATTTTCGGACGGTATTGAAAATCTATTGATGATGTATTGGTTATCCGACGAAAGCAGTGAACCAAGATAAAGCACCTGGGTGCCCTGAGTATCTGTCGTAACAGTTGATGCGACCTGTCCACTTTGGTTGAGGATTGTAATAACTGGATTGGCAGTAGGGACCTCCAGGAAAGGCATAGCTACGATCTTATCGTCAGGAAGTGCCTGCAACTGGATGGATGGACGGCCGATGTCGGTGCTGCCGATGACGGTGAGGGTATTCGTGTCAACGATACTTACAAAATTACTTGCACTGTAAGGAATAAAGAGCTTTGATTCGTCATCAGACAGTGCACTGTAGCCGAACGGCAAATAGGGACTGTAGTTACCAAGCGATGGCACGGTAGTAGTTTTCACGATCTGCATATTTTTGAGGTCGATCTTAACGAGTTTCTTTGTGCCGTTTGTAGTGTCGATTGTTGAGGTGTAGGCATAGCGGTCGCTGGCGTCGATCACAAATGAATTCAATTGATCATTTTCGAGCCGAATCGAACGCTTAAATGTGTTGGTCGCAGTGTCGAGCTCGTAGATGAGGGTGGAAATTGAGAATACCGGATCAGTCTGAACGTCACCTCCTCCAACGTAGACGGTTTTACCATCTTTGGTTGCCCAGGCGCCTCCCGTAAACAGATTGGGGTTTGGTGTTTTTATAGTACCGACGACGGTATCGGTGACGGTGTTGATGATATTGACGTCGTGAGTATAGGTGTTTGGTACGTAGGCGTACTCGCGGGCCGATTGTTTGATGCTCGCGCGGAAGGTGTGGGGGCCCGAGGTCAGTCCTTTGGCCTCAAAGCTCCACTTACCGTCGCCGCCCACCTGGACGTCAAACGGGTTATCATTGTCGATAGAGAGCTGGATGATTGATCCAGCCGGAGAGGCGGTACCGGTGACAAGTTGGGTTGGGCCACCCAGTGAGACGCCGTTGGTCGGTGAGGTGATGGTTACAGAGGTACGAGCTGGCTCAGGTGGGTTTGGATCTATGCGGATACTGAGTTCTTTGGTGCGGTCATTGATGCCATCACTCGCGGCGACCGTAAAGGTAAAGATCCCCGACTCGGTTGGCGTACCGTCGATGATGGCGTCATTGCCATCTTGGTAGAGACTCAGACCGGCCGGGAGGTCTCCAGTCACCACCGACCAAGATACGTCGCCCGTGAAGTTGGCGGCCTGAATACGCTGCACGTAGTCGCCGGTGTAGCGGATGTTGATGCGTCCACGGGATAAACTTGTAGTGGTGATCTCGGCGTTGTTGTTCACCCCACTTTGAATGACCAGCACGTACTCTTGCTCAACACTACCCGTACGATCGGTGGCGCGGATAGTAAATGTATAGGTTCCCGGCGATGATGGTGTGCCAGATATCACGCCAGTGCCGCTGTCGAGTTCGAGCCCACTTGGTAGACTACCGCTTATGACACTAAAGCTTGTCGGAGCATCGCCCCCAGCAGTATAGACAGTTTGGTTATATGGCGTAGTGAATGTTCCATCAGGGAGTGAACCGGTCGTGATACTCAATGGGGTGGCGACAATATTCATGCAGAAACCCTGCTCGTTTGAGTTGTAGTCATCGGTGGCTTGTAACGTGAAACATACACCTTCGATTGGCTGATTCTGGTCAATCGTCCCGGTAATGGTGGCCGTGTCATTATCAACCTGGGTGAAGTTGAGACCAGGGGGCAGGGTGCCATTAATCAAGGAGATGGTGCTGTTACCCACTCGATGACGTACACTGAATGTCGCCGAGTAAGACTGGCCAGTTACGCCGGTTGTCGTTTGGATGTTGGGTGACTCGTTGTTTGGATTGAGAAACTCGATGCCGTTATTGATCGTCACATTGAATTCTTTCTCGGAGTTCGTGATGCCATCTGATATGGATGCAGTAAACGTGTAGCTTCCGGGCGTGACTGGAGTACCTTGGAAACAGGGTCTTTGTTCGGGGCCGTAATTACAGATTCCAAATGTCATACCATCTGGCACATTGCCACCAGTCACGTTTATTGACAGGGCGCCGAGGGCGTAGCGGGTTGCAACATCTTGAGTAGTTGGATTGTTCTTGATGAACTCAAAGCTACCATTCGTATCGTAGATAACTGGTTGATTGACGTCGAAAGAAACTGTAGCTGATTCCACAACGGTGACGTTATTGGATAGGACTAGGCCGGCTCCGGTGAGAGGATTTTTGTCGACGTTCAGTACGCCCATTGGGAGATTATTTTGAGTATCAAACTCCGCCACGACGATGCCCGGCTGACTATTGACCGGCGCAGCGTAGGCCATAAAGGCCCGTTTACCGTCGGCACTAAACACAAGATCATGGCGTGGATTGGCTGCAGCGCTGTCCATGTGGCCGAGAGATACTGGAGTGTTTGAAGTGACATCAAATATCTCAATCTTGTCGCCACCACCGAGGTAGAGTCGTGTTTCGGCCGGGTTCAGCGACATCTGATCACGAGCCGTGCGTGAGTCGGCAATATTCAACCTAGTTTGAGCCGACACTCCCACTGAATTTGTGGCATCCTGTGCGACATCATATTTGTATAAATTGTAGGCATCTGCGACGTAGATGAAATTTCCATCTGCGCTAACCCGTAAGTTTGGGTTACTGACTTGGTTAAAGGCAATAAGATGGGCTGTCGCGAGAGACCCATCTGATGAATTATATACATTTACAATGCCGATACCATCTCCACAATAGATCTTGCTCGCATCACCATTAATATCCCAGTCGTCGGTGCAGTCAAATGCCTGAGCAAACGTTCGCTCGATGCTCATGTTGGTGGGGTCGATGACGCTAAATTCTTTCGTGATAGCGCTGTAGGCTATGATCTTGTTATTGTTTCGGCTTAGCTTGAAATCAGCTTGGCCTGGTGTGCCGAGCTCGACGCTGCCGGCTTCACTGCCATTGTCGAGGATTTTGCGGATGCGGCCATAGTCATATGAATTGGCCG
>JADZBC010000015.1 GCA_020852295.1 bacterium | reverse complement strand
TTGTGTAGTA
Source organism: bacterium (assembly GCA_020852295.1). Taxonomy (GTDB): domain Bacteria; phylum Patescibacteriota; class Saccharimonadia; order CAILAD01; family JADZBC01; genus JADZBC01. Next base: position 62,135 of record JADZBC010000015.1, on the reverse strand, counting down.
TTCGGTGCCATAGAAGTTACCGACAAATATAGGTCCCGCGCTAGGGCTATCGTAAATAGTACTCACGATCGAATCGTCGCCAGGACTCAAGACGCGAATCTGAGAGGCTGTCTGAGAGGTAACCCATAGCTGACCATTATCCGGCTGCATGTAGGCGTGTGCGAAGTTGATATTATCGAGCTGTACGGTGTTCTCGACTTGTAGGGAAGTTGGGTTGTAGACTTGAATTTTGGCAGTTTCGACATTTGGGTAATTTGCTTGTACAGCGAAGTACAATTTGAGGTTTCCGCCATATTGCCCTATGCCAGTGACGGTGCTGCCGTAGCCAATTGTTGCGGAGTAGTTCTGAAGGCTCTGTAGGCTAATTGAGAGCTGTGCTACATGCTGTGAGCCGGCACAGTAGACGAAGAGTTGGTCATTGTGCTGCATGATGGTATATGGTCCGTTACCTATGCTCGAGATACTGCTGGCGTAAGATAGGTCTGTCGCACTACGCAGATCTAGGCTGCCAGTAGTGTTATTTGGTACCGCAATATAGTCAGGATTACTACCAAACGGGGCGATTGATTGCGCCGCAGGATCAACTACATTCACACCCGTCACGTCATATGCACTTGATCCGGCAAGTGCGCCATTAGTGAATAGGTCTAGTTGGCTATTCACTACCACAACTTTATTGTCCGCAATCTGTACAATTTGGTAGATGGTACCGCTCAGATTTTGTTCATTCGACAGATTTGCTACATCGTCGAGGTCTCCTATACATATCGCCTCTAAGTAGGTCCCACAGCTTATATAAAACGTCTCGCCGTCAGTATCGAGGCGAATGACACCAGTGTCTCGATTCATATCGATTGGGGTGGATGAATTTGGCAAGTTTGTTGCGTCAATTACATCAACATTTTGCGTTGTACCAGTTGTAACGTACACTTTATTTTTTGTTTGTGAGTAGGCGATGTCTTTTGGTTGTCCTGACAACGTGACGGTTGCCAAGATTGCTTTCGTATTAGTATCGATTACATTTACCTTGTTGGAGCTTGTGTCCATCACATACACCCTGGTGCTGTCACTGTTAAATACAGCCTTGGTAGGTGAACTAATCTTGGCGTCATTGGTGGTTACAGAATCAGTGGTTGGTTTGTTTATGCTGAACTTCGCTAGGCCGTATCTCCCGGACACTGAGCCTGCTATGCCTGTGCCATCAGTAATGGAGGCCTGCACACTGTGTGTGGTATTGCTCAAGTCTTGGGCTTGGTAGCTCCAGTTGCCATTGTTATCGGCTTGTACGACCCCGACATACGTATTATCAATCTTGATGTTGACCCATTTACCGGCTGTTGCGGTGCCTGTGATGGTGGGGTTGGCCGATGTGAGGCTCTGGCCTTGAGATGGCGAGGTGATCGTGACGACATTGTCAGCCTTAGCCTTGAGGTTATTGACGATAATAACAAAGTTATTGAGTACTAGGAGTGAGCACAAAAAAATCCGCCACGAGAAACGACGCTTCGGCACGATACTATCAGGATTAATGGTCCGCTCTTGCATTCACCGCACTTATATAAATATGTACCCATTTTATATCTAAAACACTTATGCTGACAAGATAAAGCCGAGTTTTTTCTGAGAGTCGAATAGCCTATAATGGGATTTATGGAAAAAAGTATCTTCTTAAAGGTGTTGGATGGCGATGTGCCAGGCGAGGTGCTGTATCGGGATGACGATATCTTTGCGATTCTGACGATTATGCCGCACCACCCGGGCCATAGCCTCGTAATACCAAGAAAACAGGTCGACAAGCTCTATGATCTCGACGAAAAGTCGTATCGTAAGGTGCTCGATTTTGCAAAGGTCTTGAGCCTCGTTCTCGAAGAAATTTACCAGCCAAAGCGAGTCGGACTGTCTGTTGAGGGGCTCGCGGTGCCACATGCCCATGTGCATGTTATTCCAATTAATCACATTGGCGACATGGATCACGATAAGGCTCGACCGGCTTCGGCCGAGCAGCTCAGTGAGGATGCGACTCTCATTCGCGCCGCTCTACAGGAAAGAGGCTATCTATGATGATTTTTGTAACAATCGTATTGGCGATCGTACAGGGAATAACCGAGTTTTTGCCGATTTCGTCCTCAGCCCACTTGTTGTTAGTACCATGGCTATTCTCTTGGCCCGACCCCGGATTGAGCTTTGATGCCGCGATCCATGTCGGTACGGCGATAGCGCTCTTGATATTCTTCTCAAAAGACTTCATCGAGCTCATAAAACGTAAATCTAACCTGGTAAAATATATTGTAATTTCTACAATACCAGGTGCTGCAATCGGCTTTTTCGGTGACAAATGGATTGAAAATAACCTCCATGGCAGCCCCAATGCGCCACTCATTGTTGGTATAGGCATGATCGTCTTTAGTGGGGTTCTCTATATGAGCGATAAGCTGGCAAAGCAAAAGCTTACTACGGCCGACCTCGGCTTTAAGCGATCGTTTCTTATCGGTCTTGCACAAGCTCTTGCCTTGGTTCCGGGAGTATCTCGCTCGGGTATTACGATTAGCGCCGGTCTTTGGGCTGGTCTCAAACGTGAAGAAGCGGCTCGTTTTAGTTTCTTGCTTGCAACACCGATCAGCCTTGGGGCGGGTCTTTACAAAATCGTCGGCATTCTAAAGGACCCTACGCCTGAAACGTCATTGCCATACTTGGTACTTGGTATTATCGTCTCAGCTTTGACAGGGCTGGTGGTTATCAAATGGCTCTTGCAATACCTCAATAAGCACGACATGAAAGTCTTCGTACTATACCGCATACTACTTGGTATTTTAGTGCTTGGATTGTATTTTTTCGTCAAAAAATAACTGGCAATTTTTAAGTCGGAATTGTTAGTAAAGCATAAAAAATACTAAGAAATAAGCAAAAATCAATTTTGCTCAATGGGTAAAATAGTTGAACGGTAGATATCATTTCGATTCGGCATTAAGGCCGCGTTTTTACGTGTTCTTTAGCTAGATACTGAGCGATAAGCCACGGTGCCGCCTAACGTTCCGTCGCGCTTTAGTGATAAAATAAAACACATGAATGACGACAAGCGATTAAAGGTTTATTGTGATGGCGGTTCGCGTGGTAACCCGGGACCAGCGGCGTCCGGTGTAGTATTTATCAACCAAGAAGGTGTGGTAGTTGGCGAATACTCTGAATACCTTGGCGTTACAACCAACAATCAGGCTGAATATCGAGCGGTACTGCTGGCTTTGAAAAAACTAGAAGAACAGGGCGTGCTGGCCGCTGATTTCTACTTGGATAGCGAACTTGTCACGAAGCAAATCAAGGGGGAGTATCGTATGAAAAACCCGGATTTACGACCAATTTATGAGCAGATCAAGCTGTATGAAGGAAAAATGCAGCTTAGTTTCACGCATGTACGACGTGAGTACAACAAACTCGCTGATGCACAGGTCAACAAATGCCTCGATCAGTACTCGACAAAAGGCTAAAATTATCGTATAGTATTATTACTAATAAGTAAGTGGGCAGTCGCTGGGATTTTATCCTAGAGGAAAGTCCGAACAGCACAGAGCAGGATGGTTGCTAACGGCAACCGGGGGTGACCCTAGGGAAAGTGCCACAGAGACGATACCGCTCCTTCGGGAGTAAGGGTGAAAAGAGTGCGGTAAGAGCGCACAGCGCCCTATGGTGACATAGGGTGGTGGTAAACCCCATCTGCTGCAAGACTATGGGCCTTTCTGCCTTGCAGAGGAGTTGCTCGCTCCCAATAGGTAAGTCGCACGATCAGACAGCATTGCTTATGACGTGGTTTTTGCCAAGATAGATGGCTGCCGTCCGTTTACGGATACAGAATTCGGCTTATAGCTTACTTATTAGTGCTATGTAGCCAGGTTGGGTCCTGGCTATATTGCGTTATAATGGAGTGTATATTATGAAAAAACGAAGCGAGCTGCTATTTAGCCTCATACTAGTGCCAATTGATTATCTGATGATGATCGCCGGTTTTGTGATGGCTTATTTTGTGCGTGTCGGCGAAGATCGGCCGCTTGCTTTTCCAATAGGAGGCAGGGCATATCTGGGCCTCATGCTCACCATTTTGCCTATCTGGATCCTGATATTTGCCCTGATGGGCCTGTATAGCATGGAGAGCAATCGTGGTCGCTTGCGGGAGATCGTTCGTATTGGTGCGGCGTCACTAGCTGGGACTATGGTGATAATTATGCTCGACTTTTTCAACTATGATCCTGTCTTTCCTTCGAAGAGCATCCCCGTCATTGGCTTTGCCTTCGCCTTTCTCTTTATCGTCCTGGCAAGACTTATCGTCGGAACTATACAAAAAATTCTATTTCGTTTCGGCGTTGGTGTTCATACCGTACTACTGCTCGGCCAGACAAAACTCACCGATCAGCTCAAGGTCGCCGATAGTCGATACTCTGGACTGCTTTTTCTGAATAATCTCGAGAACTTCTCGATGCCCACAAGCACAAAAGAGCTTGAGCAGTTGCGAAAGCGTCACGGCATTGACCAGATAGTACAGGTGATGAGCGGCCGAGTTGCTCTCAGTCATGATGAGATTATTGATTGGTGTCATCAGCATCACGTTGGGTACAGCTACATTCCAAGTGTTACCGATACATTTCATAGTAATGTACGCACGGGACTGTTTCTTGGTGTTCCAACTATACAGCTACAGCAGACGCCACTCGATGGCTGGGGCAGAATTGTGAAGCGTATCGTAGATATTATTACATCATTTTTTGCACTCTTAATCTTGTCTCCAATCTTTGCCATTGTTGCTTTACTGGTAAAGATAACCGATCCGAGCGGCCCAATATTCTTTTCCCACACTCGCTTGTCGCGTACGGGCAAAAAAATGAAGGTCTATAAGTTTCGCAGCATGAAATGGCGATATAGTGAAGGTCCGCATAACGGCAATAAATCGGCAATTGAGTTGATTGGAGAGTTTGGCGATCCGCAGCTTGTCGAAGAATTTCGACGCACTCAAAAGCTTAAAAATGACCCAAGAATAACTAAGCTCGGACGTTTTCTGCGATCAACCAGTCTCGATGAGCTGCCGCAGTTTTACAATGTTCTCGTCGGAGATCTGAGCCTAGTCGGGCCTCGCCCCATAGTAGAGGCTGAACTTGAGCGGTATGGTAAGCGTTCAGGCGCTTTTCTTTCCATCCGTCCAGGCCTTACCGGCCTGTGGCAGGTGTCCGGGCGCAATGATGTGAGCTATGCCGAGCGTGTCAAACTTGATATCTACTACGTCGAGAATTGGAGTTTGCTCATGGACCTGACAATCATCTTTAAGACGGTCGTGATGCTGTTAAAGGGGCGCAGTGGATACTAAGCTCAGAGTGGCCATTGTACATGACTGGCTCACGAATCAAGGTGGGGCAGAACGGGTGGTTGCCAGTCTGATCAAAGCCTATCCGCAGGCTGATCTTTATACAAGCGTCTATCGTCCCGGATCAGTACCAGCTCTCAAGAACCAAACTGTCAAAACGAGTTTCTTGCAAAACTGGCCACTGGCTACAACGAAACATCAGCTCTATCCAACGCTGCGCCCGCTTGCCTTTGAGAGTTTTGACTTTAGTGGCTATGACCTCGTGATTTCCAGTGCCAGTGCAGAGTCCAAGGGTGTTATTACGCCGACCGAAACGCTTCACGTTAGTTATATCCATACGCCAACCCGCTATTACTGGAGTCACTATCATGAATATCTGCGTAGTCCGGGGTTCGGACCATTGAATCCTCTGGTGCAGCTTTTGTTGCCAGGGTTTGTCCGGGGTCGCCGTCGCTGGGACTATGCCGCGGCTCAACGCCCAGACGTTTTGGTTGCTAACTCGCGCGAGGTACAGAAACGTATTAAAAAATACTACAAAAGATCAAGTTTGGTAGTGAATCCGCCGGTGGATATCTCGCGCTTTAGTGTCTCGAAGGCTCAGGATGGGGACTACTTCCTGGTAGTTTCGCGACTCATACCCTACAAGAGGGTGGATTTAGCGATTTTAGCCTGCAAACGGCTTGGCAAGAAGCTTGTGATTGCTGGTGCTGGCCCCGAGAGCAAAAAACTCAAAGCATTGGCTGATCATAATATTGAGTTTATCGAGCGGCCGACTGATGCCGAGGTGACAAAGTTATATCTTGGCTGCAAGGCATTTATCTTTACTGCAGAAGAGGATTTCGGCATTACTCCGGTCGAGGCTATGGCGGCAGGGAAGCCAGTTGTGGCATATGGCCATGCCGGATCGGCAGAGACAGTTATCGACGGCGAGACGGGCATTCATTTTGATCGACAGACGGTCGAAGACGTGGCTGATGCTATCAGCACACTTGAAAAACGCAGTTGGGATGCGACCAAGATTCGGTCTGTCGCCGAGCAATATTCGGAAGAAAGATTTATCAAAGCAGTACACAAGATAGTTGATGAAGCGCGTCAGAAAAAGAACTAAGTCAAAGACCTTTCTCGGGCTTCACATCAGGACGTTCGTGGTGAGTGCTGTCATATTTGGTTTTTATCTGGGGATTGTCTCCCTGGCAAGTCTATACCAGGCAGCTACAAAAGTTGCAACGAACAATCAATATCTTGAAATATATTCCCACTTTATACATCCAAACAAGCAGCAGACGACACTTTTGCTGTTTCAGAACAACGCTGAGCTGCGCTACGGCGGCGGTTTTATTGGGTCTGTTGGTGTACTCAACTCAGGTCCGGGTGGATACAAGCTTCAGCCTATACGGAGTGTATATTATTATGACCACAGGATTGATGATCGTCCTAGCATAACGCCGGTTCCACCAGAAATGATCGGGTTTATCGACCGCATGCACTTGCGAGATAGTGGTATATATCTAGATTGGAGCAAAAGTGCTGAATTGGCGGCCCAGTATTTCGAAATAGAGTCAGGTCAAAAGGTAGATAATGTTGTAGCAATTACACCAACAACCTTTAAAAAGCTGCTCGCTACCACTGGTCCAGTAGAGTTGAAAGAATATGGCATCACCGTCACTGAAGATAACTTCCTTACCGAAGTGCAGCTTGAAGTTGAGAGTGGTGAAGATAAGCAGAACAAAAAGGACCCAAAAACCATTTTAGGTACACTTGGTAATCAGGTTATTCAAAAGCTTCTGGAAAAAAAGATCGCCGACCTTAGCCAGACAACAAAGATTCTTGAAGAGATGATTCAGCAGAAGCAATTTATGCTCTATAGTCGGGATAAGGCTATTCAGGCAAAACTCGAAGCCAATGATATGGCTGGGCGTCTATCTGATTTCTCCGGCAATAGTATATTGGTCGGCGAAGCAAATATCGGCGCGAATAAAAGCAGCCCGTTTATACGCCAAGAAATTGATCAAGAACTGAGTATCGGAAGCGCTGGAGAGGCAACGGTTAATTTGCGCATTCGACGAACTCATACTTCCGACTATCAGCATCAATACCTTGACCCGGCGGATAATGTCACCAGGTGGCTTGTAGCTCAAAACGTAGACAAGGTTAAACTGTATCTTCCGCGTGGCAGTAAACTAATCGATAGTTCATTGGACACTAGTCAGCTGTCTGTTCGCGATGAGGAAGGGCGGACGAGTGTAAATTATCAAAACATTTTAGCGCCGCTGCAGAGCAATGAGGTGACATTTCGCTACTCTTTGCCGTTTAAATATGCATTACAAGATAATAAGTTGAGTCTGACTAGTCTTTTTGAGAAGCAGGCGGGGGGTTTTGACCAGCAGATCAAATTCAGAGTAAAACTACCAAAAGAGTATCGATTACTATTGTCGTCTGAGCGTGAACTAGGGCAGGTAGCTGGTGACACTAACAATACCTATCAGGTAGGATTCATCCAACAAAAAAACCAGGTGGTTAGCCTGGTTTTTGAGCGTTCAAACTAGAATTGATGCTACTCGGCGGCCTTGACGATTGCTTCGAAGGCTTTTGGCTGAGACACTGCTAGCTCGGCAAGCACTTTTCGGTTGAGCTTGATCTGATTCTTGCTTAGGCCGGCAATGAATTTTGAGTAGCTCGTACCATTCTGTTTGCATGCGGCATTGATTCGAGTGATCCAGAGAGATCGCATGTCGCGCTTCTTGTTTCGGCGATCGCGGTACTGGTAGGAGAGTGCCTTAAGAACGGCCTCGTTAGCCTTGCGGAAAGATGCGCGACGAATACGCGACATTCCTTTTGTGGCTTGTAGTATTTTTTTGTGGCGGCGGCGGGCTGTAACCCCTCGTTTGACTCGCATTGTTAGATTCCTAAGAGTTTTTTAATGTTTTTACTGTCACCCTTGGCGTTTTCATGCTCAAGCGTAAAGCCGCGTTTACGGGCTGCAGACTTGATAGAAAGTTTGTGGGCACGAGTGGCGCGTCGATGTAGGATTTTGCCTGAGGCGGTCACCTTCACGCGCTTGCTCATAGTCTTATTCGTTTTCAGTTTTGGCATCTTTGCTCCTATTCAGCACCATTGACATCTCGCGACCCGACAGGCTAGGTGCCTGCTCCATGGTTGCAAGTCCATCGAGTGAGCTGAAAAAATTATCAAGTACTTGCTTTGCAAGTTCTGGGTGAGTAATCTCTCTTCCACGAAAGCGCAGGTTAACCTTTACTTTATTGCCTTGGTTGAGAAATTTCTGAGCTGACCGAATCTTAACGTTTAGGTCGTGCTCATCGATCTTGAGACCGAGTCGTATCTGTTTTACTTCGATACTTTTTTGCTTTTTCCGACTCTTCTGAGCTAACTTACCTTGTTCGTACTGGTATTTACCCCAGTCAATAAGTTTGGCGACAGGTGGGTCGGCTGATGGAGAAACCTCAGCTAGATCATATCCTCGTTCCTGGGCGATACTGAGCGCCTCGGACAAGCTGAGTATTCCGAGCTGTTGTCCAGATTCGTCCAGAAGGCGAACTTTGGCAGCGCGAATCTCATGATTAAGCCGAAAACGTTTTTTAATTCTCTTTCTCCTAAAAAGCTCCTGGCTATGATACCACTTTGAACCTAATAGATCAAGGCCTAAAGGGGTGAATGTTTCCCAACTATGAGCCGGATAGTGCGTCCGCTCGGCGAAATCTCAAAAGGGAAGCCAATTTTCTCGCCGGTGCTCGTCAACAGATGATTTTTACCGGCTGACAGTGCGACGTGATCTGCAGATATGCGCACCACTAGCTCGTTTGCGGGGCTAAGTTTGGTTTTTGCGAGCTGTGCAATGCCAGAAAACACTGATTTGCTGCTCTGTAGTGTTTTTTCTGCGGTACTATTTTTCGCATAGACCTCCACGATAAATGCTTTGTCTGTATCTGTTAGGCTGTTCGTTTGGTGACGAACAATAATTTGGTTCAGGGGTGTTTTTATCCGTAGCTTACCATCTATCGTTATTGTGGCTTCCGGTATCATCTCTGTGTCTGTTTCGAAAGATTCTTCAAATACAAAATAGCCATGTGGTCTTTGCGCGAGCTTGAGTTGTCGGGTTTTGCGACCAGAGATGTTTTGTGCGGCTGCACGCCAATCTGATAGCCCTAGGGCATCCGCAGCCAAGCTACCGTGCTGCGTAGGGATAAATCCGACGACGATATCTTGCTCTACGGCGAGACAGCCAGTTATGGTCGCCTGAAGAGAACGGTCGTTACCGATCGCAACAATTGTTTTAAAGTCTTTCTTTGCCGCCGAAAGGGCAAGCTCGCTCATCTGTTGTGGTGAATGAGCTTCAGCAAATTCACCGGCCAGATTGTGCTGCTTTAACCAGCTTACAATCTGTGAACGTGTTCGTTCCTCAAGGCTGGATTTACTTGAATGATCAAGTATGTAGTAGATCATGGTCTTGTTTCGTTGTTATTTTACCTACAAAATAGGCGCCTTTTTGAATTTCTATGGTGCGTGATGACAGATTGGCACGGGCAATTGCGCTTGGCAGTAGCTCGATCGCGTCTCTGCACTCAGCCTCTGTATCTATTAGCTTTCCGGCCACAAGTAGTGAACGAGATTTTACTGAGCCGGCTACTTTGCCGTTAGCCTCGATTTCGACAAGTCCAGTCGTAACAAGATTACCAGTGAATTCACCGTCAAGATGTACGTCTTCATTGGTATTCAGTTCGCCCTCAACGGTCGCCCGGGAAGAAATCACGATACCCGTTTCGTGCGACAAAGCTTCATTTGGCTTTCTTTGAAAAATTTTCATGCTTGCGGGAATGGTAATTTTACATCCAGTGCTTTTTTGAGGGCGACTGATTCTTCGTCTGATAGGTGGTGTGGTGACTCACCCTTGATAATTTCCTTGGCATACATGCGGGTGCCGGTTCGAGCATGAATACTGGAGAGCACAAAGCCGTTCCCGTGAGCGTCAATCGCTGCCAAACAGAAACTCTGATCTCCGCCGGTGTCATTGAATGGATTGAACCGAACAAAGCCCTGCCTGGTAAGTGCCCGGCCAGTTGTCTGATGTAGTTTAGCGCTAAAAGCCGCTAGCTGCTCGAGTTTATGATCGACTTGTGCAACATCGTGGGAGTAAGTTTTGAGTAGTCGCTCAATCGTTTTTGCTTCAGCGCCTTGTAGGAATTGGCCGTACCGGTTTTTGAGCAAGATAACTTCGCGTAGGGTGTAACCAACAGCCCCAAGTAGTATCAAAGTAACAATAATTAGTACTGTTTCCATGGCTCCTCAGATATTCATCATTATATCATGCAACGGACTGGTATTTCCGCTGTTTGCAAGATACAATGTTGGATATGGCAAAGAAACGTAAAGCACAAAAAAAGAAGTTCAGAAAGCAAGCAGCTTCAGTTCAGCAGCCTCAGGCCGCTAAGAGCGAGGCTAAGGTAGAAGCGACGACAAAGTCGGCCCCGGCGAAACCGAAAAACGAGCTCGTCACCACCGGCTTTGAATATGTTGGTCATGAAATTCGACACACACTCATTGTGATGGGTGCAATTATGCTCAGCTACTTAATCCTGTGGTACTTATTTACCAATACCGCGCTCGGGCCAGCCGTTTATAAACTCATCAAGCTTTAGTTTCTCGTAAAATATTGCAACGCTTCTAGAACTGAGTCTTCACCAACGTTATCGCTGGCCTCAAGGTCAGAGATAGTACGGGCAACACGCAAGAGTTTGTGGTAGGCCCGGACCGATAAGTCCAAGCGTTCAGCTTGGCTGGCAGCTAAAGCTGCAGCTTTTGGTGTCATATCGAGCGAATCCACTAGTAGAGTTCGATTTTTTGCTGCGCTGGCATGTTTGCGCCTCTCAGAATTTTTGTATCTGGCCTTTGCTACGTTTTTTTGGATTTGATCGCTACAGATACGACCATCAACTTTTGTTGTAGAAATATCATCAATAGCCAGTCGTGGGACCTCAATTTTAAGATCTATTCGATCCATGATCGGGCCAGAAACTCGGGCTGCATATCGGGCAATAGCGCCAGCGCTGCAAGTGCATTCACGAGAGCTATCAGTCAGAAATCCGCAGGGGCAGGGGTTTTGTGCGGCGATCAGTGAAAAGTTAGCTGGAAATACTTGTGCACCGTTCGCTCGATGGATAGCAATAACTTTCTCCTCAAGCGGCTGGCGTAATGAGTTGATTGCACTACGGCTAAACTCAGGTAATTCGTCAAGAAATAGTACCCCGTTATGGGCCAGGCTAATTTCGCCGGGTCGGGGAATTGTGCCGCCGCCCACTAATGAGGTTAGGCTTGCGGTGTGATGGGGGCTTCGAAAGGGTCGTGAATAATGCGAATCCAGTGTGTGACCACACAGGCTGCGTATCTTCTGATTCTCAATGTACTCTTCGTGAGTTAGTGGCGGTAAAATGTTCGCAAAGGCTTTCGCAAGCATGGTTTTGCCGCTTCCGGGCGGCCCAGTCATTAAGACATTATGCCCTCCGGCCGCAGCAATGATAAGTCCGCGTTTCGGAAACTCATGGCCAGCAATATCGATAAAATCTATTATTTGCTGATTGTCCAAGACAGTCAGCCTGGCAGGGACGGAGTGACTTGGTAGTGCTGTCTCGCCAATGAGGTGCTGGTAAACATCGCGTAAGTGGGTGGCTGTTAAGATATGTGAACCTATAGAAGTAGGAATATTTACAACATTTTCTGGACAAGTAATAATCGTTGAAAATTTGCCATTTGGAGCATCCAACGCAACGGCAAAAAAGTCTTGAGTAGGGCGAATTTCGCCATCGAGGCCAAGCTCACCGAAGAAAAGAGTATTTTGTGGCTGAGTGGGCACTTGACCGGACGCGGATAAAATTGCGACAGCTAACGCTAAGTCGAATCCGGTTGATCGCTTTGGTAGGTCGGCAGGGGCTAGATTGGCGGTGATTTTCTTTTGCGGAAAATTCAAATTGGAATTACGAAAGGCCGACCGGATGCGGTCGCGCGCCTCATCGACGGCTCGCTGTGCCATTCCGACGATCGTGCAGCCTGGTAGACCGTTCGAAAGGTCGACTTCAATTTCTACTCTATGGGGATCATAGCCAACATGGCTAATGCTCATTGTTTTTGCGTACATATTTATGCTCCTCAACAGATGATAAACAAACAAAAAGCGAATATGCAAGCATAGCAATTTTTAGTAATAAAATTACCATAAATAGTGTAAAAAAAACAACAAAAAATACGTAAATTTTGTTATCTCCGTAACCGCACGCCAACCAGCCCACTTATATCTGGAAATTTGCTTGCAAGCATGACCGTTATGCGGGTAAAATGAATATATTCAACGAGCCACGTGAGCAAGATGTCTGAAAGTCCAACCGAGCAATACTTACTCAAGCAGTACCGCCTGACGCGGATTTTTTCTATTATCACGATCGTTCTGGTTAGCTTATCCTCGGTCATTTCGATTATTTTACTGACGATTAGCCTCTCTCGAGCTGACAAACCAAGTGCCAGCTTTGTGATCGGTCAATATGACAGCCAGGATAAACCTGATTTCACACGAGCAAACCGAAATAACGTTGCGCGGCCGAACGCCGCTGGCGTAAACAATCCTCAGGGCGTCGTCGAGGATCCGATTCGTCACCGTCTCTATGTGGCAGATTCAAAAAACAATCGGGTTCTAGTCTTTAACCTTAGCAATCAGAACGAGCTGACTGATACGACGGCTGATTATGTTATTGGCCAGAATAGTCTTAGCTCCAACACAGCACCGAACGGTGCGACCACCGCATCGAGTCTATATCGGCCAACTGCGCTCGCAATTACGCCAACGAATGGTCGACTGTTTGTGATGGATAGTGGTCGCTCTGACGTTTGGAATGAGGCTCGACGCATTTTAGTGTTCAATACGACAACCCTTGCAAACGGCATGGCAGCCAGTAATGTTATTGGCCAGTCAGATTTTACAACTATGGAAACAGGGCGACCGTGGGATCAGAACCTTGATGATTCGAGAGCGCTTCTTGCAGACGATACAAACCAGATCCTATACGTCGGGAAAGGCAATAGTTATCAAGGCGTTTACTTCTATGATCTTTCAAATATCTCTAATGGTATGCTGCCGTATTCTGGTCTCGGAAATAATTTTAATGGCGATTCGGAAAGCAACATTTATTACGCCAATGGGGGGTTAGCGCTTGATAGCGTGAACGATCGACTGTATGTGGCCGATAATGGTAAGAATCGAGTCCTTGTGCTGGACGCCGCAGACACCCGCGAGAAAGACCCGATAAGAACAATTGACGTATTGGGTGTTCTCGGGCAAACGAACTATACCAACGAAGGGCATTCAACCACACCTTATACAATATCGGCATCGGAGTTTAAGCCTGTCAGCCTGGCAATTGATCCACAAACACAAAGATTGTTTGTGGGTGATGATGAGGTGTGGTGCATTCGTGCTGACGAGCAGAACCCACAAAACTGTGCCCAAGGTAATAATGGTGGGCGTACACTCGTATTTGATGTCGCTCAGATTACGAATGGCGAAGCAGCCGTTAACGTACTCGGTGCACCAGATTTTACCACCCCTCTGACCGAGTGGAGCCGTACCTCGGCAAATAAATACAACAGCCAGTTTGTTTCTTCTGGGCAGAAACTGTACGCGACAGACACGAGCTTGAATCGAATTCTCATTTATGATGTTGCGACGATAGCCAACAATGAAGAAGCCATCGGCATCATTGGCCAGACTACCGGTGATGGTCGCCCACAATGGTCAAATACTCGTGCGGATAATCCGTCTACAAACGCCAAGGGGATGGATATTCCAACAGGTCAGATAGTTGATCCGATCCGACATCGCATGATTATCGCTGATGCAGCCAACAATCGTGTCTTGATCCGTAATCTTGATCAAAATAATCGACCGGTATCTTCATCGGCTGATGTTGTGATCGGCCAACCAAATATGTACGAGAACTCATCAGCCCAGGATCTTGGTGTGTCTCTGCAGCGTCCACCGGGCCCCGACGACGATCTGAGTGGGTGGTATGGTCAAAATAAACTTGTTGGGCTATCGTTTCCTCCAGCTGTATTTTCAGGTAATAGTGATGAAGGTTTGCCAGACTTTGCCCAGGGCGCCATAGCTGGCTTGGCTAGTGCCTCCAACCCTCTCGCTTACGATCCAGTGCGTAACCGCCTGTTTGTAGCCGACCAGCTGGGCGGCTGTATTATGGTGTATGATCTGAGTAATCCGACCAATGGCATGAACGCAAGCTATGTTATCGGTAAGCCAAGCTTCAATTCAATGCCAAGTACCTTTGACGCACTACAGGCCTATCTGTCTGGCGGTAGTTACAATGGCCTCAATGAACGTAACATGATATTACCAATGGGCGTGACAGTAGATTCCGCCGGCAACCGCTTGTTCGTGGTAGATCCGATCGCGAACCGCGTAACAGTCTATGACCTCAACAGTATCGCGAACGGTATGCCTGCGAGCTACGTACTTGGACAGAGTGACTTTACGACTGTTGGGCAGACGCTCCTCGGCCTTATTACTGGTGCAGCACCCAATGTACCGCAGCCAAGCGCTTCAAACTTCCTGATACCGAATAGTATTACCTTTGACCCGGTTCAGAATCGCCTCTTTGTTGGTGACATTGGTTTCGCTCGTATTCTGCAATTTGACACAGCTAGTCTCTCAAACAACAAGCCGGCATCGCACGTCTTAGGGCAGGCCAGTATGACTCAGTCATATGGCCTGATTTCGCTTGCTTTTGGTCTGATTGGTGGGGGCGGCGACCCAACTGCCATTTATGAGTCTTTATTGCGCAATTCAGATAGTACCCTCTTTACCCCTCTGGCGATGTCATTTGATCCAGCCTCGCAAGGCCTGATGGTGACCGATACTTTACTTGGTCGCGTCAACATCTATGACACGAACTCGATTGATGATGGCGAAAAGGTCTTCGGGATCCTCAATCAAACCAGCGCTGGCGTAACTGGCTTCCTGGCTCTTATTCTGTTTGGT
Organism: bacterium; assembly: GCA_020852295.1. GTDB lineage: Bacteria > Patescibacteriota > Saccharimonadia > CAILAD01 > JADZBC01 > JADZBC01. Next base: position 46,740 of record JADZBC010000015.1, on the reverse strand, counting down.
GATCAATCACAGCTGCTAGTGAGTAGGGATAATGTTTTAGTGCCGTACGCAACGTTCTATGATGCATCAACTAAAACAATGCTGGTGAGTGATATTGGTGCTAGCCGAATCATGGGCTTTGAAAATGTCAAAATGCCTGTACCGCCTGCGACTATCAGGCCACTTGTCATAACTTCGCCGACTTCAGGTGCGACGATTGGGGCAGAGACAACCGTTGCAGGCACAGGCGCAGGCGATACGGAAATCAATCTAACGGTTGATAGCCGAGGGCCAATCAAGGTGAAGGTTGGGCGTGATGGCAAGTGGAGTGCGCAGGTTTCTGGTCTCACGCCGGGCCAGCACACCTTTAAGGCCAGTTACACCAAACCTGAGCGAGAGTTCCTGCTCTTCAATGCATATAAGACAGATGGTAACTTCCTACTTGGCGTTTTTGGGCCTGAATACGGAATATTAGGGCTCATCTTCCAGCAGAGACCGACGGCGGCCAGCATCAATGTGCGCACCGGAGAAACTGAAACGGTCTACGACCTGTCGCATGACACGCCGATGTTTAATGGCGCCATGACGCTGAATCGGGCGAGCACGAAAGCATATTCGGTAGCTAACTCGTTTAGTAACCTTGTAGCCTTGCTGACACAGGGTAGTGACGATGTGACGGGCAATCAGTCGATCGTGAACTTCATTAATAAGCTCAGTTCAGACGTCTCGATCATCGATACTGAGACTCAGAAGGTGACGGGTACGATCAAGATCAAGCCTGATAAATATGGCATTGCCGATGCACAGTATGTAGCGCCTTCGCCTTCAGCTTCGGCGACTCCAACAGATACGACGACACCGGATCCATCAGTAACTCCAACCGACACCCCAACTCCAGATCCGTCAGCCTCTCCAACGGTCACGCCACTCCCGTCGCCAACGAAAGCCAATAGTGCCTTTGGCGTGCTCGGCTTTGGCATGGGGCCAAATGATGGCAAGGCTTATGCCTATGTCGTTACCTTTGCGCCGACACCGCAAGGCTACAAACTTCAGCCATACCTCCAACCAATCGACTTGGTCCACAACACGGTTGACGCTGACCCGATCCCTATCGGGCAAGGTCTATCAACAGGAGATGAAGACCAGGCGCTGATGTATATTATCGCAACGATGTTCTTTGGAGCGGACATCAAGACGCAACCACAGAGCAACAATGTCTGGGTGCGCGATGGGCTTGGCTTCTCAGTACTCGATAGTAGCACAGACACCTGGCTGCCATCGGCAAACCCAATACCAATGGGACAAATAGTGCCAAATGATGCACCATTTTTCTTTGGTTTTAATGATTTTGACTTCTCAAAAGATGGTAAGCACCTCTACTCGACAATGATCGGTAGCAACTCAATGATCAATCTTAACACTCAGACTCGCCAGACCGATTCAGCCCTTCCGTTTATGGCGCTTTCAGAAGATGCTCTTTTCTTGCCGCTCAACGTTACGACGAGCAAGACAACCGGCAAGCTGTACGCATCTGGTATTAAAGCTAGTCGTGTAACCTTGCCTTCACCTGAACCATCGGCCTCGTCGACGCCACAGCCGTCAGAGTTGGCTGGTGCGTTTGAGAGTGCTAAGTTCAATTATGGCACCATCGAGATGAATCCGGTGCCAACATCGTTTGCCGATGAACAGGAGCAGGCGGATTATCTGGCGTCCATCCAGAACATCTATACCGATATCGATCGGGCTGACTTAAGCAATGCATTTGGGGATTCCGCGGAAGAGCTTAATCCAATATTCCTACTTCTCTCCATACTGGGCACCGGCCAGCCAAGCCTGTCGTATGATGATCAGCATCTGATTATGCCGTATCTCAATCTGCAGCTGCAGCCGTTCATGGGTCAGCAAAACCTATTGTTGCCAGTTGGAACTTATGAGTATCGTATGCTCAACCTGCAGTCGAGGACAGTGGATCGCACGCTGCAGCTGAGTGATCCTGATATGTTCTTGCCGTATATCATGCTCTTCATGTCCAGCTTCGGACTTGGCAATAATCGCGGTGGGGACTATGTAGGGTATCTGCCATCGAAGTCATCTAGTCACTCGGTGATTGCGAATGTACCAGGACCAGTTGTGACTGTGACGCCAGAAAGACGGGATCCTTCGGGTTCGCCGATCGTTGAGACACCAGTTCCGTTCAGCCCATCACCAGATAGTTCGACTGAGCCTACGGGTGCTCCAACCGGATCTGGATCAGCCAACTCCTCGAGTGGTCCAGGCAGCGTGGTGATTGAGCAGGGTAGTGTGGCTGATATTATCTCGAAGGCAAATAGTTTCATGGGTCAGGTGGGCAATAGTATCATCAGCGGTGTGAAGCTAATCCCAGCTCCAGCAGCGCTCGGCTTCCCATGGCTCCTGCTCTTCCTACTGCTTGTCCTTGCCGCCCGTCTCGTTTGGCAGGCTCGTCGCGAAATCCAGGCCAATCGTCGCCTGCGCGAACTACTCACGAAGCGTCAACAGATCAATGAAGATGAAACAAACTTTATCTCACTGGCCTCTCACTACCTCAATACCCCAATTACTATCATCCAGGGTGCAATTGATGTACTTTATACAACGAAGAAAATCCCTCAATCTACCGCCAAGAAGCTGCAAGATATGACCAAACGCATTGCTGACAAGGCCAAGCTCATCTCGTCAAACCTATCGGGTGGGCGGGCAGATACAGCCGGTACAATTACTCCTGAAGATATGCCGAAGAGCATCGTGATGCGGCCAGCCGTAATTGTAGCAATTAGCCTGGTGGTAGCACTTGTTATCATCAGTAACTGGCTCTTTATCGGTGCCGGTACGCTGCAGCTGTCCGCAATCAACATCATCACTCAGCTTGTTGCGCTGGGTATCTTGGTCCAGTTTGTGGTGAGCTCTCAGCGCTATCGACAGCATTCAGCGCAAGATCTTGCGCTCGTGCAGGCCCAACTCAAGCAGATTGAGCGACTCGAGAAGACTCGTGATGAGTTTCTCCATGAGACGGTTGGCGAGTTGAATACTGATGTCGAAACGCTTCGTAAGTATCTGAGCGCAACCGGCGGTCTGAGTAACAAACAGGTAAAAGATGGTCTTGCACGCCTACAATCACTACTTGCTCGACTAGACCTGCTTTCGACCATTGAACGCAGTGCCAAGAAGCTCCAGAAGAGCACATTTAGCCTCGGTGGACTCGCTGGCGACATCAAGACGACCTACGCAAAGGGCCTTAAAGCCAAGGGTATTGAGCTCGAACTGCAGGGCCTCGAAGGCTTCTCGGTACGACAAAGCCGAGAGATGCTTGACCTCGTCTTGACCGCACTGGTCGATAACGCAATCAAGTTTGCCCCAGAAAAAACCGGCCGAGTGGTCGTATCGGCTCAACGCAAAGGCGAAGAAGTACTTATCCGCGTAAGCGACAATGGTCCAGGTATTGCCGAAGCGAAACGAGATAGCTTGTTTAAGCCATTCTCGCGCACTCAGAGTGCCCTAAAGTTTGATTATGAGGGTCAAGGTCTCAGTCTCTACCTGGCTAAGCTTATTCTCGGTAAGAACGATGGTGAGATTGCCCTCAACGAGCGTGGTCTGCAGGGCGGTGCCACCTTCGAAGTCCGACTTCACGACAAATCATAGGCCAGCAGATACGTATTTTGCATGATAGAAAAGAGCCCCACGAGGGGCTCTTGCTTTCGTTGGTAGCGCCAACCTAGTTGCGGAACCAGTTGGCCGAAGCTTCAGGTGGAATCGTATTGATGCGCATACCTGTTGCTACCTCAAAGCCACCCATTGGGCTGACGACGTCGCGACCGCGAATCTTAATACAGAAGCGGTGATGTTCACTTACGCCCTCTTCGAGGTAAAAATTGTAGCTCACACCGTACTCGCAGAGCTTGCCCAGAATTTTTTGAAACTGCTTGGCGACAGCTTCGAGCTCGGCATCGTTGAGTTCGGTGATGCTCCGAACCGCACGCTTAGGTAGAATCCAGGTCTCCATATCCCACAGCGGTGCATATGGGCAGAAGGTTAGCAGCTGCTGTCCATCCTCGATGATGCGCACTTTTTGCTTCTGTTCAAACTCGATGATCTTGTCGTAGGGATCGGCATTGTGTTCGATGACATAGTTTTGGACCGTTTTGGCCTCCTCAACAAATTTGTCAGGTACGATCGGGAGACCAAATATCTGGGTGTGGGCATGGGCGAGTGAAGCTCCAGCGGCCCGACCTTCATTCTTGAAGACAAGCACATATTTGATATCGTGCACTTTCTTGAGGTCAGTAATGCGCTGGGCGTAGCCCTTGAGGACAGTTTTGATCTGATCCAGGTCAAGTTCGCCAAGTTGGATGCTGGCCTGCGGGGTATCGATCAGGATTTCTTGCTTGCCGTAGGCTTTTGGTTGGTCGAGTGTCAGGGAGGGGAACTTATTTTCAACCACCATAACGCGCCATTGACCTTTATCGTTCTTGATAGACATCACCTGGGTTTGCTCCCAGAGTTTGGGGCTGGCCGCGGTTTCGATAAGCTCATCTTCGATCTTGTTGTGGTCGAATGGGCGAGAGTGACGCTTGGGCGCAATCAGTACGAAGTAGTCGTGTAAGTAATCTTTGCGTATCTCCGGTTCGGCTGGTTCGACATGGAGATCGAGCTTCTTCTTGGCGAACGGTTCGTAGTCGCTTGGGTTGACCTGTTGGGGGGCTGGGTTCGACTGGCTTATTGCAGGTTGCACCGCGCTAGCTGGCTGCGTGCTACCAACTGACGCTCTTGACTGGTGAAAGTCTGCTGCTGGATTTGGATTTGAATTCATCCGCCCTCTGATTCTTAGTTCTTATGGTAGCAACTTTTGTGAGGGCAGAAAAGTTATTTCTGAGAATCCAGGAGGAGCTGGTACTCGTGCTCGAGCAGTTTAGCCTGCTTACTCATGGTGAGATTCATTGCGGCTTCGTGGGCAGCTTGGCCGTATTGTTTGCGCAGGGCAGGCTTCTTGACCATCACCATGATGGTGTCGGCCAAAGATTTGATAGTGTTACGGGCGCGTAAGCCAGTTTTTTTATTGATTGTGATTGGTGAGATATCCTCGTCAACGTAAACGATCGGGAGTCCCATTAGGGCAGCTTCGTTTATGACCAGGCCTTGAGTATCCATAACAGACGGGAAGGTAAAGATATCGGCGTCGCGCAGGGCAGCGTAGACGTCGGGGCGAGACAGGAGGCCGGCAAAGGTGATATGTTGTGCGACATTGAGCTCATTTGCTTGGTCTACGAACAGGTCGTGGTGTGGGCCAGTTCCTGCGATCAGAAGGTGCACACGTGGCTCCAGCATAACTATTTTTGCAAGGGCAGCGATCAAAGTTTGGATATTCTTTTCTTGGCCGAGCCGAGCGGTAATCATCAGCAGGATCGCATCATCAGCAATACCGAAGCGTTTGCGGATGCTGGCCTTTGAGGCGTGCTTGGCTTCACCTGGATCGACACCGGTGGCGAGCACCCGTACTGTTGTCGGGGTCTTATAGGATTTAAGTAGTTTTTGGATCTTGACCGAGGGGGCCAGCACAAGATCACAGTTGCCATGAAAGACATTGAGTCCCTCTCGAACTACTTTCTTGTTCCAGTTACGGATTGGCCGTTCAGGAGTGATGGTCTTGAGCGTATCTTTCAGCAGGCGAATATCACCCATTACCATTGGTCCAAAGGCCGCACCGGCGATAAAGCCCATCAGGATACGGCGGTATACTTCGGCATATTGCTCGATGTCAGTATGGTAGGTGGTCACCAGGGGCACGCCAGTCTCGCGCGCTATCCGGGCACCAAACAGCCCCATCTGGGCCGGGGTGTGTACGTGGATGATGTCAAGATTGTAGCTCTTGGCTTGCTCGATGTTCTTCGAGCTAAACGGAATCGTGTCGCGAAACTCTTCATGCCAGATACTCGGAAACGACCGAAATCGTATGATGTGCGCATGCTCACTTTCGTTGCCGCGGCTACTGCCAGGACAAAAAATAAACACCTCATGACCGAGCTTCTCGAGCTCCTCAGCAAAAGCACGCACCGAGACAGAGACTCCATTGACCCACGGGAAGTAGCTATCGGTAAAAAATCCGATTCTCATTTGGTGTTTCCTAGCGCTGTTTTGTAGATATCTACAATCTGTTGGGCTCCGGCACTGGCGTCGTATTTGCTGGCGATGTGGGCGGCAGCCGCTTGCCACTTTTTGTATTCAGTCTTGTCGCGTGCGAGTGACTTGATGATTTTGACGAATGTATCATCTGATCCCCTCAGGTACCAGTCCTCAAAAGTGACCCGGTACTGTGTATTGTCTCGCAACATGACAGGAAGGCCAGCGGCCGCACCCTCGACGATAACGATACCAAAAGTTTCTTGCATGGAAGGTAGGAAGAACATATCGGCTGCTTGGTAGTAGGGTACGACATCGTCATGTTCGATCACGCCGGTGAAGCGCACGTTTTTAGGATGGTTATCCATGACGCGCTGCATGGCGCGGTGATTGGCAGCGACGCCCTTGAAGGGAATACCGCCGATCCAGATGAAGTCCATGTCGGGCAGTGCCTTGGCAGCTGCGATAAAGCTATCGACGCGCTTGCGGGGTTGTACCTGGCCGCTGGCTACGATGACGAACTTATCTTTTGGTATACCAATTTTTTTGCGTATCTGTTGTTTTTGAGCTGGCGTGACGCGGTAGGGTGTCGTGTCGATCGTGTTGGGTACCAGATAGACTGGTTTTTTGACGCCGAGTTTTTTGAGCTCAGTTACTACTTCTGAGCTGACCGCAAAGACGCCATCGGCTCGGTTGTAAAACCAGCGCAGATACAGTGCCGAGAGTGGTTTCCAGTAGCGGGCACCCACCAGGCTTCCGACAAAGGAGTCGGGAACGACATGGGCAGAGACGAATTTTAGCTTGGCTTCGCCAAAGAGCAAGAAGCGCAAGCTGTATGGGCCAATCGTATGGATATGAATAACATCGGCTGGGCGGCGCACATTGGTCGTGACGATCACATCATCTCGCTTCTTGAGGGAAAGGAGGTTTTCCATATAGGCAGTATGGACACCATGGCCTCGGACAGAAAATACCGTTTCGGAGATGATATTGATGCGCAACTTGTTCATTGGACCTATTATGGCAGTAAAGCAGATGTGCTGCCAAGTCCAATCTAGAATTTAGCCTCGAAATATGCTATAGTAGGGCTCTTGGGGCTGTTTAGCTTCGACATCGGTAACTTGACAGATAGACGCAAGCCGGCTGGATACACGTTAGCTGTCCAACCCAAATAAGTGTAAAATCACTTGCTAGCAAAGTACGCGCGGCTTTTGCCATGCCTACTTTTGCACCAGCATTCGCTTAAATTCGAATGCCGTCCATTCATCTAGACATCAGATATAGGTGAGGGCGTCAATACATCTGATTGCTTGTTTTGCTGCCTAGGGCAAAGCACTAAGACTCTCTAGGGAAAGCGCACGGAGTTTTTGGTTTGCTTAAAGCCTCGTGATCTTTTCAAACAAATACCAAGCAAACTAAGCTTGTAGTTGGCTATCTGAACGGTCTGATGGACCCGGGTGCGATTCCCGGCAGCTCCACCATAAGGGAACTTCGGGATTGATGAAGTTCTTTTTTGTTACAAGCTAAGTGATTAGTATCCATACTGCCTTAGAACGGCATTAATGCACTGGTTGTATGCACTAGAACCGCTATATTGTGCGCATTGATTTTGTGCAATAGCCATAACCTCAGCATATGAATATCTTGGTGTGTTGGAGGGTGCTGGTGTTGCTTTCTTCGTACCGCGAACATATACATAATCGATAGCTGGTACAGTACTAGGAGGTATAACATATCCAGTTGAGTCAGCAGTGCAAGTCTCCTTATACCCATCTCGTCCTGTTACAGCTAGATAAGTAGTTCCTTCGTTTACTTGGGGGTCATCCTTGTAGATTGTTTTTGAAGGGATAACAGTCTTGGTGCAGACTCCAGGGGTATAGGCGCTATTCGCATTGCTATTTTTTGGGGACCCAGTAGAGGGTTTTGATTGTAGTGGTATTTTACTCGTTTTATCTGGAGTATCACTACTGATTGGCGGATTATCAGAAGTGAATATATTTTGTGCAGCAAAGACGTATCCGCCTACTCCGAGAACTAGCAACAGTAAAGCCAGACCTATTATCCAGGTTTTACGTTTTATGCCAATTTTATAGTATCTGTTGAGTTCTTTGATACTGAGTTTCTCAAGGGTACTCTCGGAAGGGTCAGTGCCTATTTTTTCTTATAGCCTTTTCTAATGGCCTGTAACTTTTTCTTGCTTTTTGCGTCTATTTTACGTTTGTTAGGCATGATATTTAATCCTCTAAGTAGAATTATACTACTCATATCTAAATCGGATATATCGTACTAATCTCTATCACTATCAATTCTGGTTAACAGTCCGATTAGTAATAACTCGATAATTCCTTCCAATGCCCTGATTCAGCTGCCAGGTTGTGCCAACTATTTCGTACTCGCTCCACCAATGTAATTATTACAACATCAAAAAGCCAGGTTAAATGTCTGGTTTTTTGTTATTTACAGAGCGCGTAGCCGCTGTCGGCTGGCGGCTGGTCGCCGGTCACCACGTATCGCCATGAGTAATCGATGTCGCTGAGGTTGAGCTCGAGAACACCGAAGTTGCTATCGTCTCGCACCAAGCTATTTTTGAGTGTACGTTGCAATCTGAACAAGCTTTTTCCACCGGTTCCGACTGTAATCTGGCGGATCCCATTCTCCTCATCTAGCTTGCCCCGGCTGGTTTGGGGATCGAAGCGTTCGTACAGATGATCATGTCCGGCGAGTACGAGCTCAGTATTGTGCTCTTCGAGAAGTTGCCAGATGTCGCGCATAAAGGTGTTATTGCCGTGATAACCCGATGAGAACAGCGGGTGGTGCCAATAGGCGAGCGTGCATTTGCTTGGATTCGCTTCGAGCTCGGCCTTGAGCCAGTTGTACTGTAGTGAGCCTTTTTGGCAGCCGCCGATGTATTGGCAGTTGGAGTTGATGCTATAGATCTGCCACTGACCTTTGGTGAAGCGATAGTAGCCTTTTTGTGGGTCGCCGGCAGCGGCATCAAAATATTTGAAATAGCCTTCAGCGTTTGGGCTGCCATACTCGTGGTTACCTGGAGTGGGGTAGGATATGGATTTGAGTCGCCCCCAGGATTTGTCGTAAACACGCTCAAAGTAGTCATACTCTCCATAGTAGTACTGCAGATCGCCGAGCAGCAGAACGGCGTCGGGCTGCAGACCAAGGGCAATATTTGACGTCGCCTCCATCTGACAGGTGGTCTCACTACCGCGACCCCCGTTGTATCCCTCGTCAATTTCGTTGCACACTAGATCTCCCGCTGCCACGATTTTGTAGCTATTGGAGAGTGGCGGTGCGGCATCAGCCGGACCAAGTTTGTTGTGTGATCGCGTCAATTCGTAGGCGGTGATGCTTACCCCGACACTCAAGAAAATAATGAACAGGATCCCGAGAACGAGGGTCTTTCCAAGATGATCGGTGTCAAATAGCTTATTTTTAATCGATTTTTTTACGAGCAAATGAATTTTTCTCCAAAGTGGTAATGATCATTTTACCAAAAAACTTGCTCTAGATCAGTAAAGATCTTGAAAAAATGCTAAAATCTGTTACAATTGCACCCACGAACCTCACATTCTATTCCAGAAGTACGCCGAGTAATCGGCCAGATCCCAAGGGGGAGACATGACAGCACCAATGAAGCCAGTGATGGAGCCTCGGAAGTACACGTTGCCGGATGGCACCGTCGTCACCGACGAGGACTTCGAGAAGGGTGACATCGTGCCCTGGCTCCTCACCGACGAGGAGGACGCCCAGCGACGCAAGTTCCTGCGCCGGGCGACTGGTCGCGGCAGCTGGTGGGAGTACCCCTTCTTTCGGGGATTCATCCTGCTGATCGGCAGCCTGCTGGTGAAGCGCGTCTTCATCGACAAGCAGAAGGTGCCCGGGGGACTCAAGCAGTACTCCCGCTTCTACCTGCGAGGCACCAAGGCACCGATCGACAACCGCGGTCAGCGGCCGATCATCGTGGCGCCAACGCACGCCGATGAGCGGGACATCCTCATCACGGGGTCGTTCCGACGACCGCTGGTGTGGACCTGCAAGCCGTGGTTCGTCAGCGGACCGCGCTGGTTGGCCAACTGGTGCCTGATCAACGGGGCTTTCCCGATGTTCCGACCCCAGCTGGACGGCCGCTACCACCCGAAGCACAACCGGCTGGACAAGATCCATCGTCTCCAGATGCGCTCGTACAAGCCCGAGGAGGCCCTCATCGAGGTGGAGCGACGGATCAACCAGGGCTTCAGTGCCGAGTTCTTCATCGAAGGTACCCGCAAGGGTTCCAGTACGGTGGAGGGCGGCTTCCTCGGAGCCATCCGGGTGTCGCGTCGTACCGGCGTGCCGCTGCTGCCCATCGCCATCGTGGGGGTCTCGCAGGACGATCCGATCATCCGACCAGGATTCCTGCCTTGGCGGCGGGTGGTGCTGGCGGTGGTCTGCGACCCGATCTCGCCGCGTGACTTCGAGCATCTTCCAACCGATGAGGCCGAACGGGCCATGCGAGACGCCTGGATCCGAGCGGTCAACGCCGGTCGTGACGAAGGGCGGGTCCAGATCCGCTACGACGGCCACAACGTCGGCACCGTAGAGAAGGAGACCAAGGAGTAGAGCATAAGAGGCGGGGCGTGATGGACTGCAATAGGATCCATCAGCCCCTGGGCCCTGGAGATATCCAGGGCTTTTGTAATATTTATACTTGTTTTTTTGTGTGATCGTGGTATTTTGATGCCAAGCTCCAGATCGGGGCTGCACACATGAGTAGCTGGGGGAAAGCATGGTACTCATCATATTGGGGGCGCTGCCACTGCTGTGGCTGCTGTCGCGCTGGCATGAATTGTTGCGCGCCCACGACTGCCAGGATGTGATCGACTACATCTCCGGCAGTGGGGTGGCCGGTTGGCAGACCATCGAACAGATGGCCGCTGACATGCACACCACCAAGGGTCGCGTGCTACGTGGCCTGCAGCGGGCACTCCAGGTGGGCTGGCTCTACTGCCACCCACTACCCGAAGGGGGTTACGGACTCTATCTGGCGCCAGCCCGGCTCCAGACAGCTTCCTGAGTCACCCAACTGCCCCGTCAGTCCGAAAACACCGACCAACCGTCGGCCTTCGGGCCGGCGGGGTGTTTTCGTATGTATTGACTTTTTTAGTAGTTGTGGTAGCATAGGAATTCGCAGCTTTTTTTGAGGCTGTGTTTTTTGACAGTTGTAGGACACTCTCCCTTCTGGGAAGACAGCTTAGAAACAGTTCTAATTTGTCTCCCCACGAGGGGAGAAAGAGAGGTAGGTTCCCCATGAACCTCTTCGACCTGCTGCGCGGCCGCAGCACCAGCACCACCGACACCACCCTGGGCTTCGGCTCGATCGACGACATGCTCGCCGATCTGCCGCCACAGCTCCGGGAGATGATCAAGCGCGACTTCGGTGACCTGCTCGACGGCGCCATCGTCATCGACGCCACCATCGGCGTCGAGGGCCCCGGTCTCGACCGGCTCCGCCGGGCGATCTACGAGGACGCCATCCGTTCGGCCCCGCCCAGCGCCATCCAGCCCTGGGTCCTCGAGCACTCCGCCGAGGTCGAGCGGCTGGCCGCCATGGTCAGCCAGCGCGAGGTGGCCATCCACCACGCCAAGGCCGACGTGGCCACGGCGCAGGCACGGGTCAACGCCAAGCACGTGCTCTGGCACGAGCAGAACCCGGACGCGCACCACGACACCATGCTCGACGACTTCATCGCCGTCGAGCGCCTCGCGCTCACGACGGCGACGGAGAAGTACCAGGACCTGGTGCGCGACCTCGATCGGTTCATCACCGAGCAGAACGACCGGCTCGCCGTGATGTTCGACGAGGGCATGGCCCGCGAGGCCGAGCGCCAGGGCCAGACGCCCTGGTGGACCGACGAGTCGGCGGCTTCCGCCGAGGGTTCGATGGGCGACGAGCACCTGTCGCCGCGTTCCGACGTGGACCAGGGCGCGCCGACCACGAGCGCCTGACGGCGAGCAGCCCCTCCAGAGTTCACCCACACCCCGGAGGAGGGCGGGGCTTCGGCCCCGCCCTCCTTACGGAGTCCTACAACTGTCTCCAACTTAGATTATTTGCACTGCCAGGTTTATCCCTGGTTTTTTGATACTTACATATATTGACAAAACATAACAAATATAGTATTATGCTATGACCCCTATGGTGGGGTGGCGGTGACCCCGCTACGACAACAAGGAGGGCGTCATGCCCGCAGACAACCGCTTCGGCATCGACATCTCGGACCAGATGTACGTCTGGTTCCTCGACGTGAAGGTGCCGTTGATCCGTACCAACTACGGTGAGGACACCGACCTGGCCTGCATCATCCTGAAGCAGGGCCATGGCCTCAGCTGGGATGACCCGGCGGAGAAGATCCTGGCCGCGGTCGAGCTGGGCCTCATCTCCGGCGAGGAGAGCGACAAGTTCACCGGCCCGGAGGGGCTGCTGATGAACGTCGTCGGCAAGATCCGCTTCTACCTGCGGACCGGCCGCAACTCGGTCGAGGCGCTGACGCGCCCTGATCTGGTCGAGCCGGGCGACTTCCCCTTCGAGGGTGCCGGCGAGTACCGCGGCTACGAGGGCGGTGTGTCCGGCGGCCGTCAGGAGTCCGATTGGCGATGGTTCTGCGAGATCGTGGACCGCTACATCGAGCTCCGCGCCGCGGCGGCCAAGCCGGCCATCGAGGCCTGCAAGGCGCGTCGCCCGGGCTGGAAGTACCTGCCCAACGAGAACCCGAACGACCACACGCCCTCCGACCCGGAGGTCGCGGCCGAGGGCTGATCACCACCAAGAGGCGGGGCTGGGAGCATGGACTCCCGGCCCCACGGGCCCTGGATATTCCAGGGCCTTTCGCATTTGTACTAAAATACCTCGCCACATCATTGTGTATAATGTCTGTATGGCACTCGATTTTACTAAGATTAAAGACCAGCCGGGTCCGGCTATCATCTTCATTCACGATGGTACAAAAGAAGATGAGCTTACTATGCAGCGGACGGCTGAGGAGGTACGCAAGCTTTGCGACCAGCAGATCATCATCCTCTCAGCGAAAGATAGTATCGCCATTGCTATCATCGACTTTTACGATCTCGTCGGAACCCATTTCGTACTAATAGTCCGCGATAACGATCAGCTACATGCGCATATGGCCAACGGCGACAATCTCGAGGCGGCTGAAAAAATCGCCCATTTAGCTAATCAGGTTGGTGAATCACTCGACATCCTGTAGTAGTTACGCCCAAACCTAGGGCTTTTGGGTTGTATGACTAGCGAAAAGGTGAAGCATACTTTACTAGAACTAAACTCTAGACTTGTTTACAGTTACGGTGGACGCGTCCTTATCTGATAACTACAATCAATAAGGAGACAATCATGAGTCTGGAGATCAAAATACACGATGCGCAAACCTCGATATTGCGCGAGCTACTGTTTCACCCCAGTGCGGGCTTTGCTACTTTGCAGCGTCCGACTGGCTTGAGTAGTGATCATTTCAACTTTCATATCGCGCGATTAGTCGAGCTGGAGCTGGTCGAAAAAGAAGCCCGTGGTAAATATCGTCTGACACAGCGCGGCAAGGAGTATGCCAATCGGCTCGATACTGACAACAATACTGTGGAGCGGCAGCCGAAGGCGGCGGTCATTCTGTGCATTGAGCGGACTTATGGCGGGAAGCGGCAATTTGCTTTTCAAGAGCGGCTCAAGAATCCTTACTACGGCTTTTGGGGGCTACCCTCCGGCAAAATACGTTGGGGTGAGACGATCATACAGACCGCTGAGCGCGAAGCATTAGAAGAAACGGGTCTGACTGCCGACTGGCGAATAGCGGGCGTCTATCATGAGCAGGTGAGCTCAGAAGAGAGTGGCGAAATGCTTGAGGACAAGATATTTTTCATTGCGCATGGCACTCGGCCGAATGGGGATTTGCTAGAGCAATTTGAGGGTGGACGGAATCAGTGGATGACATTTGAAGAAGCCTATCAAAAGCCAAAGAAGTTCGACAGCTTTAAGATGGAGATAGATATCCTCGAGGCCAAAGAGTGGCTGATAGAGCGCTCGACGAGCTATAGTGCTGATTTGTTTTAGGCCGTGATGCGGTCGTCGCGATCGTGCAGACGGCCAAGGATCAGTAGCATGAGTACGAAGCTGACTGCACCGAGGATAAAGAGGTAAAACAGAGTGTTGTTGATCTGGCCGATCATAGTGTCATTGCTGGCGACAGGGGCACTAATCTTTTCTGAAAGCTGCTTGAAATTGAGCGTAGCGGTGCCATTGGTGGTAGCGAGGAGCTGGATCGTAATGTCATTCTTACCATCCTTGTCGACGTCGATGTCTAGCGGAGAATTGAGGGAGAGACGTACATCGAAAGGTGTAGAGGCGATCGTGAGAATAACGTAGTCGGCGCCAATCTCTTTGACGGTAGCGCTGTGGCGTTCACCGTTCACCATAAAGTAGACCACCTGATTGAGTTTGAGATCGAGCTGCTTTCCAGATTCACTCAAGAATAGCTTGTCGTTACTTAGATCTATCGACTCCTGCTGAGCGGCGGTGACTACTTCATTGGTAAGTTGAACTATATAACTGTTCGTTTGATCTGTTGGAACCGTTACGACCGGCGCGACACCACTTGTTTTGGCATCGATGCGGCCCCATTGGCCGGTACCCCAGTCGTTAGTGAAGCGGAAGCGGACCATATATTCGGTACCAGGAGTGAGGCCCGTAATGGTGGCCTTAGCGTCGGTGATATCGGCAAGTGCAACATTAATCCAGTTACTATCGACTGATCGCTTGTACTGCATTTCCCAGGTAGTTCGGCCCCAACCCTCAGGTTCTGTCATACAGTGAATGCTGATGCTTGTGTCGGTACGAGTAGCTTGTTCACAGAGGATCTGCGGCTCAGTGTTAGGCGACAGGGTAGGGAAATCGTTGTTGTTGATATGCCAAATACCGCCAATGTCCCAGCCATTGATGGGTTCGTCAGTGGCTTTTTTGAACATCGTTTCGTTGTATTGCAGGTTGATGCCGGTACAGTCGGCCGAACTAACGATTTCGAAGTTGTCATCTCGTGTGCAGTTATTTGCATTATTGATCGTGTTATAGAACACGTTCGAATAGGTGATCTCTTGGGCGTAATCGATACCGACCAGACCATTGTTGGCTCTTGCGTCCCAGCCCGGATCGCTCGGCAGTACGTAGCTTGCGCTAAAGCTGTCGGTAATAGTCGATGCTCCGACATTGTAGCCCACGAGACCGCCAATTATGCCATAGCCATTTACGACACCCGTGGAATACACCCTACTGAGGTGCGAGGTGTTCATCGCTCCGATGAGCCCGCCGGCATAATAGATGTTTGGCGTTGTGGCGTCGCCTCTGGCATAACTATCGGATATCACATCTCCCTCGGACTCTCCGATGAGCCCGCCGGCGCGGGTAGCGCCGCTGATGACGTTCCCAGTAGCAAAGCTTTGTGTGATCTCAGAGCCTGACGAGTGCCCAATCAATCCGCCGGCATTATCACCGACTGAATAAATGGCTCCTGAAGCTGAGCTACGGGTAACCACGACTGAGTTCGTGTAACCAACGAGCCCACCAGCAGTGTCACCTCCAAGTACTTCACCAGTAGCGGTGCTTTCGGTGATTGTGAGCGGGTACTCATTATTGATTCCCGCAGCGTAGCCAATCAGCCCACCAGAATTACTGCCCCCAGTGATATTTACATGACTCGTCACATTGTCAATGACCGCCAAGTTATTGGCCCAACCGGCCAACCCGCCCGTATAGGCGCCACCGCTCACTTCACCACTAACTGTTACGTTTTGAATGTGGGCTGCGTCGATTGCACCAAATAGACCGACATAGTCCATTTGCGCTTCAACGTACAGATTGGAGATGGTGTGGCCGTTGCCTTCGAGGCTGCCAAAGAATGGCTGTGAAGATGTGCCAATAGGGGTAAAGTTCACCCCTGTGCAATCGATGTCGTTGGCAAGACTGTAGGCGGCGTCGAGTTTATTTTGCATTGCCTGTAGCTGCTCGCAGTTGGTGATGTTGTAGTAGTAGGGACCAAGATACTGATCGTAAACATATGACCAGTCGCCAGCCCCAAAGTCATTTATGGCGCGTACACGAATGTCATATCGTCCAGCTAAAAGGCCATTAATTTGTGCTGAAGTAGAATTCGCGGCCAAGCTATATGTGTCCCAGTTATTTTCGCCAGCTAATGAGTATGCAAACTCATAGCTGGTTATCGCGCTCGAGCCAGGGTTCGCGGGGGCAACCCAGCTACTATAGAGGCTCGAACCGTTATTGGTGAAGCTGAATCCATCTACTTCATCTGGAACGGCACCGACAGTAATGTCGCTGATTACGCTGTCGTCACTCGTTCCGATATCATTTATTGCCGCTATAGCGATGTCGTAGTGGCCATTAGCCGTTAGACCGGCAAATTCAAGAGAGGATAAGTTGCTCTGTACCCACAAAGAACTCCATAGGCTATCGCCATGGACGCGAATGCGCGCGTAGTAGCCCGTTATGGCAGATCCGCCGTCGTCGATCGGCGTTGACCAATTTAGGGTGATGGAGCTAGCCGATACAGTGTGATAAAAATTTTGTGGAACGCTGGGCGCTGTTGCGGCACGCGCGGCTTGCGGGGTGAGTAGTCCGACGAAAGACTGCAGCAATAACAAGACTGATACAAAGATTCGCGGCAGGACTCGTCGATATTTGGGATATGGTTTTTTCATTTTTGTTTTTATAGTTGTTACGTTAAATAGAGTGTAATACCTCAAAATATTAATTGCAATAGAAAGAGGCCGGTAAAAACCGGCCTCTTTCAGATTGTGTTTTTGTTTTTGAGTAATTTATGTGTGCAAGCACTGAATCCAATATAAGCTGTAGAATTATGCCTGTCAACAGTCGAAATCAAAAAAATTGTGGATAACTTGTGCGTTTCTCAATATATAAGGAGTGCGCTAAACTATGAACTAGGAGGATGTATGAACCACAAAGATTTGATGGAGCGAACGCGCAAAGAGCATTTTGCGGTTGGGGCTTTTAACATCGATAACTTAGAAATATTTAAAGCGGTAGTAGCTGCCGCTAAAAACAAGAAGTCGCCGGTCCTGGTTGAGGTATCAAAGGGCGAAGTAGATTTTTGGGGCTATGACAATATCGTCGATCTCGTCCGCAACGCGCGAGACGAGGGCGTGATGATGTTCATCAACCAAGATCACACCCCAAGTGTCGAAGAAGCACGGAGGGGGGTCGAGGCAGGCTTCGAACTGATTCACTTGGATGTCACCGACAAGGGTAAGACGAGCTACGACGATATCGTGGCCATGACCAAAGAATTCGTACCTTACGCGCACGAACATGGCTGCTTAGTAGAGGGGGAGCTTGAATATTTTGCCGGCAGTTCCAATGTGCACACGGAAACAATTGATTACGCTGAGATCCAGAAGCATTTTACCGACCCCGAGGTTGCAGCGAAATTTGTAGAAGAAACCAAGATCGATACGTTCGCCGCTTCTATTGGCAATCTACACGGCCTCTATCCGGTGCCGAAGAAGCTTGATATTGAGCTTCTGCAGAAAATTCGTGACCGCCTTGATTGCTACATTAGCTTGCATGGTGGCAGTGGTACGCCGCCACACTTTTTTGAAGAGGCTGTGAAGGTTGGTGTGAGCAAGATCAATATCAACTCAGAGATGCGCAAAGCGTTTCGTACCGGACTCGAGCAGGCGCTGGCCGAAAATCCAAAAGAGTATGCGGTGCCAAAGATCGAGGGTCCAGTGATTGAGGACATTCAGTCTGTAGTTGAGGTCCATATGGACACATTTGGGTCTACTGGCAAGGCGGTTTAGCAGGTCGCAAAATATTTGCCATCAGCTTTGAGCCTACCTTGAGGCAAACAATACCCCATATACATAAGTACTATGCTAAAGCATAGTACTTATGTATTATTTAGCCCTTTTTCCAGATTTGATCTCTAAATTTGCATCGCGAATCATGTCGCGTTTTTTGATCACTTCGCGTTTGTCGTGACGTTTTTTACCTCGCCCCACGCCAATCTCGATTTTGACTAAGCCGCGTTCGAGACCTATCGCAAGCGGTACTGCAGTCATGCCTTCGGATTTGATCTGTGCGAGTAGGGTATCGATCTGTTTACGGTGTAGTAACAGTTTGCGCGATTGGGTTGGATCATAGCTTGCTTGGTTGCTGGCAAATTTGTATGGGTTGATATGAGCGTTGGTCAGGTAGGCCTCAGATTCGCGAATCGTCACGAAGCTACCCTTGAGCGAGGCATGCCCAGCCTTGACGCTCTTCACTTCGGCGCCGCTAAGCACTATGCCAGCTACCAAAATATCCTTTACCTCGTAGTCATAGCGAGCTCGTTTATTTTTAGCGATGATTTTCATGGCTTTATTATATCCGATTCTGGGTAATTGGGCTCCAACCTGTTAGCTGATATAATGGGCAACATGAAAACACTTGAGCAGCAGTTAGCAAAAATCTTCGCAGGAAAACTCGGCAACAGGTTTGGCGACGATTTTGACTATGCAGCCACTATCAGTCCGACCGATCTGCAATTCGGCCATTTTGCGAGCAATATTGCGATGCAGCTTGCCAAAAAGGAAGGCAAGAAGCCACTCGATTTAGCCGAAGATATCGTTGAAATGCTTCGTAGCGACGAGGCCCTGACATCAGTTGAAACTGCAGGGCCTGGCTTTATTAACATACGTTTTGCCGATGAGTATTTGCAGCAGCAGATAGCCAATGTCTTAAAAGACTTTGACAGCTATATTATTGCTGAGTCTGCTGACTGGCAGGGTAAAAAGCTTGTTATGGACTACTCACACCCCAATATCGGCAAGCCAATGGGTGTACATCACCTGCTTTCGACCATTATTGGCGATGCTATCAAGCGGACCTATCGCCGGGTTGGTGTTGAGGTCGTGGCCGATAATTTTATTGGCGATCTTGGCACGCAGTTTGGAAAGCTCATTCACGCGGTTAAATCATGGGGTGATCTTGAAAAAATCGACAAAGATCCGATCGCTGAGCTTCTAAAGCTGTACGTCCAGTTTCATATCGAAGCTGAAAATGACGTTGAGCTTGATGACGCAGCACGGGCTGAATACAAAAAGCTTGAAGACGGCGATCCGCAGAATCGGGCACTATGGCAGAAGATTGTGGGCTGGAGCCGAGCCGAAATACAGCCGATCTATGATGAACTAGGCGTTGAGTTCGATGTCATTCATGGCGAGAGCTTTTACGAGAAGGATCTCGCAGGCATTATTGAGAAAGGCAAGCAGCTTGGCGTGTTTACTTCGAGCCAGGGAGCGTTAGTCTACCAGATGAAAGAGCCGGACCTCCCTCCGGCGATCGTCCAGAAAAAAGATGGGGCGACACTGTACCTAACGCGGGATTTAGCTCGAATTGCCTATTGGGAGAAGACCTGGCAGCCTGATCTGATGATGGTTGTAGTCGATAACGCGCAGAGTTTTTATTTTAAGCAAGTCTTTGAGGTCGCTGAGGCTTTGCAGCTCACCGATGCAACCAATCTACACGTTGGATTTGGCCGGATGCGGTTTGCCGATAAGTCGATGAGCACCCGAAAGGGCAATATCCTGCTTTTGCATGAGCTTATTGCCGAAGCAAAAAAACGAAGCCGTAAGCTAGTGGCGGAGAAGTCCGGTAGTTTGACGGATAATGAACAGGCGGTGTTAGCTGACGTCTTAGCTGTCGGTGCGCTGAAATACAATACTCTTTCTCAGAATCGTCAAAGTGACATTCAGTTTGACTGGGATAAGATGCTTACGTTTGAAGGTAATAGCGCACCCTATTTACTCTATACAGTAGTTAGAGCGGGTTCGATTGCGGAGCGGGCCAAAAGCACCACTACGGCGGCCGAGAACGCTTCAGAGGGGCCTGTTGATGCTGAGCGTGCGCTGATGTTACTCATCGATCGTTTGCCGAAGGCTGTGAGCGAGGCTGTGAGCGAGAATCGTCCCAATGCCATCGCAAACTATCTTTATACTTTGGCACAGCACTATAACAACTTCTACAATGGGACTGATATCCTCAAGGCGGCTGCCGATGACCGATCGCGTCGGCTGCGACTCAATGAGGCATTTGTCCGCACGATGCAGACTGGTCTTGATATGCTTGGGCTCTCAGTGCCTGACAAAATGTAGACGCTTAGTGCTTAATTGTTGAGTTTATAAATCTTATTGCCACTGAGTATATAGATGGTGTCATCAGTTGCGCTAAAGCTGTCGATCTTGTTGACTCCATTTGGGATTAGCTGAGATTTGAGTTGAGGGGTGGCTGTGGTCGTTCCAATAACGATAAGCCTGTCCTGTTCGAGGGAGAGGCCGACGAGCGTTGCGGTATTGTTTTGCCAGCTCAGCGCACCTATGCCAGATGGGATGAGGGATAGTTCACTGACGTCAAATGGCTTTTCATAGCCATTCTCAAAGTAGGCGACACTGGGACTGCTTTTACTAACAAATACACTGCCATTGATGGCCAGACCAGTACCTGTCTTGATAGATGCATCGTCGCCGCGCGTGTAGATTGCCTCGTTGTAACGAGTTCCGCTCAATACGTATTTGTAAACCTTATTTTGTTTTGGCGAGAGGATGTATAGATTGCTCAGGTAGCTGGCAATGGCGTTGCCGTTCTGCCAGGTGCCACTGTTGAGACGAAGTGCGCTGAGATTGTTGGTTGCAGAGCGAAAGAAGTAAACCGCGGAGTCTTTTGTCAGGAAGAAGACTCCGTCACCTGAGTAGCTTGCTGTAAGTGCTACAACGTTCTTCAGCCCTTCATCATCAGCGACCTTAATCGCTTCACCTTCGGATGGGTCGTATTTGTAAATGGCTCCACTGCTGGTATCGAGTGCAAACAGGGTAGTGCCAAGGCTGGCAACGAAGCTAAAGCGACCATCCTTAACTGTGCTAAGGTCGGCGACTTGTACGGTATTGGGGCGAGAAATGTTTTGCGATTTGTCGAGCAGTGCTTCTACCTGCTTCGAAGTGTCAGAGAAATTTGGCTTATCTGGATTGGCACTCTGGATGGTGATGTTGAGCTGGTCGGTGTTAGTTTGGAGTTTTTGCATGGCCTTGAGGCGGTCCTCGGCTTTCTTGAGCCGGTCTTTTGCGGTAAGTTTGTCTCCCTTTTGCAGTGCTGCTTCACCCTGAGATTTGTAGTCTAGCGACTGACTGTAGAGTTTGAGGATTTCGGCACGGTTTGGATTGATCGACCCCAGGAAGCTAATTGCAACAAATGTCACCACGAGCACGCACGCCAGCACCACAAGGGCACGTCGCGGGTTCGGGTTAATATATTCAGTCCATAGCCGATTCCAGCTGGTTTTCGAGCGCTCTTTGAGCTTTGGAATCACTCTTTCCTTCGTGAATTCGCTGGTTTTTTCAGCCGCTTGTTTTGCGAGATGGAGCGACTTTTTCGCGACTGGCGCTGCCTTGTCTTTGGTCCGATTGATCGCAGTTGGTGCTTGTCCGATCATTACTTCATCTGGAACGTGTGTCAGCGGCGTTTCGGCAGCGATTTCCGGAGTTGTTACTTCAACGACAATTGCCGCACACCGTTCAGCATTGGTGCGATCGGCCAGGACGCTCGAGAGTTTATTGACCGCTGCATTTGGACTGTTGTCGGTGATGATCTCGCGCAGTTCGGACAAGGAGAATTGAAACATCACCGCCGGGGTAGCGAGTAGTATTCGATCCAGCGGCTTGAGCTGCCCGCTTGTTAGGTTTGCGAAGACCTTGTCACTCCTGGTGCGCTTGGTTGATTCGTCAGCTAGACTGGTCGTGTGGTGGTTGCGGTAGAGGAAGGCTGTTGCCGAGCCAGCCTGCGAGATAATGAGCTGGTCGCGATTGATAATGCCGACAATCGCACTGATCTTGGTTTGCCACTCTTTATCGTGTCCAGAGAATAGCTGTTTTATCTGGCCATTAACTTCACGAAGCGCTTTTTCAAAGCGTTCTTCGGGTTCGGCTTCATACTGTTCGTTGTAGTAGATCTCACCAATCGTTTTGATGATCAGGTCGATCAGTTGGCTGGCCAGCGCTTGCTTGGCCATAATCTCGATCACAACAAAAAAACTACCAAGTCGTCCGTTGTCATCGACTGGTGGCTCAAAGTGGTAAGAGAAGGCCATCGTCGGCAGCGACTTATTTTTGACAGCAAAGGGTATTAACTTGGCGACTCGATGTATATATTGATCGTCCATCACACGCGTAATTGGTAATAGCGCTAGCATAACATTTATCCTTGATTTATTCCAGATAGGATGGTTGCTATAATGATACATATGCAGCTACTCGACGGACTCAATAAAGCGCAGCTTGATGCCGTAACCCATGTCAATGGCCCGGCCTTAGTGTTGGCAGGGGCAGGCACGGGCAAAACCACCGTCATCACCCGTAGAATTGCCTGGCTCATCGAGCAGGGCCACGCTAAGCCAAATGAAATTTTGGCACTAACTTTCACCGATAAAGCTGCGGCTGAGATGGAGGAGCGGGTGGACATCTTGGTGCCCATGGGGTTTGTGAACACCCAAATCATGACTTTTCATGCGCTCGGAGACCAAATCTTACGAGACCATGGCCTAGAAATTGGTCTAAGTCCAGATTTTCGTGTCATGAGTCATTTTTCGCAGGTAGTTTTTCTGCGGCAATTGTTGCGCAGACAAAAACTAGAGTATTTCGCACCGCTCGGGAGCCCATTTCGATTCGTTGATGCGCTTCTTGGCCACTTTTCTCGGCTCAAAGACGAATCAATTTCTGCGCAGCAGTACCAGCAGTACGTCAGGTTAAAGCAAAAGGACACAAAGATTGATCAGTCGGAGCGCATCCGACTCAATGAGCTCTCGATGCTGTATGGACTCTATGTGGAAGAGTGTCGTAGCTCTGGTCAACTGGATTTCGGTGACCAGATCGTGTTGAGCACCGAGCTATTGCAACATCGTCCTTCTATAGCAGAACAGTACCAATCAAACTTCAAGTTTATCCTGGTAGACGAGTATCAAGATACCAATACTGCCCAAGCAAATATGCTCAAATCGTTGATAAATAAACAACGAAATATCATGGTTGTAGGTGATGATGATCAGTCAATCTATCGTTTTCGTGGTGCCGCTATCAGCAATATCTTAGATTTTAAGAAAGACTACTCTGGAGCCGTGCAGATTGTACTAACTGACAACTATCGATCATCTCAACAGATACTAGATAGTGCATATCGATTAATTCAGCACAATAATCCTGATCGACTCGAGGTACAAAATAAAGTTTCAAAGCAACTCAAAGCTACCCGTGTGGGGGATCGACCAAGTTATTATCATTTCGACACTATCCAAAAAGAGCACGACTGGGTGGCGCTACAGATCAAGGAACTGATCGGGACTGGAGTGGCGCCTCGAGATATCGCCATTCTAGTACGCAAAAATTCCCAGATTAAAAATGTCGTCCAGACACTGACTCGTCATCAGATTAAAGCTAACTCATCCGCCCCGGATAACCTTCTGCAAAAAACCGAGATAAAAGGCCTGGTTAGCCTAATTGATTTTCTGATCGACCCAGAAAATAGTGGGGCGCTTTATCGCTGCCTGATTGGCGAATATCACAGGATGGATATTCATAGTGTGCAGCCTTTGATGGCTCAGGCGCGTCGCTCTCATTTGTCGCTAAGTCAGGTAATCTCTGAACAGCAGCCAGAAGTCGTCTATCAGACATTGGTAACGCTCACGTTATTGCGAGAACAGATCAAAGAGCTCTCCGTCGGACAGTTGCTCTATCAGTATCTCAAGGAGTCGGGCGTGCTAGATCGGCTTATCGAACGGGCTGATTCAGATAATGAATCTGCCATTAAGGTGCAAAATATCGCGAAGTTCTTTCGGTTTATCAAGGATTTTGAAGCCGTGAGCGATGACCCATCGGCAATTGGCTTTGGCCAGTACATGAGTGAGATCTTCGATAGCTCTTCAGATCTGAACGCGGTCGAGTCACCTTTGGATGATGAGTCCATACGGGTCATGACAGTGCATCGCGCGAAGGGTTTAGAATTTGAGGCGGTATTTATCGTTGAGGTGGCTGATCAGGTGTTTCCGAGTCGTCGCCAGGCCGACCAGCTGCCGTTGCCGGCAGATCTTGTCCCAGTCAAATCCAGTAGCGACTGGCATATCCAGGAGGAGCGACGTCTATTTTATGTAGCGCTCACGCGCGCAAAAAGCCAACTTTACATCACGAGCTCTGCAGATTACGGGAAGACACGACCGCGCAAACCATCACCATTTATTGCCGAGACGCTTGGAGAAATCATTACGCCAGCACCGACCACTTCGGCGCTCGGACTGGAACATATCGAAGATTTTGCCAAAAAACCAGATCAGTATGTCAATTTAGCAGCTCAGCTTTTTCATGATGGTTGGCTACATTTGTCGGCCCAGCAGGTTGATGACTACTTGCGCGATCCGGGCCAGTTTTGGGTACTTCACTTACTCAACATGCCAAAAGGGCCGTTTCATGCGATGGTGTATGGTTCGGCTATTCATAATGCGATTGAGCTCTATAATCGCGCTAAGCTGCAGAGAAAGCCGATAACCTGTAACGAATTGCTTGAAGAGTTTGAGCAAACCTGGCGCAGTGAGGGCTTTGCCTCTAAAGAGCATGAGTTAGAGCGCAAAGCACGCGGTAGGGTAGTCCTGAAAAAGTTTTTTGAGAAACATGAAGCTGACCATGATTGGCCGACATATGTTGAGGAGCCTTTCACATTAAGCCTAGAAAATATCAAGGTGCGCATCAATGGTCGCTTTGACGCAGTGTATGATCGCGATGGTCAGATTGAGATCCGCGACTATAAGACCTCTGAGTTGAGTGGTGAGGCTGCTGCAAAAAGGCGGTTGAGCGGTAATATCCAGCTTGGTATCTACGCCCTGGCTTGGCAGCGACTGCACGAGCAGTCTGTGCAGCAGTTGTCGCTCGATTTTGTCGATAGTGACATTTTAGTTTCGACCAACCGGATCAATACAGAAAAAATTCTTGAAAAGATAGCTTCGGTAGCAGATGGCATCCGTAATAATCGGTTTCATTCTGGCCAGATGAATATCCAGTCGCTGGAGGAGCTTATATGAGTAGAATGCTCGTCAAAGATTCCTATCGTGATCAGGAGTGGCTTGAGAACTTGCTGGCTGATATTTGGTACAAACATTTCATCGATGTGCCGCAGCAAAATGACGTACGAATCGTCTATGGGCGTAAGGCTAAGCGTCAGCTAGGCTCAATCCGGCTCGATCCAGTCGACCGAGTCACCTCAATCATTACCGTCAACCCTATCTTTCAAGATCTGGACGTGCCCGAATTCGTGATACGCGCAACAATCGTGCACGAAATGACACACTATGCCCATGGCTTTAACTCACCGTTGCAACAAAAGCAACAACATCCTCACAGCGGAGGTGTAATTAGGCGAGAATTTGCCGAGCGAGGACTAGAGCAGCTCTTTCTTGATCAGCGCCAATGGCTGCGCCATAACTGGCTCGCTGTACTGGGAAAATACTTTGACATGACTGGCTATCAGATGGGCGGCGGTCGCAGAAGTCAAAAAGTACGTGTCCCCAAGCCATTTTGGCAATGGTAGCATTCTCACCAAATCCGCGGCTGCATTTTGTGCATTTTGTGCATTGCTGATTTTCTCGATAAGGTTTAGATTTAGTACACGCGGACTTGTTCGCAAAGATGTGTAGCTTGAAAATCTAGGCCAAGGAGGGCACATGTCTGCAGAAGACATCGCCCTCATGGGCGATGATGATGACGCTGAAGAAGAAGGTGAGACCGAAGGGGAACCTGGGTTTGATACTGATGACATGGGTTGGCGTGATGGCGCCAATTGTCTCGGTGTCGATCCAGATCTGTTCTTCCCAGAGCGTGGCGCCTCGACGAAGGAGGCCAAGGGGGTCTGCAGGGGCTGCGTCGTACGTGAGTTCTGTCTCGAGTACGCTATCGCCACTGGCGAGAAGTTCGGTATTTGGGGCGGACTCTCAGAGCGTGAGCGTCGGCGGATTCGCCGAAGGCGTGCGATCGAACGCAAGGAGGGCACATACGTCTTCGTGGCACCCCAGCTCGCAGAGCCGGATCACAAGGCTTTTCAGCCGCCACGACTACCGCCGAAGCCGGTAATGAGACCAAGCGTTGCACCTGCCTCACCGGAGCCTGTGATATCGCGCGAAGAACAGCTGCGACTCGTGCAGTTCATCTTGGCCGACAACAACCTCGTAGTCGTGCCATCTGGTGATGATGACGCTCTCTTTGCGCGTCGATTCGGCATGTCGGAAGGACGCTTCTTCAAGCTCCTGACGAGCATGATGGTGCGCGGCTGGATCGCGGGGATCGAAGAGAGTGAGGAGAATCAGATCGGCTACCTGGTAACTGAAGAGGGGCTCAACGAATTCGGTCTGGCTACAGCAGGCGCCACAGCAATACCAACCCAAGAAGACACTCCCCAGAAGGGAGGCGACCAAGGAAAGGTAGGGCCAGCGATGGCTACGTATACAGAACCAGATGATCTCGATCAGGACGATCGCGACATCCTGAAGTGGCTCGCCGACAACGGGCCCATCGAGAGCTCATCGGGTCAGGCTACGGCCGAACTCGCCGATCAGCTGTCGATGGACAAGTCGGAGCTGTCGCCCATCATCTCCGCCTTCGTCAAGGCGGGGCTGGTCGACCGGGAGGGCACGCAGCGCCCGAAGAGCCTCGCCATCACCGACCTTGGTCGGCAGTGGCTGGGCATCAACGGCTCTGCGGTCGCTGGCTCAGCTGATGCAGCGTCGGCCGAACCCGCTGGTGACGGCACGCTCTTCGTCGAGCTCGACCCGATCGATGTCGAGGCTGGTCTGCGGACCGTGCGTGAGCGTCACGAGGACGCGAGCCAGGCCCAGGCCGAGGCCGACAGGGTGGCCGAGGAGCTCATCGAGCAGCTGGCAGCGCGTGTCGAGCAGCTCACCGAGCGCAACGCCACGCTCCAGCATCGGGTGGACGAGCTCGAGGCGGCCGAGGCTGAGCGCCAGCAGCGGCTGGCCGAGATCGCGCGACGACGCGCGGAGCTCGAGGCTGAGGAGGCTGCGCTGGCCTGAGCGCACAAGTACACGAACAAGTCCGCGAGGGTGGAGTGGGCGACCATTCCACCCTCACGGACGCAATTATCTGGGCTAATGTGTGGCAAATTGCTACAATAGCCACTATGTCAAAACCGATTATCTCTATACAGGGCGAACAAACTTCGTTTCATGATATCGCAGCCAATCAGTATTTTGGTACGAGTGATACGTCGCGACTGTTTCGTGCCTCATTTCGTGAAGTATTTGATGACGTTGCGCAGAGTAAGGCCGATTATGGTCTGGTGGCCATCGAAAACTCACTGGTTGGCTCAATTAATGAAGTTTATGACTTACTGCGACGCTATCAGCTCAAGATAGTGGGCGAACAGTATCTTCGTATCTCCCAAAATCTCATGGCGAAGCCTGGGGTCGTCTTAGCGCAGATCACTGATGTTTTTTCGCATCCGATGGCGCTCTTGCAGTGCGAGGAGTTCTTGCAATCACAGCTGAGTCACGCAGATATTCATGAGCGTCACGACACGGCTGAAGCGGCGAAATTTGTAGCTGGATCAGATGAATTTTACGCAGCTATTGGCAGTCGTGCGGCAGCTGAGCGCCATGGTCTCGCAGTGCTCGCATCGGATATTGAAACCGACAAACGAAACTACACCAGATTTTTCGTCTTGAGCCGCGAACAGCGAGAGAGCGCGGATAACAACAAATCATCATTGATTATTAAGACCGCCCATCAGCCAGGAGCGCTTTACAACGTCCTGCGAGCCTTTGCTGAACCCGGCATCAATCTTACGAAGCTCTCATCGCGGCCTATACCTGAAGAAACTTGGCAATACTATTTTTACATTGATATAGAGATCGGTCTGCACGCCTCAGCTGCCCAACAAGCACTTGCCGAGATCCGGCAGCAGGGCAATACGGTGTACGAGCTGGGTAGCTATCAAGCCGACACGATTGAAGCATAAGCTGGTATAATAAGTTCATGACAGAGGTGTTGATCATCATTGTTTTGGTTGTGGTATTGGCCGGTTTTGGCCTTGTTTTTGTGTACTTCAATCAAAAACTAAGTGCCCTCAAAGACGATTCGGCCTTGGGATTGATCAAGCAAGATCTGGTCGGTATGAGTCAGACCCTCAACCAAACCCAAGCCCATATGAATGATCGGCTTGATCGAGCTGCTGCGGTCTTTGGGAGTCTCCAGAATGAACTTGGTAAGATGCAGGAACTCGGCCGCAGCATGAAAGACATCCAGGATGCGCTCAAAAGCCCGAAGAACAGGGGAAATATTGGCGAGCAAATGATGAACGACTTGATCTCGCAACAGATTCCAAAGGGCAGCTATCAGTTGCAGTACGCGTTTCGTTCCGGCGAGAAGGTTGATGCGATCATCAAGACAAAAAACGGCTACATCCCAGTAGACTCCAAGTTTCCGGCAGAGAATTTCTTGGCTTTTACTCAGGCTCAAACTGATGAGCATCGTGCCGCGGCACATAAGTTGTTTGTGGGGGATGTCAAAAAACACATTCAGGCGATTGCCAAAAAATATATCTTGCCAGGTGAGGGTACCGTCGATTTTGCTCTGATGTACATACCTGGCGAGGCCATATATTACGAGGTTATTACCAATACTGATCTGTCGGAGTTTGCTGCTTCACAGCGCGTGTATCTCGTTTCGCCACACAGTTTTTACTACTTTCTGCGCACCGTTCTGCTCGCTCTTGAAGGTGAACTAATCGAGGAGAAGGCTAAGGAGGTCATGAATTATCTCAAGGGCATACAGGTTGATGCTCGCAAGTTTGGCGATGAACTAAACCTAGCTGGAAAGCATCTCAACAACGCCAAGAATGCTATGGATACAGCCTCGGCCAGCTATGGCCGACTTGGCACGAAGATTGAGTCTGCTAGTCAGCTCGGAGCAGGTAAGCACGCCGAGGTGGCTCTTGATCAGACGATAGGCCATAATATGGACAAAGGAGACTTATGAAAACCATACTTTCGGGGGTGCAGGCGACTGGCAAGATGCACATTGGCAATTACCTAGGAGCGATGAAGCCGTGGGTCGACTGGCAGAATCAGGGGCGGGCATTTTTCTTTATACCAGATCTACATACGCTCAACGTCCGTCCAGATGCGGAGACGCTGCGCGGCAATATCTATGATACCGTTGCTTGGCTGCTAGCGGTCGGTATCGATCCTCGCAAATCAACTATTTTTGTGCAGTCACGTGTGCCCGCCCATGCAGAACTGTGCTGGATATTGCAAAATTATGTGACAATGGGCGAGCTCAATCGCATGACTCAGTACAAAGACAAGAGTAGTAAACGCGGTGCAGATGGTCAGGTGGTGGCGCTGTACACCTATCCAGTACTCATGGCGGCCGATATTCTGCTTTACAGTGCCGATATCGTGCCGGTTGGCGAAGACCAGAAGCAACACGTCGAACTAACGCGAGATATCGCTACTCGCATGAACAATATCTACGGCGACTGCTTTGTGGTACCCGAGCCGGCCCTACCGCAAGTCGGTGCTCGAGTCATGAGCCTGACTACACCTACAATCAAGATGAGTAAGAGCGATGCGAATCAGAATGGAAATATCATGCTTGCCGATGAGCCAAAAGTAATTACCAAAAAAATTAAGCGAGCAGTGACCGACTCAGGCAGTACAATAGAGCTGAGTGATGATAAGCCGGCCATCGCGAATCTTCTCCAGGTATATGCAGGATTTAGCGATATGTCGGTCCCCGAGGTAGCCAATAAGTATGCAGGAGTCGGCTATGGAACCTTCAAGACTGAGCTGGCTGAGCTTGTAGTTGAGCAAATATCACAATTACAAATGGACTACGAAGTTATCCGACAAGACAAAAAACGACTCGATGACGTTATCGAGGAGGGGAGCCAACGGGCTGCAGGCATCGCTCAGAAGAAACTTAACGGAATAAAGCAAAAAATCGGCCTAACTTAGCGACGTGTAATTTTTACAACGAAATTCCAGGTTTAACCTGGAGACAACTATTAAAATTCACAAAAAGTGTTGACATAAGCATAAGCGTCGTGCTATACTATATCCAACATCGTTCATTAAAACAAAAATAAAAAAAACATCATCGCCGGTCCTGAACTCGCAAAGGACCCAACGGTAGGGGTAGTCCGATCTAGAAACAGCCCCCTTGTTTCTAGACGGATTTTCCCTACTGTTCTAGGGCGGACAGCTACATCTTGTAGTTACTACTATCCCGACGGTAATAGTCAGAGTGCTGCTAGCTGTGTGAGAGCTTGCTCTTCTACAGCTTCAGCGCCCTGACTATTAACCACAAGGATGGCAGGGAAGTTTTTGGTCGATCGCACAGTATCGCGATCCCAAAACCAAACTTTGACCTTAGGGAAACCTAGGGCTCATCCCGGGCCAACAAGTGGCAATCTAGTTTCTTAACTTTAACGGCCACATTTGTTGGCCCGTAACCATTTTTACGGACAAACACCCAGACGGGTGTTTTTTTGTTTATCGTTTTTTTGAAAAAAAATGAAGATGATCCCGCGCAGAGCATTGTGACACAAAAAAGAACAAAAAAAGTGTTCGAAAAATAATTTGCATTCAATGAAATAATTAATGTATTCAATATTTATTGACTTGTACCTATAATCATGATTTGAGATAATAAAACCGATATGAAAGTGCAAAATAAACTTTTAATGCAGCTTGCTGCTCTTTTTATTTCTTTGCTAGTCGCTGGTGGCTATGTGTTTCTAATCCTATTTGGTACTACACCAAAGGAGTTGGGGCCGGGCGGTGTCACAATTTGGTTTATCGGCCTGTTTGTTTTTCTTGCATCTTTGGCGGCGCTTATTGGCTATGGTCTTAGATTTCGCAAACCTGCAAATCAGGATAAGTTATCGAAGTTATTGTCGGGGAGTCTACGTACCGGAGTAATAATTTCTCTTGGGGTAACTGTTCTGTTGGCACTCAAATCTCTCGGCAGCCTTAATATGCGAGATATTGTTCTGTTTGTACTGACGCTTGTGGTGGTTGAACTGTACTTCAGAACGAGAAGGGCATATTGATGACGAAATTTTCCAAAGTAGAACTAGAAAAAAGCGTAGATCTTGCGAAGAAGGCACTACAGGAAGCGACCAATGAATGGGAGATTAATCAGGTACGCTCAAAATATCTTGGTGCAAAAAGTCCGATCCAGAGTTGGCTGAATGATCTGCCCGGGCTGTCGATTGAGGAGAAGAAGCTACAGGGCCCACTGCTTAATCAGGCAAAGAAGCAGCTTGAGCAGTTGGCACGTGAGCGAATAGAGGGTCTTCTCGAGGAGCAAGCTTTTCCGCCAATTGATATCTCCACACCAGAATATGGTCAGCCTTATGGTCATCTACATCCGATCTCGCACGTACTCTCGACCGTCTATGACGTTTTTAGTTCGCTGGGATTCGCCATTGTTGACGGTCCCGAAATCGAGTCTGACTGGTACAATTTTGAAGCCCTCAATCAGCCACCCGAGCACCCAGCTCGTGATATGCAGGATACTTTTTATCTGAAGAAGCAGGGGGTAGATGAGCCAGATACGCATTTGCCACGCACTCAAACATCGGCCATGCAGGTCCGTTTTATGGAGCAGCATGAGCCGCCATTTAAGATTATTGTGCCTGGTCGGGTATTCCGTAATGAAGATGAAGACCGAACTCATTCCTGGTCGTTTTATCAGATAGAAGGACTTGTGGTTGGCGAGAATGTGTCGCTTAGCGATCTCAAGGGAACACTTAATCACGTGATGCGAGCTATACTTGGTGAAGAAACCAAGATTCGGCTGCGTCCGAGTTTCTTCCCATACACCGAACCGTCGGTTGAGATAGATGCATGGTATAACGGCGAATGGCTCGAGATGGCCGGTGCCGGTATGGTGCACCCGCAGGTCTTAGAGAACGCCGGAATTGATAGTGTACGATACTCCGGATTTGCCTTTGGTTTAGGAGCAGAGCGTATCGCAATGGTAAAATACGGCGTCAGTGATATTCGCTACTTTTGGCGACCTAACTTCCGTTACTTGAGGCAATTCTAATGCTTATCGGACTTAAACAAATCAACCAATATCTAAAAAATCCGGTCACGATCGATCAGCTGGTCGAGATATTTTCACGAACTGAGATTGAAGTTGAGGAGGTTCGGCAGCCAATTCGCTACGACGATAAGATCATCACAGCTCAAGTGATGACAGTCGAAAAACATCCTGATGCCGACAGACTCAAGATTGTGACTGTACAAATTGGCGGCGATGAGCAACTCGAGATTGTGTGTGGCGCGCCAAATGTTGCGAAGGATCAAATAGTTGTGCTTGCTACGGTTGGCGCGGTTTTACCCGATGGAACGAAGATTACGAAATCGAAAATTCGCGGCATTATTTCAAATGGCATGCTTTGCTCGGAGCGCGAACTGCGAATCAGCGATGATCACGAAGGAATACTAGTGCTCGACCCTACTACACCTGTAGGAAAAAAATTGTGCGACATAGATAATAACGACATTATCGTGGATATTAAGACACCCCCAAATCGATGGGATTTTCTGAGTTTGGTCGGGGTAGCACTCCAAGTTGCAGCCTTTGACAAGCGGGAGAGTCTAAATGAGGTAAAATATCCGCAAATTAGCCAAAAAACATATAAATCAATAAAAAACAAATATGTCAAGAACGGGGAAGAGGCAAGTCGGTTTATAGCCGTGAAAATAGGGGTGGACAACGCCGTGAAAACTCCGCAGTGGATTGTGGATAACTTGCAGAGCAGTGGTCTACGGAGTGTGAGCCCAGTCGTTGATATCACGAACTTTGTGATGCTTGAGCTCGGTCAGCCTACTCATGCATATGATGCCGCAAAGCTTCATGGCGAAATTCGACTGCGCTCTGCCCTGTCTTCGGAAAAAATTACAACACTAGATGGTAAGGAGCGCAAGCTAGGGCCAGAGGATCTTGTTATCGCAGACGATGCACAGGTTGTGGCTTTGGCGGGCGTGATGGGCGGAATTGACACCGAGGTGTCTGAAGCCACCAAAGAGATTATCCTCGAGATCGCAACGTTCAATGGTCCGCGCGTGCGTAAAGCAGCGCTGCGCCATGGGTTGCGAAGTGATGCATCGGCTCGATTCGAGCGCTCTCTCCCCCCTCACTTGGCGCACGATGCAGCCGCGCGCCTTATCGGCTTACTTGAAGAGTGCTGCGAAGGTGTATTGCTCTCCCCTGTCTATGACGATTTTGTAAAACCGCTCGAACTTCAGCCGGTAAAATTTTCGCAACGTCGAGCCGAAAAACTCATCGGTATTGAGCTGAATGATAAAGAGTTTAGTGCAGGACTCCGCCGACTAGGATTTGATGTAAGTCACTACAGTCTAACCAAAGCAATCGAGCAGGCCAAATCACAACGTAATCATGAGAGTGTCTATAGTTTTATCAATGACGTCTTTGCGCCACTTGGGTTGAGTTGTGACCAGGAAAGTCTGAAGCAGTGGCAGCGTAATTCGATTGATTCGGATATGGCACGCCCAGGCGATGTTGTGCAATGTGGTAGCTCACTACAAAAGCCAACCATGCTTGGCGTCGTTGCTTCCAAGCAAAAAATCATCGGCGCCGATCAGTCAGGAGCCATACACACATTGACCCTCAGCGAAGTCGTTAGCCGACCGGACTTCGGCTTTATTGCTCGACCAATTCCGAGCTTCAATCATATATTTAGCGTCAAGCCACCGTGGTGGCGCACCGACGTGAGGCTTGAAGAGGATATTGTTGAGGAGGTTACTAAGCTGATTGGCTATGACAATATCCCGATGACACTGCCCGACTTACCGGCGACCAATACGCTTGATCATCAGCTTTTACCGACCATTATGCGACTTAAACACCAACTGGTTTCGCGTGGTCTATATGAGGTAATTAGTTATGCATTTGTGAGTCGACAAGCACTCGAATCCGTTGGTGTCAAGGCAAACCAGCATCTTGAGATCCATAATCCCCTCACGGTCGAACAGCAGTATTTACGATCTGACTTGCTGGCGAGTCATCTTCTCTCTATCTCGGCGAATCGTCTCAATAAAAAGAAGGTGACATTCTTTGAGGCATCTCATGTCTATATTCCGTTGGCGGGCCAGCCGTTGCCGCAGGAGCGAGTTGTGATTGGTGTAGCGGGGACTGGCGATGGTAGTATTGGTCGAGTTAAGGCAGCACTTGAAGCGGTGTTTGGCCGGGCCGCTATAACCTACCGACCCTGCCAAACAAGCGCTGGGATTAGCGGCCGCAGTTTTGACGTTGAGGTAGGCGGCCAAGTGCTTGGGCAGCTCTATCAGGTTAAGCCAGCGGTGCTTAATAAATTTGGAATTAAGGATGAGGTAAGTTACGGCGCGGTCGATGTGGTGCAAGCCATGCTGTGCATTGGTGTCTTGGAGGCGGTCGATGTGCCGGCCTATCAGCTTGTTACGCGAGATGTGAACGTGGAAGTTGCTACGCAAGTGATGTGGCAAGATGTTGAAGTGGCAGCCAAAAGCATTGCTCATTTAACCGAAATTGAGTATCTGAGTAGTTTCTCGGACGAGGCTCTTGCGAAGAACTCCAAAAAGCGTTTTGCCATTCGCCTTGTGTTTGATTTGGGACCAAACCCAACCCAAAATCAGATAGCGGATGCCACCAAGCAGGCTGAGCACAAGCTTGCCAAACATTTTGATAGTGCATAAGCGCTTTTCGGGGTATAATTTTATAAAATGCCACCAGAATCACACAGTCATTTTCTTCATTTACCAAAGGTCGTATCTCGATCTGGCATGAAGCCATCACTTTGGGCGCGCCTGCAGTTTGTCGTGCTCGGCGTAGTGCTCGTGTCGCTGATCGCCAATGCCGCACTCGAGGCAACGCTTGAAGGGGTCATTTATCCAGGGGTGTCGGTTGGTGGCCATGATCTCAGCTGGAAGACCCGTGCTGAAGCCCTCAAGACTTTACAGGCTAACCCGCCTACACAGCGTTTGACGGTAAAAGTCGGCGATAAAACTTTTGAAGCTGATAATAAAACCCTTGGTGTTGAATATGATTTAGCTAAGTCGGTTGATGCTGCTTATGAGCAGGGTCGGGTGCGCAACTTGCCGATCATGGGCGTAATGAAGACGGGCCAGGCAGCGCAGCTTGGCTACGCTTATCATATTGACAGTAAGGCATTTAACGATTTTACCAATAAGGTTGTGAAGGCGATTGGCTCTGATCCGGTTAATGCCACACTGAAAATTAGCGATGCTGGCGAAATCGAAGTAGTGCCAGCCAAGTCCGGCTACCGTATCAGTAGTGACTTGCTCAACGCTGCAATTCAGCGGTCGGTCGTCGATGCCAAGGATCAGGTCATCGCACTCAGCCCAGTCGTCACACCGGCTGATATCCAGCCGCAGGACACTCAGGCGGCCGCCGACAGGGCGAAGGAGCTGATGGGCAAACGAATCTCATTAACCTATCAAGACAAGATCTTCTCCCCTGATGCTGCCACGATCGGTCACTGGCTGGTTTTCTCAGAAGCAAAGAATGAAACGGGCAAGGCCAAGTTGGTGGTTGGCATCGACAACAAACAGATTGAGGGTTATATCCAGGCGATTGCCAATGAAGTGAATGTTGCTCCGATCAACAAAAAAGTAACCGTCAAAAATGGTGTTTCACAAGTTGATCGCGAAGGAGTTGATGGGACGGCAATAGACCAGGCTGCCACAGCACGCGCGATTACCGGTGCTATGACAGATAGTCAGCCATTTAGCTATACGATTACATCGAAGCCGGTGCCGTTCAAGACCGAATCGAGTACCGTAGTGACGCTCGACCTCGGCCGCTACATCGAGGTTAATCTCAGTCAGCAGCGACTTTGGGTCTACCAGGACCACCAGGTGATCTACGAATCACCAGTAACAAGTGGGGCCACAGGGGCAGGCTTCCCTACCGTTACTGGTCTCTTCTCGATCTACTACAAGACGACTAACACCTATCTCAATGGCCAAATTTATGGCTATAACTACAATGTTCACGTCGATTATTGGATGCCATTCTATCAGGGCTACGGCCTGCATGACGCTGATTGGCGCAATGGTCAGTTTGGCGGACAGGACTATTACTATAATGGTTCGCATGGTTGCGTAAATCTTCCAAAAGCGACAGCGGCATTTATTTATGGTTGGGCCGAAATCGGTACGCCTGTTTGGGTACATAACTAGTTTTAGAAAAACGCATCCTATCTGATATAATGCTGGTATGCAGGGTGATAACACAAAAATCCCAGAGTCGATTCCGGCACCAGAGAGTATGCCGTCAACCGAGCAGGCTATTCCAGCCCAGCCTGAGTTAGAGGTCACAAATACTGAAGGTATGCCGGCTGCTCCAGCAGCGACAACACCGCAAAACGACGTAACGCAAGCTGCACCAGCTGTATCGCAGGCTGATGCCAGTGCAGCAGCTACTCCGCAGACAGCCGGAGCAGCTGCGCCAGTAATTGATCCGGCTGTGGCAGCTCTTGATGCTTCTGACGCCGATATTATTGAGAAGGAATGGGTAGATCAGGCGGACAAGATTATGGCTGCGCGGGCCAATGATCCAGCAGGAGAAGAAGAGGCCGAAGAGGACCTAAGTCAGGCGTATCTAAAGAAGCGGTTTAATATCGACGTTGAGGATGCGAAGTAGCAAATTAGTATTGGGCGGAACCACGAGTGAACGAGACAAATAATTCTTTTACGTTGTTCATGGTCCTGCTACTCATCATAGTAGTGGGTATTATTGGTACAATTGCCTTTTTTATCTATCGGCGCATTCTCCGGCACGCCAAAGATGTTGAGCGTTCGCTCAAGATCGTACCAATGCTGATCAAATTGCCGCCGAGTGAAAGAAACGAAGCCAACAATCGTGACTCCCGTGAGATGACCAAGGAATACATCGCGCGGGCCGAAGGTGTATTTAATCTGCTCACCGGCATGGGGTCCACGAAAATTAAATCGATGACCGATCTGTTGCTTGGCAAGTCAGCCATAAAGCGGCGAATCTTTGGTTGGCGCTATTTGAGTTTTGAAATCATTGCCGACGCCGATCAGATTTTCTTCTATGTTGGGGCGCCGATCAGTCTTGTGAGCATGGTTGAGAAGGCTCTATTGGCCAACTACCCTGATATCCAGATTGAAGCACAAGAGGATCATAATATCTTTTCGCAAGTCAGTAAGATCGATGGTGTGGCTGGGGGTGCGGTGGTCATGACCAATGATAGTCACTACCCCATTAAGAGCTATAAACATTTAGATTTTGACGCGATGAGCGGCATCTTGGCGAGCATGTCTAAGCTTGGCGCCGATGAAGGTGCCGCAATCCAAATTCTCGTTCGTCCAGCGCGAAAGAAATGGCACCGTCAAGCGAAATCGATCGCAAAGAGTCACTTGCATCCAAAAGAAGAGAAGAAGGGAGCACTAAGTGCAGTCGGCGAACTCGTCAAGAAGCCATACAGCAATCCGCAGAGCGAACAGCAAGCCAAGCCCGCCGACAAGCAGCCCGATGCGATCGATCAACAAAAAAGTCAGGCGGTCACTGAGAAGATTAGCGGTCCAGTTTATGAATGTATGATTCGGGTCATTGCCAGTTCAGCATCCGCCCAGCGCTCCAAAATTATCGTCGCAGATATGATGAGTAGTTTTACGCAGCTTAATAATCCGGGCTACAACGGGTTTAAAATCTACAACTATGGATCAGTCCAGCAATTGGCGACCGATTTTATATTTCGATTTTTCCCGGTTCACTGGCGCTATGTAGTACTCGGATCGGCTGAACTCGCAACTCTTTTTCACTTGCCGAGCGAGAACATGCCAAATGCTACCCCAATCGATCGCACGGCCCACAAGGAGGTGGCTGCCCCGCATACGGTACCAAAAGAAGGCCTGCAGCTTGGTAACAATTTGTATCGTGGTGTGACCTCACCGGTCTACTTGAGTGATAATGACCGCCGCCGCCATCTCTACATACTTGGTCAAACTGGTACAGGTAAATCTAACTTACTCGAAAATCTGATCATGCAAGACATTGAGGCAGGCAAAGGCCTGGCGTTTATCGATCCACACGGCGATACTGCCGAAAAGATCCTGGCTAAGATCCCTCAGCATCGCAGCGAGGACGTTGTGTATTTCAATCCGGGTGATACTGAGTTTCCGCTTGGCTTTAACATCATGGAATACGATATCGATCATCCTGAACAAAAAGACTTCATTATCCAAGAAGCAATTTCGATGCTCTATAAACTCTACGACCCGCAACACCAAGGTATCATTGGACCGCGCTATGAGCATTGGTTCCGCAACGCTGCGCTAACCGTGATGGCTGATCCAGAGGGCGGCACGTTTATCGAGATACCAAAAGTTTTTACCGATAACGACTATATCAAACAAAAGTTTAAGTATGTGACCGATCCGACCGTCCAGGATTTTTGGACAAAAGAAATGGCTCAAACCAGCGACTACCACAAGAGTGAGATGCTTGGGTGGTTTGTGAGTAAGTTTGGCGCTTTTGCGAGCAATGAGATTATGCGTAATATTATCGGCCAGAAGAAATCAGCCTTTAATCTTCGTGAAGTAATGGATGACGGTAAGATCCTGCTGGTAAACCTCAGTAAGGGTCTGCTGGGTGATCTTAATTCGCAGCTTTTGGGTATTATTTTTGTGATTAAGTTCCAGATGGCAGCCATGAGTCGAGCCAATATTGATGAAGAGCAGCGCCGCGACTTCTCCCTCTACGTCGATGAGTTTCAGAACTTCTCAACCGATTCGATCGCGACTATTTTGTCCGAGGCACGTAAATATCGACTAAGCCTTATCTTGGCCAACCAGTTCATCGGTCAGCTGGACGACAAGATTCGGGAGGCGATTTTTGGAAACGTTGGTAGTCTGATGAGTTTTCGTACCGGTCCTGAAGATGCTGAGTTTATGACCAAGCAGTTTACGCCACAGTTTGATCAATATGACATGGTCAATATTCCAAACTATACTGCGGTTGTAAAAATGATTGCCAAAGGGGTCCCGACGACACCATTCACCCTCAAGACACTACCAGCAACGGGTACGGTCGATCCAGTGGTTGCCAAGGCAGTACGCGACCTATCACGCGCCAAGTATGGCCATCCGAAGGCAGAGATTGAAAAAGAGATTTTTGAAAGTCTCAAGATAGCAACTGCTGCTGGTGCACCACCGCCCCCTGCGCCAGTGGTGAATCGCTAAAACTTGCCAGCTAAACGTAAGAGGGTTAGAATTAAACAAAGTTATGTTATTTCGCGATATCGTTACAAATCTAGCGCGCACGCACAACCGAGAAGAGGCAAAGTCCGGTCTTAGTTTTTACGTTCGCCGTCTCTCGAAAGAAAACTCGAGTCGTGGGATTGCGGCTGCGCTCACCGTGACCGTTATGGTATTCCAGATGGTTACGTTCTTGTTCCCGCCAAAGCCATCAAATGCTGCCAGCCCGAACGACATCATGTACGGAGGCTTTAGTTCAAAGACACAGGCGCTCGCACGCTTCGATAGTCGCAATCCGGCTGACATCAAGGTTATCTGGGACCATTTTGGCATTACTCGCCAGAACGTAGAGGCGGCTACCACGGTCACTATTACCGGTGGTATGGGTCTGTATTCACTTGGTCGCAATCACCGGTTTTCGAATGATCAGCAGATTGTCATCGCCGGGGCTTCTACTAATGTGTATTTGCGCCCACTAGCCAACTGGGGGGCTGGTGCTCGCTACACAGCACTCAAGGGTCGCAGTTCTTCAGGTCAAACCTTCTATATTATGTACGATTGCGGTAACTTAGCCTGGCCTGGCCAACCTATCTTGCCAACCCCACCACCGCGACCAACCGGTAGCATCAATAAGTTGGTAAGCAGCGAAAAAATCAAAGACGTCAATGAGCTCAAAGTAGCGAAAGACGAAATATTTGCCTACACAATTGACGTCAAAAACACCGGCTCAGTCGATATGCGTGATGTTTATGTCGTCGATAAGGCTCCTGACGGGATTGAGTTTGTGCCAAACGATCAAACCACCAAGTCAGAATACAAGACGGTCATTCAGCTCCTACGCCGGGGTGAAACGAAACGCCTCGTGATATTTGCCAAGGCTACTCGCTACCTCGCGGGTCAGACCAAGAACGAAGCCTGTTTCTTGACCAATGGCGCCGGTGGTTGCGACACAGCATTTACCGTCATGGATAAGCCTGCTACACCAACCCCGACACCAAGTCCGACTTCGACGCCTACTCCAACGGTAACCCCGACTGTGAAGCCAACTCCGTCCGTCACTCCTACTCCGATCGTCTCGCCTAACTTAAGCTACATCAAATCAGCTGAAAACCTTACTCAGCTGGTCAACGGCAAGCCAAGTGACGCCAACAATACAACCGTCAAACCGGGTGATCGTATCCGCTACAACTTGGTGGCGAACAACACCGGCAAGGCTGACCAAAAGAAATACATTTTCAACGAAGACATTACAGACATCCTGGAGTACGCTGACCTCGAAGATCTTGGTGGTGCACTCAAGTCACAAAAGTATGGTTCGACACTCTTGACCTGGGCTCCGCTCGACATTAAGGCAAACTCCAAAGAAACCAAGAGCTTCATCGTCAAAGTGAAGAGCACTATTCCTGATAAGCCACGTAGCAGCAGTGATACCTTGAGCTATGACTTGAAGATGGATAATGTCTTTGAAGGGCAATACGTCAGAATTATGCTGCCACCACCACCCACCAAGACTGTCGATGTGATTGTACAGAGCCTGCCGCAGACCGGTAGTGATTGGCCGACCGCTATTCTCGCCGTGTTTGGTGCGGCCGCAACCTTCATATTCCTGCGCAATCGACTGATCAAGAAAGAACTCGAACTAATGGCGGTACACGTGGAGGATTATAGTGGCTGAACGATTTAACGACATACGCTCCCCTGAGCGACAATCCGAACAGAGCAAGAGCGAAAAACTAGAGGTAACGCGCTCCGCCGAGCGTTCGGCTGAGGCAGGTAAATTTGACCGCGATAAGACGGTCGAGGCCGCTCGCGAACAGCTTAAAAAAGTTGAGCACAAACCGGCGCCTGAGCCAACTGAGCGACAGAAGCAGACCGAACCACAGGCTGAGCCAGTTGGGAAAAAGGCCAAGCGTGACGTTTTTGAACGTCAGATGAGCAAGGTTCGTGCCCAGTTGCCATCCACCAGTCGAGCATTCTCAAAAGTCGTACACAATCGTGTGGTCGAAGACGTGTCTGAGTTTCTTGAGGACACAGTCATGCGACCGCCGCTACTGATTACCGGTGCTGTGATTGGTCTGCTGTTTAGTATCGTTGTCTATGTTGTGGCACAGATCCAGGGTATTCGACTAAGTGGCTCAGAGGTAGTGATAGGTTTTGCGGCCGGCTGGG
Organism: bacterium; assembly: GCA_020852295.1. Lineage (GTDB taxonomy): Bacteria > Patescibacteriota > Saccharimonadia > CAILAD01 > JADZBC01 > JADZBC01. The sequence goes on along the minus strand of JADZBC010000015.1, from coordinate 5,041 downwards.
TGATTGGTGCTGTCGGTGAGACTATTGTGCGTACACTCAAGCGCAAACGTGGCTAGTCCACGAATTGTGCTTGCGGCATCCCTATCTGTTGGGCTATAATAAAGACATACTTTTTGTAGTAAAAAGGCTGAGACCTTTTTTAATTTTGACGTTTCAAACTAGAGGGTAAGTTACACAAATATGGCAGAAAATAAGCAGTATAATGCTGAGCAAATTCAAGTCCTAGAAGGACTCGAGCCAGTTCGAAAGCGCCCCGGTATGTACATCGGGGGCACCGGGTCTGATGGTCTACACCACTTGATCTGGGAGATTGTGAACAACTGTATCGATGAAGCCATGGCGGGTTACGCGACGACGGTTGACGTCAAGATACACAAAAATGGCTGGGTGACGGTTGATGACGATGGTCGTGGTATTCCGGTTGACACCGTGAAGTCGACCGGAAAATCAGCGCTTGAAACTGTCCTGACCGTACTGCATGCCGGTGGTAAGTTTGGTGGCGGTGGCTACAAGGTATCTGGTGGTCTGCACGGCGTTGGTGTGAGCGTGGTCAACGCGCTTTCAACTGACCTAGTTGCGCAGGTCCGTCGTGACGGTAAACTCTATGAACAGAAGTACAAGGCGGGCGTACCCGAGGGTCCGATTAAGCCAATTGCCGATGCCAAAGGTACCGGCACCTCGATTAGTTTTATGCCAGACGCTGAAATCTTTGAGACGATCAAGTTTAGCTACCAGACCGTACTCGACTATCTTCGCCATCAGGCTTACTTGACCAAGGGCGTGCGCGTTAAGCTGACCGACGAGCGCGATGACGAGCCGAAAAGCTACGGTTTTTATTTTGAAGGTGGTATTCGTAGCTACGTTGAGCACATGAACCGCAGTCGCGAGGCAGTTAATGAGCCAACCTTTTATGTCGAGCGAAAAGTCGGCGACGTCACCGTTGAAGTAGCCATCCAGTACTGTGATAGTTTTAACGAAAACGTCCGAACCTTTGCCAATAATATTTACAACCCCGAGGGTGGAACGCACCTAACTGGATTTAAGACGGCTTTGACCCGGGTGATCAATGAATACGCTCGCAAGAATGGCCTTATTAAGGAAAAGGATGAGAATCTGACTGGTGACGATGTTCGCGAAGGTTTGACAGCCGTGATCAGCGTTAAGCTGCCTGATCCACAGTTTGAAGGTCAAACCAAGGCCAAGCTGGGTAATCCTGAGATCCGCAATATCGTCGAGCAGGTAATGAACGAGTACTTTGCGTATTATCTGGAAGAGAATCCCAATGAAGCCAAGAAAATTCTGCAGAAATCACTACTGTCGGCTCGTGCCCGTCTCGCAGCCCGGGCCGCCCGTGACACAGTAATCCGTAAGGGTGCACTGGAGGGCATGACGCTGCCGGGTAAGTTGGCCGACTGCTCGAGCAAAGACATGCAAAAGTCCGAAGTCTATATTGTAGAGGGTGATTCGGCTGGTGGTTCTGCAAAGCAGGGTCGTGATCGCGACTTCCAGGCCATCCTGCCGTTACGCGGTAAGATTCTCAATGTCGAACGCGCTCGACTTGATAAGATGCTCGGCAATAATGAAGTAAAAAACATCATCATCGCACTCGGTACCGGTATCGCTGATAACTTCGATGTTAGCAAGCTTCGCTATAACCGCATCATCATTATGACTGACGCGGATGTTGACGGCGCCCATATTCGGACACTGCTACTAACCTTCTTCTTCCGTCATATGCCAGAACTCATCGACAATGGCCATCTCTATATTGCGCAGCCGCCGCTCTACAAGATCTCAGCCGGCCGGACGAGTCACTACGCATACTCTGACGCTGAGCGGGATAAGCTCATCGCGGAAATGACCGCGGCTGTCGAAGAACGTAAAAAAGCTAAGGCCGGCAAGGCCAAGGCTGACGCAGTAGCGGCCGATGAGGCTGAGAAATCAGATGTCGAGACGGCCGAAGATCTGGCCGAACTAGCCATTGCGACCGAGCAGGCAGAAGCCGCCTTGGCCGAATCGCCTGACGGCGAGATCAAAGTCGCCGGTCTTTCGATCCAGCGCTACAAGGGTCTTGGTGAAATGAATCCCGACCAGCTTTGGGAAACAACAATGGACCCAGAAAGGCGCATCTTGCTCAAAGTGACAGTTGATGATGCCGAGAAGGCCGATGCAATCTTTAACAAACTGATGGGTGAAGAGGTAAGTTTGCGCAAAAACTTCATACAGACGCATGCAAAATCAGTAGAAAACTTGGATATATAGATCATGGCAGAAGATACAAAACAACCCGAAGAAGAAAAGGCAATCGAGGTCTCACAGCCGCAGTTTTTGGAGAGTGAGCACGGTAAAGTATTGGCTCAGCCACTCGAGAACGAGATGGAAAAAAGCTATCTCGAATATGCTATGTCAGTCATTGTGGCTCGTGCCCTGCCGGACGTTCGCGACGGTCTCAAGCCGGTGCACCGTCGTATTCTCTACGCCATGAACAATATCGGGCTGCGTTCAACCGCGAAGTATCGTAAGTCCGCCACGGTAGTCGGTGAAGTACTTGGTAAGTATCACCCGCACGGTGATGTGGCTGTCTATGATGCTATGGTGCGTATGGCCCAGGACTTCAGTCTTCGCTACATGATGGTCGATGGTCAGGGTAACTTTGGCTCGATGGATGGGGATGGTGCGGCCGCCATGCGTTATACCGAAGCACGTATGACGAAAATTGCCGAGGAGATGTTGGCCGATATTGACAAGGATACTGTCGACTTCATGGATAACTATGATGGTTCGCAGCAAGAGCCAAAAGTATTGCCCGCTAAGCTGCCAAACCTTCTCCTAAATGGTGTTCAGGGTATCGCAGTTGGTATGGCCACCAATATCCCGACTCACAATCTCAGTGAAGTGATTGATGCGGTTATATATATTATTGATAATCCGCAGGCAACCGTTGCAGATCTAATGCAATTCGTGAAAGGACCAGACTTTCCGACGGGCGGGGTGATTTTTGACGATGGTAGCATCGCCCAGGCTTACGGTACCGGTAAGGGTAGCATCGTAATGCGAGCGGTTGCTGAGATCGAAGAGGGCAAAAAGGGCAATCAGCGCATCGTCATGACCGAAATCCCCTATCAGGTCAATAAGTCGACGCTCATTGAGAAGATAGCCGAGCTAGTGCGCGATAAAAAGGTTGTTGGTATTGCTGATTTGCGCGATGAGAGCTCAAAGGGTGAAGTGCGAGTTGTCATTGACCTCAAAAAAGACGCTTACGCCAAGAAGATTCTCAATCAGCTCTACAAACTGACACCGATGCAGTCGAGCTTCCACGTCAACATGTTGGCGTTGGTTGATGGTATCCAGCCACGCGTTCTCAATCTTGAGCAGGTACTCAACGAATACCTGAAGCACCGTCAAGTCGTTGTCCGACGCCGCACCGAGTTTGAGCTGCGTAAGGCTAAAGACCGTGCGCACATCCTCGAGGGCCTACTCATCGCACTTGATCAGATCGATAAAGTCATCGCGACGATCCGCGGCTCCGAAACTCAAGAGGAAGCACTCAAGAACCTGATTGCAAACTTCAAGCTGACCGAAATCCAGGCCAAAGCAATTTTGGCTATGCAGCTTCGTACCCTGGCCGGACTTGAACGCAAAAAGATCGAAGACGAGTTTAAGCAGCTCATGGCACTCATCAAGGAACTCGAAGAGATTCTCTCGAGCGAAGCCAACATCCTTAGGGTGATTCGCGAGGAGCTGACCGAGATGAAAGAAAAGTATGGTGATGCGCGCCGAACCCAGATTATCAAGAGCGCTGCCGGCAAATTCTCTGACGAAGATTTGGTGCCAAATGAAGATGTTATTGTGACACTTACAGCTGGTAACTACATCAAGCGTATGCCAAGCAATACGTATCGTACCCAGGGTCGCGGCGGTAAGGGCAAGATGGGTATGACCACTAAAGAAGAAGACGTAGTCGAGCACCTCATTCAGACACGCAACCACGACACTATGCTGTTCTTCACGAGCCTTGGACGCGCCTTCAAGCTCAAAGTTTACGAAATCCCGGCCGCCTCACGTATTGCCAAGGGCCAGCCAGTAGTAAATCTGCTCAATCTCTCCCCTGACGAGCGCGTCACTTCGATGCTCACCATTGAAAAAGACAATAAGTCACAATTCTTGTTTATGGCGACCAAGTGTGGTGTCGTGAAGAAGACTAAGATTGAAGAGTATCAAAATGTTCGAAGCTCAGGACTCATCGCTATCAAGCTCGATAAAGATGACGAACTGAAGTGGGTGAAGAAGACCTCTGGCAACGACGATATCATCATGAGTACTGCCATGGCGCTGGCGATCCGTTTCTCCGAACGCGATGCGCGACCAATGGGTCGAGCTACTCGTGGGGTACGCGGTATCCGGCTTCGCAGCGGCGACAGTGTCGTCGGCATGGATGTGATCGGTGCCGAAGAAGGTGAGATGCTTGTGGTGATGGAAAAAGGCTACGGCAAGGTCACGAAGACCAATCACTTCACGCGGCACAACCGCGGTGGCGTTGGTATCAAGGCTGGTGTGGTAACTCAGAAGACTGGTAAAGCCATTGATGTACGGGTGATTAATGACAAACGTGATGACGTAATCATCATCTCGCAGCAAGGGGTTGTGATTCGGCTGCACATCAAAGCTATCCCAACCATTGGCCGTGCCACACAGGGTGTGCGCATCATGCGCCTGAGCGATGGCGATAGTGTCGCCTCGGTTGCTACACTCCCCTATGAAAATGTTGAGAACGAAGAAGTGGCGCCCGAAGGCGAAACTGCAAAGCCAAGCAAGGAGTAGCTTCTCAGCAAGCTGCTTTTGCTTTATCATAGAGTTATAGATAAGGTGGATTATGTTACGGGCATTGCCACATCGCATACTCAAGCGGGTTAGCCAGCATTTTAGCAGCCCTTCAGAGTTGCTCACGAGTATTGATTTGCGTGAGGGACAGAAGGTCTTAGAGCTTGGTAGCCCAGTTGGTTTTTTTGCGCCGGCAGCACTCCAAAAAGTCGGCCCCAAC
>JADZBC010000014.1 GCA_020852295.1 bacterium | reverse complement strand
CGTTCTGAAGTTCCTGCCAGAATTGAAAAGACGATTTGGGTCGTCTTTTTATGTTATGCTGTTGATGTAATTACTATATATGGAGGGTGAGCTAAGTTGCACGGTAACATCTTTGCAGAAGTTAGTATTGTCATAGCGGTGGCTGCAGCTGTATCGCTGATTATGCATCTGCTACGTCAGCCTCTTATCGTGGGACATATCTTTACCGGTATACTACTCGGGCCAACGATACTAAACTTTATAAAATCATCAGAGCCAATTGAGCTAATGGGCAGTTTTGGGATCGCGCTCCTGCTCTTCTTAGTTGGACTTGGTTTAAATCCAAAAGTTATTAAAGAAGTTGGTCGGGTGTCGCTGCTGACTGGTTTGGGGCAAGTAGTATTTACTGTACTTTTAGGCTTGGCGGTTACAACTTTGTATGGGTATGGGCTCGTAGCGGGTCTGTACATAGCAGTAGCATTGGCGTTCTCGAGCACAATTATTATCTTAAAGCTCTTAACCGATAAGAAAGAGCACAATAAGCTTTATGGTAAGATCTCCATTGGTTTTCTGCTGGTTCAAGATATAATTGCTACAATTGCGTTAGTAGTAGCATCTACCTCTGCAAAAGGAACCGGTCTGGGCGTTGGTGATATTGTATTTCTTTTACTAAAGGCCGGCATAATTATTGCTTTGGTCGTTGCATTTACACATTTCGTAATTAGGCCAATGAATAGTGTGCTGGCTCGGTCGCAGGAACTTCTATTCCTGTTCGCGGTAGCGTGGGGTTTTTGTATCGCCACAATTTTCTACCAGTTTGGTTTTAGTCTAGAGGTTGGAGCTCTGGTTGCGGGTGTCGCGCTTTCTACTATGCACTATGCTCAAGAAATTGGTTCCCGACTGCGTCCATTACGAGATTTTTTCATAGTAGTCTTTTTCATCTCGCTTGGTGCAAATCTTAACTTTGGGAACGCAGCTGCTCTCTGGCCGCAGGTTGTTGCCTTTTCAATTCTTGTACTCGTTGGCAACCCCTTGGTAGTAATGATTATCATGGGCATGCTTGGCTACACGAAAAAGACTGGATTTAAGGCCGGTCTGGCAGTTGCTCAGATCAGTGAGTTTTCATTAATCTTCATTCTGCTCGGACTAAAGAACGGACAAATTAGCGAGGACGTAGTCTCACTCGTTACTATAGTCGGGATAATCACGATCGCCATTTCTGCTTATATGATTACCTATTCAGAGAAGATCTATGCTGCTTTAGAAAAATATCTAGGCGTATTTGAGAGAAAGGCAACTCGCGCTGAGAATGATCATATGCCGAGTTATCAGTGTGTACTTTTGGGTTATAGGGAAGGCGGGAGTGAATACGTAAAGGCATTTTCGAAAATATCAAAACACTTTATTGTAATTGACTACAATCCTGAGACTATCGAGGAGTTGGAGAAGAAAAATATCCCAAACTTATACGGCGATATCACTGATCCGGAACTACTGGACGAAATTGACTTAAGCAAGGTGAAGTTGGTAGTGTCGCATGCCAGCGACTCTGCTACAAATCGGTTCGTTGTAGAATATATGGAGAACATAAATCCGTCGGCCGTCGTTATCTGTAGGGCTGACAATGCTCATGACGCAGCTGAGCTCTATGGCCTCGGAGCGAGCTACGTCACTTTGCCGCACTATATTGGCAGTGAACAAATAAGCTCATTTATTAGACGCAACGGTTTCCGTAAAACTGAGTATAGTAAATATCGAGAAAAGCAAATCGCTCAATTGACCCAATACTACAATGCCGAAGAGGATTCCCTCGCAGCTTAGGCTTGAACTTATTCGCTGATGGCAATCTGCTAGAATATAACCATGAAGTCTAAAACGGCCTGGCGAAATCTAATCCGTGACATGTGGCCGATTTTTGTACGCAATATTTTTACGCTTATCAACGGCCTCATCACAACGTTAGCATTGCTTCTGTGGTGGTTTGGCGATTCGCGTGATGCTGTCTTTGTCGGCAGTGTGGTGTCGCTAAACGTCGTAATTGGCATTATTCAGGAACTTCGTGCTCGGTTCGCGCTTGAAAAGCTACAGGCTCTGGCGATTCAGAAAGTTATACGACTCGGTGCCGATGGCGAGCACCTTATCTCAGTTGATCGCTTGCTCGTTGGTGATCATATCCGCATCAAGCTTGGCGACCAATTGCCATCGGATGCAGCGATCTTGCAGTCGCAGAACCTTGAAGTCAACGAGGCACTTTTGACCGGTGAGACGATTAATATCCCCAAGGCAGTTGGTGACGAGCTACTCGGCGGCAGCTTTGTCGTGGCCGGTGGCGGAGTGGTTGAGATACTTCGCACACCCGAGCAGAGCTTTATCGGCAAGATGACAAAAAAGATAAAACGGTATCATTTTTTGCAAAGCCCAATTCAACGAGACCTGACGCGCTTTATCCGGATAATGACATACGTTTTACTTGGTTTTACGGTTTTTATCGTTTTACGCGGCATTCAGATCGGCAACTCAGCACCAGTAGTGATCAAGCAAATCGCCGCGCTAGCTGGCTTTGTGGTGCCCGAGGGGCTTATTTTGGCGGCTACACTACTGTTTGCCTATGGTGCCGTTCGCATGCTGCAGCGCAAAGTACTTTTGCAGCAGATTAACGCCACTGAGAAGCTCGGTCGGATCAGTGCATTGTGTTTTGACAAAACGGGCACCCTTACTCAAAACGTTCCGGTATTTGACCGGATTGCTCTCGTCAATGACGTGACTCGGGCAGAGTTTGATCGAGCTCTGAGTAGCTACATAGTGCACGATGCTGCCCAGACGCAGACTATCGCTGCGGTCGCGAGTTATGTTGCCAGCAAAGGCGTGTCTGGTAATTTCGTTGAAGCACTGCCATTTAGTTCGTCGCGCAAATATGGTGCGGTGCGGATGCAGCGCGGTCGTCATGTTGAGACGATTTTCGTAGGGGCACCCGATGTGCTAGCGCTAAATTGCAAAAAGAAAGCCTGGATTCGCGATAATGTTGAGCAGTATGCCAAAGATGGCCAGCGAGTCATCTTGGTTGCCCGGACAGAGATGGAGTTTGGCATCAAATCTTTCGGTGAAAAACAGGGTGCTATACTTGAGCCCCTTGGCTTAGTCGTCTTAAGTAATCCACTGAAGAAGGGAACAGCTGAAATAATCGACTTTTTCAAGCGACGAGGAGTGGCTCTAAAGCTGATTTCGGGCGACAATGCTACAACCGTGTCGGCAATTGCTCGAGAGGCGGGCATACCGATGTCGGAAGTAATCGATGGGACAGCACTACAGAGCTGGAAGGATGAAGACTATGCTGCCAAGGCTGACCAATACCATATCTATGCTCGTATCTTGCCAGAACAAAAAGAACGCCTCGTACAAGCCCTACAAGCCAATCATATCGTCGGAATGGTCGGGGATGGTGCTAACGATGCGATGGCGATCAAGCAAGCTGATCTCGGGATAGCAATGTTTGAAGGTAGCGATGCCGCGCGCCACGTGGCCGACATTGTACTGATGCGTAGTGATTTTTCCGATTTACCACGCGGCGTACGTTTAAGTGACAGTATAATCACCACTATTGAGCTGGTGGCAAGCCTGTTCTTTCATAAGGTTGTAGTTGGTATTGTGTTGTTTTTGGCGTTAAGTATTGGGGGGCATAATTTTTCACTGGTTCCACGCAATATCACGGTCATTAACTACTTCATCATTGGCTTTCCGGTTTTTCTCTGGTCGGTTTGGCCGCGTACAAAGCGTCGCGCGATCGACGGCCACTCTCTGTTTCGCGCTACCTGGCCATTTGCGATTGCCAATGGCTTGATATCGGCAGTTGCTGCATCGGCAGCGTACTTTATAAGCGTCGATCTGATGGGGGCAGACGAGCAAACGGCTCGAATGATGGTCATTGTAACGTTATTGGCTTTCGGTGTGGGTGCGATATTCTTTGCGCCAATCGCGCTCAAAACTAGGATTGATAAGATACAGAATCAAGTATTAGTGCTATATTTCTTGGCAGTATTTTTAATATTTTCAGGTTTGACAATTTTTCCTGCAACAGCTCGGTTCTTTGCCTTAGCACCAGTTGAACCAATTTTTGTAGGGGTAAGTCTTTGTTTGATTATGGTGACACTCGCATCTCAGTATTTAGTAGCAATTCGTTTGCGTACTCGAAGCTAACCAGATAGTAGTTATGCTACAATAGGTTCAATACATACCATGGCAGTAGTTAATAAAATTCTTGTGACACTTGCGGCATTGTGCCTCGTTGCGCTGGCCATCAATTATTCATTTACGGCTTTGTTGGCATCGCCTAGCTCAATCAACGAAACTCTCCGTAAGGGTGGTGTCTACGAACAGCTTGCACCACAAGTGGCAGATATTTTTGTTGCTGAGATTAAATCAAACAATGCTTCGGCTGAGCAGCTAGTTACCGCGGTAAAACAGGCGATCAAGGCCCCGGTGGTTGAGGCTAGTCTGCAACCAACCGTCTACGAGTTTACTGAGTGGTTGAAGGCGAGTGGTTATAATGCCGCTCCAGAGCTGAGTGCTGATATGTCACCGATCAAAACAGCGCTTACAACTGAGCTTGAAAAGAATCTACCTGCCGACCAGGTGGATGCGGTACGCTTTGAGATCACGAGGAGTGTTCCAGATCAGCTAAAATTGAGTGATATTGCGCAAGACAAGACGCCCGATGGGTCAGGAACTGGTCCACTTCAGTCATCGTTACTGATGGTGAGGGATGCATACCGCGGCGCGCAGAGCACGAGTCTTATGCTTGTCGGTGCTGCAGCTGGTCTTCTACTGCTTCTCGCACTGCTTAATATTCGCCAAGGGCGTAAGCGCCTGACAGAACCCGCCTGGGCTTTCTTTGTCGCTGCCATTTTTGGTTTGCTTGTTGCGTATGGCTTACCGATAGTCTTTTCGCTATTTTCTTCAGGCGATGCGAAAAATACCAAGCTTAATACCGCGCAAATCGGCGGCAACATTTCGGCTGTGCTTGGCAGTATGTTGTGGCCATACATTATTGGCTTTGTGGTCGTCGGGACTGGACTGGTGTTTGCGGCTTTTCTACTGATTCATCCGAAAGACAAGAAGCATTAATGACACAGCTTGATCACTCACCGGCTTTACGAAAAATTTACGAGAAGCTGACGCGAACAACTCGTTGGCTTGTCATTATATTTGTCGCAAGCACCATGTGGTTTTTGCCATATAGTCGACAGCCACTTCTTATACTGCTCGCAGTTGCGGTCGTGTTTAATGTCTTACAGTACATACCAAGCTTTGCAGACAGCCGACTTTTTGGTAGAAAATGGTTCGCGATTTTTGCCAATTTCTTACTTATCGCAGCACTGATTGTTTTTACCGGAGAGCTTCGCAGCCCCTACTTGCCACTGCTGTTTCTGGTCGTGATGTCGGCTGCGTATTGGTATGAATTGGCCGGACTCATATCTGTACTCTTGGCAATTGGATCGTTTCTCGGCGTGCTAACGATCGTCGGTGACTCTTACTCAATTGCTACCCTTGGCGTCTTTGTAACGGCTTCAATTTTCGGTCTTTATCTCGCCCAGCTTAGTTCGCTCGACGAATCTGATAGAGATAAATTACTCGACATTGATGCCCGGCTCGCTCAGGAAAGAGCCAAGCTCATAACCCTAGTAAATAGTCTCGGTGAAGCAATTTTTGCGGTCGATCAAGCGGGCAACATCATACTGTATAACTCAGCGGCGCTCGAGCTACTAGACACGCATTACGACATCGCCAGTAAGCCGTTTAGCGAGGCCGTCCATCTAGTCAATCAAAAAGGCGAAGAAGTTTTTCCAGCCGCACAGGTGCTCGAGACCGGACGGGTTGCTGTCAGTGATAATCTTACGCTCAAGACGGCCACGTATTCACCAAATGTCTACGTCAACATTACGCCGATTAGCGAACAGGGCAAACGGACTGGCGCGATGGTCATGATCCGCGATATCAGTCGTCAGAAAAACTTTGAAAGCCAAAAAGACGAATTTGTCTCCATTATCTCCCATGAGCTTCGTACTCCCGTAGCGATCGTCGAGGCCAATGTATCGACTGCACTGCTGCCAAATTTTGTCCAGCTGCCAGATAAGGCCAAGAAAGTATTAACTGATGCTCAAAAAAATCTGACCCATCTGTCAGGCTTACTGCGGGATCTTTCTGACTTAGCGCGTTCAGAACGTGCCGTCATTGAAACGGAGATCATGCCGTTTAGTAGTGCTGAGCTGATCCGTGATATCGTCGCAAACTTTCGCGATCAGGCCCAGCAGGCGGGACACACAATTTCAATTTCAACAAAAACAATTGATGAGCAGATCACATCGAGCCGGCAGCGCATCGAGGAGGTATTGGTCAACTATGTCACAAATGCCATAAAATACAGTGGTGACGGGGCGGAGATAGTGGTTGGAGCCAGTGTCTCGAAGAATATCAAAGGAGGCGTATGCCTATGGGTGAAAGACAATGGACTTGGTATGACGAAAAAGGATCTAGGGGAGATCTTCAAAAAGTTTTACCGTGCTCAAAACAAGACAACACAGTCGGCCAAAGGAACAGGTATGGGTCTCTATATCGCTAAAAAGCAAGCAGAAAGTATCGGTGGAATGGTCTGGGCGGACAGTAGCCGCGGCAAGGGGAGTACGTTTTACCTAGAGGTGCCTGTGGAGCTTCCACGAGCACAGAAGATTAGTAAAGTTAGCTAGACTGTAGCCTCGGTACGGCTTTGCCAGCGTGGCCGAAATATCTCGTAGCCAATCATCGAGAGCGGCAACATAGCCAGGGCTACTGTACTCGTGATTGGGAAAATGATTGTAGCGATGATGTTTTGCTTGCTCTCTCTCGCAACCAAAAGACGCGGCAGGAGGTTGGTAGCATACGCCAAGCCAAATAGCCCGATCGAAACGCTGCCGCCTATGCTGCCAATGACGCCATAGACGAGCCCGAGGCTAATAAATAATCCGCCAGCAAATAAACTCAGCGTGAGTGGCATGTTGAAGTGTAGCGCGGGGTAGAACTGTTGGATATTTTGCCGACCGATCAGTCGCCAGCTAGCATGGTTTTGACTCATAGCGATATCCGAGCCAAGATAAAAAGCCGTTTTAGCTCGATGTTTGCGAGCTTGAATAGGCAGATCAAGGTCATTGAGCGGACTTCGCTTGGTGAGCTCATAGCCGCCAAGGCTCTGAATTGCATCAATGTCGAAAGCGACTACCTGAGAATATACTGAGGTCAGTGAGGGGTTGTTTTTATCAAGATAGGCAGCCGGGTACATGCCAAACATGAAGTAGTGATTGTGGCTAAGAATGGTTTTTTGGGCTAAGCTCTTATCTTGATCTGCCGGCAAGAGAGCGGCCAGATCAAGTTTTTGCTCAGAAAGCAGACTGGCGATGGTAGTGAGGGCATTTGGTAGCAGAACAGTATCAGCGGCAAGTGAGAGAGCGATTTTGCCGGAGGCGTTATTGAGTAGCTGTTGTGCGGCCCAGCTTTCCAGGGTCCAGCCGCTCGGTACCTCATCTGTATCGATAATGGTAAGTTTCTTATCATTGTAACTCTGAGCGATTTTGAGGGTGTTGTCGGTTGATCCGAGGTCTGTAAAAATGATCTCAAAGCTTGGATAGTTTTGTCCGATGAGTGATAGAAGGGTTGAGTTTATATTGTCAGCCTGATTGAACGCATGAATCAGGATACTAATCTTTGGCCATTCCTCGAGTCTCCCCGTTTTTGGTCGGCGAAAGCCGGCGAAATTTTGCAGCACAAGAGCGAGCTGAATGAGGCCGATAATTGTAAGAGAAATAAAAATGTAGCCAATCTTGCTGCCGCCCAGACTAAATGGGTCCCAGCGCCAAAGCAGTATTTGTGTCAGGCCAAAACCAACCAGGAAATTGAGCCAAATAAAATTGCACCAGCCACGTCGAAATCGGGCTGATTGGGCGTCACTTTTGTACTTCATGAAAAAGGCTACATTGAGTGGATAGGCGCTCAAGAGAATACTCGCCAGTATACCCTTGGTACCAAAACTAAGAATGACGAGTGAGATACAGGCAACGTACAGCCAGAAGCTGTACTGTGTCGTTCGTTTGGCGCCGATGGCCGTTGCGATAGACTTAATATTTGCTTCACGATCTGGGCCAATATCCTGGATGGCACCAAAGGCCTGTGATGCCATGCCCCAACAGAGGAATCCGAGGGCGGCCAGAGGACGAAAATTTTGACCTCCACCAATACTCACCCCGAAAATATATGGCATAACAAAATGGAGAGCTGAGTTCAGTGAGTCAAGAAAAGGTACCTCTTTAAATCGTAGGCCCTTGATACTGTAGCTCAAGCAGAAAAAGATAAGAGCTGCAAGGATGAGGTGACTTGTGATCGTGCCGACGTAAAGAAAATAAGCCAAGAAGGGGATATTGGCGATAGCGATTGCTTGCCATAGTTTGCCATGAAGTTGCTTTGGCAGTAGCCCACCTTCAATCGAGTTTTTGCGTGGGTTTTTGATGTCGGACTCATAGTCAAAAATATCATTAACGCCGTACATGAGTAGGTTGTATGAGAAGCAGAAGTACAGCAGACCGGCAATTCCAGGCAGGTCAATCCGTCCGGTCGCAGCGATGTAGCCAACAATAAATGGCACGGCAGTGTTGGGCCAGGAAATGATCCGGCTGGTCTTGATAAGTTCTTTGATGGAAAGAGTGTGTTTTGTCATGACGGTTTCTTGTTAAATCGTTGATAGAGTCGGGGCATCAGCCAGAGGACAGCAATAGTATAGCTAAAATCTTCGATCGGAATTGTGCCGACCCTCAAACCACTGATGTTGTTGGCATTATATACCACGATCGGGAGTCCAGTCAGGATACTGTTGAACAAAAGCGTGAGACCAATAAGAAGCAGCCAGATGCGTAAGCTCGTTGGTCGGGTTTTGCGTAGCCATAACCATATAATTCCCTGGCAGACTAAAAGAAGGCCGGCGCTCAGGATAATATATCTCATGCACTGCCTCGCAGGAACTTTTCTTCAGCGCGGTAGGCGACCAAAACACAGTGGCAAAGTAGGGAGAGAAAAAAGAACTCCTCGATTGGCAGATTGGGAGTGATGAAGTAAATCCCCGTGACGTAGGTCGAATTAGTCGCGAAGATCTGCCATTTAATTCCCGCCACGTCGGCAGCTAACAGTAGTGCATAAACAAGCGCAATAGTCCAAGCGGTCGCTTGTCGGTTGGCCCACCACGCCAAGCGATATCGCCAATCAAGCAGAGTCATACCACCGATTGAGACGATAAGTGCAATTAAATATCCCCAGCGAGTGAGCCACATCATAATATGTATTATACATTGACCATACTGGCTTGTGGCCGGTACTATGTTGCAATGAAACAGCCGCAGAAAAAAGCTATTGTCATCGGGAGCGGTATCGGTGGGTTATGTACTGCTGCGCGTCTCCTCGCTGCCGGCTATCAAGTCACTGTCTATGAAAAAGAAGACCAGGTTGGTGGACGCGCCAACCGGCTCGTCAAACAGGGCTATACCTTTGACATGGGGCCAACCCTGCTGATGATGATCGATGTGCTCGAGCAAACTTTTGCTGATTGCGGTAAGGATTTCTACGACTACATTGAGTTATTGCAACTTGAACCAAACTACCGAGTCAGCTATGCGGACGGCAGTAGTCTGACCGTGTCGAGCAATATTGCCCGCTTTGGTCGTGAGCTTAGCAAGATCTCACCCGAGGCACCGGAGCAATTTTACAAATTTTTTGCCATCACTGCGCGAATCTACCGTCTAGCGCGCGCTCGCTTTATCGATCGAAACTTCGATCGAGTCACTGACTTCATATCTCCTTCGGCAGGATATAAATTGCTGCGCGATGGTGGATTGATGAAGCTTTATAATTTTGTATCCAAGTACTTTTCCGATGAACGACTGCGCATGCTTTTTAGCTTTCAAAGTATGTATCTCGGTGTTTCACCGTATGCTGCACCGGCAGTATACAGCGTGGTTAGTTATATGGAATCTGGTCTTGGGATCTGGTATCCCAAGGGCGGCATGTATCAGCTGTCAATTGCCCTGCGTAAGCTCGTCGAAGATCTCGGTGGTGTCGTGCACTGCAATGCACCGGTTGGTCGGATTCTTGTCGAGGGCAAGCAGGTGCGCGGCATCGAACTGGCCGACGGTACGCGAGTCGAAGCTGACATCGTTGTGTCGAATGCAGATCTGGCGTACACCTATCAAAAACTACTCCAGCGGCATGAGCGTCCCAAGTTCTCCGATCGACGGCTCAATGGTCTCAAACAGGCAAGCTCGGCCTTGTTATTTTATTGGGGAGTCAAAGATCCACTCGATGACCTTTTACATCACAATGTCGTTTTCTCTCGCGATTTCAAGCAGAACCTAGATCAGATATTCTACCAAGGAAAGTTGCCAACTGATCCGGCCTTCTACCTATATATCCCCACCAAGACTGACCCGGATCTCGCACCTAAGGGGCGCAATGTCTGCTATGTGCTTGTGCCAGTTCCAAACCTGCAGGCCAAGATTGATTGGGAGAAGGGGGTTGAGAAGATACGCGAAAAAGTACTCAAGGGGATCAAGCAGCGGTATGGACTTGATCTGCGCGATAGTATCGAAGTTGAATCAGTCTTTACGCCGAAGGATTTCGAGACCAAATACAACCTTGATGATGGCAGTGCCTTTGGCCTGAGTCATTATTTCTTCCAATCGGGCTACTTCCGTCCTCACAATGTTGTGCGTGGCATCAAGGGGGTATATCTAGTAGGAGCGAGTACCTACCCTGGATCCGGTGTACCAATGGTCACCTTAGGTGCTAAACTAGTTGTCGAACGAATTATGGCGGATGCACAAACATCATGACAGAAGAACTCGCAACTCAAGTGAAGCACATCCAGGCTGAAATCAACCGCTGCTTGGCAGTCATTCTCGACGAACAGGTCGCTTTGGCCGCCAAGATTGACCCGGCCTACAAACAGCTCTGGCTGGATATTCGAAAATATTTACTCCGCGGCGGCAAGCGACTTCGTCCGATTTTAGCGGTTCTTGGCTTTCAGGCGGCCAATGGTCGGTCGGACGAAGAGTCGATATACGAGCTGGCTCTTTCACTAGAACTCATCCATGCCTTCTTGCTCATTCATGATGATCTGATGGATCATGATGATCGTCGTTATGGCGGACTCAATATCATCGGTCAATACAACAAGCGTCTGTCTCGGCAGGTTCATCCAGTGGTGGCCCGTGACGTCGCAAATTCGATGGCTATCTTGGCTGGAGACGTCTTGCACGGCTTAGCGCAAGCGCGCATTGCCCAGCTCAGTGTTGATCAGGCTACAGGGACCGAGATTGCAACCCGTGCACAGACGATGATATTTGAGGTGGCAGCCGGTCAGCAGCTCGACGTGCTTGGGGTTACCCACAAACAGTTTGCTATCAAGTCAATTCTCAAAGTCTATCGCTACAAGACAGCGCGCTATAGCATTGTTACGCCACTGCAACTTGGTGCGGTGCTAGCTGGAGCCGATCAGGATGTACTCGATGCCTTTGCACAATACGGCGATAATCTCGGACTCGCATTTCAGCTCACCGATGATCTACTTGGGATGTTTGGCTCGGCACGAACCATTGGCAAGCCAGTCGTTACAGATCTCAAAGAAGGCAAGCAAACAGTGCTGATGCATTATGGCTTTAAGTTTGCGACACCGACCCAAAAGGCATTTCTAACTAAGAAATTTGGTAATCAGACCGTCACGCTGGATGATCACCGTGAAGTGAAGAAAATTCTAACTGACAATGGTGCGCGCGCCAAGACAGCTGTGTTGGCGGCCGATTATGCCAAGGCTGCAACGGCAGCGCTTGATGACATTTCGATAAACGGGGCGACGGCTCAGCAGCTCAG
Source organism: bacterium (assembly GCA_020852295.1). GTDB lineage: Bacteria > Patescibacteriota > Saccharimonadia > CAILAD01 > JADZBC01 > JADZBC01. The sequence goes on along the minus strand of JADZBC010000014.1, from coordinate 14,290 downwards.
AGACTTTGCGAGCTACTGTGTGGATCGTAAATATTAGACGCTCATGGTGAAAACCGGTAAAGAACTTTATGATCGGGTCAGTTTTGAATCAGCCGAACTTCTGACGCGGCGCTATTCCACGTCATTTGGCCTGGCGGTTCGGTTGGTTGGAACGGAAATACGACCGCATATCTACAATATTTATGGTTTTGTTCGGGTCGGTGACGAGATCGTTGACACATTTCATGGACCACAGGCGAAGCGCTATCTTGATACATATATCACACACACGAAGCAGGCGCTACGCGATGGCTTTAGCGCCAATCCGGTGTTACATGCTTTTTCACAAACCGCACAAGCTTATAACATTGAGTATGATCTGATCGCTGCCTTCTTTGAGAGTATGAAAAGCGATCTGCCGAGTGCGCCCACTTTGAGCTACGAACAGTATATTTATGGCTCGGCCGAAGTGGTCGGGTTGATGTGCTTACATGTATTTTGCCAGGGCGATAAGCAGCTCTATCGTCGCTTAACGCCCGCTGCCCGCGCGCTCGGAGCGGCTTTTCAAAAGATTAACTTCTTGCGCGACTTGGCCGCTGACACCCATGAACTAAAGCGCAATTACTTTCCGGGTGTAACTCAGCAGAACTTCGATGAACGCGCAAAGCAAAAAATTATTCATGATATCAATCGAGATATTGCGCGAGCACAGCGCGGCATTGACCAACTGCCAGCCAGCTCAAGGTATGGTGTGGTGCTTGCAACGCGGTATTTCGCAGCTCTGACTGATAAATTGAGTCGCGTTTCGGCTGATCGACTTAAGTCCGAGCGCATACGCTTGTCAAACTTCGCACGCTTACGAATTGTCTTGAGCGTATACATCGCCAAGCTGCTGTCATCGTAGTGCTCATGCTCTAGCCCGATACCTTGCCAATCGGCTATAATAAGAATAGAAATTATGGCCACGCCAAAGAAAAATAATCGCATCATCAATGTCGATGGTGTTATGTACAGTCTCGATACCGGCCGTCCGGTGCGTTCCGAGCAGCCATCGGTCAACACCAAAGAGCCGGTTAAGACGCCCGCGCGACCAGCCACTGCGCCACAGCGGCCAATGCGTGGTTTTGATATTGTCAAAGTTGCAAAACCACGACCAACGCCACCCGCACCACCGATTGAGCCAGAGCCAAAACTACCTCAGCTACCACGTAAACCAGTAACAAAACCAGAGTCGAACTTTCAGGATCAGGCATTGGCGCTAATGAAGCACCACCCGCATGGTGTCTCGCATCCAACCCTGCCAACCCAAAAAGCTCGACCGGTCGTCGCCAGCTCCACGTGGTGGGGTAGTGTCGTTGCGGCGAGTTTTATCAAGAAAATGGATGGCAAGATCTTGCGTCTAGCATTTCTACAGGCACTCGTTAGTCCGCTAACCTGGCTTGTCATGATCGCACCCCTGATAGCATTATGGCTTCTTAGTATTCGTAACGCCTCTCTTGGTACGGCCCTGACGAGCTTGCGTCAAACGCTTGCACCACAAAACTACTGGCCATTTATCTGGTCAACCGCTGGTGTGATCGTGCTGCTTACAGTACTGCTGAGCGTTGGTGCTCTCCTTACTCTGGCAAATCTCGCGACACGTATCGCCATTTTAGACCATCGTCCGAGTAGAACGTCGGCACTGTTGCGTCGTGGCCTTGCTCAAATCGATCGAGTTTTTTTCAACTGGATGTCAAATACACTCATTGATGCGGTAGTTGTCGTCGTGGCAGCAGTGACCGCATATTGGCTCCAGACCTCGGTTAACCCAACCATCGCCGTTTGGCGGCCTATCTTTGTGTCCTTGGTTGCTGTCGTGAGTTTAATTGTGCTGTGGTTGGCAAATCAGCCCAAGCAGCTACAGCGAAATCTTCTGGCAACGGTTGACGAGAAGTTATCCTACGTGAGGCCAAAAAGCTATCAATTGTGGTTGCACGGCGCTCTTTGGCAGCATATTGGCGCCGGATTTGTTGCGAGTATTACCAATATTCTGATGCTTGGCCTGGCGGTAGCGGTGGTTTGGGCGCAATATACCTATCTATCTTCAACGAGTTCGGGTCTGGCGCAAGTTGCGCTCGTGGTTGGTGGTTTTTTCCTAACCTTACTCGTCCTATCTGTTCGCAAAGCATGGCTACAAAGCTTTTGGGCGACTCACTACCACTTTACCTTGTTGCATAGCTCCGAGGGCCACATCTCGGCAGTTCTTAATCAGGAAGACGCACCGCGGGTCAAACTATGGCCAGCGTTTCGGCTCGGCATATTATTGGTGGTAACCCTAGGTGTATTGATCGGCCTCGGCTTTTATTTCGAGAAAAGCGCCGTATCTGGTCTGCAAAAGATCGAACAGGCGATACCGAGCGATTTTACGCAACTGATTCCGAAAAATAACTAAAATTCGGATTGACATATCTGTAAAAATCAGATAGTATTGACACCAGAAAGCCGAAAAGGCTTTTTTATTTCGGCTGCGAAACGGAGTATAATTAGGCACAATGAACAAAATAGGTAACTACATCAGTGCATCGCTCAATGAGTTTAGTAAGGTTGTTTGGCCAACACGCAAGCAAGCTATACGACTAACTCTTACTGTCGTGATCTTCTCTCTGGTGTTTGCCTCAATGCTTGGCCTGCTTGACACCGGTTTTCGCACCTTGTTAGAGCTATTTATTTTGAAGGGCTAAGATGACAAAAACATCTCCAAAATCAGATTGGTACGTTATTCACACGTACTCAGGCTACGAAGACCAGGTGGCCGATAACCTCCGTCAGCGGATTGAGTCGATGGACATGAAAGACAAAATTTTTGACGTGATCGTGCCAAAAGAGAACCAGATTGAGATCAAAAATGGTAAGCGCCGTATCGTCGAGCGTAAGATTTTTCCAGGCTACATCATGGTGAACATGGTAGTTACGGAAGACAGCTGGTATGTGGTGCGCAACACGCCTAACGTAACTGGCTTTGTTGGTACCGGCACGACCCCAAGTCCGATCTCTGATGCAGAAGTAAAGGCGATTCAGAAGCGAATGGGTGTCGAAGAACCGAAGTACAAGATCGACTACTCAGTTGGCGAGCTGGTCAACATCACCGACGGTCCATTCAAGGGCTTTGATGGCAGCATCAGCGAAGTGGATGAGCAAAAAGGTAAAATTAAAGTATTGGTCAACATGTTTGGCCGTGAGACTCCAGTAGAACTCGACAGTCTCCAGGTAAAGAAGGTGTAATATGGCAGAAGCAAAGAAAATCAAAGCAAAACTCAAGATGGTCATACCGGCCGGTGGCGCTACGCCAGCACCACCAGTTGGTTCAAGTCTTGGTCAGTATGGTGTGAACATGATGGACTTCATCAACGCGTTCAACGAGCAGACCAAAGATATGCGTGGCGCAATGTGTCCAACCAAGATTACGGTTTACGAAGACAAGAGTTTCACATTTGAAGTGAAGGGCACTCCAGCCAAGATCCTCATCAAAAAAGCCCTCGGCATCGAGAAGGCATCGGGTGTTCCAAACAAAGAAAAGGTTGGCACACTGACCGACGAGCAGCTCACTCAGATTGCTGAGGAGAAAATGGCTGATCTCAACGCCAATGACATCGATGCTGCCAAAAAGATCATTGCCGGTACGGCACGTTCGATGGGCGTCGAAGTCGAAAAGAAATAGTACGTATTTAACCTGTTGGGAGTGAGCGTCAACTCACGTTTGCACCACAAAGGAGAAAACCATGGCAAAAGCCAAAGAAACCGAAGAGAAAAAAGTCGCAACTGAAGAAGTTGAGCAGGCAGCTGTAGTGGAAGAAACCACCGAGCAGCCAAACGCTGACAAGACCACCAAGGCCGGTAAGCACAGCGCCAAGGCCCAGAAAGAACAGGCCGAAGCTGAAGCCAAAGAGGCCCGCAAAGAGGCGAAGGCTGAGGCGGACGAAACACCAAAGCCGAAGGCTAAGCCACACGTTAAGCGTTACGCCAAAAACTACAAAGCTGCTCGTGAAGCCATCGATCGCGAAAAGGCTTACGAACTCAAAGAAGCGATTGAGCTTATCCAGAAGATTTCAAAGATTAAGTTTGATGGCTCCATCGAGCTACATGTTCGACTTGGTATCGATCCACGTCAGTCTGACCAGATTGTTCGCACCAGCACCGTTTTGCCGGCTGGTACTGGTAAGACCGTTCGTGTGGCCGTAATCGCCAACGACAAAGCGGCTGCCGCTGCCAAAGAGGCGGGTGCCGACTTGGTTGATGCCGAAAAGATTCTTGCTGATGTAGCAAAGGGTAAGTTCGATTTTGACACCTTGCTCGCAACGCCTGATCAGATGGCAAACCTCGGTAAGCACGCCAAGGCACTCGGTCCAAAAGGTCTCATGCCATCGCCAAAGAGCGGTACCGTTACGGCAGATCCAGCTGCTGCAATTGCCGAGATCAAAAAAGGACGTGTTGAGCTCAAAAACGACGCAAATGCGATTGTGCATACCGTTATCGGAAAACAGAGCTTCAAAGCCGATGACTTGGTCAGCAATGCACAGGCAGCACTCGATGCGATCACCAAGGCTAAGCCATCGGGCGCGAAGGGTACCTACATCGTATCGGTCTTTATTGCCGGCGCTATGACCCCTGCAGTTCGCTTGAATCACAAATAGACCCAAGTAATCCGCAAAACACCCCACACCAGATGACAGGTAGTGGGGTGTTTTGGTATGATAGGAAAAATGTAAGGGGGGTAGATGGGCGTCTATAGTGATCTTGCCATCAAATTGGCACAAAAAAGTGGGCATATTGTTATTCATCCGTATCGTGAGGAATACGTCAATACGAGTAGCGTCGACGTAACGCTTGGTGAGTGGTTTTATCTGACAGAAAAGGCTGATAATCGCGATTTTTATAATCCATTTGAGCCAGAGGATGTGAAGCGGTACTTTACTGGTCCGCTCAAAGCAATTCCGCACAAAGAGTGGTGCCAAAAGTATGGTCGGCAACTTTTTGTTGGTATCCCGGAAAACCACCCAATCATTGTCTTGCGACCTGGTGAGCGGATTCTGGCGCACACTCACGAATTTATCGGCATCAATCCGCCGGGCACAACTGAGATGAAGTCCCGCTCGACATGGGGTCGCAATGGGATTGCGGCGTGTTTTGATGCTGGTTGGGGCGACTCCGGCTACATTAACCGTTGGACAATGGAAATTTATAACCTTAATCAACGAGAAAGTGTACCGCTCCCAGTTGGCGAGCGCATTGCTCAAATCATATTTCACGAAACTGGCCCAGTCGAAGGGCACTACGCCAAGGGTGGGAAGTATCAGACCTCGCAGGATATCGATAAGTTGGTGAAGAGTTGGCGGCCGGAGCAAATGTTGCCACGGGCCTACAAGGATTCACGTAAGCCGCTGCCGGCTATCAAGAAAGCTCGCTATTAGACCATATGATATGATGGTGGCGGACAAGAGGCGGACGTCAGCAAATTGAGATCCACGAGAAGGGGGTGATTGCTCGTGTCCGAAGGCAAGCTCATCATCATTGAAGGTGGCGATGGCTGTGGCAAGACCGAACAGGCCAAGCGTCTGGTCGGCTGGCTGCAGTCTCGTGGCCTGCAGGCGAGCTACGTGCACGTCGGGCGTCATGCTCCGGTCTCAGCTCGCATCTACGACATCGTGACCGATCCGGGTCACGAACTCCATCCCGAGACGAAGCTGTGGCTGTACAACGCGGCGGAGCGTGAGAGCTCCCTCGTGATGCAGGCGCTGTTGCGTGAGGGAACTTGGGTGGTGGCCGATCGATCCTGGCGATCGAGGGTTGCCTACCAGGGTGCTGGTGAAGGACTCGACCGTGACATGGTTGAAGCCAGCGCTAGGCCATCGTCGGTCGTTGAGGCTGATCTGTGCATCATCCTCGATGTGCCGGTTGCGGTTGGGCGTGCTCGAGTCGACGGTCGCGGTGCTCGTGACTGGTTCGAGCAGCAGTCCGACGACTTCCACGAGCGCATTCGGGACGACTACCGAAGGCTCGCTCGACGCGATGGGTTGCCCAGCGTGGCAGCCGATCGCGACATTGATGCAGTAACCGAAGACATCCGGCAGCTCGTGCTGCCCCTGATCCCCTAGGAAGGGAGGCCATCATGGCCAAGGCAATGAGTCGGCGTCTCGCCGACGGGACCATCCGGGTGCTCGTACCTGGCAAGCGGTGGCTGAGCCGGCGCGTGACCAGCGCCGATGAGCCGATCTACTTCTTCACCGATGCGATCAACGCGATCACGGTGGGGGCGGCAGCCGCGCGGCTGTCACGTTCGCCGGGTGACCTGCGAGGCATCCTTCTGCAGGAGTTCGCTGGTCGCGATGATCAGCGCGATGCGCTGGTCGATCGTGTCGTCGCCAGCTACGGCGACGATTCGGTGATGCAGCTCGTGCCGCTCCAGTTCGCAACTGAGCGCGTTTCCAATCTGATGACCAAGGTCATCGAGCGGAGTCGCCTGATGGGCTACCTGGAGCAGTCGACGCGCTACATCCCGTTCGATCAGAAAGACGAGAACGGCCGGTGGCTCTACTACACGCCGACCAACCTCACGGGCGAGCTGCGCGAACGCTACGAGATGATCATGGATCAGATCTTCGAGCTCTACTCGGAGATAGTGCATGGTCTGATCGAATACGTTCGTGCAGCGGAGCCGCTGCAGGATGAGTCGCAGCGCCAGGCCTGGCTCGGCAGTACCCGGGCCAAGGCCTGTGATGCGGCCCGAGTCGTGCTGCCGGTGGCTACGCGCAGCTCGATCATGGTCATCGGCAACGCGCAGACCGTGCAGAACCTCTACATCTACCTCCGCTCCCTCGGGTATGCCGAGGCGGATGAGGTGGCCGAGGGGCTGTTGCGGCAAGTGCGCAAGCTCGATGGCATGAAGCCGTTCCTGCGTCGCGCCGATGCAGCTCACCGGGGTAGCGCCGTCAGCCGTTACATGGCGGCCAACCGTGCTGCCATGGCCGAGGAGGCTGACCGATTCCATCTCGGTCGTGCGGAGGAGGGCGTCGAGGTCCGGCTGATCGACTACGGGCCGCGACATGAGCACTCGCTCGTGCCGCGCATGCTCTACGAACAGTCGGACGAGTCGCTCGAGGTGCTGGTGAACCAGGCGCCCAACCGGTTCTCTGCGGAGGACTGCCGGCGCATCATCGAGCGCTACTGCGGTGACCGGTTCAACCGCCGCGCCAAGCCGTCCCGAGCGATCGAGAAGGCCTGGTTCGAGTGGGAGATCGTCGGTGACTACGGCACGTTTCGTGATCTGCAGCGCCACCGCATGCTCTCGGGCATCGAGTGGCAGCAGCTCACAACGCGCCATGGTTACGACGTGCCGCCGCTCGTGGTGGAGGCGGGCTTCGAGGAGCAGTTCGAGCAGTGCTTCGCGCTGTCGGGCGAGCTGTTCGATGTGTTGGTGGCGGCCGGACTGAGCACCGAGGCACAGTACGCCACGCTGCTCGGTCATCGGATGCGCTACACCTTCACCGCCAACCTGCGGGAGCTCTTCCACATGCTGGAGCTGCGGACGCAGCCGGCGGGCCATCCGGGCTACCGGGCGATCTGCCAGCGGATGTACGAGCTGCTCGCCGAGGTCTACCCGACCTTCGCGGCGCAGATGCTCATCAACATGGACGACGATCCGGCGCTCGGCCGGCTCGACGCGGAGCTCATCGCAGCTGCACGACAGCAGGAACTCAACAGCGGCTGACCTCTTGTTCGTGATCCCGGACCCCTTCGGGGGTCCGGGTGACCGGACTGCTATAATACAACTATGAACAAAATATTCGATCTTACTCAAAAAGAATTTGCGCGGCAGCGCGATACGCTTAATCTAATTGGCAGCGAGAACTACCCGTCACCAAAGGTTCTGGAGCTTCTCGGCTCGGTTTGGCAAAACCGCTATAGTGAGGGCTATCCGGGCAAGCGTTACTATGCCGGACAAGTCTACACCGATGAGCTTGAGACATTTGTGCAGCAAAAAGCTCTCGAGGTCTTTGACAAGACCGACGAGTACGGCGTCAACGTGCAGCTGTTGTCCGGTTCGCCGGCCAATGCGATGGTCTATATGGCGGCGCTCCAGCCGGGCGATACTATCATGAGTATTAAGCTCAGTAATGGTGGTCATCTGAGCCATTTGCACGACACCAGTGCGTACAAAAAGTTTTTCAATCACGTTACATATGACGTCAAAGAATCTACACCGAATCTTTTTGAAATTGACGCCGAAGATTTCAAGGCCCAGCTTTCTGCCCATAAACCTCAATTAACTATCATCGGTTTCTCGGCTTACCCGCGAGCCTATCAGTTTGCCGAGCTGTGTCGGGCGGCTCACAAGGCGGGCAGTTTGGTGCTAGCCGACATTGCCCACATCAATGGCTTGGTGGCAGCCGGCCTCCACGATACGCCATTTCAAGCGGGTAGTGATGGGGCAGACTACGTCAGTATGACGACACACAAAACGATGCGTGGCCCCCGCGCTGCCATGGTTTTTGCCAAAAAAGACCTCATGGACAATTTCAACAAGACAGTTTTTCCTGGCACAAGTGGTGGACCACATATGCACGCCATCGCGGCAATTGGGCAGGCGCTACTTGAGATTCTCGGGGAGGAAGAGTATCCAGACGGTGTGGACTTTCGCACTTACTCGCAGAATATTATTGATAATGCTCAGGCGCTCGAACAAGGCCTGGCTGACGGTGGCCTGGAAGTTATCTCGCCGACTCAGACGCACCTCTGTCTCGTCAAGGTGCCCGACGAGGTGGATAGTTTGGTGGCTCAGCACAAGCTTGAAGAGCTCGGTATCATCCTGAATCGCAACGTCATATTTAATGATCCAAAGTCAGCTTGGCGACCGAGTGGCCTGCGACTCGGCACGGCAGCGTTGACGAGTCGGGGCCTCAATACTGAGCAGGCGCGTCAACTTGGTGGATTGATAGCTTCGTCGGTGCTTGGACAGAAAGGAGCAGCCACGGCGGTCTCAGAACTCACCACTCAGCTTAACTGGTACTACCAAAGCTAGTTTGATATATTTGGTAGGCTTGGCGACAACAACACAGGGGGATAATCATGCCAAAGCACATGCACGCTGGTGGCGATTCTGAGCGCATGCTCTGCGTCTGTCCGGAGTGTCACTGCGAAGAGCTCGAGGACTGCATCGATCCGCACAATGATCGGTGCCACTGCAGCGGCAAGTGCTGCTCGGAGTTCAACAATGATGACCTGAATCTACTGACCCAACAGAAGGAGCTGGTGCATTGAGCTTGGTCATACCGTGTCCACAATGTCGCCACGGTGATCATCGACACTGTCGGCGAAGTGCACAGTACAGGCTTGTTGCCGAGGAGGTGAGTGGGCAGCCCTGGGATCTTCCACCGGAGCAGACCGTGAAACTCGACTGCCCATGTTGCGGGAGCGACAAGCTGTCGTGTCCGGGCTGTGATCGCCATCTGAGCAACCCGCCAGATGGCATGAGTGGGACATTCATCGTCCTCTGCGCAAGCTGCGGACGGTGGTATCACGAAGTCTGCGGAGGGCAACCTCGCACCGCACATATCTGCAAGAGCTGCAGTGCATAACAAGAGGGGGCTGGGAGGGTCTCAGCCCCCAGGCACGGATGTATCCGTGCCACTTTTTTATTGATTTTATCGTAAATTTGTAGCATAATATCTGCACCCCGGGACACAAGTCCCCCGAGCGAGGAGGATCCTCATGAGCAAGTGGAAGTGGGCGGCCGGTGCCGCACTGATCGTCGGTGCCGCTGCCTGGTGGTGGAACGCGTCCGCGTAGCACCACTTCGTCTGGCGGGGGCCTGGGTTCCGGCCCAGGCCCCACCGGAGAGGAGAGGACATGATCCAGAAGTTGATCTTGGTCACCGCCTTCGCGGTGGTGATCTGGTGGGTGCGACCGGGCTACCGGGCGCGGGCCGAGGCGCGGCATCGTCGCGATCAGGCCATCCTGGGTGGCTGACGTGACGCGAACGAAGCAAGTCGTCATCGCAGTGGCTGCACTGGTCGGAGTCTCGATCATCGGTCGATTCCGTCGCTACTGGCGCGAGCCGACTGGTCTGAGCCGTGGCATGGGTCACAACTGGCGTGGCTGAAGGGGCTGGTTCCGGGGGTTGCAACATACCCCCGGAACCGAATCTATTCTAAGTTATCTGATACGCTGCAAGGCGTATTTTTGTTTTGCTTGCAGCTGCTTGCTGCTTAATAGAAAATAACACAGTTCGACCCTGAACAATTCGATGGCCTACGGCCGGAACAGTGAGGTTGTCATGAATGATACCGCGAGTCAGGCGGTTGCGTTGCTCCGTCAGTGGGGCCATCAGTTCCACCTGCGAAACTTCGCGTTGAAGGACGAGCAGGACACCTGTCTGTCGGCCGTGCAACCGTCGGCTCACGCCAACACCGTTGGCTCGTCGGTGGGCGATGGCTTGCATCTGCCGGTTCTTGACATCGATGTGCCGTTCCATCTCATGGTCAAACGACCCGGTACGTCACCAACCAACTGGCAACCAGCTCCGTCCGGGTCCGAGATCACCACCCTGGTGCAGCCGGCCGGCCAGCTCTCGTGGCAGCTCCGCTTCGAGCAGCCGATGGATGAGGAGTTGTTCGGTTTGTTGCGCAATGGTGTGTCGGCGCCCTTCGGACTGAAGCGCTACGATGCCGATGATGGCTGGACCTACACGTCCAGTCTGCCGGGTAAGGTCCAGCCCTTCCTGGCGCTGGGGCACTCGGTGCCGTTCATCTGGTCACCATCGCGCACTCCAGGTCACGGCCACCTCTTCATCGGCCCGAGCACCAAGTGGCGGGATGGTCGTCGGGGCGTCAGCTGGGATGACTACCTGGCTCTGCTCCGCGTGATGAGCCGAGGTGGTCTGCTCGGCGAAGGCTTCGTGAGGATGGCAGAGCAGCGCGGTCAGACAATGGCAATGAAGCCTGGCCGCATCAAGCCCCCAGAGGCCTTGCTCAGTTGAGCCGGCAGGGTCGAACACGGTACCCGGGGCGCAAGTCCCGGGTGCCACTCGACCTCAAATGCTGTTGACGATATACCGCATATCTGGTAGAATTTATATCGTTATTACCAAAGACCGCAGCGGACGATGTCTCAAAAATGCTGCCGAGGCAATAAAAGCAAATAACCCATACGCTTTTAATACTTCGATCTTTGGTATGCACCCCAAAGATTTTTTAAATTGTAGAGGGAGACATGGCAAAAACACGCAGTCAAAAAGAAACTGATGTGCAGAGCCTAGTCGATCTGATTAACGGCAGCAAACTGAGTGTGCTGACTGATTACCGCGGACTTGATGTTCCGGCTATCAATGAGCTCCGTAGTAAGCTCCGTGAAGCAGGTATCTCATACAAAGTTTCCAAGAACACCTTGGTGAAAATCGCACTCGATCAGTCCAACAAAGAAGTGACTGACAAGTCGATTCTCGCCGGCCCAATGGCGATTGCCTTTGGCCAAGATGAGGTTGAGGCAGCTAAGATCGTCGTGGCATTCGCCAAGACAAACGAAGCTCTTCAGATCATCGGTGCGATTGGTGAAGATGGTAGCGTACTGAGTCCAGCCGAAGTCAAAGCTCTGGCTGCTCTGCCAAGCAAACACGAGCTTACCGCTCAAGTTGTTGGCACAATCGCCGCACCACTTTCGGGCTTTGTACGAGTGCTCAATGCGAATCTGACCGGTCTAGTCTACGCACTAAACGCAGTTGCAGAAAGCAAACAAAACTAATTTAACTCTTTGAAGGAGATAATCATGGCAGAAGACGAGAAAAAAGAGGTAGTGGAAGCTACTGAAGAAGTAAAAAAAGAAGTCCCAGCGAAGTTTAAAGACCTCGTTGAGCAGATTGAAAAATTGAGCGTGCTCGATCTTTCAGAGCTGGTCAAAGTACTTGAAGACCACTTTGGTGTAAGCGCCGCCGCTCCAGTAGCAGTTGCTGCTGGTCCAGCTGCTGGCGGTGAAGCTGCTGAAGCTGCTGAAGAGAAGAGTCAGTACGACATCGTGCTCACCTCAGCCGGTGAAAAGAAAATTGATGTTATCAAGGCCGTTCGTGAGATCAGTGGTCTTGGTCTGGCCGAGAGCAAAGCTGTCGTTGATGGCGCACCAAAGACCGTTAAGGCCGGTGTTCCTACCGAAGAAGCTCAAGAAGCCAAGAAGAAGCTCGAAGAAGCTGGTGCTTCAGTCGAACTTCAGTAAGCGAGTCTTACATACTAAAAAAGCCCCAACTTGGGGCTTTTTTAGTTGAATAATTGCGTGCCGATGACCGCGTACGCCCGATGAAGGACGTACACGATCAACCGACAACACGACGATCAGGCTCGCACCGGCTGGCGCTCGAGGATCTTCTGCATGGCCTCGATCTCGCCGCCGATCTGGTTCAGGTAGCTGGCGGCGGTGCCGTTGGTGTGGCTGTCCTGAGCGAGGAAGTCGCGCACCTGGACGGCGAACTGGCGAGCGCTCTCGACGCGGAGACCGCCACGGTCGCTGCCATCCTTGAGCTTGCGGCAGTGCCGGCCAGCTCGCTTGATCAGGCCGTTGAGCTCGTCGAGCTTGGCCTGGAGCTCTTCCAGGCATTGGGTCTTGCTCACAGGGCGCCTCCTAATGGGCGGGTTGTCGGTCTGCCGCGACGTGCGACAGTTGCAAAATTGTAGCAATTATTTGAAGGGTATTCAACCTTCTAAATCTGTTGTGTTTGGAAAAATATCGGTTTTGATGATACACTGATGGCAGTTGTAAACAAATAGAGAAAATGGCTGAAAAAAGTAACAAACAAGAAGCATTACAAGCACTCGCCAATCAGTTGGAAGCAGCTGAGGCATCGTTGCGTGAAATTCATAAAATGATTAGCGAGCTTGGCGTAAAGCCAGAAGATTTGCCTAAGCCAAATGATAAGCGCCCAGCAGCTACGCCTGCGGCGGTCGGCTCAAACGCAAAAGTTATTGAGGGGCGATTTGACGGACAGGGGATGGTTGGACCGAACGGTAAGACTTATCCAGTTCCCGCGAACTATGCTAGTAAGTCAAAGCTTGTTGAGGGCGACACACTTAAGCTCACAATTGCTGACGACGGTTCATTTATCTACAAGCAAATTGGTCCAGTTGAGCGTAAGAAACTGATCGGCAAACTCACACTTGATGATGGTCAGTACAAAGTTGAGGCTGGCGGCACAGCTTACAATGTATTATTTGCCAGCGTAACGTACTTCAAGGCTCAACCAGGCGATGAAGTGACGGTCGTGATACCAGCCGAAGGTTCAGCGAGCTGGGCGGCCCTCGAAGCTGTTATTGGCGCCGAATAAACTGATTTATTTTCAATCCCAATAAATATTGCCTATAATACATAAGTATTATAAAGGGATTATTATGATCAAGAACTACGATCTTATCTTGCGCGGTGTATTATTAGGGCTCTTTAGTGTCGCCATGGCGCATACTAACCAACAACTACTCGATACCTTTAGTGGTCCGGTTGGGGTCCCACTGATTTGTATTGAGTATATTGCGGCACTGTGGCTCGTTGGCTGGTTGGTTGACAAGGTTGAGTACAAACGCAAGAAAACCAAGCGTTAAGCTCGTCTCAGAACCTGGCGTTTGCTCTGCAGCACCGGTATAATAGAAGTGAAATAGTCGAGTGCTCAGCTTGGCTTTGGCTAACGTGAGGGAGGGGAAATACTACGATGCGATTGGCGCTTTATCGCAAGTATCGTTCAGCTGATTTTGACGAAGTCCTTGGTCAGAAACATGTCAGCTTAACTTTGCAGTCTGCTTTACAGCGGGGACTTATTAGCCATGCCTATTTATTTACCGGGCCACGCGGGGTGGGCAAGACAAGCGTGGCTCGAATCTTGGCCCGAGCGGTGAATGACCTACCACGAGAAACCGATATCGCTCAGTTTATGGACATTATCGAGATTGATGCTGCGTCTAATCGAGGTATTGACGAAATTCGCACACTTCGTGAGCGCATTGCCTCGGCGCCGAGTCAGCTCAAGTATAAGGTGTATATCATTGATGAGGTTCATATGCTGACCCGCGAAGCCTTCAATGCGCTTTTGAAGACGCTTGAAGAGCCACCGTCACACGCAATTTTTATACTCGCCACCACCGAATCGCATAAGCTGCCTGAAACGATCATCTCTCGTACGCAGCGTTTTGATTTTCGTCCGATTTCACAGGCTGACCTGGTTAAGCATCTGGCTGACATTGCCAAAAAAGAATCGATTGACATTGAGGATGGTGCTATTGAGCTGCTAGCCACCCAAAGTCGGGGT
>JADZBC010000013.1 GCA_020852295.1 bacterium | reverse complement strand
AAATGCATCCGCCACCAGAAGATACTGTCTATCGCTATTGCCTCCAGCTACTTGTGCAACCAACTCTATCTGGACGATAGGATCGTCGTCGAAAGTAAATATTTGCACTTCGCCGGCAGCAGTATACACCTGCCTGGCATCCTCGTACTCAATTCGCTTCATGTCAAAGAATACAAGGCTTAGCTTGTCCGATTGCCGTTTCACCTCGGCACTTACGAGCTTATTCGCCAGCGTGGTCTTTCCAGTTGCTGTATAGCCGGCGATGATTGTCAGTGGGTGCTTGAGCGCGTGTGTCATTTATGATTCTTGCTAATTAGGACTTCTCGAGGTTTTGAGCCATTTGGCGGCCCAACGATACCGTCTTCTTCAAGCTTGTCTATGAGGTTAGCTGCTCGTGCGTAGCCAATATCAAATTTCCGCTGCAAATCCGATGTTTTGGCCACTCCTACAGATATGACGTACTCCGCAGCGGCCTTAATAAGGTCGGCTTCCCGAAGCATGTTAGATTTACGATATTGTTTGAGATCATGCCCACAGTGCGGGCAAAAGTTTAGATCATCCATATCCCCTCCTTGCCTGATCATACTACAGCTCGCATAGCTTCCGATATATCTCCACCATCGCCAGTGTATCGAGCTTGCAGTATTCAATTAGATCTGCCAGGATCTGCTGCTTTTGCTCGGCGCGCCTGTTGTCGAGCACCGCCTCCATCCAGAGTCGCTGCGCCGAGCCACCTTCTTGAATGCCGAGCTCTTTGTAAGACAAGTGCGGGCACAATACCGGCAGCACATTTTTGATACTCGCACTACCATTGAAGCGCGGGTCGTCATACCACTTCTCTTTAAACGGCACGATGAGATCCACCACTCGCCGGTTGATAGCCTCCATGGCTCGGCGGTGCTCCGGCATCATCGCCCCCAGCTCACTATTGCGCGATTTTTCAAAGCTCTCAAACCACACGATCACCGATCCCTCGGTACCAATGTCGTCTATCAGCTGCTCGGTCAGTGGCCGCGATGGGTCGGAGTTGTCACGGTGCAGATACTCTTTGTGCACCAGCTCAGCCTCTGGCGACTCGAGGATATGCAGCGAGTATTGAAATGGCACCTGCTGGTACGGACGGTGGCCATCAAAATATGGGATCAGGCCCATCATTGTCTCGTAGTCGAGAAAGTATAGCGGATACTTGAGCTGCTCCAAAAATTCCGCGATAGCCGGTCGATCGATCATCGGCTCTACGATCATCGGTAGCTGGCTCTCGATCGGCCCCACGATATTTTCGTATATTTTCATCCATTCTTTTTTCGAGCCAAGTCGTGCATGTCGCGGACTCGGATCGGGCATCGTGTTGCTCTTGGCAACTGCCAGCGCCTGCTGCATGTGCCGCTCCGTCGCTTCACCGCGATCGCGCACCAGCTTCGTGATGTCCGCAAAGGCCGTGATTTCATCTGCCTGGATTTCGCCATGGCGCACATAGCTACTATTCACATGTATGACAGATATCTTGCGCACCTTGAGCCCACTGCCCTCGAGCACTGCCACCTGAAATGCCAGGTCGTATTCATGATCGAGCTTTGGCCGTGTGCTGGCCTTTATCTCATACAAATCCACCACACCGTCATCCACGAAGCTCACGATGTCGCAGATGCAAGTGAAGTCCTGCCACTCAAAGCGCGGCTGGAAGAGCACCTGGTCGCCGCGTGCGATAGCGTCCTGGGTGCGCTGCGGTAGCGACCGGTACTCGTCGTAATCACTGAAGCCTAGGGATACACCTTCCGGAAAGAGCGACTCAGCGTATGGCTCAAAGGCGTGCCCGGCGTCAAAGGCCGCCTGGGTGCTTTCGTCGACCGGCGGCATCTTGCTTGGTTGGTGTTTTTTCACCCACAGCCACGCCGGGTGCCGCATGTAGAGCATGTAGTCGGATTTGGAGATTTGCATGCTGTTATTTTATCACTACGGAAAGCTAGTGACCGCCCTCAACATGGAACCCCCTTTAGATTGTCAGCTCATCGATATCGTTATTTGATAAGATAAGGCTGGAAGGTGAGCCGTGTCCATATAGCCCTATTGCTCGCCATCCTTGCCCGTGTAAAAAACTTTTCCTTTCGGCAACTTTAGGTTTGGCATCCAGAACGGGGAGCCATCCCAGCCTTTTTCAGAATCACCAACATTACGATACAGCGTTATTACTGATTTTTTGGTAATACTACTGCCAAGTTTACGGTCGTCAGGCGACAGCATTGTCCCAGTTTTATTGCCAATGTTTCTATCGCGACGAACTATCAAGGCGATCTTATCTATAAAACCTTTTTCGGACGACAAGGCACGTAGCGCAGATATGTATGAACTTATATTCCAATTATTGATTTTGTCGTCCTTAATTTTCGATAGAATGTTAATGGCAGTTTCAGTATTAATCTCATGGAATTGTTTCTTTTCGCTGTACTGCTCAAGGATAGGATCTAAATCGAATGCGTTTGACTGGTCCGGGTTAGGCGGGAAGTAATTTACGCCACCCACCAGTACATCCAGCTTGCTCTTATCAACCACACTATCGCGAGTTGGCTTTACACTTGGTGGAAACATAAGCTGTAGCTTGTCTAGATTACCTTGTTCAATCTGTTCATAAAGTACCTCATTTGAACTGTTAATCTCGGCGAACAGATTATAGAGTGCCAGTGGCATAAATACACGCATAAGGAGTGGGTCTCGATCATAACCAAACATCCGACTATGTTGCCAGAATGTATCAGCCTGCGGCTTCTTGGCAGAGCGTAGGTAGTACACAGTCTGTAAGCCTTTAAAGGTTACGCCACGGCCAAGACTGTTGCCACCGACCACTACATTTAGGCCAGTGTTGATGTCTGGTGTAGCTTCACTGTCAGGGCCAGAGTTCATCGTAATGTACCTGAAGTTTGGCTTTGAATTTAGGAAGCCAATAACCCCTTTATAATCAATAAGATCTGGCTTGGACTGACGTAGGCCAACGTAGGACTGTTCGAGTTGTCGCTGGATCTCAGGGTTGTCAGTATTGGAAATGACATACATCATGTATTTCTTGAGTTTGTTCGCTATAACAGTGTGATCGTCAATCTTTGAGCTTGGGTGAATCAAGAAGCTACAGACCTTACGTCCTTCGCTCATCTGATGGGCGGCTGTAATTAGGTAAGTTGTCGCTGCCAGCTTAAGACCGTGCGGTGTCTCTTCTGTTTCCAGTAGCAAACTCAACTCATCGTCATTGGTTGAAATATTGGTAAACGGAGTTGGTTTTGAGTAAAAGAATGAGCCACCAAGATATCCGTTTCCGGGCTTAAAATAATGAATAAACTTTGGCTTCCAGCCGGAATCTATTGATTGCAATAATAGTGGCTGAGGGGTTGCTGTTACCTGTAGATAGAAACTACTAGTACAAAGATTTTTGATATCTTCGAGTGTCTGATTGATAGTGCTTTTTTCTTCTAGCTCTTTTTTATTGACCTTAGTATTAAGAGATGTGGCATCAGCCTCATCATCGATGATAAAGATCGGACGACCAACGCAGTAACCGGAAGACGCGAGATAGTTTTTCCATTTTCTTAGAACGGTCGCGTTCTTTTTAAGAATAATGGCTGTTGGCTGTCGTAGTTTTTTACTCAAGAACCGTACTTCGTCGTTCTCATCGCAAACGTTAAATGTATCGATGCTCTGCATCGCTCGTTCAAAGGTTTGCTGCTGCAATGCAGTCATACTACTCGTAAGCACAAGAAATAATTGAAACCCATGATCGGCGGCTGCTGACATAACGCCAAACATTTGACTAGTTTTGCCACTCTGTACTTGGCCCAGTAAAAGACCGACCTCGTGATTCATGTACGAGAAGTTCATGAGATGATTCTTCGATATATCGTTAATAGTTCCGCGCACTGATGCGACGGCTTCCGGAGTATCTTCGGAAAGATTTGCTAAGTATTTCGAAACGTGACTCATTCGCTATTCACTCCAAAATCCAAGAACCACACATCACTGCCTTTTATCTTTGCAAGTGTGAGATTATCACGACCGTACCTGTCAAGAGTCTCCTGCGAACAGAGCTCCCCGGTTTTTAAGGCGCCCGCATGTTCTAGGCGACCCTTGATCCATTTACCTAAAATCTTTAAGTCTCCATGAGATCTAAAATTTTTACCATTCTGTCCGTTACTTTCGCATCTAAAAGTCCAGCCATCGTCCGTTATAACTTCGATGGATTCTCCTCTTATGCCCTTAAGGGGAAAGCCCTCTTGTCTAAGAATAGATGCTGGAACGATTAATTCAACCTCGTACCAAGAGCGTGGCATAATGAAGCCTTGTTTATTCTCGCGGCCCTTGCCATTAAATGTATTGAGATTACTTTTTGTAGCATCATTTGTTTTGAGAGGAATATGGAATTCATACTCAAATTCTGGATTTGCCTTTATGGAATTAACGACTTTGACTTCGGCCTTTGAGACGCCATATTGCTCATCTAAAAGCGAATTCTTGCCCTCAACAATCTTTACATCGATATCCTTGTAAGCGCGCGCCGTAGTTCTATTAAGTTTTGTAATGAATCTATCCAACTCCATAAAGTCGGACTCTGGCAAACTATAATCAACCTCATATTGTCTACTTATTTTACTATCAACAATATTTGTTAGGTTAGATGAGCCAACCAGACCACCAATAACATTACCGCTACTCCTAAAGCAGATAACTTTACCATGAAAAGGGAAGGTTACGACAAAGTATACGCCCCCCAAGTTCATTGATCGGAGCAAGGCATCAAGATCGCGAACAGCTTCCGCTTGCTGCTTACTGAGCCCGTCGAAGTAATGCATCCCGATATTTAGCTCAATATGTGGCCCGCCATTCGCTTCAACTATCCGTTTTAGGTCAATTACAGCGTCAGAAGATATATAGCCTGAAGCAATATGAATACTGTCTGCCCTCTCAAGGAGATCAGTAAAGACACCGTGATATGTCTCGGAGTCAGTGTTTAATGGTGGGTAGTTTGAAAATATGAGGCTCAACTTTAATCCATACTAATTAGCGGTACTAGTGTGTATTCCTCCTTTATTCTACTAGCTTCTTCCTTTGATGTAACTACTGCTTTTTTTGCATCTTTGTCAAACACTGCCTTTAGGTGTTCAGCAAATACCTTTGCGGCAATTGGTGGTACTGAGTTCCCAATTTGTCGCCTTACTTCTGTAATTGACCCCTCGAAGATAAAGTTGTCGGGATATCCAAAGAGACGAGCGCGCTCGCGATTAGTTAGAGGACGAGGTTCCTCATAGTGATAGCCCCAAGTTCCACCACCACCACCAGCAATAATTGTGGTAGAAGGTAGGTCACGATGTAGCCGGCGATAGACGTGACTAATCATTCCCTTCACGTAATGAGGGCTATCCTTTGGAATTGCAGTAAAGTTCTTTCCTTCTGGGATTAGTTTGAGCTTCTCTACGGTGCCCTGTGTGATCTTTTGATGTTCATTATTGAACGGAACTTTCTCGACGCCCTTGAGCGCCTCTTTAGCCGAGACGTAGTTACTTTCATCATGAGTGTACTCAGGGAATTCAAATTCGTATTCAATATCCTTGCGAATACCGACTATTAACACCCGTTCTCTTAGTTGAGGTGTGCCATATCCAGCAAATTTACAAAGCTTATATTTAACAGTATAGCCATGCGCGGCGAAGTCCTCGACGATTTGGCTAATGGCTTTACCTTTGTTTGCAGATAGGATTCCCTTAACGTTTTCGCCAATAAATACCATTGGCTTTTTTACATCTACTGCTCGCACAAAGTGCTTGTATAAGTTGCCACGATCTGTCTCGAGGCCACCCCTTTTGGATATCATCGAGAAGTCCTGGCATGGAAAACCTCCGGTAATAATGTCACAATCCGGTACTTTGCTAAAATCAACATCCACAATACTACCTTCGTGTATATGGTCTCCAAAGTTTTTCTTATAGGTTTGGCATGACCAATGATCAAAATCATTAGCCCACACAAGCTCATATCCGGCTTGTATAAAGCCTAGGTCAAGACCCCCGCACCCCGAAAACAACGATAGAAGCCTAGGCTTCTTTGAGTTATTTT
>JADZBC010000012.1 GCA_020852295.1 bacterium | reverse complement strand
ATGCATTTGAGGATATTGCGTATGGTAGTGAGGAGAGGTTTTGGTCTGCTCTCGCGGCAGTACTTAAGAATCCAAACTGCAAGGCAATACTCACAACATCAAGGCTCGACGAGAATCTAGTGTCCCTAGATCGACTTGATAATGCAATGATAGTTCTTTTTCAGTATCCGTCAGAGCTGGTCGAATACCTTGAGAAAATATACACAAAATTTAATAGCAAGACCCTAAATAAGTTGGGTCAGCACGGATACATTTCGCTAGGTGCTGAGTAGCTATGGATATTGCCAACCACAAACCTAACGTCTATCTCGATATCGACGGCGTGCTGCTCGCCAACGACAAGCAGCCAGCCCTACACGTGCATGAATTTTTGGACTACGTGACCAGCAACTATCCGACCTACTGGCTGACGACTCACTGTAAAGGTGACACCGAGCATACGCTTTGGGTACTGGGGCAGGTGCTACAGGCCGAGACGCTGGAGCTCTGTAAGCGAATACGGCCGACAAACTGGGGGCGCGACAAGACTGACGGGATTGATTTCACCAAGCCATTTTTGTGGTTTGACGATGATCTTTTTGAGTCGGAGCGGCGAGTACTCGAGGAGCATGGTGTGCTCGATAATCACATACGTGTCGATCTCGGGAAGAATGAGCACCAACTGGCCGACTATTTGGCGAGCTTTCCGGTCCCGATCGAGAATATAACCTGATGCTGCTATAATACCCACAAATGGAGACAGATATGAAAAGAATTGCCCTTGATGGAGAATTTGGATTTACTGACGAGCAGAAGGCTCGCCTGGAAGCTGTCGGTCAGGTTGATCAGCTTGATACGGTCAGCTCAGAGGGTGAATGGCTCGAAAAAGTTGAAGGTTACGATGTGGTATGCACTTGGGGCGACTTTGTGCTGGGCAATTTGCCCAAGCTCAAGAATGTCCTCGTGACGTACCCATACACCGAGCTTGGCAGCTTTGATTCTGCGGCCCTGGCAAAGAACAATGTATATGTTGCAAATGCACGGGGTGGTAACCGAAAATCTATCGCCGAATGGACGTTATTTATGATCTTGTCCCTCTATAGGCAGTTTCCTAAGTTCTTGCGCACTACCGAACAGTATCCTTTTACATCGACGAATAGCGTAGAGGGTAAGAATGTACTAATAGTCGGCCATGGTACTATCGGCACTGAAATCGGTGAGCGATGTGAGGCATTCGGGATGACCGTCGAGTACTTCGATCGTGGTGACGATTTGCAGTTAAAAACTAGTAATGCTGACGTCGTAATTAATGCTCTCAATTGCAATTCGTCTAGCAAGAACTTACTGAACGCGGACTATTTTGCAGGCATGAAGAAGGGTTCTTACTATGTAACATTTGCGCGGCCCTACACGTATGACATTGATGGCCTTATTGGGGCTATTGAAAGTGGCGTTATTTCCGGAGCGGCAATCGATTGTGATCCGGAGCCGCTTTTTGATGTTTCGAACGAATTCTACAAAAAATGTTTGTCCAATGAGAAAATCCTGGTTACGCCTCATGTCGCTGGAGTAACGAAAGAGGCCTCGACAAACGGCCTCGAGATTATGGTGCAAAACGTTGAATCATACTTGGCTGGAAATCCGCAGAATATACTAAAGAAGTAATTATTGAAAACTAGCTAGTTTTGTAGTATAACTACATCGTCCAATTCGTACCGAGTGTAAGGTGGTGCACGACGATGTCGATGCTAGAAACTCCCGATGTCGTGCTGATCCAGCTCGACACAACCATGACGGAAGAAGAGCGGCAGAAGATGTTCGGTGAGGTGCGGCATATCCACGTCATCGACATGACCAAGCAGATGGGCGAGGTGGAGCAGTACTTGCTCCCCGAGCTCGAGCGGCGACGGCCACGGCACCGGATCAAACTGCGAGCGTGGCGGGCGATCGATCGGATCATCCGTCAGAGCGTTCAGCTGATCGACCCCAAGAGCCGACTGGTGGTGGCAGCGCCGTACTACATGGACCGCAACCAAGTCGGCGCGGCGATCTGCATGATCACCAGCCAGCCGGTCCAGGTGGTCAGCCGTGGCTAAGCGCAAGCAATCGGTTCCGGCCGAGGTGCGCAAGCGGCTCCATCGGGCGATCCTCGATCGCGACCCGCAGGAGATGCAGCTGGCTATGATGCACTTCCCGTCGGAAGAGGCAGCCACGCGCGAAGCCACACGCTTCATGCACGACGAGACGCCGGCTGATACGCGGGCCTGGTGGCTCGACGAGCTCTGTGATCTGCCGCATGACCCGGGCAGTGAGCTGAACGAAGCTTGGCGGACAGCACTGCGCTTCGATGCCGAACGGCGCAGCAACTAGCCGCCTCTCTATGACGAGATTCTCGCCTGGAGGGGCGGTTTCTCGTTATTGCTGTAATTCTCCACGTACATAATCGATATTTCAAACTACCCAAGTGCAATGACCGTTAACGTGAGCTCATGCTATTATTGGCATAAGTAGTTTAAAAGGGACAAAACAATGCATCGAAAAACAGGTTTTGCAGTCATTGAACTAATCATCGCCCTGGCGGTCATCGGGGCAATAGCCGGGATTGTCGTCTATGCGACATCCGGGCCAAAGAAAAATAATGCCTCGCAGCAATCGTCAGGCTCGAACGATACCCAGGGAAACGGTCAGGGTTCGGTGCGATGGGAGTGGAATGGAGATAAATGGCAGGCCAGTTCTACGCCACCTAGCTGCAAGGAGCCGATCGCTTTTTCGGTAGCGCCGACTGATTTGTCTAAAGTCACAGCGGTGCTCTATCCGGGCCAATCGCGCGGCAACAACTATAAGCCTCACGGAGGCCTACGCTTCGATAAAGCATCTAGCAACAACTTGAGCGTGAAGGCAATCATGGATGGTCGAGTGGCGAGCGGGGCCCGCTATATCGAGATGGGTGAGGTGCAGTATATGTTCACCATCGTGAATGATTGCGGTATCGCGTACCGATACGACCATCTTTTGACTTTGAGCCCGGCATTCCAAAAGATTGCAGACTCTTTGCCGTCGGCCAAGGAGAATGATTCGCGCACGACGGACTTCACGGCCGACACTCTAGTCAAAGCCGGCGATGAAGTCGCCACCGCAGTTGGCTTTGCAAAAAGTGGCAACGTGAGCTTTGATCTTGGAGTGTATGACTATCGACAGCGCAATCAGGCAGCTCAAGATGCAGACTATGTTGCAACACATAAAAACTTTTTGAGTCAGGCTGGTCATGCTTTGTGTTGGCTCGATATGTTTTCGAGTGCGGATAATGCCGTCCTCAAGTCCTTGCCGGCCGGTGATCAGGCCAGTGGCAAGAGTAGTGATTATTGTAGATAAAATCGCCATCGAAGAATGGCTTGGGTCAGATCGGCCTAGGTGGTAAAATCACTAAATGAAATCCATTCCATTTAGCCTTGAATCGATTCAGGCCATTATCAAGAAGTACCCGACGCCATTTCATATCTATGATGCTGCCGGGATAGAGCAGTCCGCTCAAACCATGTACTCTGCATTTAGCTGGGCAGACGGTTTTCGCAACTTTTTTGCCGTCAAGGCGCTGCCAAACCCACGCATACTAGAACTGCTCAAAGCACAGGGTATGGGCGTGGACTGCAGTTCGCTGGCCGAGTTGGTGTTGGCGAAGCGCGCCGGTTTTGCGGGCGAGGATATCATGTTTACAAGCAATGACACTGCGGCAGAGGAGTTTGAGATGGCCGCCGAGCTTGGTGCCATTATCAATCTGGACGACATATCACATATTGAGTTTCTTGAAGAGACACTTGGTGAGCTGCCCGAGCTGCTGTGTTTTCGCTTCAACCCTGGGCCCGAGCGTACTGGCAATGTGATCATCGGTAATCCCGCCGAGGCAAAATACGGCTTAACGCGCGACCAGATATTTCGCGCCTACAAAACGTGCCTACAAAAAGGCGTGACTCGCTTTGGCATACACACCATGGTGGCTAGCAACGAGCTGGACCCGAGTTATTTTGTAGAGACCGCTCGCATGATGTTTGAGCTGGCGCACGAAATACGTGAAGAACTTGGCATTGAACTCGAGTTTATAAATCTAGGTGGTGGCTTCGGTATCCCATATTTGCCGGATCAGGACCCGCTGGATATTGAACACGTGGCGAGTGGGATCAAAACACTTTTTGAGGATATGCTAGCCGATTTTTCCGTCAAACCAAAACTATTTTTTGAGTGCGGACGCTATGTGACCGGACCTCATGGCTATTTGGTCAGCACGGTGCTACACAAGAAGAACACGTATCGTGAATACGTCGGACTCGACGCCTCTATGGCTAACCTAATGCGCCCCGGTATGTACAGTGCATATCATCACATCACTGTTCTTGGCAAAGAAAGTGCCCATGCAGACCATACGTACGATGTAACTGGATCGCTTTGCGAGAATAACGACAAGTTTGCGATTGCTCGGGTGCTGCCCAAGATAGATATTGGCGACATCGTCGTGATACATGATACTGGCGCACATGGTCACAGTATGGGCTTTAATTACAATGGCAAACTCCGTTCGGCCGAACTACTACTCAAGAAAGATGGGCAAGTCCAGCTCATACGTCGAGCCGAGACGCTCGATGATCACTTTGCTACACTCGATTTGCATTAGAT
>JADZBC010000011.1 GCA_020852295.1 bacterium | reverse complement strand
CGATCGAAATGAACACAGAAATTACTCAAGAACTTCAGGAAGAGGGCGCGATGAGAGATATTATCAGGTTTGTGCAGTCTGCTCGTAAACAGGCTGGCCTTGAAATATCTGATAGGATTTTACTGCATCTTAGCAGCGACGATGAGCTTATGCGTAATGCGATAGAGCACTTTGGCTCGCAGATTGCCGAGGAAGTCTTGGCGGTGAAAATCGTCGATTCGCTTGAGTCTGCCGACTTTAGTACAGCGCAAAAGATCGGCGGCGGAGAAGTTTCGCTACAACTGCAGAAGCACGTATAATAGGAACAATGAAGTGGGGTATACTACGACGCTATGACTGGATGAGCCTAGCGCCGACGATTTTGTTGTCGGTTCTGGGTTTGGTTGTGCTGTATTCTTCAGCCATAAAGTCGAGTGAAGTGGCAAACCAGCTCGATACCTCGCGCCAAATTATGTACTTCGGTGCCGGCCTAGTCCTAATGGTTATTATGAGCCGTCTAGACTACCGAGTGCTGAAAAACTATAGCTATATCCTGTATATCATCATGCTTCTACTGCTTTTTGCGGTCGACGTGTTCGGGGCGACGCGTCTCGGAGCAACGCGCTGGATCAGCATTGGTTTTTTCCAGTTTCAGCCATCTGAGTTTGCAAAACTTTGTCTGATTGTTGTATTGGCCAACTTCTATGCAAAAAATTACGATCAGTCGCATCGTTTGCGCTACACCTTCTATTCCTTTGGGCTTTTGCTTGTACCCATTGGATTAGTTATGGCCCAGCCAGACCTCGGAACGGCACTCGTCATGATATTTATATGGCTCTGTATGGCCTTCGCCTCGCGACTTAAAAAACGCTGGTTCGTAGCCTTTGGTGCCGTTTTCACTACTGCAATACCGCTCATCGTTCCGCGCCTCCAGCCGTATCAGCGAGATCGTTTGTTGACCTTCTTTAACCCGACGGCCAACCCGACGACGACAGGGTATAACGTCAATCAGGCCATTATTGCGGTTGGGAGTGGTGGCTGGTTTGGGCAGGGGCTCGGCGCTGGTAGTCAAAGTCAGGGCAATTTCTTGCCATCTCAGCATACGGACTTCATCTTCGCCGTCTTAGCTGAAAAACTTGGTTTTGTCGGGAGCTTACTTACGATTGGCCTGTTTCTTTTGCTTGTGGCGCGAATCTTAATCCTTGCCATCACGAGCCTCGATCGATTCGGTAGTTTTTTGGCGATCGGTATAGCTGGCATGTTTCTCTTTCACTTTTTTGTTAATATCGGCATGAACGTGGGGCTTTTGCCAGTAACCGGTATTCCGCTGCCGTTCGTTTCGGCAGGTGGTACGAGTATGCTCATTTCTATGTTGGCTATTGGCGTTGTTCAGAGTATCTACGCCCATCGCAAAAAGCGAGCAATCTCATGACCAAGCGACAGCAAAAAGCGCTCGTGGTTGCGATTGTGGGGTTATGCGCTACGATCTTTGGGCTTTGGCAGCAATCAGCTCGGCCGCAGGTTAGCGCATCGCCAGCTGATGGCTTTCGAGTTCTCAAGGTGGTTGATGGTGACACCGTTGAGATAGATTATTACGGTCAGCCAACAAAGGTGCGGCTAATCGGGCTGGATACCCCAGAAGTGGTCGATCCACGGAAGCCGGTACAGTGTTATGGTCGCGAAGCATCCGAACACGCTCACCAATTGCTCGATGGTAAGACTATCAAGCTCGAGTCGGATCCATTAGTTGGAGAGACGGACAAGTATGGCCGGAAGTTGGCCTATCTATTTTTACCAGACGGTACAAATTTTGCGCTCGCAATGATAAGCGACGGTTTTGGACATGAATACACCTATCAATCACAGTCTTACAAATATCAGTCGGCCTTTAAAGCCGCTCAGCAGGTGGCTGAATCGGCCCAGCGCGGCCTTTGGTCGACGACTACGTGCGGGGGCAATACGCGCTAGCGGCAGCTTTATAGATGTAGGTCGGCTTGTTATAATAGTGGTATGAGTAAAATCTATGATGTGTTAATAGTCGGATCTGGTCCGGCGGGCTATACCGCTGCGATTTATACTGCCCGTGCTGATTTAAAGACTGCTATTATTGCCGGTCATGAATCCGGCGGACAGTTGATGTTGACGAGCGAGGTAGAGAATTTCCCAGGCTTTTCTGAAGGTATCATGGGTCCGGACTTAATGTCTGAGATGAAAAAACAGGCGCTTCGGTTTGGTACTGAGTTTATCCATGATCAGATCGAACATGTCGATCTCAAGGGTAAAGTTAAGCAACTTAAGTCAGCCAAACACAACTATGAGGCTAAGACGGTTATTATCGCAACTGGCTCACAGGCTCAGTGGCTTAATCTACCGAGTGAGCAGCGCTTGATGGGACGGGGCATCAGTGCCTGTGCGACGTGCGACGGCTATTTCTTCAAAGACAAGGAGATTGTGGTGGTGGGGGGAGGCGACTCGGCCATGGAAGAGGCACTCACTCTGACGAAGTTTGGTTCTCATGTCACGATCGTACATCGTCGTGATGCCTTTCGGGCCAGCAAGATCATGCAGAAGCGTGTCTTAGAGCATGACAAAATCAGTGTGATTTGGAACGCCGTCGTCGATGAAGTGCTTGGTGAGTCTTTCGTCGAGGGTGTTAAGATTCGGGATGTCGAGTCCGATAAGACTTCGGAAGTGCCATGTCAGGGTCTCTTTATCGCAATCGGCCATAAGCCATCGACATCCTTCCTGGGCGGCCAACTCGAGCTCGACGATAAGGCCTACGTGAAGGCCAAAGACCAGGTTAAAACCAACCTTGATGGCGTATTTGTCGCGGGAGATGTCGCTGATCCGCATTACCGACAGGCAATCACGGCAGCGGGTGACGGCTGTCGGGCTGCACTAGAAGCCGAGCGCTATCTTATCCGGCTCGGAGAGTAGTTAAGTTGACTGCACGCAGAAAAAGACCCGGTCGGGGTCTTTTTTATTTGCTCAGAGTTACTACTAGGCGGACTTTTTGATTTCAGTCACAGTCAGTACGCTATAGCTCTGACGGTGCCCGGTACGAGTGGACTGGCGTTTCTTTGCCTTGTACTTGAGTACCTGTATCTTGTCGCCCTTCACTGGCTCGGCCGATACTTTGGCTACCACGGTGGCATTTTCGAGCATTGGTTTACCGACGAGTACGTCATCGCCATCGATAAGCAACAGTGGCTTAAATTCTACTTTTTCTTCGTTACTCAACAGCTCGGCTTCAAAAGACTGGCCTTTTTCGACGATGTACTGCTTTGAGCCTGTTTCGATTACTGCAATCATTCCCCACAACTCCTTTTTGAAATTTAGACAATATAGAATCTTACCAGATAGCAAACTATTTGTAAAGTGCTGATTTTTCCCCGAAACATAGTTAGCACGGCAGATGAAAATGGTACAATAGTACAGAAGTTTGTAAGGAGGGTTTTGTGACGACGATCGCAGTCGCCAATCAAAAAGGTGGTGTCGGTAAGACGACCACTACAATCAATCTCGGAGCTTACCTCGGTAAGCTTGGTCAGCGCGTCTTGATTGTTGATCTTGATCCGCAGGGGAATAGCAGTTCCGGGCTTGGCGTGGCCAAAGATCAGCTCAAGCAGTCGCTGTATGATGTGCTCGTGCGCGGTGCCGAAGTCGCACCGCTCGTACAAGCGACAAAGTTTCAAAACCTATCAGTCTTACCGACCGCGCCAGTTTTAGCTGCTGCCGAAGTAGAGCTTGCTCCGCTTCAACATCGCGAATTCCGACTGAAGCAGGCCTTAGCACAGCTTGATTTTGACATTATCCTGATCGACTGCCCGCCATCACTCGGACTTCTGACGCTCAATGGTCTCGTGGCGGCTGATCGGGTGCTTATCCCGGTTCAGTCGGAGTATTATGCGCTTGAGGGTCTCGGCCAGCTCCTGGCCACCATACAGCGCGTACGTCAAGCATTGAACCCTGAACTTGCGTTGCTTGGCGTGGTGTTGACGATGCACGTGCGGCGGATGAGTTTGAGCGCGCAGGTTGAGTCAGAGTTGCAAAAACACTTCGGCAGCCTATTGCTGGGTACCATGATTCCGCGGAATATTCGACTGGCTGAAGCGCCCTCTCATGGCGTTCCGATTAGCCAATATGATAGATTTAGTAAAGGAGCTCAAAGTTATAAAAAGCTCGCCAAGGAGGTGTTAGCCCGTGTCAAAGGCTGATAACAATAGACTAGGACGTGGTTTGGATGCACTCATCCCAACCGATATTGATGAATTTGCGGCCGCGTCGATGCCTAAGGAGCTCAAGCTCACTACAGATGATGCGTCGCAACTACCAATCGACAAAATTAAGCCAAATCCATACCAGCCCCGTTCGCAGTTTACTGGTGACGACTTAGAGGACTTGGCTAATTCGATCAAAACCCACGGGATTGTCCAGCCGCTCGTGGTCGTGAAGGCAGATGATGGCTACCAGCTGATCGCTGGTGAGCGCCGTTTGCGCGCAGCGAAGCAAGTCGGCCTAAAAACCGTCCCAGCCGTAGTTCGTAGCTTTTCAGAGCAGGAGCAGCTTGAGATTGCCCTGATCGAAAATATCCAGCGGGCAGACTTAAGGCCACTTGAGCTCGCGAGTGCTTACCAGAAGCTCGCTGATCAATTCAATTTAAGTCTTGATCAGATCTCAAAACGAGTCGGCAAGGCCATCTCGACAGTGTCAAACATTATCCGACTGCTCAATCTGTCGCATGAAGCCAAGAAGGCGCTCGATGGTGAACTTATTTCCGAGGGGCATGCCCGGACCCTACTTTCGGTAGAGGATCCTCAGAAGCAGGCTGAAATGCTCAAACTAATCATTAAGCACAATCTCAATGTTCGACAGGCCGAAGAGCTAGCTCGTAACTATAAACAGTCTAAAGATTTTCAAACCAAAAAGGTTCGACAAGTTGATACGTATCAGACTGGGCTCACCTCTGGACTGCAAAAAGTTCTCGGTACGAAGGTCGCGATCCAGAAAACAGCCAAAGGTGGCAAAGTAGTTATCGAGTTCTACTCCGAAGAAGAGCTCAATCGGCTCTACGAGCAGATCACCGGCGCCCGGGCCGATAGTCTGGAAGAATAGTTTCTAGTAGTTTGGTCGGGAGAGTGTCCCGATCGCCGAAACAGGCAATAGTCGCATGTAGGCTACGCCGATGATATTTTCTTTCGGCAGCAGACCCCAGTCCCGTGAGTCGTAACTACCACTTGGTCGTCGATTGTCTCCCAAGACAAAGTATTTGCCTTGCTCAACCGTCACAGACACATCGCCGAGCGTTGGTTCGTTTTTATCGATGTAGTCCTCTTTGAGGACAAGGCCGTTGGGATGTTCTTCATTGATGATGGTGACTTTACCGTTTTTTACGATTACTTTTTCACCGGGTAAGCCAATGGCGCGCTTGACGAAAAAGGTCTGTGGGGCGATTGGCGGATGAAATACCAGGACGTCGCCACGCTTAATATTTGGGTTCGACTTGATGCCGACCAGGCCAGATAGATTATTGAATGTCATGTCGAGCTTTGAAACGATCAAATAGTCATTGCTCTGATAGCCAGGCTCCATACTACTACCCTCGACATAGAAGGCTTGAAACACAAAAGTGTGCAGAACGAGGACGATTACGATAGGCACTACGACCCATGAAACAAAGCTACCGACAAATCGACGAGCTTTACTGGGTGGCGCATCGCTATCAGGGGTGTTGGTGGGATTTGGGGTTGTTGGCTGAGTTGGTAGAGGCGCAACGTTTGGCATGGCCGGTGGCGATGGCGGTGCCTGGGGTACGTGTGGTTGCGCAGGGGTAGGTGCCGCTGGCTGTGGATTGGGCTGAGGCGGATTTGCTGCCGGGCCAGTCGGTTGATTGTTGAGTCGTGGATCCATTCCTCTCATTATAGAGTTTGCGTCGGTGCATCACAAGCAGACATAAGCGGTGTCTTTACCCTTTGCCAGCTTGCCACTATAATGAATACTAATGTTTCGACGTAAAAAACAACATTCGCAACAGGCGAGTGCGGTGCATGATGTTGCGTCGCCGAGTGCCAATCTTTTGGAGGGCGAGCAACTTGTCTATGACCCCAAAAAAGCACGTCGCAAAAAACATAAAAAACTAAAAATCGCCCTTAGTTTATTCGCAGTCGTTCTGATTATTGGTGGTTTTTTTGTTGCCAAGGCGATGTTTAGTCTCAATCGAGTGATCCAGCGCAACACTGGCGAATCGGCCATTGGCCTCAAGCAGGCTAATCTGAAAGTTGACCAACTTAAAGGCGAGGGTGATGGACGGATCAATCTGCTGCTTTTGGGCGTTGGTGACCCAGATCATGCCGGAGCTAATCTGAGCGACACAATCATGGTCATGAGTCTCGATCCGCGCAACAACGAAGTTGCGATGCTCGGTTTGCCACGAGACCTCTATGTGAAGATTCCTGGTTTTGGCTACGACAAAATCAACGCCGCCCATTCGTATGGCGATATGGAGAAAAAGGATGGCGGGCCTGAGTTGGCGAAAAAAGTAGTTTCCGAGGTTCTCGACATCCCAATCCATTATTATGCGAAGGTCAACTTCAGTGGCTTTAAGCGTGCGATTGATAGTGTGAATGGCGTGACAGTCGACGTCCAGACGGCGCTTTATGATTCGGACTATCCTTGTGACTACAACGAAGGGCTGAGTTGTGGTTTTCGTATTCAAGCCGGTGAGCAGAAGATGAATGGTGCAACGGCACTAAAATACGTCCGCTGCCGCAAAGGTAACTGCGGTAATGACTTCGGTCGGGCACAACGACAGCAGGAAGTTTTGACAGCGCTCCGTGATAAAGCACTTCAGCTCAATACGCTCACCAATCCGGCAGCAATTTCTTCGCTGATTGATACAATCGGGGACAATGTACGAACCGATCTGGCGCTCTGGGAGATAAAGCGATTGGCTGAGATCGCAAAAAATGTCGATGAGAAAAAAGTCGTCAATAAGGTCCTCGATGATTCTGGTCCGGCGCCTTTGGTTCGCACTCAGTCGATCAATGGTGCGAGCGTGGTGGTCCCGACTGCAGGGATTGGCGAATATGACGATATTCAAGCTTTGGCACACAGTATATTTGCCGACAGCTACATACGTGAAGAGGCGGCCAAGGTGGCCATCGAAAACGCATCCACAACGCGCGGCTTGGCTGATAAATTGGCGGCACTACTCAAGAGCTATAACTACACAGTCATCGAAGCAGTCACCGCCAAAACCTCGCAGTCACAGACAAAAATAATCGATTACACTCGCGGTAAGAAGCCATATACGGTAAAATATCTCGAGAATCGGTTTGGTGTGAGTTCGCAGGCCGCCGATCCAGGCGAGGGTAAGGGCGCCGATGTCAAAGTGATTGTCGGCACCGATTACGCAGTTCGCTAAGATTACCGGGGGAATATGTTTAAATCACGACAGGGAAAAATATTCGTCAGCTTGCTTGCCGTTTCGGTGGCGCAGACAGTCTTTATTTACCTCATCTCTCTACCGTTACTCGGTTGGTTTTTGAGTATGACCGCCTTGTTTTTGTTTGTGCGCTCTCAGCTGGTGAGTAAGAAGCCTTCTGATGTATTACTCAAGATGTTGCGCATGGGTCTGTGGGTAGGTCTGACCTTTCTCTACATGGACACGTTGATCCGTATTTTTGGTTACAATCTCGGGTACTTTTTGCCGGGACTCATCATTGGCGCCATAGGTCTTGGCGTGCTGGCCTGGCACGAACTGAGCACCGAACGTAAGCAAGTCGTTGAACACGCGATTACCTTGGTACTTGTCTGGCTGAGTCTGAGCTGGACGGGCATTGGCTTGGCGTATTATCACTGGCCTGTGATGGTTACGTTGGCGTTTGTCTGGCTTGGTCAATTTCTAATCGCGCTGTGGTGGGCGGCTTCTCAGGGAGAGCGTGCAGAATTTTTCGCTGCAGTGTGGGCGGTTGTCGTGGTTGAGATCGTTTGGGTTGGCTCTCGCTGGCTTAGTCTGTACCAATTGCCAAAACTCGGTATTATTCTCAGCCAAAGTTCAGTCTTGGCTATTAGTATGGGATATAGCTTGGGTGGATTGTATTATCACCGACAAAACAAAAAACTGACCAAGCCCCTTGTTTTTGAATATTTTGCAATAACTGCGATCGTGTTTGTGCTCGTAATAATACTAACGAAATGGAGCAATACTCAGTAATATGACGGACAATGACAAGACTACAACAGCTCACTTTAGTACGGCTACACCAAAGGGTCCACGTCTTCCAAAGCTGAAGAAACGACCGCCAAAGCTGGCCGTGATCATTGGCGCCACACTTTTGGCTTCGTTTGTACTTGGGATACTTGGCAGCTGGGTGTATGTGCGCTATATGACGAGCGGCTCAGCTCGGACGCAGCTTGAACAGAGTCGGAATATTGTGGTTAACGAAGAGTCGGCCATAATCGATGTTGCACAAAATGTCAGTCCATCAGTCGTGAGTATCACGTCCAGTGTGGCTCAGACGGACATTTTTGGTGGTACTTCAAATGGAACCTCATCCGGTACGGGCATCATAGTATCGACCGATGGATTGATCTTAACGAACAAACACGTTGTCGAGGGCGGTACTGACTTTAATGTTATCGTGACGGACGGCAATGGAAAAAATACTGAGTACAAAGGTGGACGGGTGGTTGCGAAAGACCCAACCACCGATATTGCCTTTTTGCGCATCGACGCAAAGAACCTAAAAGCGGCTCAGTTGGGCGACTCTTCGAAAGTAAAAGTTGGTCAGCGCGTGATCGCAATTGGTAACGCTCTTGGTCAATTCCAGAACTCTGTCACGACCGGCATTATTTCCGGCATTCAGCGTCCTGTAACTGCGAGCAGTGGCGACGGGGGCGGTGCAGAAAACCTACAGAATCTCTTTCAGACCGATGCTGCTATCAACCCTGGTAACTCAGGCGGTCCACTGGTCAATATTGATGGACAAGTTATTGGTATCAATACTGCAGTAGCGGGCAACGCCCAAAATATCGGTTTTGCGATTCCAATTAACGAAGCGCGTAACGACATCGTGAGTGTGCTTGAGAAAGGGAAGATTGTACGGGCCTATCTAGGCGTACGCTACGTAGCGGTTACTCCGCAGCTTGCAGCGTCCGAGAGTCTGCCTGTCTCTGAAGGTGCGCTTATCACTGCCAATGCCGGTCAGTCGGCAGTCCTCAGTGGTAGTCCAGCCGATCGTGCCGGTCTGCGGGATGGGGACATCATCACGAAGGTTAACGACATGATGATCAATAAAAACAACTCGCTTGCCTCTATCTTGAGCTCTTTTCGTCCGGGAGATGCGGTCACAATCAGTTATTATCGTGATGGCGGCATAAAGACCACGAAAGCGACGCTTGAAGAGGCTCAGAACTAAACTCGCCCAAAGCCGAGAATAAAATAATCTTCAAATTGCTTTTCAAGACCCGCCCGCTTAGCTAGTTTTATGAGCTCTTCTTGTTGCCAGGGGTCGGATTCGATATAGACCAGGCCAGGTGAGGCGAGATGTTTAGGAAGTGCTTCGAAAAACTTCCGATACAGATGGAGGCCGTCGTCGTCACCGCCAAAGAGAGCGACGTCTGGTTCTTGGGCCACTTCGGGCAGCAGCTCAAAGCTTTTTGTGACGTAAGGTAGATTCGCAACGACGATATCATATTGTGCGGTAATGTTATCAAACAAATCACTCTCGAGGAGCGTTATTGCGTTTTTTCCTAAGATGGAGTCAGCATTTTTCTTGGCGACTGCGAGCGCCTCAACCGAGACTTCCGATCCTGATGCGTCCAGGTCGCCACGGTGCTTCTTGATAGCAATGGCGATGGCTCCTGAGCCGGTGCCCATATCTAGTACACTGGCATTAGCCGGTGCGAGCTTGATGATTTGTTCGACTGCGGACTCGGTTTCTGTACGTGGACACAAGACTCGCTCATCGACATAGAGGTCGAGCCCATAAAATTCTTTACGGTGTGTGATATAGGCCAGCGGGGTGCGGTTTGTACGCCTCTTGAGGGCGCGAGTGAGCTCTGTGAGGTGGCTTTTTTCGAGCGGCGTATCGCCGTGGCCAATGATCCAGCCGCGGTCTTTTTTGAGAACATGACCGAGCAGAACCTCGGCATCGAGCTTGGCAGATGGTATTTCGGCAGCTTTAAGCTGCGTAGTGGCCGATTTTATCCAGTCAGCGACGGTCATTGTAACTTTTCGAGGGCGGCATCGACATCAGCTTGTGTCAGCTTCTCGAATAGCTCTTCGATTTCACCGTCCATGATGCGAGTTAGGTTGTGAGTCGTGTAGTTGATGCGGTGATCGGTCAGGCGGTCCTGCGGAAAGTTGTAGGTGCGAATCTTCTCTGAGCGATCGCCGGTGCCGATTTGGCTCAAGCGGGCCTCACCCTGGGCCTTGCGTTCTTCTTCTTCCTTGATGGCAAGCAGGCGGGAGCGAAGTACGCTGAGGGCTTTGGTTTTGTTTTTGAGCTGTGACTTTTCGTCCTGACAAGTCACCACGATGCCGGTTGGCAGGTGCGTGATGCGTACCGCACTATCGGTGGTGTTGACCGACTGGCCGCCGTGTCCTGAGCTGCGAAATACATCGATACGGAGATCGCTTGGGCTGATCTCAATATCATTTTCTTCGGCTTCTGGCAGTACGGCGACCGTAACGGTGCTGGTATGGATGCGGCCGGCTGATTCGGTCTCTGGCACGCGCTGGACGCGATGCACACCGGACTCATATTTGAGCTTGCCGTAGGCATTTGGCCCCGTAATCTCAAAGATCACTTCTTTATAGCCACCGACGCTACCAGGGCTTTCTGACATAAGTTCTAGCTTGAGGCCGTGCGTTTCGGCGTAGCGGCTATACATACGAGCCAGCTCGCCAGCAAACAGGCTTGATTCGTCGCCACCAGCCCCGGCGCGGATTTCCATAATGGCATTTTTCTGGTCGTTCGGGTCGGTTGGGACAAGGGCGCGTCGAATTTGCTCGTTGATATCTTCAATCTCCTCTTCGAGTATCGTTATCTCGGTACTCGCCAGTTCGGCCATCTCTTTGTCCTCGAGCAGCTTTTTGGCCTCGACAAGCTCTGATTCGGCTCGTGCCAGGTTCGAGAATAGGCTCAGCTTGGCTTCGAGTTCGCGCTGTTCGTTGACCAATGCAGCGGCTGCCGGGCTACTATAGACTTCGGGTTTTTGTAGCTCAGCGTTGACGTGATCGAGGCGGTCTTGGAATTGTTGGATTTTTTCTTGATGCATATACGTAAAAACTACACCATTATTATAGACTATTGTCTCGGTGTAGTTTCTGTTTAGTTAGTTATTTGTCGGCCGACTTAGTATCGACTGTGTCGGTCTTGAGCTCGTCTTTGAGCTTCTTGAGTTCAGCTTTAGTGTCTTTCTCGACCTTTTCGACGGTCTTTTCGACTTTTTTGACACGAGCTGCAGCACGCTTTTCGGCGGCTTCACGCTGAGCCTTAAAGCGGTCAACACGACCAGCGGTGTCTACGAGTTTCTGCTTGCCGGTGTAAAACGGATGACAGTTACTACAAAGCTCCACCGTGATCTCGTCGACTGTCGACATGGTGTCAAACTTGGTGTTGCAACCAAGGCAGGTCACAACAGTTTTCTTAAACTCTGGGTGAATTCCAGCTTTCATAACTTCGCTAGTATACCTGTTTTTAACGCCCAGGTCAACCTTCTTGCGGCTCAAGCGCAATTGGTGGGCCGGCGGGCTCTACTTTGATCTCGGGCTTACCGATTTTGGCACTCAAGATGACGGGACGTGTCTCGCCGTGGGCGGTCTCAATCTCGGTTTTGTTGGTCTCGTTGTAGTAAGTGACCAGGTGGTGACTCATGATTTCCTGAAGGTCTTTGAGCTTGTTTTTGTAGTCATCTACCTCGGCATTGAGCTGCTGGTAAGCCTGGTCAGATAGAAGTAGTTTCTTGGCCTCAAGGCGCTTATTGGCCAGCTCTTTGATCTCTTCGGCGAGCGCCTGGTACTCTTCGTTTTGCTCAAGCATATCTTTGAGCTGCTCGCGTAAGGTCTTGAGTTTTTGACGAGTTTCTTCGATCTCAGGTAGCAAATGCTCGATAGCGTCTTTTGTGGTGCGGTCTTCCATGGATTCCCTCCAAATTTAGTCGATGCCACCTATTATATGGGGTGAGACTAGTGCGTGGCAATATAAATGCGAAACCCCTCCGGAGCTTCGCGTGTTGCGTGCGAAGCCCCAAGAGGGGTGGGTGGAGTGGAGTTTCACCACTCCTGGTACTCGCCCTGGATGCGGTAGAAGCCGCGGCCAGGGCCCCAGAAGATGTCGACAGCGATGTCGGGCATCACGTAGCCGTTCTCCACGAACCAGTTGGTGATGATCTGCTCGAGGTAGAAACGGACCTCCATCTGCTTGGTCTCGGACGGGGGTTCTTCGGTGAAGCAGATCTCCAGCCACAGCTCCGGCGTGTTGACGTCATCGACGGTGAACTCGTGATGGGTCACCTGGACAGCTGTCGCTGGCGTGTCTTCGTCAAGACCGAGCCTCCTCGAGTTCTGTACGAACAGCTCCGGCAGGGCGTGAGCCAGCTTCTTGTTGCGACCCTCCGAGCCACAGCCGGGACCGACATATGGCGCGTGTGTCATGCGGACGAGGGGCACGTCAGTGACCTCCTGGTACACAACCGGCTTGTTCCGATTGAGGGCACAATAATACCATAAAAAGTATAAATTAGCAAGTCTCTTGCGTTACAAAGAGATAGGAGTATAACTATAAGTAGTACCCCACAACCCGTGAGGTCAGACCCAGGAGGTTTGCCATGCGTGACTGTGAAGTGCTTCACAGCATCAACCGCGTTCGCGGGAGGTGCCGGCAGCACCAGCTCGATCGTCTCCCGCTGGGTACGCCCGGCGACCCCCACGACTGCGTCTATGCCAGGGCCTGGCGCGACATCGACGCCGGCGTCACCGTCGGCGCGGAGCAGGTGAGGACATCCTGTCGCAGGCTGGCATCCTCGATCGCCGAGACCTTCGGCACCAAGCTGGTGAAGGAGGGCGGTCGGGTCGTGGGTGCCGAGCTGCCGGATGTGGTCCAGCGCTGGATCGGCGAGTTCGACCGACGTGGTCGCAGCCACCTGGTGGACCCGAACACGTACGACCTGAAGGCCAAGCAGAAGGTCGGCGCTGGCGCCTGAACATCGGGGCATGGGGCAGTGTACTGGGGCGGGGAGGGTCCCCGCTCCAGTACGCACTGGTTTACTAATTGAATCCAGCCTATATAATGAGGCTGGTTTTTGTTTGTATAAACGAAAATCGAGACCTCGTTCATTTCCATCGCCCTTCGTCGGGCAGACCCTAGGAGCGCTATATGGCAGTCACCAGCGATGCGACCGAGTACGGCCGCTTGCGGCGCGCGCCTGATGAGCGCGTCAACCCCATCACCTCCATCCCGTTCTGGTTGTTGCATCTGTTGCCGCTACTGGCCATCTTCACGGGGGTCCCGTGGCAGATCTGGCTGCTGGCGGTGTGGATGTACTGGAGCCGGATGTTCTTCATCACGGCGGGCTACCACCGCTACTTCGCGCACAAGAGCTACCGGATGAACCGCTTCTGGCAGTTCGTCTTCGCCTTCGGGGGAGCTACGGCAGCTCAGAAGGGGCCACTCTGGTGGGCGGCTCACCATCGTGATCACCACCGCTACAGCGACACCGACCGCGACGTGCATTCGCCGCGCAAGGGGTTCTGGTGGAGCCACGTTGGCTGGATCCTGTGTGACAAGTTCAACGCGACCAAAGAGGAGAACATCCGCGACTTCACCCGCTTCCCGGAGCTATGCTGGCTCAACCGGCATGACTGGGTGGCGACCTGGACGGCCGGATCCTTCTGTGCCTTCGTCGGTTTCGCGACCGGCATTGGTGGCGGCTGGGTGGCGGTACTGCGTGGCGGGGCAGCCGGACTACTGATCGGCTTCTTCCTTAGCACCGTCGTGCTCTGGCACGCGACCTTCACGGTCAACAGCCTGGCGCACGTCTGGGGCACCCGGCGCTACACCACCACTGACACCAGTCGTAACAACGTGGTCATCGCCCTCTACACCGGCGGTGAAGGCTGGCACAACAACCACCACCGCTACCAGCAGTCGGTCCGACAGGGCTTCGTCTGGTGGCAGATCGACACCACCTACTACGTGCTTTGGCTGCTGAGCAAGGTGGGTGTGGTGCGTGGGCTCAAGCAGCCGCGGCGAGAGGTGGTCTTCCAGGGCTACATGCGGCACTGAGATCGGCGGCTGGGGCATGTCCCGTGTGGCGATTGGGAGAAGCGCTGCGCGCGACGAGAATGAGGTAAGGGCGGGGACATCGATGATCCCCGCCCTTTGACGTACTGGCGTATAATGATCACATGGGAATACTTTTCATACTTGGCTACGTGCTTATCGTCGGGATCGGTACATTTTTGATGAAATTTGCCATGAAGGACTTGTCGTCTGCCCAGATAAACTTCCTGATGAGCATTGGTATGTTGCTTATTGCCGTTCCGATGCTTTGGTTGTCGCAGAAAAACTTTGCCATCCCGACAAAGGCCTTGCCGCTTGGGATTGCGATCGGCTTAAGCATGGCAATTGGATCGGTGCTGTTTGTCTTTGCACTACAAACGCTTGAAGTAGGGACTGCTTCGGTTCTTGCAACCGGCTATATCGTCGTCGCATTCGTCTTGTCTGTGATATTCCTGCGCGAGTCGCTGGATCTTGTGAAAATCGTTGGTTTTATTTTGGCCATGATCGGACTTGGGATTCTGACATTTAAAACGAGTTAATTTAACAAAACGTGGTAAGGCCCGGTAAAACCGAGCCTTACCGGGCTTAGCGGCTCATCAGGAAGTGATACACTTCCATATTCCAGCGTGCGTCATCGATCGCTCGATGGGCTGAGCCCAGCTGGGTTGGTAGATCGGACTTACGAAGCCCAGCTTGTTCTACCAAATCTTTGAGTTCGCGATGTCGATTAGGCCAGTTGGCCGGTCGGCTGATGAGTTTGTCAAAAAGCTGCACAAGCACCACCCAGTCGTAGCTGCCGACGTACGCCCAGAACTCGGGGTTGTCGTCATCGGCCACAAAGCGGCGTACTTGCTCGGCGATGACTTGATGGGCTAGCACTGGGCCGCTCAAGTGTGGTAGCACGTTTTGTACCAACCACGGATCGGCAGATTGCCAATCAAATTCCGCGAATTCGGCATAGTACTCGCGACCATCCTCGGCAGTCAAACCGAGGCTAATAGGCGCAATAATGCCACGGCCAAGTTCATCGACGTATTCATCGAACTCCGTGTCAAGGAAGTATTTCATTTTGAGCTCCTCTATTTGGGAGGGAACATTCTAGATAATTATAACATATGTGCTTTAGTAAGGAGTGGTGGCCGGCGGGACGAATCCCGCCAGCCAGTCTTCCACTCGTCGGGGCACCGATCAGGCGGCCGAGTTGATCGGCTTGGCGTCGATGCGGTAGTAGCCGAGCACCTCACGGAAGGCGCCCTCGGGTACCTCGGGCAGGTCGCCATCCTTGATCAGCTTGTTGAGCTTCTCATTGTCGATGGTGACCTGGACGTGCTGACCGAGGCCCTCACCCATGATGTCGGTGACGGCGCACTGCAGCGCGCGGAACGCGTCGGCGTTGCCGGCCATCTGTCCGACCGGCACGCTGACACCGGTCACCACCTCGTTGGCGTGCTCGCCGAGGTAGCGCAGCAGCAGCAGTGAGTCGGCGATCTCCGTGCGGTAGACCGCGACCCGCTCGACCTTCATGCGGGTCTTCTTGCCGATGCGGCAGATCACGCCGACGACGCCTTCGGGCAGCTGCTGTAGCAGCTCATCGAGCTGCGGCTTGAGCACCTTGTCGGCCCGCTTCTTGAACTTGTCGGCGTAGCTGCGAGCGATCATGAGCTTGTAGCCGAGCAGCGGTGCGCGACGGATCAGATCACGGTCGGCCTTGGTCAGCTTGGGGTCTTCGACGTCTTCGTCGAGGATGACCTCGTAGCCTTTCAGGCCGGCCGGGATGTTGCGACGAACGATGCCGCGGTTGCGACGTCGTGCCATGGGAACCACCTACTTTCAGTGTTTGGACGAGTGGAGGGCTACATAATACAATAATTTACCGCTAATAGCAATATTACTGACCGAGGAGACGTTGTTCGACTTTTGTAATGTCCAGAATGCCTGTCGTGATGACGAGTTGTTGAATTTGGCGATCGAGGCCACTAACAACTAGAAGCCCAGCTAAGACCAGAAAAACCCCAAGGCTACGCTTGAACCAGCCATACGGATTTGCCGCCCAATCAAAGCGATGAATGATTCGTTGACCAAAGATACCAACGAGGAGTAGCACAAGACAGAGGCCTAGAGCATAGGCAACTATAGCGATCAGCCCTTCAGCGAAACTTCGCGGTAAGATCGTTGACAGTATCAGCAGATAAACTGGACTACAGCTTGTAAAGACTGGTCCAAGCGCAATGCCAATCAGAATCGCGCCACCAACCCCATCTTTTTTGGAGGCGCCACCGAGTAGTTTCTGGGAACGTTCAAATAGCTTAGCTCTGCTGGTTAACTTATCCCAAAGCATCGGGAAGATTAGTGTAAGGCCGAAGAAAATGATAATACCGC
Source organism: bacterium (assembly GCA_020852295.1). Lineage (GTDB taxonomy): Bacteria > Patescibacteriota > Saccharimonadia > CAILAD01 > JADZBC01 > JADZBC01. The sequence goes on along the minus strand of JADZBC010000011.1, from coordinate 21,194 downwards.
CAGAGAGAATCCGCCAAAATAGATCGGGCACCGCAATGAGAAGTGTGCTGCCTTTGAGGATAAGACTGAAAACCACGATTGATATCAATAGTGAAAAAGTGACGATGTATGGTTTTTTGTGATCATTGCCACTGACAGATCCGCCAATTACCGCCGGGATAATAGGCAGGACGCACGGTGCTAATGCCGTCAGCACACCAGACAGAAAAGCAATCAGCAAAAACGGCATATTATTGAGTATTTTTGATTACGTTTTCCAGCGTTGGCTTATCATAGGCAACGTATTTTTTTACGAGATTGCCGTTGTCATCAACTCGCACTACGGTAGTTTGAATTGTTACGCCATATTTTTGGCGTAGCTTTTGATTGGAGTCGTAATCTGTCTTGATAATCGTTATCCCGTTTGGAATTGGACCAGATTTGATGCTTGCATCCAGCGCTCGACACTGAGGGCACCATGGGGCATGGAAAAATAGCAACTTAATTCCCGAGGTGCTTGCAATGATGCTGTCGCTGTAATCGACGTATGATCCTGGCGTTGCAGGATTGGCATTACTTGAGTTTTGTGTTTGGGTACTTGCTGTGGGGTTTGGTGTAGTCGAAGGGCTAAGGGGTGCTTGCATCTTTCCTGCGAAAACAAGGGCTAACAATCCCAGTACGGCAATGATCGCGACAATAGCGATGATTATCGATGAGCTTACTTTTGCTTTTTTACTCATTAAGTCCTCCGTGCCGCCTCATTGGCTGTTTGTAGTATCTTATCATGATCGTCGACAATCTGAAAAAGACTCAGATCATCGTCATCGATCACGCCGAATTTTACTTTTAGCAATTCGCCCATTAGTTTCTTGATCGGGTTCCAGAAGTCCGAACCAACGCATATGATCGGAATTGGCTGAATCTTTTCAGTTTGGACGAGCATGACCAGTTCGGTGAATTCGTTGAGTGTACCGAAGCCACCTGGGTAAAAGATATAGACTCGAGCAGAAAACGCTAAAGCCACCTTGCGCGCAAAGAAATAGTGGAAGTTTTCGCTTCGGTTGATGTATTGGTTGCTCGGCTGATTATTGCGCAGTTCGATATTGAGTCCGACCGAAACACCGCCGGCCTCACTGGCGCCGCGGTTGGCTGCTTCCATGATGCCTGGCCCACCACCAGTGATAACAGTAAAGCCGCCCTCGGTAACGAGTTTGTTCGCGAGCCGACGCGCATCTTGGTAGTACGGATCACTTTCTGGCAGAATGGTGCTGCCAAAAATACTAACGGCACGGTGCACAGTATCGAGAAAGGCAAAGCCATCGGCAAAGTCAGCCTCAATGCGGCGTAGTCTGGCGTCGGTCACCGGATCTGCACTGAGTGGTCCGCAGGCCTGCAGGATGTCGCGCCGCGTTAGTTTTGTCTTGGCTTTGAGTTTTTCGTGCATGACCGCCTAACGCTTTAGGTTGCTCAAGCCATAGCGAGCGAGTCCACCCCATTCGACGAGGGTTAAGCCGGTACGGGCTGGAGCAGGAGATAGCTGTTGTTGCGGCATGCTAATCGGTGCGAGCAGCCCCTCGGCATCGAGAAAGACTCGTATCGAGGTGTTTGGTCGAGGTGAAACATAGAGTGGTGCGAGTTCACCCAGTTCACGATTGCCAAACCACGTGAGTCGTACGTAAGGGTCTTTTGGTAGGTTTGGTGTCCAAAAGTCCATGAAGTCAGCAGTTTCTTTGGCGTTGAGGCCTTGCTCAGCAAGCTGGCGGCGTATCGTGCCCAGAAGCTGGTCTTGGCGCACGATTGTACCCGATGTGATAGTCGGGTAGGCGCCATTGCCTTTACCTTCCCAGAACAGAGAGTCGTAGTTTTTGCCCATGTAGTTGAGGCGGCCGTTCGGCTGGGCAATGACATTGCGCCAGCCACCAGCTGGGTAGAGTGGCTCTGAGACGGTCACATCGGCGCCGACAGCGACTGAGACGCTAGTGGTTTGGGTTGGGTAGAGATACACGACTGGCTTGGCGCAGCCACCCTGGAAGAACATATCGCGGCGCTGAAGCACTACGTATTGATCGAGGGCATTTTTGACTAAGACATAACCGTGTTTGGCAACAAACTGATCGATTGATAGCTTTTTGAGGTCAGGATTGTCGAGGTATTCACCGTTGGCGTAATCCTTGTTGTAGAGCTCTTGGACGAGCGCGTTATTATTTGGTAACTGGTAGAGGCTTCGTCCATCAGCCGACTTACCGACTTCAGTCAGATCGCCAGACTGCGTATTTTTGGTAATAACATAGCCGACAGTGCCACAGCCATTGCCGCCGCTAAAGAACTGGGCGGCAACATTTTCACCCTTTGTCCAATTGATACTGGCTTTTTTATCATCGGCAGTTATGAGGCCATCACTCAGCTTATACGTGCTCATCATCACGCCACCCAATGTCGCGTAGTTTTCGACGACCTGGTAGTTGGCAGAATCAGTTTTGATCGATGACCAAAAGACCTTGTTATTGATCTCGCCAAGCTTCTTGGCGGTGTCGCTTAGAGTAGCGAGCCCGAGGCCCGATGAGAAGCCGATGAGGTTCGGTATCTTGTTGCCGGTCAGATTAACGCCGCTGACGCTGGCTGACTCGTCAAAGAGTAGCTCGCTGAGGGGGTTTGTACTGATCGTACTGACGCCGGCTGCAAGTGGTGTATTTTCAGGCAGGTAAGTGGCAAGGGCGGATATGATCTGGTATTTCTTGGCGTTACCGAGGAACACAAACTGGGTGTAGCCCAAGCCCTGTGAGCTCACCTGTACCAGAATTTCGGCGCCGTCTTTGGCGGTACCTATTTGGTAGGTTTCGCTACACTCCGGTGCCTCGTTGCTGCAGGCAGCTTCCTTGTCGGTACTTAGTAAAGGAATATAGGTAACCTTTTTTGGTTTTGCAAAGTATTTATTGCCATTGATGGTGATTTCGCCGGTTGGCGTTGGCGTGGCCGTAGCGGTTGGCGTCGGTGTAGTGGTGGCGACGGGCTTAGGTCGGGTCAAGAAGTATGTAGCCGCACTTGCCCCGCTCATGAGTAGTAGGGCGATGATGACGCCCAGCGCAATTTTTTTCTTATTGTGCCGCGACGGCGTGGGTGTTTGGTTGGAATTAGTTGGTTTTGGTTCGGGGGCCAGGCGTGGTTTGTTGTCTTGTGGGTTCATGAGACCTCATAAATTGTTATGCTTTGTCTCAGTATAACCCGATTATGGATAGAAATCAGCTATTATTTTTTCGCTTGATAGCGACTTTCTGCTGGATCGTTTGGTAGTGGAGCTTGGCTTTATTGAGTAAATTCTCTGCCCAAACAAACTCGGTTGCGAGTACACCAAGTCCGATGATCACAAATATAAAGCCAGGACCAGGCAGTACAAAGAATATAACCCCGACGATGAGGGCGGTAACACCGATGATGCTAACCACGAGGCGTTTGCTGTGCTTGAGGAATGTATCCATATATAAGCAGTATAGCCCAGAAAAACTTAGAAATAGCTGAAATTACGCACGTAATGTCGATATTTCTATATATGGTGGATTGAATCAACTCAAAGCACTATATATGGCAGAAAATACCTATTGCAATCAAAAAAGTTGTGCTACAATAAGTATCAAGTTTTCAAAAACTAAAGGAGGGTGAAGTGCAGAAAGACGAAACTACTGCTGTAGTCGAAGAAGATTTTTTGGCTAACGTATGTCCGCTCAATCCTGACAACATCGAAGATTGCCAGGCTTGCCAGTAAGCATCACATCATAAAAAACGCCCCTCACGGGGTGTTTTTTATTTGCAACAGATGTGCTAATCTAACGTAGCCTCGTTCCTTTTTGTTCTCATAAGGTGGTGATGCCATGACGGCGATAACTCTGTGTGTTGCCATTGGCGGAGCTTGGCTCGTCGCGGTGACACACCCGAAGCTGACCCAGCGTCAGCGGCAGGCGATTGAGCAGCTGGGTGCTTTCGGCGTTCGTAGCGCTGGACTGATCTTCTTGTGTTGGATTGGCCGGAAAGGCCTTGGTTGGTCGCCAGCAGCTCTGTTGGCGGTTGTGCTGCTGTTCTTCTGGCAGTTCGACCTGGTACATCTGATCAGGCAGATGTCGGAGTTTTGCGACGAGGCAGATACCTCGGAGCGACGCGATGATGGCATGGATGACGTGGAGATCGGCGACTGCCTGACGCACTACGAGCTCGAGTTCTACATCCGTAATCGCGATCAGACGTCGGGCCCCTACGCGCGTGATCTGTTTCGGATCAAGATGCATGTCAGAAGCTGTAGCGGGTGCCGCAAACAGCTCACGCGCGACGAAGAACAGCTCCGACGCCGAGCAGACCCGGAGGACATCTGAGGTGGGGGTGGGCACAACGGCCCACCCCCAGAAGATTTATATTAAAAAGCAGTCGCCCCACCTCTTTGATAAGGTGGGGCGATATTCGAAGGTGCTGGTATGCACTCATGGCACTTCGCTGCCAGCGGCCGATTAGCCGCGGTTGATGAACTGTCGGCAGTTGGCCGGCCGGCCGACGGGCGGACCGCCGTCTGGGTCGGGCCACTCCAGTTCTGCTGGCTCTTGACCGTTCCAGTCATAGATCTCGTCGCCGAACGGGCAGACCTCCTTGCCACAGGGGCAGGCGTCTGGGGCCTGCTGGTTGATCGCATCCAGTGGGTGGTCGGGCCACCAGAGGATGATCTGCGACAGGATGAAGCAGATCCCTAGGACGGCGACAACCCGGACTGGGGTGTAGTCGCCGAGAGCATCGAGCCATGCCATAGTGAGCATGCCGATCGAGATCACGAGGAACCCGATCGAAAACACTCGCCGCTGACGCCGTCGAGCGTCCTCGCGCCCACTCACTCGGCGCAACTCATCTTCGTTTAGCAACAGCATCACTTCCTTGTGTCTTTGGCGATTTGCCTCGGCTGACACGTTTGCCGATGCGATACTATAGCATAATTATGCAATATATTCAATATATACCAAAAGCCCCCATCATAAGATCGGGGGCTTTGTGGTTGGTGTGCGCGTGGCTTAGATAAGACCAAGCTTACGTGCACAGGCAGGCCATGGGTACCATCCACGGGCGTTGTGGGTAAGGCGAGCCTTTTCGTCCTGTACGGCAGGAGGGGCTAGGTCGGCACGTGCGTAGCCACCATATCCACCCCAGGTACCGATATCGAACTGATAGGCACCGTAGTAACCGTTACCCGAGTTTCGAGCATAGTTACCACCAGCTTCACACATACGAAGCTGTTCCCAAACATCACCAGTAGAGACCTTTACAACCGGGTTTTGGACCACGGCTGCGGCAGCCTGCTGTTTTCGGATAGCAGCTTGCTTGGCTTCCTCGGCCTTTTTGGCGTCGGCTTCAGCCTTGGCGTTTTGCTCGTTGATCAGGTGTTCTTTTACCTGATTAAATGAGCCAGAGGTTGATTTGACCTCAATAGCTGCCACCTTGTTGGTGTTTAGTTTCAAGGTGTAGATACCCTCAGTTTTGGCGGGAGCCTGGACTGAGTCGGCAACGGAGTTTGGTACCAGAGTAGTTGCCTGGTTGGCGAGTATCATGATAGATACGAACGCACCGAAAAGTTTACGCATATATGTAAGACAAGTTCACCCTCGCTTACTACTGCAACTTTCCTTTCTCGTTAATGTACTTTGTTCCATCAAAAAAGACCTGATGAACAGGTCGCAATTGATTAGAACGCGGCTATTATATACAAACACAAGCACTTTGTCAAGCATTTTGATGCACATTTTTTTGTTGACAATGGCATGTAAAACCTATACTATACCTGTAAATAGAACGAACGTTCGATCTAAATTGGAGCAAGACAATGACACAAGAAACTAGAACCCACATTATGGAGCACGCCAAGCGACAGTTTGCCCTGACTGGCTATGCACTCCTGTCGATGCGCAACATCGCTAAAGACACCAAAATCTCTCCCTCAGTGATATATCACTACTTCAAGGATAAAGATGAGCTTCTTCAGGTTATTTTCGATGAGACCAGCCATCGACTTGGTCAAGAGCGGGCCGCTCTGAAGGTATCAAAAGACGCTCGGGCGATGATGCACGAGCGCGTCCTTTTCCAGATAGACCATGCTGAAGACGTGGTGTTTGTTCTCAAGTATTACCTCTATAACCGCAAAAAGTTTGAAAAGCAATCAGATAAGGGCTATGTGCCACCTAAGGCATACCTCCATATTGAGGAAGTGCTTGAGCGCGGGGTGGAATCTGGCGAGTTTATTGAACTCGACATTCCAAGTGAGGCCAAAGTGATTACTCATGCTATTAATGGCTATCTGTTGGAGTATTATCCTGAAACGCCGACCGGTAAGGAACGGGAAGACCTAGCCAAGACAATTTCCAACTTTATATTGCGATCAATTGAAAGGAGGGGTGTATGAATTGAAAAAGATGTCGATGAGCCAAAGGCTCATACAAAAAAGCCGGCGTCTCAATGAAGCGCCGACCTTTCAAGCAAAACTATTATATAACACAATTGGAGATTAGTAAATGGACAAACAACGTAATATGATCATCGGGATCGTGATAGCAGCCGTCGTAGTGATCGGTGGCATCTGGGCATTCGCTGGATCGGGTATGAAGACCGAGACCACGCCAAGCCCGTCGGCCGCTCGACAGAGCCCAGCGGCAAAAAATATAGTTGAAACAGCAGCAGCAAACAGTGACTTTACGACACTCGTAACCGCCGTGAAGACTGCCGGATTAGTAGAGACTCTATCTGGTCCAGGACCGTTCACCGTATTTGCACCAACCAACGAAGCTTTTGCTAAGTTACCAGCCGGTACGCTTGATGGCCTCCTGCAGAAGCCAGAAGAGCTCAAAAAGATCTTGACTTACCACGTCGTAGCCGGTGAAGTACTGGCCAAGGATGTTGTGAAGCTTACGAGTGCCAAGACTGTCAATGGTGCTGAAGTGAAGATTGCGACTGACGCCAACGGTGGTGTCACTATCAATGGTGCCAAGGTTGTAACAACCGATATCAAAACAAGCAATGGTGTGATCCACGTTATCGATAGCGTGCTGATCCCATCGGCTCAATAAGATAACTATAAAAGGAGGATGTATATGAATATCGCAAAGAAAATTGGTCTGTTTGTTGCTTCAGGAGTCGCTACAATGAGCTTTACGCTCATGCCACTAGCAGCATCTGCTGCGCACGGCAGCTGGGGCGGCAACTGGCGCGAGGCTCGCGCCGAGCGTTGGCAAGCAGCCCGCTGCAACTACATTGACCACAAGCAGGCTCGTTTGTTTGGCAATTTTGACCAGAACAATGACCGTATCGTGAAGCGCATCCAGTTTTGGGTGAATCGCGACAATGCTCGCAACTGTGTCGCCGATCAAGATGTAGTAAACACCTTGGTAGCAAATGGTAACTTCAAGACCCTGACGGCTGCCGTCGGCGCTGCAGGTCTGGTAGATACGCTCAAGAGCCCAGGTAAATTCACCGTCTTTGCACCGACTGATCAGGCTTTTGCAAAACTGCCAGCCGGTACAGTTGAGGCTCTGCTCAACGACATTCCAACTCTGACCAATATCCTTACCTACCACGTGGTCAGTGGTGATGTTCGAGCCGCAACCGCAAAAACTTTGACGAGTGCACCAACCGTCAATGGCGCGAATGTGAACATCAGCATTCGCAACGGGGACCTCTTCATCAATGACAGTAAGGTAGTAGTCTATGACATTCGTACCAGCAATGGTGTGATCCACGTTATCGACACAGTTCTTCTGCCATAAATACAAAAAAACGTGTGCAATAAAGAAGGCGCCTCCGGGCGCTTTCTTTTTTATAGTGCGATTTTCAGCTATAATAAGCCGGCATGAAAGAAATTATCAAGATTGTTCGATACTCGAAGCAGCTGTGGCGCTATTATGTAGCGATTACCTTTTTTGTGGTGATCTTGGCGGGCCTACAGTTGGCCGTGCCTTTTTTGACCAAATATCTAGTTGATGCAGTGGTGGCCAAGACCAGCGGACAGGCGGTGCAGTTTTCGTATTTGATCTGGCTTCTTGTACTGACTTTGATAGCCGGTTTTGCGGTCACGCTCCTGAGCAACATCAATGGCCATATCGGCGACATGATGTCAGTGCGACTCAACAGCCTTCTGTCGAAGCGCTATTTTGAGCAACTGATGCGCTTACCGATCAGCTACTACGACAACGAAATAACTGGAAAAATCACGGCTCGACTGGAGCGCTCGATCAACACGATCAGTACGTTGATGCAGACACTGAGCAATAACTTTATCCAGTTTTTCCTCACAACGATTGTGACACTGGTGGTAATTGCACTCTACTCCTGGCCAGTGGCGTTGCTGTTGATCGTAATTTTCCCGACGTACATCTGGATTACCCACCTTAGTTCAAAAGATTGGCAAAAGCGTCAGATGGGCATCAATGCTGATATTGATGTGGCGAATGGCCGCTTTATCGAGTCGATCGGACAGGTTCGGGTGGTTAAATCGTTTGTAACAGATCTGCGCGAGTTGAGCTTCTACAAACGCAAACGCGATAGTATCGAGAAACAGACCAAGGGCCAGTCGCTCAAGTGGCACGAGTATGATGCCTGGCGCCGAATCACCCTCAATATCGTTTTTTTCTTGATCTATGGCATTATCTTTTGGCAAGCGTACAACGGGCAGTACAGTATCGGCGTACTGACTTTGCTCATTACGCTCGTAAACCAGGCACAGTTTCCACTGTTTGGAAGTTCATTTATCATCGACGCCTTGCAGCGTGCTACGGCGGACAGTCGAGATTACTTCTCGGTTATGGAGCTTGAACCGGCTATCACAGATCAGGCCGGTGCACGCGAACTGAAGGTGAAGCAGGGTAAGGTTGAGTATCGCGGGGTTGATTTTGCCTATGACAATAAGAAAAATGTGCTCAATAAGATAAGCTTCACGATGGAGTCAGGCAGTAAGGTGGCCCTCGTGGGTGAGAGTGGTGAGGGTAAGAGCACGATCGCCAATCTGATGCTGCGTTTTTATGATCTCAATGGTGGCGAGATTTTGATCGATGGCCAGTCGATCGCCAAGGTGTCGCAGGCGAGCTTGCGCCGAAACATTGGGGTTGTTTTCCAGGAACCCCAGCTCTTTTCTGGCACGATCCGTGAAAACATCGCCTATGCTCGGCCAAATGCCTCGCGCAAGGACCTCGAATCGGCTGCCAAGGCGGCCAATGCCTATGATTTTATTAAGAAACTACCTGATGGTTTCGATACCCAGATCGGTGAGCGCGGCGTGAAGCTGTCCGGTGGTCAGAAGCAGCGTATTGCGATAGCGCGGGCTATTTTGAAAGACGCTCCAATTCTAGTGCTCGATGAGGCGACCAGTTCGCTCGACAGTAAGGCAGAGCGAGAAGTGCAGGAAGCTTTGGAACGGCTGATGCATGGACGCACGACACTGATCATTGCTCACCGCCTCAGTACCATTGCTGGCGTGGATCTCGTGGTCGGTATTCGTGGTGGCAAAGTGGCTGAGATTGGTACGCCAGCTGAGCTTGCCAAGGGCAATGGAATTTACGCTGAGCTGCTCAAGCTCCAGACCATGCCCGCCACCAAAGAAACCAAAGAAAAACTCAAGAAATTCGAACTCGCGTAGCGCTTAATATATATTGACATAAATCTATAAATATAGTATTATTGGCGGCAACCCTACGCGACCCACGGTCGCTAATCGGGGGGACCTGAACAACCCACTCACAACCAACCCAACCGACACGGAGGTGTCACCAACAATGACCAAGCAGGATTCGACCATCGACCCCTGGGCCAGCCTCGACGATGACGTCAAGTTCGAGGGGACGACGTTCGTCCTCCCCGCCGGCATGACGCTCGACGAGGCCATCGAGGCCCTGGAGGAGAAGTCCGACGGCTTCGACGCGCAGACCGAGTTCAAGCGGACCTTCCCGTACCGCCCGTTCGACGGGGCGCTCGCCGCCATCGCCGTCCTCTACGAGACCTTCGGCATCGTCGACGGCAAGCCGATCCCCAGCTGGTTCGGCGACATCCCGCCGAGCATGGAGCTGGTCGAGATCGGGCCGGGCGAGACCAAGCAGGTGCCCTGGGGGCACTTCAAGGTCGCGCAGCTCAAGGACACCGAGATCGGCTTCCACGAGCGCAAGGACGAGGGCACCGGTGCGCCGGTCTTCTTCATGCACGTCTACGGCCCGAGGAAGTACAAGGCCATCGTCGAGCAGGTCTTCGCGGCGATCGATGAGCGGCTCAAGCAGTCGTCCATCTACCGCGGCAAGGCCTTCTTCGGTGGCACCAACATCAGCTTCCTGGATCTGACGGGCGTCAAGCCCACCGACGTGGTCTACTCGTCGCACGTCAACCAGCAGCTGCAGGCGGACGTCTGGGCGCTCCTCGAGCACTCGGACAAGATGCGCGAGAACAACATCCCGCTGCGGCGGGCGGTCGTCCTCAACGGGCAGTACGGCACGGGCAAGACCCTCGCCGGCTACCTCACCGCGCAGATCGCCGTCGCCAACGGCTGGACGTTCATCTACTGCCGCCCCGGCGAGTCCGTGGAGGACGCCATGAACATGGCGATCCAGTACGGGCCCTCGGTGGTCTTCATCGAGGACATCGACAGCGTCGTCGAGCAGGATGGTGACCTCACCAAGCTCGCCCGCACCCTGGAGCTCTTCGACGGGCTCAAGAACAAGGGCGTCGAGGTCGTCACCGTCATGACCACCAACCGGATCGAGGTGCTGCCGAAGGCGATGCTCCGGCCCGGTCGGCTCGACTCGATCATCGACATCGGGCCGCTGGACATGGAGGGCGTCACCCAGCTCGTTCGCGTCGCGATCCCCCAGGGGAGCCTCGCGAAGAAGATCGACTGGGGGAAGGTGTTCGAGGCGATGGACGGGTTCCTCCCGGCCTTCGTCAAGGAGGCGGCCAGCCGGGCGACGCGCTACAGCTTCATCCGGACCAACTCCTTCAAGAACATGACCATCACCACGGAGGACATCGTCGCCGCCGCGCAGAGCCTGCGGGCTCAGCACGACATGATGGAGGCCGCCGAGGAGATGGGGACGCGTCCCTCGCTCGACGAGGCCCTGCGGGGTCTCGTGGAAGGCGAGGTGCGTGGCATCATCAACGAGACGCACCTGATGGACGGCGATCGGCCCCAGGGCCTCACGCTGTCCACCAACGGTTCCTCGCCGAGCTAGCTCGGCGACAAGTCCTCCTGCACGGGGGGTTGTGAGTGACTTCCCCGGTCGGGCCAAGGCCCGACCGGGGAACACTCCACATTAGTTATCTGATAATGTTTCATTGCTAGATAATTGTGGTGGAGTCTTCATATGATGCTAGTTGCGAAATTTATCAATTGACCCCTAGCCTCAAACCTGTTAGAATAGTTCGGTCATTATAAATAACACCCATCGGCTTGTATCCTCCCGCTTGATCGGGCGCCGGTGTCAGGACATAAGGAGTACATATGGCAGAAGCAACTGCAAAAAAAGATACCAAATCAACCGTGCCAGCTGAGCTCAAGGAGCTTTTGGAGGCTGGCGTTCACTTTGGTCACCAGACCCGTCGCTGGAATCCAAAGATGGCCGAATACATCTTCACGGCTCGCAATGGCGTGCACGTGCTCGATCTTACAAAGACGGCTGTATTACTAAATGAAGCGATGAAGTTTGTTGAACAAACTACTGCCGCAGGTGGCAAGATTCTCTTTGTCGGCACCAAGCGTCAGGCAAAGTCTATCGTTGAGGCGGCGGCTCGTGACGCCGGTATGCCATTTGTCACCCAGCGGTGGCTCGGTGGTATGCTAACCAACCTCGAGACGATCAAGGCGCGAATTATTCGCCTCAAGAAGCTCGAGAACATTGTGGCTGAAGAAAACTTTGGCGACATGACCAAGAAAGAAAAGCTCGACATGACCAACGAGATTGCGCACCTTAACCGCATTTTCGGTGGCATTCGCGATATGGAGGGCGTGCCTGCTGCGATCTTTGTGGTTGATATGCCACGCGAAGATATCGCCATCAAGGAGGCTCACAAACTCGGCATCCCAGTCATTGCGACTGTTGATACTAATGCCGACCCTGATCAGGCAGACTATGTCATTCCAAGTAACGATGACGCGATCGGTGCAATCAAGCTCATTACCGAGAAAATTGCTGCCGCTGCCAAGACGGGCGCCGCTACCTACGCACAAAAAGTCAACAGCAACAAATCGGAGGAATAAGATATATGAGTATTACTGCAGAAGACGTCAAGAAGCTTCGTGATATGAGTGGTGCCGGCATGATGGATGCCAAGCGAGCCCTCGAAGAGGCAAACGGCGATCAAGAAAAAGCTATGGAACTGTTGCGCAAGAAAGGTATTGCCTCGGCTGCCAAGAAAGCTGATCGAGCAACCGAAAATGGTCTCGTTGGTAGCTATGTCCACGGCGGGAAGATTGGTGTACTCGTCGAAGTTGCTTGTGAAACTGACTTTGTAGCGCGCACCGAAGACTTCCAGGATTTTGTCCGTGATCTATGTATGCACGTTGCGGCAGCCAACCCAGAGTATCTCAACCCAGAGGATGTTCCCGCTGATGTTGTGGAAAAAGAAAAGGCTGTTTACAAAGAAGAAGTTATCGCCAGCGGCAAGCCGGCTGAACACGCTGACAAGATTGTCGAAGGCAAGCTCAATAAGTTTTACGAAGGTATTTGTCTCAACAAGCAAGCCTTCGTAAAGGATCCAGCCACCAGCATCGAAGAGCTTACTAAGTCGATGATTGCGAAGGTCGGTGAGAACATTATCGTCAAGCGATTTGTCCGCATGGAGCTTGGCCAAAGCGACGAAGTGTAGCGCGCAAAGTGCTATAATGATGCCACTATGATTGACCAATATATACGTGACACCAAAATGAAGATGACTCAGGCAATTGCTCATTTTGAGCAAGAGCTTGGGTCGGTGCGTGGCAGCCGCGCCTCAGCTAGTTTGCTTGATGGCGTTAAGGTTGATGTCTATGGCCAGCAGATGCCGCTGAAGCAAATCGCCAACGTTACTACTCCTGATGCTCGGACGATTTTGGTACAGCCGTGGGATCGCGGTAACTTACCGATGATCGAGAAGGCCATTCGCGAAAATCAAGCACTGGGGCTTAATCCGGCAACCGATGGACTGATGGTCAAGATCAACATTCCGCCAATGACCGAAGAGCGCCGTACGCAGCTCGCAAAACTCCTTGGTGAGAAGGCCGAGGGCGCCAAGGTTAGCCTGCGCAACGCTCGTCATGACGGCATGGATCAAGCCAAGCGAGCCCTCAAAGATAAGCAGATCACTGAAGATGATTCGCGTCGGCTCGAAAAAGAGCTCAATAAGCTCATTGAGGATTTCCAGAAGCAAGCTGACGCACTCTTGCAGCAAAAACAATCTGAAATCATGGAGATCTAATTGGCCGCTGAGTCGCCACAAAACAGCGTCCCGCGACACATCGGATTTATCCTCGATGGCAATCGGCGCTGGGCAAAAGACCACAAGCTACCCACGCTCGAAGGACACCGTCGTGGCTACGAAAACCTTAAGAAAATTACCGAAGCCTGCTTTGATCGTGGTGTCGAGTACGTGAGTGCCTATATCTTCTCGACCGAAAATTGGCAGCGATCGAAGGATGAGGTGAGCTTCCTGATGGACTTTGCATACCAGATGAGTGTCAAAGATTTGGCTGAGCTGAATGAGCGAGGTATCCGTTTGGTTTGGCTTGGCAGTCGCGATAATGTCGACGATAAGCTCCGTCGTGCGATCGAGAACGCGGTTGAGCAGACGAAAGATAACAGCCGCGGGACGCTCTGCGTTTGCTTTAATTATGGTGGTCGCCAGGAGATCGTTGAGGCTATCCAATCAATGCTCAAAGAAAAAATCGACCCGCAGTCAGTTAGTCCTGAGCTTGTGCAGCAATATCTCTACGCACCGCAAGTGCCAGATCCCGATCTGATCGTTCGTACTTCTGGTGAGCAACGCACGAGTAACTTTCTACTTTGGGAGGCCGCCTACGCCGAGTTATACTTCGAACCCGCCTATTGGCCAGATTTTGACGAGCATAAGCTTGATAATGTGCTCGAACACTATCACAATAGAAGCAGGAGATTTGGTAAATAATGATTTTGACGATTATTCTCGTCGTTTTTGCTTTTTCGTTACTCGTAATCATTCATGAACTTGGCCACTTTATCGCCGCCCGCCGGGCCGGTGTCAAGGTCGAGGAGTTTGGTATTGGTTTTCCGCCAAAGCTTTTTGGTTGGCAGGGTAAAAAAACACTCTACACAATCAACTTACTGCCCTTGGGTGGTTTTGTGCGCCTGCGTGGTGAAGTTGGCTCCGACAAGGCAAAGGATAGTTTTGCAGCACAGTCCACTTGGGTAAAGACCAAGATCTTACTGGCTGGTGTGACGATGAATATCGGCCTGGCTTACGCCATTATTACGCTACTGTGTGCAACCGGACTGCCGCCTGTCTATTTCGAAACGGCGCCAAGCTTTGGGCCAATTGCGCCGATCAAATCAGACGATCCAAGTTTGACAGTGTTTCAGGTCGCCAAAGGGTCGCCCGCCGAAAAAGCTGGCATAACAGCCGGTAAGGTGCTCGTAGCAATCGACGGACAGAAGCTCGACTCAAATGAGCAGTTGCGTGCGTTCACTAAAGATCATAAGGGCGATGAAGTAACCGTTACGCTTCGCGAGGATGGACGAGACAAAGATTATCGTGTGACACTTGGTCAAGACGAGAAGGCGGGTGTACTTGGTGTCGCGGCATTCAATATGAAACTGGCTCGCTACCCGTGGTACCAAGCGCCAATCGCAGCAGTTGGAATCATGGCCAAGCTGGTAGTTGCCACGATTGGCGCCTTTGGTGGTCTGATTGTCAGCCTATTTACCCAAGCGAAGGTGACCGATGGTGTGACGGGACCAATCGGCATCACGATGATCTTTGGAGAAGTCATGAAGTTTGGCTGGCAATATGTGCTAGCCCTAATGGCATCGATCTCTCTCTCGCTTGGTGTGATCAATGCTCTGCCGATCCCGGCGCTTGATGGTGGTCGCTGGCTGTTAGTACTGCTCAACCGACGCAATATTCGCGTCTCGCACCGTGTCGAAAACGCACTCCATCTGGTTGGTTTCGTGGCTTTGATCGGACTCATGATCTTTGTGGCGCTATCCGACATAAGTCGATTTGGGAAGTGAGCAGCACGCCCGCTAAGAAGAAAAACCTCATCCCGGCACCTGCCTGGGGCTTCGCCGATGTCATTATTGTATTAGGCTTAACCGTCGCTCTCCCCGCCATCGTGTTATTGATTGTGATTGGCCTTGGTCGGCTCGGTTTATATCCGCGCGCGGTAGGCCAATTTCTGGTTTCAGACGGCTTAATGCCGGGGGCTATTCGCTACCTACTGACTTTGGCGATTGAGTGGCTACTCCTCTGGTGGGTGCTCAGACGTTACGGGAAAAAATGGAGCGATTTCGGTCTGAAGAAGTTTCCCTGGATCAAAAGCATTTTGACGATTCTAGGGGTCTACGTTGGCTTTAGTTTGAGTGTCATTGTGGTGTTTACGCTCGTGGCAGTGCTTTTCCCGAGCATTGATGTAAATGAAGCGCAGTCACCCGCCTTTGAGTTTGGTCGCTCACATTGGGGGTTGATCGTGAGCTTTGCTGCCTCCGTTTTGATTGCGCCAATCATCGAGGAAATCCAGTTTCGTGGCTTTGTTCTGCCGGCCTTTGAAAAAAGCTTTGGCCCATTTTTCGGGTTGCTACTGACGAGTCTCACCTTTGCTGTGTTGCATTTTCAGGCCAATGTTGCGATATATACCTTCATCCTCGGTATTATTTTGGCGCTGATGTATCGTCGACTTGGCAGTATCATCCCCGGTATTGTCCTGCATACCATCAACAATCTACTGGCGTTTTTGGCCGTTACGGGTATTTTGCGCTGATTCCATCTGGTACGGCTCGCCTCGGCTTGTTACACTAGAGTTAAGGAATAAATATGCTCAACAACCTATTGGGAAAATTTTCGCACGATATTGGTATTGATCTCGGTACCGCGAATACCCTCGTGTATGTACGTGGTAAGGGGATTATTATCAATGAGCCATCCGTTGTCGCGGTCAACACGCGCACTAAGCAAATCCTGGCGATTGGTGACGAGGCGAAGCGAATGGTTGGTAAAACGCCGGCCAATATCGTAGCGTCACGACCGCTGGTCGATGGAGTGGTGAGTGATTTTGAAATCACCGAGCAGATGCTCAAGTATTTCATTGAGAAGGTTCACAAAGAGTCCTTTGCATTTTTCCCGCGCCCACGTGTCGTGGTTGGTTTACCCTCAGGTGTGACTGAGGTGGAAAAACGCGCGGTTGAGGATGCCACCACCAATGCAGGTGCACGCCAGGCCTTTTTGATTGAAGAGCCGATGGCCGCGGCAGTTGGTTCACATCTACCAGTACACGACGCGGCTGGCAGTATGATCGTCGATATCGGCGGCGGAACTTCAGAAGTAGCGGTGATCTCGCTGGGGGGAATCGTCGCCAGTCGAAGTATACGAATTGCTGGTGACGAGTTGACTGAAGACATCATCAACTACGCCAAGGAAGAGTTTAATTTGCAGGTCGGTGAGCGCACCGCTGAGACCATCAAGATCAATATCGGTTCGGCAGCTAAAGTCGGGCAAGTACTAGAAGCGCCGATACGGGGTCGTGATATTGTCACCGGGCTTCCGAAAGAAATTATTATAAATTCTGATCAAGTGCGGGCAGCACTGAGTAAAAGTGTCAGAGCGATTGTTGACGCCGTCAAGAGCACTATTGAGGAGACTCCGCCAGAGTTGATTGCCGACATTATGGATAAGGGGATCTTTTTGGCCGGTGGTGGCGCGCTCTTGCGTGGTCTTGATTCATTACTGGCTTCACAGACCAAGATGCCTGTACACATTGCTGATGACCCCCTAACGGCCGTTGTGCGCGGTACCGGCCTCGTACTTGAAGACCTCGACACCTTGCGTGATGTCTTAGTGGCTACCCAGTACGACAAGAAGAGGCGTTAAGCAGTGCAGAAAAAAGTGCGTACTAGTCTCGTTGTTGCGCTTGGTATTTCGCTCCTACTCGTCATGCTCAATTTCTTAGGCTGGCTTCGACCGGTGCGCATTGTGGTCGATGCGATTTTTGCTCCTGTGGTTCGAGTGGTTGGTAATGTTGGTAATTCTGTCGCCGACAATGTGCGGCTATTTGGTTCGCTCGGCTCGATCGCGAAGCAAAATAAAGATCTGGAAACACAAGTTGCCGAGTTGAAGCAACAACTTGCCAATGTCAAAGAGATAAGCTATGAAAACGACCAGCTTCGTAGCCAACTTGGTTTTTCGGCGCGACAAAATCTTACGCTGGCTCCAGCTCGCGTGGTTGGCTATGAGCCAGATAATGTTCGTCGTTTCGTCACAATCGATCGGGGTAGCAACTCGGGTGTGAAACAGGGAATGGCGGTAATCAGCAATGGGGTACTGGTTGGCTTGATTGAGAATGTGAGTACGTTTAGCTCTCAGGTGTTTCTGGCGGCCGATCCAGATTTTCGGATACGGGCGCTTGGGCAAGATAACCGAGCTCAAGGCACAATTAAAGGGCAGATTGGTCAGGGCTACGTGATGGATCGAATAGCCCAGAACGAAGTCATTAAAGTAGGTGAGACAATTATTACCGCCGGTAGCGAATTGGTGCCAAAGGGAATTGTTATCGGTCAGGTTGAATCGGTTGAGCGTAGCGATAACGCGATTTTTCAGACGGCCGACGTCAAGCCTGCGATTAACCTGAATAAGCTCGAAATTGTTTTTGTGGTAACTTCAGCAAACAAATGAGAATCGTTCGATATGTCTGTGCATGGCTTGCAGTGGTGACGCTTCAGTTGGGAAAGTTTGGGTGGAACATTAAGCCCAACTTACTCCTCATAGCGGTTATCATCATCAGCGCCCGCGAACGCCTTGGTGTCGTACTGGGTTTTGCATTGCCGGCTGCATTTATTTTCGACATTTTCTCTGGTGCAAATTTTGGTCTCAATATGGCCTTTTTCTTTTTGGTGGGTCTTGCCTGCAAGGCTATCTTTCATTTGGAGGAACTGCGGTTGCGCGCCTTGGCCCAATCGCTTTTGCTCGTCATCATGACCATTGCCTATAATTTCGCAATCGCGATTAGCTACCTGCAAGTCGGTGTGAGTCGACCGTGGATGGCATTACTCGGCCGCATTGTCGTCGAAATGATATATAATGAAGTCATTCTGCTGGCAATTATCGGCATAGGCCAGCTACGACGAACGAAAGATCAGCAAGCACGTCTGCGATTACATCGCTAGCGGGGAGGGCGCATGAATATATTCGGAGATTTCTACAACCGAGCAATTTCCTATCGACAATCAAAAAAAGAGCAGACCGTAATCGCTAGTGAGGACTGGGCAGCCGCGGCGTTGAGTGGTAGTAGTGATGCGATCAACCTCGAAGATCCAATCAGTCGACGATTTGTGCCGGTTTACCTTTTTGCGGTGATAGTCATTGGTGGACTATTGTCGTGGCAGCTTTTCAATCTACAGATTGCCAACGGCCAGCGCAATCAGAGTCTCGCTGAAGGCAACCGTGTGCGCGAGTTCACTATTCGCGCGCCACGTGGAGCGATCTATGACAATGCCGGTAAGTTGTTAGCGCGCAATCAGGCAAACTTTGATCTGACAATTAATCCATCGCTGCTGCCGCCCGACGAGACAAAGCGGACGGAGGTCTACAAAACCGTGGCCAAGATATTGGCAATTCCGGTCGATGAGGTCAAGAAAAAAGCCGAAGCGTCCGGTCTATACTACACCCAGCCTGTGCTTGTCGCTGAAAATATAAATCGCGAGCAAACCCTTAGCTTTGACGAAAAAGGCCCCCTACTACAAGGCGTAGATGTCGATGTCAATCCGACCCGAGAGTATCTTGACGGCGGGAGCTTGTCACACTTCTTGGGCTACATCGGGCGCATATCAGCTGAAGAGTACAAGCGAAACCCCGATTACCTACCGACCGCCTATATCGGTAAGAGTGGCCTCGAATCCTATTACGAGAAGGAACTCAAAGGTGTCGACGGCAAGGAGCGAGTTGAAGTTGATGCTACTGGTCGTCGACTCAAATCTCTGGCGGCTTATCCTGCTCAACCGGGCAATAATCTCATGCTGTCGATCGACGGTGATCTTCAGAAAAAGATGGCTCAGTATCTCAAGGAAGGTGTCGAGCGAGCCGGCAGTAATCGGGGTGTCAGTATCGCGCTCAACCCACAAAATGGTCAGGTGCTCGGCGCGGTCAATTATCCGACATACGACAATAATCTGTTTGCAAAGGGCATCTCGCAGACCGACTATAGTAAGCTTTTGAGCGACCCAAACAACCCACTGTTTAATCGCGTGCTTGGTGGGAGCTATCCGATTGGTTCAACGATCAAGCCATTTATTTCCTCGGCAGCGCTCCAGGAGGGGGTGATTTCTGCTTCGACAACGATCGATGACAAAGGTAAGATCGACGTCCCCAATATTTACAATCCATCAGTCGTGTATACCTTCAAGGGCTATGACAGCAAGGCCCTTGGGCTCGTCAATGTGATTCGGGCAATTTCTTTGAGTTCAGATGTTTTCTACTACATCGTTGGTGGTGGATTTCAGGGTTTCAAGGGCCTCGGCATTGATCGGCTGGTTGACTACTACAAGAAATTTGGCCTTGGTAAGCGGACAGGCGTTGATCTTGCGGATGAGTCGGCTGGCTATCTGCCGACACCAGACTCGAAAGAGGCGAAGACCGGAGAGCCCTGGTATGTTGGTGACACGTACAATATGTCGATCGGTCAGGGTGATATGAGAATAACACCGCTACAGCTCGCTGTTGCCTTGGGCACGGTGGCTAATGGTGGCACAGTCTATGTACCTCATTTCGCAAAGAGTATCGTGGACAATAGCGGTAAGGTTGTGCAGGAAATTAAGCCTGAAGTTGCCGGTAAGGGCTTTATCTCACCTGAAAATATCAGAACCGTACAGGTTGGCATGGAGAAGGTGGTCGAAGAGGGAACTGGTTGTTGTCTGATCAAGGCCGAGGTGTCAGTCAAAGTAGCGGCTAAGACTGGAACTGCCGAGACAAGCTCAGAAGGCTTTGATGGCAAAAATCCGCGTACCAAGCCCCATGCTTGGTTCATCGCTTACGCACCGGCCGACAAGCCGCAGATTGCCATTGTGACGCTCGTTGAGAATGCTGGTGAGGGAGCGCTTTTTGCGGCACCCGTGACGCGCAATATCTTGAAATGGTATTTTGGTGGCCGACCTTAGTGAGATTTCTCGCTTGACAGATCAAATCAACGGAGTAGAATGTAAAACAAACTTCATGTAATGGACGTACTCGCGCAAGTTAAAAAGCGCCGGAGGGTGACGGGCTGAGGCCCATTTTTAGTTAAACTGAGTGACGTCTGCCGATCAAACGGCGGAAAGGGTTCTGTGTTTATGAACAGGAAAAAAGAATTTTATCTGAGTGAAGAGGGGCTCGCGAAGCTACAGGAAGAGTTGGATGACTTGGTAACCACGAAGCGGAAAGAAGTCACGAAAGCATTAAAAGAAGCAAAAGAGTTTGGTGATTTGAGTGAGAATTCAAGCTGGGATGATGCAAAAGACCGACAGGTCTTCATTGAGGGCCGCATTGCGGAGATTGAAAATATCATCAAACACGCCAAGACTATCAAGCGCAGTAAGGGTGGGACGGTAGCCATCGGCTCAAAGGTGAAAGTGAAGGTAGCCGAGGGCGAGCAGCTGTTTGAGATTGTTGGCAGCACCGAAGCTGACCCATCGAGCGGTAAGATCTCCAATGAGTCACCAATCGGCAAAGCTTTGCTCGGCAGCAAAAAAGGCGATGCCGTAGAAGTCGAGGTTCCAGCTGGAACTATCGTGTACGAAATCGTCGACATCGGCTAGCGACAGATAGTAATACGACCTATAATACTTCTATGAATACACCTGCAAATGGTTCGGAGTCTAACTACTGGATAAATGTAGCGGCTCAGAACATCGCAAATCACTACTCCGAAGACAAGATCGTAGTATCGAGTGGCATTAGTCCCTCGGCAAGCTATCATATTGGGCATTTTCGTGAGATCCTGACTGCCGATGCTCTGACTTGGGGTGTAAATCAGG
>JADZBC010000010.1 GCA_020852295.1 bacterium | reverse complement strand
GAAGGTGTAGCCGTGCCAAGCCCTTGGTAGGAAGTATTTCCGGAGCTATCGGTATAGGCGACAACTACTTCAGAACTCACATCGGATTTGTAGTAATCGGTATAAACATATTTGACCCCCGGACTCACAGTCACAGGATCAAACGCCCATTTGGCATCACCATCAACATAGTTGGTAAGTTTTAAATACAAACTCCGTGTGCCATTTTGACCAACGGTTTTGTAGCTAAAACTTGGAGTATTGCTACCCCAACTCGAGCTCGTCCAGCCCAGGGGCGTCGTGCCACCTGGACCGACTTGCTCTACTGATTGGTTTGTAATCAGGTTCGAACCGGCTGCCATCACCCGATCGCTCAACACACCATAGAGCCCTTGAGAAATAATCAAGAGACTGAGAAAAATGTGAATAAGTTTTTTCATCATCATATGTTCTCCTACAACTTACCATGCCACAGGCTTGAAATCACGCTTGCTGAGATCAGCAGATGATACAAGCCGAAGGAAATGGCAGCCAAGATTACGATTAGTGTTGTTAAGCGTTTTTTTATCATAGCAGTGGTTATCTAGTTGCTTTTCTTGCTTTTGCGGAGGTATGTAGCACCCCAAACAGCGAGTACAACTACGAGAGCTGCGGCTGCAGGGATAACCCATTTAGCACTAGCAAATGGCAGACTTGCGGCCAAAGTATCACCAGTCACTGGAAGCATAACGCCACCTTTTCCTGGAGTATAGTCCATTGGATATCCTTTCAAATAATTTAATACTATCCGGTCTGAATGCGGTACCGACGACCAGCGGTATCCCATCCAGGCTTAACAGTATTAAACTTACGCAATACAATAATCTCGACAAACGCTTTATAGAATACGTACAGATTCGTAAACCGTAGAACGTAGAAGAGCGGAAATGACTTGAATATGTCCCAGCGCTTGTTGAGGGCAGCTGCAAAAGTCACCCACAGCGCGGTCGACAGAACATCAGTCAAGATGTAGATCGACAGCACGAAGAGACCCTGCTGGCTCAACCAAGCCAGGGCTAGTACCGCCAGCAACTGAAGCGTGAAAAGCACAGTGGTTAGATTCATATAGAGAATGTAGGCGTCTACCCGCTGAGTACGAAAACCAATGCGGTGCTTGCGTGCCACCTGGAAAAAGCCACGATACCAACGACTGACTTGGTTTACAAAGTCGCGATAGTCCTTCGGGTCTTGAGTAAAGCTCTTGGCATCTGGAAAGTAGCCGATCTTGCCAAGTTTCTTACGATGGATCTGGATGGTGGCGTCAAAATCTTCTGTCATCGAGTCGTTACTAAACTCGATGTGCGGAAATATGTCCGAACGGAAGCATGATGTCGGGCCAGGAATAACGGTAATAGTGCCGAGCCAGTTTTGGATACGGCGCATAATCTCAAGGCCGATCGTGTATTCAAAGATACGGTACTGACTCACCCAGCCACCAGGCAGACTCTGGACGTGGCCACAAGCTGCCGCGTATTTGCGGTTGAGTCGGCGCTTGAAGACAGTAAAGTAATTGTCGCCAAACACACCGTCGGCATCAGAAATGTGAATCCACTCATAGCGCTTGATGAGCTCAAATGTTTTTACGGCCTTCTGTATAGCCAATGCCTTACCGCTACGCTTTACTTTGAGCACGTGGTCCTTACCAAGCAGTTGGCTGGCAATATGATAGGTTTGATCGGAGCTATTGTCGTCCACTACATAAATATCAGATTTGGACTGCCCCGCCCCCATAGCCGAACGAATTGTCGAAGCAATAGCCAGCTCTTCGTTGTGTGCAGGAATAACAAGCGCGAGCTTGCGTAGTTTCGTAGGGTATGTAGGATTTTTTCGCATAAATAAGAGGGCTTTCACCCTCCGATTCAGCAATATTTATAGTGCAAATATTACACTATTTTTTGTTTTTTGTCAATAGTTTATTGTTTTCTTAGTATTGATAAGAAACGGCGGATACGCTCAACCGATCGTTCGGTGCCGACCATCAGTATCGTGTCAAAGATACCGGGAGCTTGCGTCCGCCCCGTTATCGCGATGCGAAGCGCACCGAATAACTTACCAGCAGCTATATTATGGGACTCAGCGAGATTGCGCAAGGCTTTTTCGAGCTCGTGGTGACCACCAGAAAAGCCTTCGAGAATATCGAGCGTCGCTGTAAGTCCAGTGATGGCGGCATCTTTGTCTGGTAGCGCGGCAAAGAGTTCCGGCGAATAATGTGGGTCAACGAAGAAGAACTCAAGAAGCTGCTGTGCATCAGCCAACGTCTTGATGCGTTCGCGATCGAGCGCGACTAGGTCTATAAAATACTCTTCATCTTTGAGCCAATCCTGAGGCACATACTCAACCAAACGCTCCGTTAGGTCTTGTAGCCCAATCCCCTCGCGTATGTAATGGCCATTCATCCAGCGCAGGCGTTCGATATCAAACTTGGCAGGGCTGCGCTGTATTCGAGTAGCGTCAAAAGCGCCTACGAGCTCCTCGAGCGTAAAAAACTCTCGCTCAGTACCATCATTCCAACCTAAGAGCACGAGGAAGTTGACGATTGCCTCAGGTAAAAAGCCTTGCTTCTTGTAGTCCATGAGGTCTACATCGCCATCCCGCTTCGAGAGCTTCTTTTTCCCATCTGGCCCCAGGATTACTGGCACGTGAACGAATTTGGGCCGTACCCACTCCAGTAAATCGTACAAAATTGCGTGTTTTGGTGTGCTCGGTAAAAACTCCGGCCCCCGGATGACGTGACTGATCTCCATCATGTGATCATCAATCACGTTGGCAAAATTGTAAGTCGGATAACCGTCCGCCTTGAGGATAACAAAATCATCGACTGTCGCATTATCGACGTCAAAGTCGCCATAGACGATATCGGACCACTTCGTGCGCCCTTTGGGGATGCGCAGTCGAATAGGATAGCCATCGGACGCTGCGGGCTTTTGCTTCGGCTCAAACTCCTCCCGATAGACAAAGGGCTGCTTACGATCTATGGCATCCTGCTTGGCTTTGGCGAAGTCCTCATTTGAAATATACGAATAATAGGCCAAGCCCTGATCAATCAACTGCTGAGCTACGGCCTGATAGTGTTCGAGGCGATGCGACTGGACATAGGGACCATGCTTGCCGATATGCTCACCATTCCAAAAACCTTCATCTGGTTCGATCCCAAGCCAACTCAAGCCATCAACGATCTGCTCAACCGAACCCTCAACGAAGCGCTCGCGATCAGTATCCTCGATACGAAGGATAAAGGTACCATTGTGATGCTTGGCAAACAGATAGTTAAACAGTGCTGCACGAGCACTGCCGATATGTAGAAGTCCTGTCGGACTCGGCGCAAAACGAACGCGTACGGGTTTATTCATGCCTTCTATTATATCTATAAAGTGACAACTTAGGCTACTAGCTCAAAAGTGACTCAGGACTAATCTCTTCCCAGTCACCAGATGGTGCTTGTTTATAAAATACAACGCGGTGACTTGTCTCGGTCTCGTCATAAATATTTTGACTATGATCAGATTGACCTGTGCGATGATAGAATGTCTTCCGGTCAACAACCAGTGGCGTAGTGATACGCACAACTCGAAAGTCATTGCCATCGTGGGAAAATTCTATAGTCTCGAGTGTTTTGGTGAGCTTGTGATTATCTTCAACTGGCTCAGTTTTTTTATGGAAATTTTTTAGGCCAAAACGCTGGTCAAACCGATCTACCAGCTCTTCCCAGGCTCGATCCGTCATAGACTGGTTGCCAGTTTTATGATCTGGTCTTGGCCAAGCGCTTGAGTCTCACCCTCAAGTCGGAACCAGTTGCCGTTACGTACCCAGCTCGCTTGGTTTTCACCGTAGAGATAGATAGTAAGGCCCTGCACCTGATAGGCTGAGTAGCCTGGATACTTTTGAGCGATGTAGTTTTCGGCCAGTGCCTGCGAATCCCACTCTGAACGCGACTGCACAACCCGTATACTCTTATTGCTCGACGGGTTAATGACGTTATACGTGAGTGTTCCTTCTGCAGCAGAGATATCTCGTCCGATCTTCCAGCCGCTCGGCAGGTAGGATGGCACTGTCGCGGTCACGCCAGATTTGGCAGCCGCTACCTTGATGGCAAGATTTGGATAGTTTACCTGCCAGATATAGAAACCGAGCAGGGCCACTGCGACTAAGCTCAGTGCAACATTGGCCGGTTTGAAGCTTGCACCGATCTGGGGTGCACCCTGATCGGCCACACTGCTCAGTGCCATCTTGAGCGCCTGCTCTTTGGCAGCCTGTGCTGCAGGGTCAACTTCGCCTGCCTTCGCTGCTACTCCTGGTTCAGCCATAAAACTGTGGCTTGGGTGAATATTTAAGCCGCCGCTCACTGGCAGAACAGCCGCGCCATTGAGCTGCGTCTTTGATGAGGTGATATCGGTCATGATACGGGCCGGCGGCTGATTGGCGGGTTGCACTGGTGGCGCTACAACTGGTTGGGCAACTGGGGCAGGTGGCTGCACTGGTGCTGGTGCAGACACCGGAGCCTGAATATCTACCATAGTTGGGCTCGGAATCACCGTTGTACTCGATGCTGTTATCGGTGCTGCTGGCGGCACAAACGGTGGTGGTGAAGCAGGTGCAGTCGCAGCTTTCGGCACTTTTGCGGTTGATACTTTCTTGACGCCATCTGGGATAATGCTTGGAGAATTGATTAGATTCGAGAAAGCCTCATCACTCAATACCGATTCGTCTTTGGCGTCGAGCGAAACAATCTCACTGCCAATATGCTCCGTAGGCTGAGTCGGTATCGACATTACATTTGCTGACGGAGCTGTAGGAGCTGCAACAGGACTCGCGGGGGCAGCCTTTTGGGCGGATTGGCTCTGTATAACCGACACCGGCTCGGGCGTTGGTTGAACCGCCGCTGGAGCCGACGCAGGAGCTACCGGTGGCGTAGCTGGTACGGCTGCTGGCGACTGGGCTGGGGTCGGCGTAAGAGCTGACAGCACACTGGCGGTGGCCGGTGATACGGCCGGGCTTGGTGCCGAGACCGGAGCTGGTGCAGGCTGCTGGGGCGGTGGCGCTATTGTAGGGGTAGGCATTGGAGCGACAGGCGTAGGTTGAGGAGCTACCGGAGCGGCAGGAGTTGCTGGCGGCGCAACAGTTGGCATCGATGGCGCAACTACGGGTTGCGATGCAGGTATTGGTGGCTGTACGACCGGAGGAGCAGAAACAGCTGCAGGAGCTGGAGCTGGAGTCCTATCATCAATCGACTCACTTTTCTTCGGGCCTGCAGGTGGAGTTTTGGCTGCCTCCGCTTTAGCCTGCTGATCGGCCAGCTTTGCTGCGGCTAGTTGATCATCAATGCTACGTGGTTGCGAAGGGGGCTGCGAGGGAGTCTTCGGTAGCGGTGGCAACGCAGCTGGTACTGGTGGTTTGACGGGAGTACTCGCAGGGGCACTGATCGGCGAATCATCAAACGATTCAAGTGGAGACGCAGGCGCACTTGGTCGCACCGATTCTCGTGCCGGATGTTTACTCGCCGACGCAGGAATTATTCTTGGCTCAGCACTCAGGAGCGACTTAATAGCTTCAGCCTTAGGATCAAGTGATGGAGGTGTGGCCGACGGGGGGCTAGAGGCTTGGCTGGGCGAATCTACTTGAGGAGCGGCGGGCGCAACAGGGCGCGGCGTATAGCTATCTACACCGTCGTCAAAGGGAGTACCACAGTTCACACAAAAGACACGTCCTGCAATAGTAACGCGATCTTTCTCCTCGCAGTTGGGGCATTTAATATCTGCTGCCATAATGGTTACGTCTCTATTGTACCTTATGCCCTATCCGTTGCAAACTACTTTTGCTGGCGGAATTTGCTTAAAACAACAAGCCACATAAAGTATGGAATTGCGAGTTGGCGAACAATGCGCTTCGGCTGACGAATAAGCCGATAAAGCCACTCGAGGCCTAGTTTTTGCCAGATTCTTGGGGCGCGCTTTTGAACACCGGCAATAAAATCAGCCGTACCGCCAGCACCAATCGCTA
Source organism: bacterium (assembly GCA_020852295.1). Lineage (GTDB taxonomy): Bacteria > Patescibacteriota > Saccharimonadia > CAILAD01 > JADZBC01 > JADZBC01. The sequence goes on along the minus strand of JADZBC010000010.1, from coordinate 20,030 downwards.
GCTTTACCCCGGTAAGCTGCTCACGATACTGGTTGATCCATACCTCTTCTGCGGGTACCCCAAAGCAAACAACCAGGAGGTCTGGTTTGAATTTATGAACAATTTCGGGCGCAGCGGTCTGGTGCGCAATGCTTTCGCCGACGATATGCAGCTTTTTATACGTCGCCTGGAGCTTTGCCGCTGCTTTCTGGGCCGACTTTGGATCGAGGCCATCGGCTCGGCCAAGGAACAGGACCCGTCCACCCGGTAACTGGCTATTCATCTGCGCGATAATTTCTTGGACTAAGTCCACTCCAGTCACCCGCTCAGTTCGTGCACCATACAAAAACCTGAGTGACCAAACAAGGCCTACACCATCAACTACGCTAATATAGGCACTCCTCAGGGCTGCTCGGAGTGCAGAATTCCGCCGCGACTGCATCACCATCTCGGTATTTGGAGTGATCAGCTGAGTACATGAACTTCCCCGCAGGGCATGCAATGCCTCATCCACGGCCGAACGCATCGAATGAAGCTGGAGTGGTACACCTAAAACTTTGTAGCTTGGTTTATTGGGCGCATTTTTCACGAATATACCTCTGCAATTCTTTGGTAAACTTCTCTTCAGCAAAACGAGCAGCATGTTTCCGCAACACAGTCTTATCCCATTTAGTTTTGTCGGCAGCACTAACCGCTTGATTGATTGCTTCTACAGCGAGCTCATCAAAAAAAATCGCTGTCTTAGCTTCGACCATCGACTCGCGAACCCCACCGCCACGCAGGGCAACAACCGGCCTCCCTGCCATATTGGCCTCAACTGGCGTAATACCAAAATCTTCAATGTTTGCAAAAAGCAGGGCTTGGGCACCACTCAACAGCTGCCACTTCTGTACATCATCAACCCGTCCGATGATCTCAACATTATCGTGACCCTGAGCGAGCTGTTCAAGCTCTGACCGCGCGGCACCATCACCCGCCACGACCAATCTACGTCCAGACCTTATAAACGCCTTGATGGCCACATCGATATTCTTGTAACGAGCAAGCGTACTAAGCACCAGCCAGTAGGCCGACTGGCTTTGGTCAGACACAGATTTGGGCTGCTGCACCGGCGGATATATGACTTTTGCTTCTCGGCCATAGAATTTTTTTATACGAGCAGCAATATAGTGACTATTGGCTATAAAATGATCAACTCCTTCGCTGGCATAAAAGTCCCACAAGCGCAGTTTGGACACCAGCCAAATAAGATAAAAACGGATCAACTTGTTGCGGGCAATCGAAAACTGGTCCAGATATCCTGGCCAACTATCCCAAATCATGCGCGCTGGCGAGTGGCAGTAGCAAATGTGCATCGTTCCCTCTGGTACACGAATGTTCTTACTCCATGCCGAGGAGTCCGAGATAACCAGATCATAGCCGCTCAGATCATGCGAACGAACTGCGCTTTTGATAAACGGTAGCAGTAAGGCCAATTTCTTTCGAAAAAACTTCGGAAAAAATCGCAGGTACGATACATGGATTCGTCGACCCGTTAGCCGCGCGCCATAGACTTTTTTGTTATAGAGCAAGGTAAAAACATCAGCCTCGGGATACAGCTTGGCAATTGTAAGGAATACTTCCTCTGCTCCACCGATCCGACTATCAAGCCAATCGTGTACAAGTGCTACTTTCATGCTGGCCGCCTCACAAACCCAAGTAAGCTAAACGTCATGATCGCTAACGTGCTATCCGCCCAGGTGTGCAAGAATAGATTGGACAGCATCAGGCCACAGACGCTCGCGAGCAAGGCAATGCGTAGCGGATCGGCACCAAGCCGGCGGATAGTCGCGAATAGATCTGCGATATTGCTCAGCCAAAACGCCACGAACAGCAGGACTCCCGCTACCCCAAGCTCCAACGCAATCTGTAAATACCAGTTTTCAGTCACGATACTACGGCCAGCCTGTTGGCTCGCTGGCCCAACGACACCAAGCCCGTAGCCGATTGGGTTTTGAGTCAGCTTCTCTATGGCCATCTGTTGTGATTTCGTGCGAGCGGCATCCGAGCCCTCTACTTTATCGACATTGACCCGGCCATGTAGCAACAGATACTGAAGGCGGGTATTCTGGGGCGATGTAATAACCTGATAAATAAACAGGCCGCCACCAACGGCAGCGACAATACTGAGCGACACAAACGCAAGACGCCACTTGCCGCGCAGGCTGATCACGACTGTGATAAAGACAGCAAGCGCCAATGCAATCCAGCTACTGCGAGAATAGCTACGGAGTGAAAGCCAGCCGAGACCGCCAAGTAGCGGCAAAAGCCACCATTGTTTGCGCCTCAGTATGTACGCAAGGGTTAGACAAATCGGCAAGACAAGGTAGGCGCCCAATTGGTTGGCACCACCAAGCGTTGAAAAAAGACGTACTGCATCGATTGCAGGATCAACTAACTGGACAGGATTGATCGTATTGACGTTGTAACCAAGCTGAGACATCATCTGCGGGCTCAGGACGAAGGCCTGAGCAAGGCCCCCGAGTACAACAAAGCCAGCCGGTACGAGAATAAGTTTTGCCAGTGGCGGCTTATCATGGTCGTGCAAGACCGATTGCGCTATGAGAAACAGTACGAGTGGCACTAAGTCAGTTTTTATGCCAAAAATCAGCGCCGCCCAAGATGGCTGAGCCAGGAGCGTGACGATGAAGGCGACCAAAAAAAGTGCTCCAACGATCAGATTTGTCCGACTTCGATCAATCAGGATTTTCCGTTGACGCAGCATCGAGCTCACCCACACGAGTGCCATCACCAGAATAAGTACTTCTTTCCAAGCCTGGAAGATTGCCCGATTTCCAAATGCCTGACCCAGAACAATGGTCAGAAAGGCGTGAAAAGGCATGCCAACAAGCAGCACAATGAATCCGCCCCACAGGAATTTACTCATCTGTTGATTGGTCGGGAGAAATTGTGCGATCTTTTTCATGACCTACCTATTGCTAATTACACTTCTCATATAGTCATCGAGATTTTCTAGAGCGATACCAGTGCCGCGTACCACGCAAAGCTGCGGGTCCTCAGCTACATAGGCCGGCACTCCGGTGACTTTGGTCATAAGCTTATCGATATTCCGCAGTAAGCTCCCCCCACCGGTCATCACAATGCCTCGATCGATAATATCGGATGATAGTTCAGGTGGCGTCTGCTCAAGAACCGCCTTTACCGCCAATAGTATTTCATCCAATCGATCACCAATCGCTTTTGTGACCTCATCAGAATTGAGCGTGACAATCTTTGGCAGGCCCGCGATCAAATCACGTCCTCGTACTTGCATGGTCAAAGGCTTGTCGAGTGGCATAGCCGAACCGATTTTTTTCTTAATCTCTTCTGCCGTCTGATCTCCAATCACCAGACCATATTTCTTTCGAATATAGTCGCTGATGGCTTGGTCAATTTTGTTGCCACCAACGCGCACGCTGTTCTGAGCGACAATTCCCCCGAGCGAAATAATTGCGACCTCGGTCGTGCCGCCGCCGATATCGACCACGAGGTTCCCAGCCGGAGCCGAGATCGGTACGTTCGCGCCGATCGCCGCAGCAACTGGTTCGCGGATGATATACGCCTTTTTCGCCCCGGCCGCTAAAGCTGCATCGATAACAGCGCGCCGTTCGGTCGATGTCACACCCGCCGGAACACTAATCATCAATTCGGGCCGAGTGAAGCGAAAACGCCCACTCACCTTGTTGATAAAGTGCTTGAGCATGGATTGAGTAATTCGATAGTCAGCTATCACGCCATCTCGCAGCGGACGACTGGCAGTGATGATATCTGGCGTGCGGCCAAGCATTTCTTTGGCCTCATTCCCAATTGCCACGATCTTATCATCATCAACCGAAACAGCCACCACCGAAGGCTCATTAGCAACAATACCCTTCTTTGGTAAATAGACCAGAATATTGGCCGTACCAAGATCAATTGCAATACGTTTCGTTAGCATAGCTCTATTCTAGCAGCTCTATCAGGTAGCATGAAGTGCTAGTCGATCTGCTCCATCTTGGCACCGAGTGAGCGGAGGCGATCCGCGAAGTGTTCGTAGCCTCGTTCGATGTGTTCGATGCGATCAATCGTGGTTTCGCCCTCTGCGATAAGGGCAGCGATTAGAATAGTGGCGCCAGCACGGATATCAAAACTAATCAGCTCTGCGCCGCGAAGCTGGCTCGGCCCATTGATGAGTGCGGTATGAGTATCACGCAGCGACACATTCGCACCCATGCGCTGCAGCTCATAGATATAGTTCATGCGTCCCTCATACAATGATTCAAAGATTTCAGATTCGCCCTCTGCTTGAGTCATCAAGACCGACATTGGCGCCTGTAAGTCTGAAGGAAAGTTGGGGTACGGTTGCGACTTCACTTTCGTCGCGACCAACTTGTCACTAGGCTTTATGACAATTGTCTTGGCGTCAGTCATTTGATAGTTCACATTCATCTCGTCAAACTTCGCCAGAAGCGAGTCATGGTGCTCCGCGATGAAATCATGAATGATTGAATGGCCCTGTGAAGCTGCCGCCGCAATTGCGAGCGTACCAGCCTCGAGTTGGTCGGCAATCACACTGTAGTCACCGCCACGAAGGTTCGCAACACCTTCGATCACGAGATTGTTACTGCCAACACCCGAGATCTTCGCCCCAAGATGATTGAGGAAATTGCACAAATCCACCACATGTGGTTCGGTTGCCGCCACTCGTATACGACTCGTACCTTTGGCGAGAACCGCCGCCATAATGGCATTTTCCGTCGCAGTAACCGAGAGCTCGCCCAGATTAACCAGCCCAGCCTGTGGTTTACCAGAAAGTAAAATGCCAGCTTTGTCGGTCTCAACCGACAACCCGAGTGATTCAAAAACCTTAATGTGTGTGTCGATCGGCCGTGCCCCGATCAAATCGCCACCTGGATGGGCGATATTAACTCGATCAAGACGCCCGATCGCTCCACCGAGAATAAGGATAGATGCGCGCATCTTTGATGTCTGTTCAAGTGGAATATCACTTGCTCGCAGCTCTTTGGCGTGGATCTTTAAGACATGCTCTTCTTCAATCACTTCAGCGCCAAAGCCACGCAAAATATCAGCCATTAGCGCAACATCAGATAGACCCGGGACATTGCGTAGCGTTACTGGCTCTTCGGTCAGTAAACAGGCCGCCATGATCGGTAAAATCGCGTTTTTACTACCGGCGACCGTTATCTCGCCAACCAATTTGGTCGGCCCCTGGATTTTCAACTTTGACATTTATAGTTTCTCAGCTAACATTTCAACGACATATCCATTATAATCGAACTGCATTCATTCGACCATGATAACACCACGACTCAAAAACATTTTTCTCTACGGCAGCGCAATTACCACCATAATTATTGGTACGGCGCTTTTAGTTGCGATTGCTCGCGGCTACCGCTACGACTTCCTGAATCGTCGCATCACCCAGACCGGCCTCGTTATCATCGACTCAAAACCAAACGGCGCAACTATCTATGTGAACGACTACAAAATCAGTCAACAAACACCATATCGCATCGAAGCTGCCAATATTGGGGAAATGACGATCAAGTTACAGCGCAATGGCTATCGAGACTGGTTTCGTCGCTTCACCGTGCGACCAGAAGAAGTAAGTTTCCTTGACTACGCCTGGCTACTGCCGACTACACTCGACTATGATCAACCACTGCCAAATGTTAAGCCAACTCGCATCGTGCAGTCAGGTGATCACCGAAAAACCTTTTACACCATCAAAACCGACACCGATATTAGTGTATGGCAATATCTTGGCCAAAGTACTCCACAGCGGATCTATACGGCCCCGCCCGCAGTTGGCCCAAATCCAATCAAAGACATCGACTCAGTCCAAGTCAATACCGATGGGAGCCAACTGCAATTTCGGCTGCTGACCGATGGGGATAACCCGACGATTATCAAGAATGTTGGAGCAAATGAGTCATATAACATTGCCGATATTTTCAAGATCAAAAGTGGCAGTATCTATCTCAACCCCAATAATCGCAATGAGCCGCTATGGCTCGATAACGGCCGACTCACGCGACTCAATCTTGACGGCAAAACAATCAGCGCACCACTCGCCGAAAACGTTACTGCCGTGAAGCTCAAGGTCGATAAAGTGGTTTACTCAACAGTGAACCCAGAGACAAAAAAGACAGAACTCTATTTCTCAACGACTTCATTAGAACGTAGCTTTCGACTGAATCTACCAGACGAAACCGATACCGGCGCCTTCACGTTTGACTACAGCCGTTTCCGCGACACCGACTATGTGTACTGCCTGTCACAATCGACAAAAAAACTATACATCATCGCCGACCCAACCAGTGGCAGCGCTCGGACAAGTGTCTATGGACAAGCTGTGACCAGCTTCATTATTAGTCCTTCATCGCGCTACGTCATGACAAACAACCGCGGCCGACTCAATACATACGACTTTGAACTCGGTTATTATTACAGCAATGACGCTGCAAAGCTGGACGATTTGCGCGACTGGCTCTGGGTTGATGACAATCACATTATCGCGCAAACGAACAACGCCATTCGGCTCATTGACTATGACGGCTATAATGACCAAACGGTATCACAGAGCGGCGACACAATTACCGGTATTGCTTACCAATTTGATACAAAATCGGTTACCTACCGAAGTGATAATCGGTTCAAACAGGTTCTATTACTGAAGCGCTAGTTGAGCTGTGGCAAACGTTCGGCTGGCTGAGCTGGTGCGGACGGTGTAGTTGAATCAACCGGCTTTTTGAAGAAGAACTCCCAGATCTTAGCAAAGAAATCACCGATTTGAGCGAGTATGCCCGGGGCATTGCCTGGTAGAGCAGCTGTTTGGCTAGCAGTTGAGGCAACTGGGGTTGACGATGCTTGAACCAGCTGAGTAGGCTGGCCAACGGCCGGCTCGATCTGGGCGGCGCGTATGATGAGTCGCTTCCAGCTCGTTCCTGGCGGCGTACAGGTGATCAGCGTAAGGCTTGGTTCGCTGGTTGGCGCTAATACACTGAGATCTGTCGGCTCAACTACCTTAATCTCGCGGACTTGATAAACATACTTTCGTGAATTGTAGTTCACCTGAATCTTGTCGCCAACCACGAGCTTATCCAAAAGTGCAAAGACAAATTTATAATTACCCGGCTCCCACCAATCGTTACTTGAGTGACCGACGATCGCAACATTGCCCGGCTCACCCGGTAGAGCTGTTCCTGCGTAGTGCACCACGCCGTTTTGAAGGGATTTTTGGATATTCTTTTCCGCCAAACTTGGCTCGAGTACAACCGGTGCGTTGACGTTAATCTTCGGAATTACAATCACATTATCAGGTGGAACGATCTCTGCTTGAGTAGCAGCTGCCGTACTTGCCAGTGGTGTAGACTGCGGCACTGTCAAAGTACTCACCTGTTTTGGCTTGTTGACCATATAGCCAACCTGCGCCACGATCAGCTGGAAATTGAAAATCAGATAAAAGACACCAAAACTAAACAGCCCAATGCCAAGATAGCGCAATCGCTGACGGGTGAAGAGATGCTTGAAATGCATGAGCTTTAGCAGTCGGCCAAACCATGTAGTTGGCAAAACACCCTCGGCATCACGCCGACCGCCTTCAGTATCGAGCTCTGGGATAAGATTAATCTTCGGGGCTATCTTAGGGGTGGCGGCGGAATCTCCTAGAGTGAGCGGCTGATGGTTGGCAGGAGCTGCAAATGTAGCATGTTCATTCGGCGACGGTGCATCATGAAAATGAGTCGTGGGCTGACTATCAGCATGCTGCATTCCCTGCGATTCACTCACCGGGGCAACGCGATAGGTCCGGTTGGCAACCAGTTGATCATGCAGTGATACTGGTGGCTGTGACGCCGGTATAATGTTTGGCTGGTCCGCCGCGACGGGCGGGGTCACTGTGTGATTCGGCTCACTCGTATCAGCTGGAGTATTCAGATCGGGCGTAACCTTAATCGGCTGAGGACTCTGTGGCAAGACCGCGCCGCCCGTCAGCTCATCCATGCTTATTGAGTGATCATTCTTTGCGTTGTTCGTCATACTTTCTTATTTGGCTACTTTTCATTATAATACGAAATGCCTTTTTCAGACTGTCAATTGCTCGCCAGAGTGGTGGAACGGTAGACACGCACGACTCAAAATCGTGTGCGCGCAAGCGCATGTGGGTTCGATTCCCACCTCTGGTACCAAATGTTTGTTATTATATAATATTATCTATTACTTGTCTAATACTTTTTGCTTGGTCTAAATTCGTATCAAGCATCGCTTCTCGAAATATATACAGCGCGTTCATGATCGCTTCATATTGGCGCTGCACACCAACGACACCGGCCGTAAGCCCGGCAATCGTTCCCGCCAGGATATATTGCTGATCAGAGTAGCTATGCTGAGCGTCCTGTAGCAGGCCAGCTGTGCTGAGCGTGTAGTGATAGGTGGCGATCTGATGTTCGTCGCATAGCACGATATGTGCGTTGGTATGCTCGCTAAGTGCACGCATCAGTGCGATCTTATTGTATATGCCACGCGCTGGTGCGATCGTCACCGGTAACTGATATTTATTCGCCAGCCGAATTGCCTGCTCGCTAGAAAGCACCACAATACTGCCAGGTGCGTTCAGAAGCTCTGGGCTAGCCGCTACGATCGGCAAGGCTTCTTCAGTCCAGACTGCTGAGGTATGCAACTGCCTAAGGATTTTTTCAAGTCGGATATGCGATTGGCTTGTTACCTTCATACCGGGTGCGAGAACGATCATATTGCAGTCCGCGAGCCGCTGCGCAATTGTGGCATCGTCGGTATACTTCTCACTTTGCACAAAAACAAGCTCAGCCAACGAACCAACGATCGGCGAAACCTCCGCGGGAACTGCCAGAATAGTCCGGTTATTGCAGGCATCTAAAGCCTGATAAACATCATGGAGTGGCTTGAGATTGTCACGGCTCCCACCAATCACTCCAACCTGAGGCGTTTGCAGACGATTGATCGGCCGACTAAAGATCTGATCTGGGAACAGGAGCTCGGCTTTTTGTTCGACAATAGCCGGATCGACCATACTAGGCCTTTAGGTACACACGCGCCAAATCGTTTGGCAGCAAGCTACTCAACTTCAACTGATCGGATTGGTCTAGCAGCGTCTTAACCGATGAAAAATATGCACTAAGATAGGTTGTAACTTCTGACACGTCAGTTAGATTAAGACTAAGTTCTACGCGTGAAACGAGCGTACTGTGCTGGTACTTTGGTTGCCAATCAAACAAACGTGAATAGAACTTTTGACCCTGCGGTCGCAGATAGCGAGGCATAACCTCAAACAGCTGCTTGGCTGTTTTGTCATCCAGTGTCGACTCAAGCGCGTCGGAGATTACCTGGGCGACACGCGAAGCTTCTTCGGCCGAACGCAAATTGCCGTACTGCTTCATGAGGGCTAAAAAATAATCAGGCATTGTGGGCTTCATAATGCCTGATTAAACCATATATTGACTAAAAAGTCTAGTCTATTCGTCTGTTTTTGTGTCCTTGTCGAAAGACTGACGCAGTGTCTCTATCTGGTTTTCGGCCGAACGCAAATATTCTTTGAGTTCCTTAGCGATCTCTGAGCCTCGCTCGAACCGACGAATTGCCTCATCCAGATCTGCTGTTTCGCCCTCCAGGTACTTCGTGATCTCCTCGAGCTCTGCCATACGCTGCGCAAAATTAAATTGTGAGTCTGGTTTGGTCATCACTTCCCTTTCCTTGTGGTTTATGGCGTATTATGCGAGTCGTGGTAGCCTGAACACTCTTTCTGGAGCGCTGAAGCGTTAGCTTGCCTTTGTGCAATTGTAGCACAACCTCTGCATCGGGCTTCACTTGCTTCGGATCGTGAATTACAACTCCATCACTCGTCGCAATTGCATAGCCGCGAGCCAGAATTGCCCGCGGATCAAGTGTTCGCAGCAGTGAATTGAGACTCGTAAAATTCGCCTTACTCTGAGCGATCAGTTGGTCGAGCGATCGATCCATGGCATGTTCGATATTTGTGACTCGAGCCACTAGACCATGATAAAGCTGTACGAAAGCGTGCTCAAATTGGCCGACCTGCCGTAAGGCCGTTGCCACCCGACGCTGAACCCGTTCAAAAAGCGAGCCCTCAACCTGATCAAGCCACTGGATGAGCTGGTTTTTGTCTGGCACAATGCGCCGCGCGGCATCTGTCGGGGTAGCCGCCCTGACATCGGCCGCCAATTCTGCAAGCGTGACGTCATCCTCATGGCCGATACCAACGATCGTTGGGAGCTTTGCACCATAGACTGCCCGCACAACATCTTCACTATTGAACGCCTGCAGGTCTTCCGCACTACCACCGCCACGAATAATAACGAGCACATCATATTGATCCGCCCGAGTATTAAAGTATTCGATAGCACGGCAGACCTGATTTGGCGCCTCAACACCCTGTACTTGTACTTGTGCCTGCTCGACAACGAGCCCCGACCAACGATCGCGCAAAACGGTCACAAAATCATTGAAGGCGGCTGCCTGTGCCGAAGTAATCAGCGCGATACGAGCCGGATACTGCGGTAAGCTCCGCTTGCGATCAGCGGCAAAGAGCCCCTCTTTTTCAAACTGTGCTTTAAGAAGCTCAAAGGCCCGCTTCACGGCACCTTCGCCCGATAGCTCGACACTTCGGACGGTTAAACTAAATTTTCCCCACTTTGTCAGATTTGGCTGTGCCACCACCCGTACCAGCATACCGTCTTCCAAGGCAGTATCGAGCTGATACTTGGTCATAAAACACGATACCGTCGACTCACTATCTTTGAGGTCAAAAAACACCCACTTCCCCTGATTGATTTTGAAGCTTGACACCTCCCCTTCGATGACGACTGCCGGATATGCAAAACTGAGCGTCTGATTCAGCAGTGCATTGAACTCCGATACGGTCAGTACTTCATGCTCCACGCTTTGCCCCCACCGTACTGCGTCGGTAAAAAATGAGCCCGATTGGCAGGAATAACCACATTGCGATAACGCGGTAGACGATCACGATCGATACGGCGGTCGTAAAAGCCATTCCGAGCGCCACCAGCACGGTGACCATGGTCGCCTCATAAACCCCAACCCCTGCGGTAAAAATCGATGCCAACGAGAAGATCAATGCCAGAATATAGGCAGCGATGATCACACCGGGGTTCACCAGTTGATGAAAGGCTAGTGCCACAATGTATACGGTGGCCGCTTCCCAAAAAACACCCTGCCAGGCATACCAAAAAGGCTTTTTAAGCTTACGATAATTTTTCACAAAGTAGCCGCCAGTTTCGTAAAATTGATCGATCAGCTCTATGAGATTCTTGCGACTCAGTGCTGACTGCCCAAACCAACCAAGAATCGAATTGAGCGGACGGGTCGACGTCAAAATGATAAACTCCGCAATCGATCGGTTTAGTATCAAGAGCAGCAACACAACACCCGCAACAATGAGCCCGAAAATCAGCAATATTATCAGCCGGAAGCCACCTTGCCCAATCGAGTTGGAGAAAACAAGTAGTATAAAGGCAATTAGCATAAAACTCAGATAAGCGATCGCACTGAGCGACTGATAGGCTACTTGACCAACGATCACCGTCTTGCCCTCAACCTTTTTATCAAGCTCACGGACTAAGAAGGTTGTGCCCGATATGCTACCAAGCGGGAAGACTGTGTTCACAAAGTTCATTGCCACCACACGACTAAAAAGCTCCTGATAGGCAATTTTCTTCTTAAAAATCCAAAAATAGTGCACGAAAAAAAGCGTATTTGATCGGTAGCTCAGATACCGAATTAAGACAATTGGCGCCAAAATAACCAAATTGACGCTCTTTAGTAGATTGAGAAATAGTTCAAACCGACCAATGTTTCGAATAATAAGTAGGCCGAGCAGAACGATCGCGATAAAAAAGAAGAGCTGTCGCCACTGAAATTTTTGGACTAACTGACGCATACATATATTGTAACAAAATCAGATGTAAAAAGCCTGACTGCCTATTGACCTGGTAGGATATTTTGACTATAATAGTGCAGATAAGTTTGGAACAAGTATGTCGAAGACAAAGGCAGCCGGTTCATCCAAGAACGGGCGCGATTCACAATCAAAACGACTTGGCGTCAAGCGATACGGCGGACAGACCGTAGCGACCGGCACTATTCTGATACGTCAACGCGGCAGTAAATATGAAGCTGGCAAAAACGTTGGTGTTGGAGTAGACCACACTCTTTATGCCAAAGCTGCTGGTAGCGTGACCTATAGTAAGACACGCAAGACCACCTTTTCTGGCAGCAAGCTTCGCAAAACTGTCGTTTCTGTACAGCCAGCCAGCTAATAGCGTCAAGCAGTAATTAACAAAAGACCGAGATTTACTCGGTCTTTTGTTGTGGTGTAATAACTGCGCCCGGTGTTGGCGGTTGCGTTGGATCAGCCGATGGGGCTGGCGGTGTCGACGTTGGCTGGGATCCTGCCTCACTACTCGAGGGGTCAGCTGGTGCCGGCGCTACCGACTCAGGACTTGTCGCTTGATTGACGTCTGGCGCGACCGCGCCAGCTTGGACAGGTGCCACTGATTCGAGAGTCGCAGCATTTGCTGGTGCACCAGTATGCCGCCGTATTGTCTCAACCACATCCGCTACGGTCACCTGCGCCTTTACGAGATAGTCATTAGCGCCTAGCATACGAGCCTTCTCAATGTCCTCAGGGCTCGATAGCGCGCTCAGTACTATAATCTTAGTGTCACGTGTCTCCGGGGTGTTCTTCAGGATGTCGAGCACATCAAAGCCAGAAATACGTGGCATCATAATGTCGAGCAAGAGCAGGTCGGGCTTGAATCGAACCGTCTCGGCGAGGGCCTCCTCGCCATTTTTCGTCCAGTTCACTTCCATTCCTTCGGCCTGCAGCCGCGTCACATAGGCTTGGCCAAGCTCTTCGTCGTCTTCTACGAGTAATATCTTAACTGGATTCATACTTACCATCCATCATACTCTTTTGTGATACCGCGTGCACGCTCCGACGCTTGGCTGCACCAACAAAATCCCGGAAAAGTGGGTGTGGTCGATCAGGCCGTGAAAGAAATTCGGGGTGGAACTGGGATGCAATATAGAACGGATGTTTGGTTATCTCAACCATCTCAACCAACTTCTTGTTCGGTGATGTAGCGGCAATACACAAGCCGGCTTTGCGTAGCTGATCCCGATACTCATTATTAAACTCATAGCGATGTCGATGACGCTCGACTGCTCGCTCGCTTCCATACACCAGATAACTTCGAGTATCTTTGGCTATTGCCGTATCATAATTGCCCAGTCGCATGGTGCCACCCATCTGTACACCCTTTTGGTCGGGCATAAGATCAATAACGGGATACTTGGTGTCAGGGTCCATTTCTGTCGAGTTTGCTCCAGCAAGACCAAGCACATTACGCGCATATTCTATGACGGCAATTTGCATGCCAAGACAGAGACCGAGGTAGGGCAAGTCGTGCTCACGCGCATACTGCGCAGCCAATATTTTGCCTTCGACCCCACGGTTACCAAAGCCACCTGGCACGACGATACCATCGACGTCATGCAGTGGATCGAGTGACTGTTCCAGCTTCTCGGCATCAATCCAGGCTATCTCAACGCGGCTATCGTGATACCACCCGGCACTTTTGAGAGCTTCAAAGACGCTCATATAGGTATCCTCGTGATTCAGATACTTGGCAACAACACCGATTTTTACTTGGTTCTTCACTCCTTTAATGCGAGCGACTAAATCACGCCACTCATCGAGTTGTGGCTTTGGCTGACCAAGACCCAGCTGCTCAGTAATGTAATCACCAATTCCCTGAGCCTCCATCATGAGCGGGACTTCATAGACAGTCTTGGCAGTCGTCATCTGCACGATAGCCTGAGGCTCGACATCACAAAACAGACTCAGTTTTTCGATCACATCCTCATTGAGCTGATGGTCAGAACGGACACACAAAATATCTGGCAATATACCAACTTCACGTAAGTCACGGACGCTGTTTTGAGCTGGTTTTGTCTTTAGCTCTTTGCTCGCCTCTAGATAAGGTACAAAAACGACATGAATATATAGTGCATTTTCCTCACCAACCTTGTGTTTCAGCGGCCGGATAGCTTCAGTATAGGCAAGCGACTCATAGTCGCCAACTGTTCCGCCAACTTCGACAATATGCACATCTTTGCCTTCGGCGCTTTTGAGAATTCGCCGCTGTATTTCGGTCGTGATGTGCGGTATAATCTGAACCGTTTTCCCAAGATACATTCCCTTACGCTCATTTTCGATCACCGTTGAGTAGACATCACCTTGCATCGTTGAGCTGTCACGCGTCATTTCATAGTCAATGAATCGTTCGTAGTGACCAAGGTCTAAGTCCGTCTCTGCTCCATCTTTGGTTACAAAAACCTCGCCGTGCTCAGCAGGGTTGAGCGTACCAGCATCCGAATTGAGATACTGATCGCACTTCTGCATATTTACCAAAAAACCTCGTGAGGTTAGCAGCTTACCGATTGATGCTGCCGTAATTCCCTTACCGAGGCCTGACACAACACCCCCCGTAACAAAAACAAATTTTGTCTGCTTCTTTGTTTTCACCCTCACTCCTTCATTCACCATCATATCAGTTGTTCAGAAGCAAAAGCAAGATGCTAGTGACTTGATCGTGTGGCTATATTTTTGCCTTGAGAAGCTCAATGGCTTTATCCAACTGTGGATCACGATCGGCCTCATAGTCGGCATCTGATAACTTCACTTCTACGTCTGGCTTAATGCCCTCTTTACCGATATTTACCCCCTTTGGAGTGAACCAATGTGCAATGGTCACTTTGAGACTGGTGCCGTTGCCGAGGCCGAGGATCTCCTGAACGCTACCCTTACCAAAGCTCTTGACTCCAACCAACTGAGCTCGACCATTGTCACGCAATGCGCCTGCTAAAATCTCCGCGGCCGAAGCACTGCCTTCGTCGATCAAAACAACGAGCGGAACATCTGTGAGCTGCCCAAGGCCACTCACAGATTTCTTTTCGTTTAACCCTTTTCGTGAACGCTCTTCGACGACAACGCCACTGCTCATAAACTGACTGGCGACATCAACGGCCGACTGGAGATAACCACCGGGATTACCGCGCAGATCTAGTATGACTCCGCGGACATTGTTGTCACGAAATGTCTGTGCAGCATTTTCTACAAGCGACACCGTATCATCTCCAAACCGACGTATACGCAACGTCCCAATACCATCCTTTTGTTCAAGCTTAACGCTCGGGACAGAAATAGTATCGCGAGTTATCTCGAGCTCCTTTGGCGAATCAGAGGCACGCACAATGGTGAGTTTGACGGTCGTCCCCTTCGGACCACGAATCTTTGATACTGCATCGTCGATGGTCATACCGCTCGTATCAACCCCATTAATGCGAGCGATAATGTCACCGGACCGAATGCCGGCTTTTTGTGCCGGCGTTTCATCGATCGGCGCGATCACCGTTAATCGATTGTTTTTGATGCCGACTTCTACCCCAATACCGCTTAAAGTGCCGCTCAGATCGTTACTCAGCTCTTCATTGGCCTTAGCATCTAGATAGACGGTGTACGGGTCACCAAGCGCTGCCACCAGGCCCGCAATCGCCCCCTCAGACTGCTTCTGCAGATCAACATCGCCATCAAACTTGTCGTTGACCAGCGACTGAACACGCTTTAACTGTGTTACGTCTACGCCATTTTTGTTACCCTGTTGTAGCCAGCCGATGCCCAGTCCTGGATTGGTTTGGCTGACAATAAAGCCAAGCACAAAGGTGACGGCGCCGACCGCAACATAGCCAAATAAGCCGGTGCGCTTTACGCTGTCCGCCGCCTTACTCTGTGACGCTGGTGGAGATTGTTTACTCTGCAACTAGCTACCGGATATACCGGACCCCCGACAAAATGCTTGAACCAAATGGGATCGTCATGACGCTATATCGTCCTGGTCCACTCCCGATGTCCCAATTGTATTGGCTGATTGTAACGCTCCCGCCATTGTTGGACTCGACGATAGCGACATGCCCAACCGGTGCATACCCGCTTTCCGGCATCACCATGATGTCACCTGGCTGTGGTGAGCTCGCGTTCGTAAAGCGCATCCACGTACCGGCATTGCCCCAATAAAATCCGACCGGTTTACCCATTTGTGCCCGGCGCCAGGCTACATAGCTCGTACACTGTCGATTTGGATACGACCAACTGTCGATAACGGAATCTTGCGGTGCATTACACCAAACCGATGGGTAGCCGCCACAGCCTGATCCTGACACACTCAGGTTTTGTTGACGAATCGCTTCGGCTCGGGCGGCAATCACAGCGTTCATTGCTGAGCGATTCTGGGCCACTAGCTGCTGATACTTCGCTTCCTCACCCTGAGTCTGAGCGAGTAGACTATCCTGTTCAGCTTTTTGTGCTGCTATAGTGTCTAGCTGAGCTTTCTGATCAAGGGCTAACCGATCGAGGTCTCTTTTCTTTTTGGTCAGCTCCTCTTTGAGTTTATCGATCTTCACAATTGCCTCATCTATCTTCTTCTTGATCGCCTCTAGATACGTGCGCTGAGACACAAAATCGTTGAGATCTTTGCTGGAAGCGATCAACTCTAACGGGCTGACGTCGCCATCCTTGTAGATAACCTTGAGATTTTCTTTCAAAATTGCCTTTTGCCGATCAAGTTCTCTGTTGGCCTGATCTATCTGAGCCTGAGTTTGAGCAATTTGAGTGCGCGTTAAGTTAAGCGCAGCGTTGGCTGCATTAATCTGACTCTGTAATATCGCAATCTTGTTTTTGAGCGTGTCAGCTTCAGCACTTTTTTGATTGGCAGCAGCCTGGTTTTGCTCAAGTTGTTGGCGATAAGAATAAATCTGGTCATCGTACTGATCGGCGGCTGCAAAAGTTGGTACAAAAAGCACCACCAGCAGCATGGCGATCAAAAGTGATTTAAATTTTGCAAATTGAGCTAGGATATCACCCTCCTTGTATAGTGCAATTATATCAGAATTCCGTACAAATGCGAGCTCTCTACACCTTGAGATGCCGAGCGATCGCCAGCCAGCTTGAGATGGAGCCAATCAGAATACCCAGGCCATATACTCCAAGTACGAGCCAGAGGAAGTGGTTTTCAAATGAGACCAAGACTGAGCCAGCACCAAGTTTGTCGACCAGAAATGGCCCGACTGCTTTCGTGAGCGGAACGAGTAGGATCAAACAGAGTGTTGCACCGAGCACACCATAGAGTGAGCCCTCGATAATGAACGGCCCTCGGATAAACCACTTGGTAGCGCCGACCAGTTTCATAATCTCGATCTCTTCACGGCGAGTGAAAATTGCCATACGTATGGTGTTGAAAATAATCAGAAGCGCAATTACTAGAAAGACGACACTTAGTACCGCGCCGACCCGTGCTACCCCGTTACTAATCTTAACGATATTGCCCACCACATCACCCCGCTCCTGGTTTTTCTTATCAAGACTTGACTCATCAACAATCTTATCTTCATCAAGTTTCTTGATGCGATCATTGACCTCCGCGATCTTATTGATGTCGTTTACCTTGATGTCAAACGAGGCTGGAAATGGATTGCCGATATCGGTATCATTGATTGATTTGACAATCTCTTTATTTGAGTCAGAACTCTGGAAGCGCTTGAGGGCATCGGCTTTTGATACGTACTCGACCGACTTCACGCCAGGATCACTCAGTATCAAACCCTGTAGCTTCTTTATTTGTGCTTCAGTCGATGAGTCTTTGAGGAATAATGTCAGATCGACTTTTGACTTTACTTCGGCGAGCTTGGTTTGTACAAAGACCGCCGAAAACGCAAAGAACGTCATGATGATAAGTGTAATGATCATGATGGCAGTCGCGGCCGCGCTCAGCCAGGCATTACGAAAAAGATTACGAAAACCGGTCTTGAGAATGCGCCAGAACGTGATCACAGGACATACCTCCCGACCTTTTCATCCTTCACGACTCGGCCACGGTTGATGGTAATAACCCGTTTTTTCAAAGCGTTTACAATCTCTTTATTGTGCGTGGTAAGCAGTACGGTGGTGCCGAATTTGTTGATTTTGAGCAGTAGTTCGATGATGTCCCAAGAGTTTTTTGGATCGAGATTTCCAGTTGGCTCATCAGCTATGAGAATCTTCGGGTTGCGGACAAGCGCGCGAGCAATAGCAACGCGCTGCTTCTCACCACCTGAAATCTCGCTTGGATAGACATTGCCCTTTTCGCTCAAGCCGACGAGCTGCAATATCTTCGGTACTGCCCGCTTGATCTCGGAGGTCTTAACGCCAGACACCTCAAGCGCAAAAGCAACGTTTTCATACACAGTTAGGTTAGGCAGCAGCTTAAAATCTTGAAAGACTACGCCAATACGACGGCGCAGATGTGGGATGTTGGCCTTGTCGATCGTGTCATAATCAATCGAACCAACAATTATCTTGCCAGAAGTCGGCAACTCTTCTTTGATCAGTAAACGAATCAAAGTGGACTTGCCGGCACCCGAGCTACCCACAATCGTCACAAACTCTTTTGGAGCTATGTGCAAAGAGACGCCCGACAAAGCGACCGTCTTGTTTGGGTACATGACCGTTACGCGATCTAAAAGTATCACCCCTCTATTCTATCGTTTCTTGAGGCTAAAATAAAGGCAAACTAGTCGCCAATTTGCGATTTCAGGTAGGCCTCGACAAAGCCATTGAGTTTTCCGGCCAAAACACCGTTGGCATCACTCGTCTCAAAATCAGTGCGGTGATCTTTGACCTTTGTATAGGGATGTAAGACATAGCTGCGGATCTGAGCGCCCCAATCGGCACTTTTGAGCTTGCCACGTAGCTCGGCAATGCTTTCTAGATGCTGTTCACGAGCGAGTTCGGCTAGTTTCGAGGCCAGAATAGACATCGCTTTTTGCTTGTTTTTGAGTTGTGAACGCTCATTTTGAATAGCCACTACAGTACCAGTCGGGATATGGGTAATTCGCACCGCGCTATCGGTCGTATTGACCGACTGACCACCATGGCCGCTGCTCCGGTACGTGTCGATCTTGAGATCCTTCTCATCAATAGTGGCCTCATTCTCGGGCAGCTCGGGCACCACATCGACTAATGCAAATGATGTCTGGCGCAAATTGTCCGAGTTAAAAGGGCTCAAGCGAACTAATCGATGCACCCCTTTTTCGCTTTTGAGCTTGCCGTACGCAAACTGCCCGCGAAACTCGAGTGTCGCACTCTTAATACCCGCCTCTTCACCATGGGACACATCAACAACTTCCACTGTCCAGTCTTGCATATTACCGTATTTAACATACATCTCCATCAGCATCTGAGCCCAATCCTGCGCATCGGTCCCACCGACGCCAGCCGAGATCTGCATGATGGCAGGGCTGTTATCAAACTCCCCTGACAGTTTTAGTGTTATCATTGCTTGATCTACCCGTGCTTGTAGCTCGCCAACTGTCTTCTCATAGTCCTCGGGACTCGCTCCCTCATCCATTTGGGCAAGCTCGTAAGTGGTGTGCACCTCATCGGCCAATTGCTCCCAGCTCTCAATGTAGCGCCGGAGGCCAGCCGCCTGACTGCTCACTTGTTCGGCTTCAGCTCGATCATTCCAAAAATCCGGTTGTGCGATTTTCTCTTCAAGTCCCCGTAAATCATCTTTTTTGGTCGACAAATCAAGCTGCTCAATTGCAGCCACTACTTCGCTGTCTAAACTGTGGAGGGTGTCGATGATCGGCTTCATATCTTTATCATTATACTAAAAAAGCCCCGAGCGGGGCTTTTTTAGTTGCTTACGTGTTATTTCTTCCAGTTACGGAGAGCGTCACGCAGTTGCTTTTTGCTCTTGAGGTACACCATACCGGCGTAGCTCATACCACCCATACCGAGAAGACCCATAAATGGCGCTTCGTTACCGGTGTCTGGCAGAGAAGTCTGGCTCACAGTTGGAGCTGGAGTTGTCGCACAGACAGTAGTTGATGGAGATGGTGAG
>JADZBC010000009.1 GCA_020852295.1 bacterium | reverse complement strand
CCATTCCCAATACCGCGATCCGTGATGATTTCACCAAGCCACATCAAAAACACACTACCAGCAGTGATAGCAGTAACCATATAGAACCACTGTCCAAGTGACGGATTGCCAACCAAATCAACTCCAGCCGTACGGATTGAGGTTTGCTGAACAAAGATAATCATCGCAATTGCCTGTACCATAGCGAGCGGCACAGTCAGCCAACGGGTGTACTGATTGAGCTTGTTGCGGCCCTGCTCACCCTCTTTGCTGAGAGCCTCAAATTTTGGCACTACCTGCGTAAGCAGCTGAATAATAATTGAGGCATTAATGTACGGCCCAAGTCCCATCAGGATGATTGAGAACGTAGACATGGTTCCGCCGGAGAAGAGGTTCGCAAACCCAAGTAGTGAGTTTGACTGGAATAATTTTAGAAGAAAACTCTGCAGCCGAGCGGTATCTGGAACCGGTACCGGAATATGGGAAATAAAGCTGTACGCCAACAACACAGCCAACACGACCAAAAGTCGGCCGCGAAGCTGTTTGTTTTTGTAGAGCTGCTTGAGTACTGTCGGATTCAAATCCGCAAATCCCTCCAGGAATTAGACGATTATTTTTTATCAGCTTTGGCTTTTGATGGCTTACTGGCCTTCTGTGGCGCATCAACCACAACTTTTCCACCAGCTTTTTCAATCTTGGCCACAGCAGAGCGCGATGCTGCTGTTACTGTCACACTTAGCTTAGCAGTAACTTCGCCATCGCCCAAGAGTTTTACTGGCTTTTTCGCATCGGCAATCTTGCCGGCCTGCTGTAAAATTTCAGCTGTCACGTGAGCTGCCTTGAGCTCAGCAACATCGGTAACATTGACCACCTGGAATTCTTGTCGGTTGATAGCCTTAAAGCCACGAGCCTTTGGTAGGCGCTGGGCTAGTTTCGTCTGTCCACCCTCAAAGCCTGGCTTACGCTTACCACCGCTCCGGGCGTTTTGACCCTTGGTACCGCGACCGGCGGTTTTACCGGTGCCGCTACCAATACCGCGACCAACTCGCTTTTTGCTAGCGGTGCGTGGAGCTGCAATTTCATGGATTTTCATTACTTCGTCTCCTTTTTGGCGGCGGTTTTGACTGGTGCCTTTTTGGCGGTAGTTTTTGGCTTGGCTTCTGCGGCCTTCTCTACCTTTTCAGCTACAGGAGCCGCTTCTTTCACTGGTAGCGCCTGAAGCTTTGAAAGAGCTAGTGCTGTAGCGTAAGCGTTGTTGATCTTGTTACTTGAGCCCAAAGATTTGGTCAATAGATCGCGAATACCAGCAGCCTCAACGACTGAGCGGACTGCTCCACCAGCAATTACACCGGTACCTGGTCGGGCTGGCTTCATAAAGACACGGGCGCCGCCAAATCGTACTTCGATTTCGTGAGGAATCGTTGTCTCGCGAAGGTTTACGTTGATCATCGATCGCTTTGCTTTGGCAACAGCCTTGGCAATTGACGCCTGTACGTCGCCACCCTTGCCGACACCAACGCCCACACGACTCACCCCGTCACCAACCACTACGGTGGCACGGAAGCGGAATCGTCGACCACCCTTTACGACGCGCGTCACGCGATCGAGGGCAATGATTTTTTCTTCAAATTCTTTAACTTCGGTTGTTGGATTCATAGCATTCATCCTAAAATTTAAGTCCGTTCTCTCGAGCTGCTTCAGCTAGAGCCTTAACTCGACCATGGTAAATGTGAGTACCTCGATCAAAAACTACTTCAGTTACTTTCTTAGTCTTACCAGCTTCAGCAATCGTTTTACCAACCCACTGAGCCTTCTGTGTCATATTCTTCTTCTCAAGACTCTTTTCGCCGGTACTCGTTGCGTAAGCTAGTGTGCGCGCTGCTAGATCATCAATCAACTGAGCAGTGATCTGACGGTTAGAGATATGCACGCTCAAGCGAGGGCGCTGAGCAGTACCGCTAATACGAGCACGGATGCGTTTGCGTTTGAGTTGTTCAGTAGTTAATTTCATGCCTATGCTCCCTTCGCTGCAGTCTTACCTGCTTTACGGCGAACATGCTCGCCAGCGTACTTGATACCTTTACCCTTGTATGGCTCTGGCTTACGATACGATCGGATCTTCGCAGCGGCCTCACCAACTCGCTGTTTGTCGTAGCCCGACACAGTGATCGTGTTGCCTTCCACTTTGAGCTCAACGCCTTCTGGTGGAGTATAAAGTACTTTGTGTGAAAAGCCCAGGCTCAGGTTGAGGTTTTTCCCTTCCATTGTGCCACGATAACCAACACCGTTGATCTCGAGCACCTTGGAGAATCCCTCTGATACTCCGACCACCATGTTATTGATAAGAGTACGCTGCAGACCGAAGAACCGTTGGGTTTCGTCGTTTTCTAACTGCTTACTGACCGCAATCTGGCTGTCGACCTGTTCGACTTTTAGGCCCGGCAGACGCTTCTGGGTGAGCTCACCCTTCGCGCCCTTTACGACCACTTGTTCGTCGGTGATAGTTACTTCGACACCGGCTGGCACATTGATAGGTTGTTTTCCAATACGACTCATAAACTCTCTCCTACCATACCTTACAGATTAATTCACCACCGAGGCCTTTTTTGCGTGCGTCACGACCACTCATGATACCGGCTGAGGTCGAGATAATCACGAGGCCGTGCCCTGCCAAAACCTGCGGAATCTCATCACGCTTTGCGTAGACGCGTCGACCCGGTTTGCTCATACGGATCAATGATGTGATCGATTTGGTCTTCTCGTCCTGCAATGTAAGCTGGAGCGACTTGAAGGCACCATTTTCTACAACCTCTACCTTAGCAAGGTAGCCGTTTGCCTTGAGAATGTGAGCAATCTGCTCTTTTATTTTCGAGTATGGCATACTGAGTTCCGTCTTCTTGGCGGCGAGGCCGTTACGGATCCGGGTAAGCATATCTGCAATTGGGTCTGTTGTCATCATAGCGGTTCTCCTACCAACTCGATTTAGTTATGCCTGGCACGTTACCGCGCGAAGCTTCTTCGCGGAAGGTAATACGGCTCAAGCCAAATTTTCGCATATAACCCCGTGATCGACCTGTCACGGCGCATCGGTTGTGCAGACGTACTGGGTTTGAGTTGCGTGGTAACTTTGCCAATCCCTCGACGTCACCAGCAGCTTTGAGGGCTGCTCGCTTTTCTTGGTACTTGTCGGCCAGCTTCTGGCGCTTTAATTCACGTTGAATGAGTGCTTTTCTAGCCATTCTGGCCTCCTTTCTCAAACGGCATACCAAGGTGCTTGAGAAGCGCCATGGCCTGCGTTTTATCTTTTGCTGTACTGATAATGTTTATCTGAATTCCGTGGGTAATGTTGGCTTCCTCAAATGAGATTTCGGCGAAAGCGGTTTGCTCTCGGAAACCAAGGCTGTAGTTACCCTGTTTATCAAATGATTTGATTGAAACCCCATGGAAATCACGAAGACGCGGGATAACGACCGAAACCAAACGATCCATGAAGTAATACATTCGGTCACCACGAAGTGTTACGGTCACGCCGATTGGATTACCTTCACGCAACTTAAATGTTGCGATGCTCTTGCGTGCCTTGGTGATAACTGGCTTTTGACCAGTAATCTTCGTCAAGGTAGCGACAACAGGATCCAAGTGCTTACTGTCTTGAGTCGCGCGGCCAACACCAGCGCTCACCACGATCTTGGTCAAGCGTGGAATATCATGCACGTTCTTGATATCAAGCTCCTTTTGAAGCTCAGAACGGACCTGCTTCTGATATTTATCTTTTAGTCGATTCATTTGCTTGACCCTTCATCTTTCTTGGCTGGTTTTGTCTTCTTGTTGACAAACTTACTCACCTTGAAGACTCGTTCTTTACTGCCGTTTTTACCTACTTTGTATCCAACTCGGGCTGGACGACCAGTGGCTGGATCGACAACCATAACTTTACTCACATCGATTGGTTTAACCGTCTCGATGATGCCACCCTTAGGCTGCTTGGCGTTTGGTTTGGTGTGACGCTTTGCCACATTGACACCTTCAACCACAACCTGATTGTGCTTTGGCAGTACCGCCACAATCTGACCTGTCTTGCCTCGATCGCGCCCTGAGATGACGATCACTTTATCTTTGAGTTGCAATTTCATTAGAGCACCTCCGGAGCAAGTGAGATAATCTTCATGTAGCCAAGTTCGCGAAGCTCACGGGTAACTGGCCCGAAAATACGGGTACCGCGTGGCACACCGGCCTTGTCGATAATCACCGCGGCGTTGTCGTCAAAACGGACGGTTGAGCCATCTGGGCGGATTGTTTCTTTGGCAGTACGCACCACAACAGCTCGGACCACTTCTTTCTTTTTGACCGTACCATTTGGTGTGGCTGCCTTTACGCTGGCCACAATGATGTCGCCAACGCGCGCATAGCGTCGCTTTGAGCCACCAAGCACCTTGATACACATGATCTGCTTGGCCCCCGTGTTGTCAGCAACACGAAGCATTGTCTGCGGCTGGATCATTTGACCACCTCCGCTTTCTCAACGATCTTATCAAGAGCAAATTTTTTATGTTTCGAAACAGGTCGTGTTTCACGAATCTGCACAAGATCACCGATCTTTGCTTCACCTTTTTCATCGTGAGCTTTAAACTTCGCCGTCACCTTATACTGCTTTTTGTAGATAGGGTGAGTCTTGAGGCGCTTAACTGCCACGACGATAGTCTTTTCCATTTTGTCTGACACGACTGTGCCGGTAAGAATTCTACTCATTGCTTGCCTCTTTCTGACTGTCTTTGAGCTCATTCTGTCGCTGAATAGTGAGAGCTCGTGCAAGGTCACGACGAATGTTGTGAATTGCTTTGACGTTTTTTACTTCTTTGGTGCGCAGGTCGATATGAGCCTCTACCAAAGCTTTGCGCTGCTCGGCGATGTAATCACTGAGCTCCTTGGCGGACTTGGCGACTAATTCTTTAGCTTTCATTGCTCTTCTCCTGCGGCGTGCTTGGTAATAAATTTGGTACGAACTGGCATCTTGTGGGCAGCCAAACGCATTGCTTCTTTGGCAACATCTTCACTCACGCCGTCCATTTCGAAGATGATTGTGCCAGCTTTCACCTTGGCTACGTAGTGATCAAGAGCACCCTTACCACCACCCATTGGGACTTCAGCAGCCTTGTGGGTAACCGGGGTGTGCGGAAAGACTCGAATCCAAATCTTACCACCACGCTTGATGTAGCGGGTCATGGCACGACGAGCTGCTTCGATCTGTCGTGAAGTAATACGCTCGTTACCCATACTCTTCATGCCAAACTTACCGAAGTTAAGCTCGGTACCCCGAGTGGCGTTCCCTTCGTTTTTGCCCTTAAAGGCTTTGCGGAATTTCGTTTTTCGTGGAAGTAACATCGCGATTAGTCCTTATATACCCATACTTTTACGCCAATCACACCAAAGGTGGTCATGGCTTCAGCCGTAGCGTAGTCAATATTAGCGCGCAGGGTGTGCAGTGGAATACTGCCCTGAGCAACGACCTCGCGACGTGCCATTTCAGCGCCGTTCAATCGGCCTGATACAGCGATCTTAATGCCCTTAGCGCCAGCCTTCATGCCGGCTTCAGCCGTCATCTTAATAGCACGACGGAATGGCATACGACGCTCCAGCTGCGAAGCAATGTTGTTGGCAACCAACTGTGCGTTGGTTTCAACCGACTTCACTTCCTCAATGTTGAGCTTGAGGTTTGGTCCCGTAACTTTGCTGAGTGCTTTTTTGAGCATGTCGGTACCAGAACCAGCCCGACCGATCACAACACCTGGCTTGCTTGAGTGAATCGTGATGGTGAGGTTATTGGCCGATCGATCAATATCAACCGATGATACACCGGCGCGTGAAGTAAGTTTGTCGGCAATAACACGGCGAATTGCGAGATCTTCTTTGAGCTGAGTAGCAAAACTTCGTTCTGCAAACCACTTACTTTGCCAGTTCTTGTTGGTCTGAAGTCGAAAACTCGTTGGATTTGTCTTTTGACCCATTACTTGGTCTCCTTTGTAGTGGTTACAGTAGCCTTTTGCTTGCTCGCTGGTTTCTTTGCTGCCGCTTTCTCTTCAGTTGGCTTTGGCTGCTCGTCAGTTAATACGATCGTCAAGTGAGCCATACGATGCAGAATGGCACCAGCCGCACCACGAGCACGCGGTCGCATACGCTTGAGCATTGGACCTTCATCAACCTTGATCTCGGCAATACTAAGGTTGCGCTTGGCGAGATTGAGGTTATTTTCAGCATTAGCTACAGCGCTTTTGAGAGTGTCACCAACCAGCACGGCAGCTTTCTTATTCGTAACGCGCAGCAGATCTGTGGCTTCAACCACTTTCATACCGCGCACTAAATCAGCGCCGAGTCGGAGCTTACGGGCAGAAATCTTGAGATATTTAGCTTGAGCTTGTACTTTCATTCTCTAACCTCTCAACCTTTCGCCAATTTGCCACCGTGGCTCTTAAACTTACGGGTTGGAGCAAACTCACCGAGCTTGTGACCAACCATGTTTTCAGTTACGAACACTGGAAGGTGTGTCTTGCCATTGTGTACGGCAATCGTACGACCAACCATCTCTGGGCTGATGCTACTGGCGCGCGCCCAGGTCTTAATAATGGTCTTGTCGTTAGGGCCAAGAGCCATTACCTTCTTGAGGAGTTTTGGATCAACGTATGGACCTTTTTTGAGTGAACGGCTCATGTTACTTCCTTCCCTTTCCGCGTTTTCGGATAATCATATTTGCGCCACGTTTGCGTCGGCGAGTCTTCAGACCAAGTGCAATCTTACCCCATGGAGTCTTTGGACCAGACTTGAGACCGATGCTGGTGTTACCTTCACCACCACCGTGTGGGTGGTCAACTGGGTTCATCGCTTTACCACGAACAGTTGGACGAATGCCCATGTGGCGTTTGCGACCAGCTGAGCCGATCTTGATGTTGCTGTGATCAGCGTTTCCGATGGTACCAATGGTAGCCATGGCAGTCTTGTGTACGAGACGAACTTCTCCAGATGGTAACTTCACTTGCACAAACTCGCCTTCCTTAGCTGCCAGCTGTGCTCGAGCGCCAGCGCTGCGGGCTAGCTGCCCACCACGTCCTGGTGTGAGCTCGACGTTGCAGATGGTAGTACCGACTGGGATGTCCTGGAGCTTGAGTCGGTTACCAACCTTGATCTCGGCGTTTTCACCTGAGCTAATCGAAAGACCTGGCTTCATACCGGCGACCGCCAGTACGTAGGCCTTGGTGCCATCGGGTAGCTGGATAAGAGCGATACGAGCCGAACGACCTGGATCGTACTCGATAGCTACTACTTTGGCACCCTCAACTTGCATGAGCTTAAAGTCAACAATACGGATTGCACGCTTGGCACCACCACCGCGGTGACGAATCGTGATCTTACCGTCATTGTTACGTCCGGCCTTTTGCTTGCGCTTGATAGTAAGAGACTTCTGTGGCTTTTTCTTGGTAATAACTGAAAAGTCAGCCACACTCATTTGGCGGCGTGCTGCAGTATTCTTTTTGAGGACTTTAACGGCCATTATTTCGTTTCCTTCTCAGTTTTAACCGTGGCTTTTTTAGCTGGCTTCTTGGCTTCTTTTTCTTCTGGTTCAGCCTCAAAGATAGCAATCTTCTGGCCCTTCTTGAGGGTTACAAAGGCCTTTTTGCTGTCGGTACGACGGCCGGTCACGCCCTTAAAGCGCTTAACTTTACCTTTGCTCACAACAGTGCGAATAGCGATAGCGTCAACCTTGAAGTGCTCCTTGAGAGCGCGGCGGATCTCGATCTTATTGGCGTCAGTTGGCACCTCAAAAGTGTAAACCTGAGCACTTGCAGCGTGCACGCTTTTCTCAGTCACAACTGGCTTAAGTGTCAAAACATTCATTTACTCGCCTCCTCTTTCTCTTTCTTCTCGGCCACTTTTGGTGCCACCCGAGCTGAAGTCAACCAGTCCTTGAGGGTATCAAGCGCTGCTTTTTCGATCACAATACTATCGGCGTTCATCACAGCGTAAACACTGAGTGATTTTGTCTTCAGGCTGGTTACACCGGCGATATTGGCCGATGATGCACGAAATGCTTCGTTGAATTCGTCGGCAACAAGTACGATGTTGCCGCTTACATTGAGCTTACTGAGCAGTTCAACAACCGCTTTAGTCTTGTACTCACTTGCTTCAAACTTCTCAATAACTACAATGTTCTTCACTTTAGCACTCAAGGCCTGGGCCAAAGCGGCTCGCGCCATCTTCTTTGGCATATCTTGGCTGTAGTTTTCGTTACCAGTTGGACCAAAGATGATACCACCAGTTCGCCAGAGTGGGTTGCGAATCGAACCGGTTCGAGCGCGACCGGTACCCTTTTGACGCCATGGCTTACGGCCACCACCGGCTACTTCAGAACGTGTCAGGACCTTAGCGTTGTTGGTACGAGCATTATTAAGAAAACGATTGTAAGCCAGCTGGATCAGCTGGGTGTTTGGCGTTAGTCCAAAAACAGCTTTTTCGAGGGTAAGCTCGCTGCCTTTGTTGCCTGATTTAGTAAAAGTCGTAATCTTCATACTCTAGCCCTTCACCATCACTAAGCTTTTGCGTGGCCCTGGTACGGCACCACGAACCGCCAAAATATTATTCTCAGCATCAACTACCATAACCTTGAGGTTCTTCACCGTAACCTGCTCATGACCCATGTGGCCAGCCATTCGCATTCCCTTGAAGACATGCTGTGGAAAACCAGCACCGATCGACCCAGGTGCTCGATAGTTGTGGCTACCATGGGTTTTTGGTCCGCGGGCGAAATTGTGACGCTTGATAGTACCCGCAAAGCCTTTACCCTTAGAAACAGCGGTTACCTGAACTTTCTCACCAAGCTCAAAAATATCAGCCGAGATAGTGTCTCCGACTGATACAGTTGCGTTATCTTCACCTTCAGTGATTGGGTCAATACGATATTCTGCCAAATCACGGCTGTTGGCTTTGGCTTTTTTGAGGTGGCCGGCCTGAGGCTTGGCTTGCTTCTTGGCTTCGCCAAAACCGATCTGAACAGCATTGTAGCCGTCCGTCTCGACAGTCTTTACCTGAGTAACTACACAAGGACCAGCCTGCAGTACAGTCACTGCCGACTTGGTGCCATCTTCTAAGAAAAGATGGGTCATTCCGATTTTGCGAGCAAGAATAGCTTTCATTTCTTCCTTGTGCGTAAAGCGTAAAAAATAAAACCTGGCAAATGAACCGGTTTCTGCTGCTGCAGACCTGGCTACTTCCCAGCACACTAACCTGATTTGTACAGGTATAGGTTGTAAACCAAGAGCTAGTGTACCAGATAAGCCCCAGGAGTGTCAATAACTTTTCGGACTGAGTCAAAATGACCAAAACGAAGAAGCCCCGAGGCTTCTTAGAGAAGCTTCGGGGCGAAACACCCCGAAGAGTTTCTTCGAGGTGGAGCAGGGTTACCCCTGGGCTGCCGAGGTGGCGGCCCAGGGGCGCTCCCTGTCGTGCGAGCACAGGAGGAAGGGAGTGGCGGACGGTGGAGCCGTCCAGCCGAGGAGTGCTCGCCCGAAAGCGCGGAGGAGAGGTGCGAGCCGAAGCTGCACGTTGAGCGTTGGAAGCTCAAGGCCTGTCGGCCACTCTCCCCCGCGGGAGCCGCTGCGCTGGGCGCGCTGGCTGGCTCCTTTGATCGGAAGTTGGTCTCGGAGCGGTGGGGACGCTCCAGACCTTGTCTAGAAGTCTCCACCACAGGCCGTAGAAAGTTGCATCGTGGGGATGCATGACGACCTACGGTCCACACCGGCTGATTACGTAGCCAATGCGCCGAGAACTGAGTTCCCGATACTAAGCGTGAGCTTAATCACTCCTAGTATCGGGAACCAGTGGCTCCCGAAAAGTTACAAGGTACGAATACGTGGACTATTTTACACATTTATCTATATTTGTCAATAGTTTTATATCTTATGACTTGAATATTTCACAAAGTTCTGTTATAATTTCGTTTCGTCTGCCACATCCCGTGGCCGACCTTTGACACCGAACCTGGAGGTTCTGCAAATGCCCCGACGTATCTCCGTCAGCCTTGAGCGTGGCGACACCAAGGTGTCCATCGCGACCGAGGACAACCAGCCCTTCGGACGAGCGATGGCCAGCTACCTGACCAACAGCTCGCCCGACACCCGCGGTCTGATCGAGCGAGCGATCGAGCTGGACGAGGGCCGCGCCCTCAACGTCTGGTTCTACCAGCCCATTACCGACCAGCAGGAGCTGGCACCGCTGGTGCGCGCCATCAAGGCGGCCCTGCACGACCGCAACCTCACGTTCACGTTCGAGGAGGTGGGTGAGCTGGAGGATCGTCCGCGCCACCCGATGGTCTTCACCGACCCCGACATCCGTCGGGCGGGTGAGATCCTCGCAACCTCGGCCTGAACCCCCCCGTTCGGTGTCATCCACCACCTGCGCCCTTCGTGGCGCGGGTGGGACACCTACGAAAGCTATTAATACGTAATGTTTTTCGTAGTTGTTAGATTCTCGGGTTGTCCGAATAGTTCGTTTCGGCAGTATGAATAAGCTGGATATTGGCTGCCTCTTGCCAATTGCTCACCCCACACGAAAAGAGTGTGATCTGGATACCACGGCGGGCCATCTCGATAGCCGCAATAGTCTCATCGGCACTTACCACGGCACGCTTGAGAAATGAGCGGGCCGACGCAACATAATCCGCGCCCAGTGCTCGCGCCTTGACCGCAGCCAGCGGATTGCGAATACCGCCGCTCGCCACTACAATCCGTTCACCTTTGTGGCGCGCTGCCCCGACAACTGCTTCATCGGTCGGCACACCAACATTGCGAAACCAGTCTGCATAATAATCTTCTCCAGCGCGGCGCGCTTCGATCCAGGCATAGCTGGTACCGCCGAGCCCGGCCACATCCACCCCAGCCACACCGATATCAAACAAGGCCTTGGCAGTCGCTTCATCGATGCCGTGCCCAACTTCTTTCACAAAAACCGGCACACTGAGCTTCGCGACCAACTGCTCGATCTTTTTTAGTAATCCGGCATAGTTGGTGTCCCCGCCAGGCTGGATCGCCTCCTGCAATGGGTTGATATGCAGATACAGTGCATCAGCCGCGATCATCCGCACAACCGCCTCATAGTCGGCCACATCGCGACCGTTATTGAGCTGGATGGCACCCATATTGGCAAACAGCACCGCCGTAGGGGCGTGCTTACGGACTAGTTCAAATGACTCAATCGCCTCGCGTTTCTCAAGGGCAATACGCTGCGAACCGACCCCAAGCGCCACATGCGCGGCCTCGGCAGCGATCGCTAAGTTTTTATTGATAGTCCCGGCATACTTTGTGCCGCCCGTCATCGAGGAAATAATCAGCGGCTGCGATAACTTTTTGCCAAAAAGCTCTGTCTCGGTCGAAACGTCCTCAAGATTGATCTCGGGTAGTGCCTTGTACGGCAGACGGTACGCCTCAAAGGGCCGCGTATCGTACTGCGAGCTGGGGTCTAATGATAGATCAACATGATCTTGTTTGCGAGATTCTATATCACTCATCGCCCTATTCTATCTGATATTTGGCTACTTACAAAGGGATGCCCCCGGCACATTGATCTGTGCCGGGGGCGGAGCCGCTACGACTCGGACTGGCTGGCGAGCCAGTCGTCGCGGTGCAACTCGGTGAGGATGTGGTCGACCCACTGCCCGTCCCGGAAGTGCTCGGCGCGCCACCGACCGACCTCCACGAGGCCGATCCGCGCCTGCGCCTTGCCCGAAGCCACGTTGGGCGCCAGGTAGCCAGACTGGATCTTGCGCAGACCCAGCTGCATGAAGGCGTACCGTGCCACCAAGCTCGCCACCTCGGTGGTGATGCCCTGACCCCAGAGCGTGGGCTGGCCGATGAAGATACCGACCGTTGCCACGCCCCGACGCCAACTGATGTGGTCGAAGCCGACCGTGCCGACGCACTGCCCCTCCACCTCGATGGTCCAGCCGAAGCTGTTGGGGTCGGTGGCGCGTGCCTCGATCCACTCCAGCTCCGCCTGCAGGCTCATCGGCTCCTGGCGAGCCAGGTAACGGTTGACCGTCGAGTTGGCCAACATGTCGATGAAGGGCTGCGCATCCTCAGCGCAGTGCGGCCGCAGAACGACCTTTTCCCCTTCGATTCGTGGTCCGTACATGACAGTACGTCCTTTCACGAGCGCGTGATTCTGTCACGCATCAGCGACCCAACTTGGTTGTTAGGTCGAAAGAGCCCCCGAGATTCAGATCAACTTTTGCTATGTCAATATAAAAAGCCTCCTGGATCGGAGGCTCGTCTCGACATAAAAACGTAATATTAGTTCATAGTATCCAGACAAGCCTTACCGCGTACACGAAAATCCGCGCCACCTTTGACGGTGTCGAGGTTTTGCATAATTGGCGATGTATAGCTATGTCTGTTCATAGTGGTGCTATTTAAGCATAAGTATTTGGCTGTGTCAACAGTAGATTGCTTCAGTACCCTTGTCACTCCTGTTGAGTCGTGCTATAGTATCGCAATCCTGTCCCCGAGCCCTGGAGAGAAGCCATGGGTAGCATCGTAACACTCTCCGGTCCCGCTGGGGCCGGAAAAGAAACCGCCTGGCGCGGAGCCCTGCGTCTGGTACCCGAGTTCAAGCTCGGGATGTCGGCCACGACTCGCGACGAGCGGCCCAGCGACACGGCATATGGCCCAACCATGTACCGCTACTGCAGCCTCGAGGAGTTCAAGGAGCTCGAGCGCGACGGCAAGCTGCTAGAGACCGATGAGCACTTCGGCAAGTGGTACGGCAAGCTCGTACCTGATCCGAACGAGCACACCCTGCTCGAGCTCGACGTCCACGGCGCTCGCAACGTCCGAGACCAGTTCCCGGATATCACGCGCACCGTGCTCATCCGTCTGCCGGAGCCGATGCGGGAGCTGCAGCGGGCCCGTATCCTGGGTCGCGATCCCAACATGGACCCGGCCGAGCTCGAGGATCGCCTCGACCGTGCCGACCACGAGGTCGCCTACGCCATGGAGACTGGCCCCGACCTGGTCATCATCAACGACGGTGGCCCCGACAAGATCATCCATGAGCTGGCGGACTTCCTCCGTTCGCTCCTGAGCTGATCATCCCACCCCATCAGTACGAACCCCACCGGTTCATCGCTGGTGGGGTTCGTACTATCTGGTCATATTGCGCTGAGGCATGTATGCCCTATAGCCGTAATAAGCTGCCGGTAAAAGCAAAATCAAGCTTAACGCCGCCATGGCTTTTCCGGTATTATTGACCAATAGAAGCTGATCGTAACCCAAAGAAATCTTCTTGCCAGAGCCGTACATAATTATGCCGACAATGATTAAAATATCCATAATCGACCACAAAAGTTGAGTCGTAATAATCGGACGAAGCTTATGAACGAGCCCGTATAGAAGTGATACAACTCCCAATGTAAGATACAGACACCACGAAACAAGCGAGACACCTGACGCACGTTGATTTACAAATATCTCATAGACTTGCGGCAGAGCGGTCAGCGGTGAAATAAATGAAACGCCAACCATCATGTGATCAATTGCGCGTTTTTCGCGAATGAGTAAGGATCTTGCTTTTCGTTGTTTTGCTACCATAAGTACTATTATTATAAACTATGGTTATGCAAAAACTCCGCTCCAAGCGCGATCAGTATCGTCACACGTTCTTTTTGATACTCGGCGCACAAGCAGTATTACTGCTAATCGCCACCCTCATCAATGCCATCTTTCTGCTGCCAAACAACTTCAAGCAGAAATATCTAGATTATCAATCATGCTTAAAACAAAACGAAGGCTCACTAGAGCTCAGCAAGGTTTGCCCCAAACCCTTCACGGACAACTAAAAACTCCCCTTTCGGGGAGTTTTTAGACTTACATCTTGATTTCGATGTCGACACCAGCTGGCAAGCTGAGGTTCATCAGGGCGTCCACCGTCTTAGGTGTCGGCTCCGTGATATCAATCAACCGCTTGTGGGTACGCATTTCGAACTGCTCACGGGCGTCCTTGTAAACATGTGGGCTCGTGAGAACCGTGAACTTGTTTTTCTCGGTTGGCAGTGGGATCGGACCTGCTACATTGGCACCGGTACGGATAGCCGTATCGATGATCTGCTTGGCAGACTGGTCAATGATCTTGCTGTCATACGCCTTGAGGCGGATTCGGATGCGTTGTTTGGTAGGTGCTTCTGACATGATGTAAGGTGCTTCTAGTTAGGTTGGTATGTTATTTGGTGATCTTTGTTACAACACCAGAACCAACGGTTCGGCCACCTTCACGGATAGCGAAGCGAAGACCTTCTTCCATGGCGATTGGTGCGATCAAGGTAACTTTCATTGAGATGTTATCTCCTGGCATAACCATCTCGGTACCTTCTGGTAGCTCGACTGCGCCAGTAACATCAGTAGTTCGGATGTAGAACTGTGGCTTGTAGCCCTTGAAGAATGGAGTGTGACGACCACCTTCCTCTTTCTTCAGAACGTAAACTTCAGCATCAAACTCGGTGTGTGGAGTAATTGAACCTGGCTTACAGAGAACCTGACCACGCTCGATGTCGTCGCGCTCAATACCGCGCAGCAGAACACCAACGTTGTCACCAGCTTGACCTTGGTCGAGCAGCTTCTTAAACATCTCTACACCAGTTACAACCGTCTTCTTGGTGTCGTGGATACCAACGATTTCAACTTCTTCGTTGACCTTAACTACACCACGTTCAACACGACCGGTAGCTACAGTACCACGACCCTTGATTGAGAAGACGTCTTCTACTGGCATCAAGAAAGGCTTGTCGATTTCACGAACTGGGTCTTCGATGTAGCTGTCCATCTGGTCGAGTAGCTCTTGGATTGCTTTTTCGTACTCAGCGTCACCTTCGAGAGCCTTAAGAGCAGAACCCTTAACAATAGGGGTCTTGTCTCCTGGGTAACCGTACTTGTCGAGTAGTTCACGAATCTCTACTTCAACGAGCTCAGCCAACTCTGGGTCAGCCATGTCCATCTTGTTCATGAATACGAGAATCTGCTTTACACCAACCTGGTTAGCAAGCAAGATGTGCTCTCGAGTCTGAGGCATTGGACCATCAGCAGCAGAAACCACCAAGATAGCAGCATCCATCTGGGCTGCACCGGTGATCATGTTCTTGACGTAGTCGGCGTGTCCAGGACAGTCAACGTGGGCGTAGTGACGCTTTTCGGTTTCGTATTCCTGGTGCGAGGTTGCAATAGTAATACCACGCTCTTTTTCTTCTGGAGCGTTGTCGATATCCTCGTACTTACGTGCTTCTGCCTTACCCTGCTTCGCGAGGTAGCTGGTAATGGCGGCGGTCAAAGTGGTCTTACCGTGGTCGACGTGACCAATAGTACCAACGTTGACGTGGGTTTTGTCGCGCTTAAATGCTTCTGCCATGGATTCTCCTTGTTGTCTAATTAAGTTTTAATGATTGCCCAGACTTTTTTTGATGAACATTAAAAAAGCGCCTGGATTTGACTACTAAATTATAGGTGGTGATAGTGAAAATGTAAAGACTTTTTTAGTAAGAAAGAGCGGCGAGGGTGGGGTCCCGAGGGACCCCACCCTGCTGTCGTCACCCGGTTCCCCAGCGGGTGAGAGCGTCAGTCCCGGCAGTTCGACCGAACGAGTCGGTTGATCTGGGGACCGTGGTGGATGCGTCGATCGCGGCGCATCGAGTTGAGCCAGATGGCAGCGAAGCCGAAGCCGATGGCGATGAGCATGGTGAGGACGAAGAACCCCACCTTGACCTCAAGCGTCAGGTAGTTCGGATCACCCGGCTGTTCGGTGTAACCGAAGGGCCGGTAGGCCTGCCAGGCGAAGAAGATCGCCATCAGGCCGCACAGCACCGAGCCGGCGATGTACTGGATGCCACCGAATCGGCGGTGAATCTTGGGAAGGGACACGGGAAGCCTCCTGGGCCAATTGGTCCGGACGGCGTCCGGGGGTAATATAATAGTAACACATTTGTACTTATTTTGCAATAATCAAAAGCACCCCCATGAAGAGGGTGCTTTTTGCAAGGCTACGTCCGGACTATCGGCTAGCGGCCTTCGGCCCGTGCGGCGTTGTACTTGCCCATCAATTCTTCCGCAACATTGTGCGGTACATCGGCGTAGTGATCAAACTCCATTGAGTAGCTGGCACGACCTTGGGTCATTGATCGCAGGCTTGTGGCGTAACCAAACATCTCGGCGAGCGGTACAAACGCATCAACTACCTTGGCACCACTGCGGTCCGTCATCTGCTCGACACGACCACGCTTTGAGTTGATATCACCAATCACATCACCCATAAAGTCTTCTGGGGTTACAACCTCCACCTTCATGATTGGTTCGAGAATAACTGGATTGGCTTTCTTCACGCCCTCTTGCAGCGCCATGCTTCCGGCGATCTTAAAGGCCATTTCTGAGGAGTCGACTTCGTGATAGCTACCATCGTAGAGCTTAACGTGCAGGTCAACAACTGGATAACCGGCCAAAACACCATTAGCCATAGCTTCTTTAACGCCCTGCTCAACTGGGTTGATGTACTCTTTTGGTACCACACCACCGACGATGGCGTTTTCAAACTCGAGGTTCTTGTGCTCGGTTGCTTCAGGATCTTGCTCGAGCGGGCTAATCTCTAGCCAGACGTGACCATACTGACCGCGTCCACCAGATTGCCGGACAAACTTGCCCTCTACCTGAGTGGTGCCCTTGACCGTCTCACGGTAGCTCACCTGTGGACGACCAACGTTGGCTTCTACTTTAAACTCACGCTTCATACGGTCAACAATCACTTCGAGGTGAAGCTCACCCATACCATCGATGATGGTCTGGCCGCTGTCCTCGTCGGAGTGAACGCGGAAAGTTGGGTCTTCTTCCGCAAGACGTGAGAGTGCAATACTCATCTTCTCTTGGTCGGCCTTGGTCTTTGGCTCAATCGCGATTGAGATAACTGGTTCTGGGAAGGTAATCGATTCTAGGATCACTGGATGGGCTGGGTCACACATGGTGTTTCCAGTAATGGTGTTC
The DNA here is from genome assembly GCA_020852295.1 of bacterium. Taxonomy (GTDB): domain Bacteria; phylum Patescibacteriota; class Saccharimonadia; order CAILAD01; family JADZBC01; genus JADZBC01. Next base: position 366,754 of record JADZBC010000009.1, on the reverse strand, counting down.
TTAAGACCCACGGCAGCAGCGATCTCACCTGCGTACACCTCCGACACCTCCTCACGCTGGTTGGCGTGCATACGTAGGATTCGACCGATTCGCTCTTTTTCACCAGTGCTGCTGTTGAGCACATAGCTACCTGATTTGAGGGTACCAGAGTACACACGGAAGAAAGCGAGCTTACCAACAAATGGGTCGGTGGCAATCTTGAAGGCCAAGGCTGCAAATGGTGCATCATCGCTTACCTTAAGCGGCTCTTCGCTGCCGTCTTTTGGATCGGTACCAACTGGTGCGGCGATATCGAGCGGGCTTGGCAGGTACGCTACAACAGCATCAAGCAACGGCTGAACACCTTTGTTTTTGAGGGCGGTACCAGTCAAGATAGGATAAATCTTACCGGCAATAGTAGCAGCGCGAAGAGCAGCAACCAGCTCGTCTTCACTGATCTCTTGGCCGTCGAGAAACTTCTCAATCAAAGCATCATCAGTCTCAGCAATCTTTTCGATCATGTCATTGCGGTACTTCTCAGCTTTTTCTTTCATGTCATCTGGGATATCGGCTGACTCAGAAGTTTTACCAAGATCATCGGTGTACACGATGGCCTTGTTGGTAATCAGATCAATCACGCCCTTGAAGCCATCTTCTGCACCAATTGGCAACTGAACAGGAACAGCTTTGGTGGTCAAACGATCGTGAATACTTTCAACGTCCTTGTAGAAGTCAGCACCGGTGCGGTCCATCTTATTAATAAAACAAATGCGTGGCACATTGTACTTGTCGGCCTGGCGCCAAACCGTTTCACTCTGTGGCTCCACACCAGCTACACCGTCAAACACACAAACGCCGCCGTCGAGCACACGAAGGCTACGCTCAACTTCTACGGTGAAATCAACGTGCCCCGGAGTATCGATGATGTTGATGCGCTTGCCCGCCCAGAAACAAGTCGTGGCCGCCGAGGTGATGGTTATACCGCGCTCACGCTCCTGCTCCATCCAGTCCATAGTAGCTTCACCCTCGTGAACCTCACCGATCTTGTGCGATTTTCCGGTATAAAAAAGTACCCGCTCGGTTACTGTCGTTTTACCTGCGTCGATGTGAGCGATGATACCGATGTTACGAGTATCTTCGAGTGAATATTCACGTGCCATAATGTCTTGTTTTCCCTTTAGCCTTACAAATTAACTAGCAAAAAATAAAAACGCCTGTGCGCTTTTATTTGTTGGCACTATTGTAACGTAAAAATACCCATCTATCAAGTAATAAATACTTGACAAGTATACTTTTTTATTCTATAGTAGCATAACCGCTTCAGGCACCCGGCCTGGAGCCCTGACAGAGGGAGTATGCATGAGCTACTACCGCGAAGCCCAGGAAATGATTGATCGCATCTTCGGAAGCGTCATCTGCCTGGTTTGCGGCAGCAAGGAAGGGGTCATCGATGATCTCTGCCCCGAATGCCGCAGGCTCTCCGGACGAGAAAACCCCAGCTCCGTTGCGCCACACCCCCGTCACACCCACGAGCCTCCAGCTGATCAGTGTTGATCGGTTGGGGGCTCAAGTACTTTATACTTAGTAGCCCGAGTCACTATCTGCACCGCTACCCGACTGCAGATCGGCAGCCGAAAGTGTTAGGCGTGCACCAGGCTGAGCTTCGCCCGTCAAAATCTTGCGACTCAAGGTGTTTTCGACATATTTCTGCAGGGCCCGACGCATCGGCCGAGCACCCAGACGTGGGTCGTAGCCTACCTGTACGATCATCTGCAGCGCGTCAGCTGTTAGCTCGACGCTGATATTTTGTGCCGAAAGCGTTTTATTGAGATTGCCCACCATGATCTGTACGACTTGCATCAGCTCATCCGGCTTCAGCGGCCGGAAGAGCACGATATCGTCAAACCGGTTCATGAGCTCTGGCTTGAATATCTTGGCGTTGATCAGCTGATCGACAAACTCATCCTCAAAGGCTTCGAGCTGCTGACCAGCTTCGATACGGCGGCGAATCTCATCCGCACCCGCATTTGAAGTCACAATAATGATCGCTTCTTTAAACGACACAACACGGCCACTCGTATCGGTCAAGGTACCTTCATCAAGCATCTGCAGCAGCAGGTTGAGAATATCGGGATGTGCCTTCTCGATCTCATCGAGCAGTACGACCGAGAATGGCTTAGTCGCCACGTCGCGCAAGAAGGTACTGCCAACCGAACTATCGGTGGTCGCTTCAAGAATTCGTGCCACATCGGTTGCTAGCTGGTACTCACTCATGTCGAGTCGAATCATACTCTCCTCACCGCTAAAGTAAGTTGCAGCCAATGATCGCGCCAACTCGGTCTTACCAACACCAGTCGGACCCAAAAAGAGAAAGCTCCCAACTGGACGCTTCGGATCCCGCACGCCGGCTCGTGATCGACGGAGCGCCTCCGAAACCGTCTTGACGGCATGAAACTGATTGATCATGCGGCGATGAATGAGTTCTTCGAGATTGAGTAGCTCGCCCCGTTCAACCTGTGAGGCCTGGGTGACTTTCGCGCCGGTTGTTTTTTCGACCGCCATTTTTACGGAATTCTCCGTAATAATACCTTGATCAGGATAGTTGAGCGCGTCCTGCAAGACGTCAATGCCCTTAGCTGGAAATGCTTTGTCAGTCACATAGCGGCTGGCCATGGCGTAGGTTTCTTTAATGGCCGAGTACGTGATCATTGTCTGGGCTCGAGACTCGAGCGGTAAAGCGATGTCCTCGAGAATACGAGCCACCTGGCTTTCATTGAGCTCCGGCAGGTCAATCTTGGTTAGCTGGGCAAGGAGAGCCGACTTGGTGATACTGAACTTATGCCAGTCTTCTGGCGATAATGCCAAGATAATTGGCATACGAGTTTGTTCAAGGACCTGCATGATAATGTGACTAATATCAATCGAGCCTGGCGCCGTCTCCATAAACAGCTGAGCCTCATCAAGGAAAAGTATGATGTTTTGGGCGTGTAGTGCATCGTAGAAGATTTCTTCCATCAGTCGTTCGATCGATAGACCCTGGCCGATTGTCGATGTGATTCGATTGGCATCAAGCTTGACCACCTGCAGATATGCCAATCCACCAGCCTTATCGTCGCCTTTGAGCATTGTCTCGGCTAATGCATACACCAGCGAGGACTTGCCCGAGCCAACTGGTGCAACCAGAGCGACACCATTGCGGCTTGGTCGGCTAATGATTTGAATCATTTGAGTAATGACATCCTCACGGGTTTCATCGCTAAACATTGAGTAACCGGCCTCAATTGACTTGCTAATATTCTCACCAAACTTATCGAGTACCGGCGTATAACCGTTGGCCCAGTCACGTGCTAAGCCACCAAATAGATTACGCTCCTTGCGCTTGAAATATCGATCTATGATTTGTCGCTGCCAATATAGTCCACTCGTCAGATCATCGGTACTGATCTTCATGCGAGCGAACCCAGCTTCAAAATAGGGACAGGTCAATAGGAGTGCAGCAGTGATGGAGCCAGCCGTCATGTGATCCTGGGAAGTCTGGGCGGCCAGCTCGAAGGCCTTGGCATACACCACCTCGACATCGACCGGATTCGCCTGTAGCCCTTGCTCGATCACTTCGGTCGGGATTAGAAAACGATTTACAAAAAAGCGGGCCTGCCAGTGATCACGAATCGCTTCCCAAAGATGGAGCGAGGTGTCGGCCTTACCAATGCGGTTCACAATATCGGCACTCAATAGCTCTTCAAGGCGCGTACTAGCAGAGGCGACCGGATTTCCGGCGTCCAAATCGACGAGATCCCACTGGTGCCAGAGCAAGAACATGAAGGCCCAAATTGCCGGAGCGAAAAGCACATAACCAACCTTCATGCCGATAATCAACATTGCGACACCAGCAACTAAAAACACAACCGAAGCAAATTTCAGCAGTGTTACGATTGGCTTGCTAAACAACCGAACAATTGTTGCCTTCTGAGTACGGATATTGCGCGAATACGTAAAGGTCTTGCCGTTCATAGTAGCCCCCAGTAGAGAAAGAGGATTGGGCTAAACGGTAGTGCTGGCCAAACAATCATTAAGAGCACCCCAAAGACGACTGTAAAAATGATGGCCAAAACCGCGGTAAACATAAAGATCACCCTAATAATGAAGCCTATAAAGCGCGATACAAGATTGCCAATCAATGCCTGAAACCGATCCTCCAGAGCTGTTGAGCGAGCGTAAGCAATGTCACGCTTCCAGGGCGCAAACAGGGTACGAAGAATAATCTTGAGTGAGAAGAATTGTAGGATAAAGTTGACTCGCCGGCGAATTTCGCGCGGCACCTGAGCCCACCCCGAGCCGTACCACCAGGTGAAGAAGCTAAACAGAACCATAATGTATTATTGTATCAAGCTTGGCACTACAATCCAAAGCGCTTGCGCTATTTGTATGAGAACTATCGTGCTATAGGCCCCTAACTAAAAACACCCCTCAACGGGGTGTTTTTAGTAGGTTTTCTGTGACCTAGTAGCGTGCGAAGTGGGCAAATGCCTTGTTGGCTTCGGCCGCGGCGTGAGTGTCTACCTTCTTCTTGATAGCATCGCCGGTGTTGTTGTAGGCATCAAGGAGCTCATTGGCTAGCTTCTCGTCAAATGGCTTACCCTTCTTGTTGTGGGCAATGTCGAGCATCCAGGTCATGGCAAAGTGCACTTTGCGGTCTGGTGCAACTGGCATAGGTACCTGGTAGTTAGTACCACCGATGCGCTTACTGCGAACCTGCACTTGAGGAGAAACATTTTTGATAGCAGTCTCAAAAACTTCGAGAGCGTCCTTCTTGGTCTTGGTAGCTACCAGCTCGAGTGCACTGTAAACGTGTCGCTCAGCGAGGCGCTTCTTGCCGCTCTTCATAACTTTGTTGATCATGCGAGTTACCATGACGCTCTGGTATCGAGAGTCAGCTGGCAAAACACGCTTGAGAGATTTTGTCTTCTTTCGTGGCATACTAGGCCTTCGCTTTCTCTAACTTAGCACCGTATTTACTACGGCCTTGCTTACGATTAGCAACACCAGCGGTGTCAATTGCACCACGTACCACGTGATAACGCACACCCGGAAGGTCCTTCACACGACCACCGCGGATCAGAACCACTGAGTGCTCCTGAAGGTTGTGCCCTTCACCACCGATGTATGCCGTTACTTCCATGCCATTGGTCAGGCGCACACGAGCCACCTTACGAAGCGCTGAGTTTGGCTTCTTTGGTGTCTGGGTAAATACCTTGACACACACACCGCGCTTAAATGGTGCATTACTCGAGGTCGTGCGACCCTTCAGGGCGTTGAAGCTACGACCGAGGGCCGGCGCTTTACTCTTGCGTCGGACATCGGTTCGTGGCTTGCGGATGAGTTGGTTGATTGTTGGCATTGTTCGTTTTTTAACCTGGTTACTTTATCAGATTGAACTCTTCTGGTCAAGCATTAGCCGTCAAGTTCATCGCTATCACGGAAGCCGGTCCCGACTGGGATGAGGCGACCAATGATGACGTTTTCTTTGAGACCGCGGAGACGATCGTGTTTACCGCGGATAGCAGCATTGATGAGCACACGGGTAGTTTCCTGGAAGGACGCTGCACTCAACCAGCTGTCTGAGCTTGTGCTGATCTTGGTGATCGGCATCAGAAGTTGCTCGTAAGTGGCTGCTTTACCTTTTACCTCGGCCACTCGTGTGTTCTCTTCGTGAAGTGCAGTCTTGCTGACGACATCGCCACTGACGAAGGTTGTGTCATTTGGCTCTTCGATACGTACCCGGCTGAACATCTGTCGGATGATCACCTCAATGTGCTTACTGGCAATCGTCTGACCCTGCGATGCGTAGATAGCCTGGACTTCATCGACAATGTAACGCTGTACTGCTTCTTCACCGAGTAGCTTGAGCATAGATTGCAGATTGACTGAACCCTCGGTCAAGCGGTGTCCAGCAGTTACGAGGTCGCCCGTCTTAACCTCCACACCGATGTGAGTAGGAACTGCGTAGCTACGAACGTTACCACCATCGTGGACTAGCGTAATGCTGTCTTTGGTGACCTTCACGGTACCAGCTGCAGCAGCCTTGATAGTGCGTTTGCCATTTTCGCTCTCAGCCATAACTTGCTTGTGCGTAACGGCCTGACCAGTCTTTACCTTAGCCTTCATATCGGCCAATGGGTAGTCGGTTGTCTTGAGGTCTGGTGGAGTCACCATGATGACAGTCTTACCTTCTTCTTCAGTAACTTTCACAACACCATCAACTTCACTTAGGATGGCCTCACCTTTTGGATTGCGCGCTTCGAAGATTTCCTCTACACGTGGCAAACCTTGGGTAATGTCGCCACCAACACCCGCAAGGTGCTTGGTGTTCATGGTCAGCTGTGTACCTGGCTCACCAATCGACTGAGCGGACATGATACCAACTGCTTCGCCGTGGCGTACAGTCTTACCGGTTGCGAGGTCGAGACCATAACACTTCTCACAAATACCCCAGACTGACTTACATTTCAGGACTGATCGAATCTTCACTGATTCAATGCCAGCTTCGGCAACAGCTCGGGCTTTTTGGTCATCGAAGAGTTCAAGCTTCTTCACAATAACATCACCTGTCTTTGGATCAGTCAATTTCTCAAGGCTCGTACGACCAACCAGCCAGCCGGCGATCGAGTCTTCACCTGCCGCGATAGCTTCTTGGGCAGTTACGAGGTAACCCTCTTTATCACCACAGTCGGTTTCGGTAATCACGACATCCTGAGAGACATCAACCAGACGTCGGGTGAGGTACCCAGATTCGGCAGTCTTAAGAGCTGTGTCGGTAAGACCCTTACGGGCGCCGTGGGTCGAGATGAAGTACTCGAGCACCGACAGACCCTCACGATAGTTCGATCGAATTGGCAGCTCGATGATACGACCAGCCGGGTTGAGCATCAGACCAAGCATACCGGCCATCTGGTTAACCTGCGATACGGTTGTACGAGCACCTGATGCGATATCGAGTGAGAAGGTTGAATCTTCACCTTCAATCATCTCTTTGAGAGACGCCTCAACGCGCTCTGATACATCTTTCCAGATCTCGACGGTCTTCTCGTAGCGCTCATCTTCGGTAATCAGACCCATTTCGTACTGCGAGGCAAGCTCGGCAGCTCGCTTTTCACCTTCGGCGATAAGCTCACCCTTGGCTTCAGGAGTTACCAAGTCATCCATACCAATCGAAACACCCGACATCGTTGCGTAACGGAAACCGAGTTGCTTGATGTTGTCGGCGAGTTCAGCCATAGCATCATTGCCAAAACGAGTGAATACCTCAGCCATCAGCTTGCGCAGCGTGGTCTTGGTCTGAACATCATTCTGGTAAACAAAGCCTTCTGGCAAGATGTTGTTAAACTGGATGCGACCAGGAGTCGTCTCAATGATTTGACCATCCATGCGCACCTTGATGAGCGCCTGAAGATCAACGTGACCACTCTGGTAGGCGTAGACTGCCTCTTTGGCGTCAGCAAAAATCTTCCCTTCGCCCTTGAGTCCAGCCTTGGTGAGTGTCAGGTAGTGACAACCCAAGACAATCTCTTGGTTCGGGTTCACCACTGGATCACCGCTACTTGGCTTGAGAAGGTTGTGACGCGAGAGCATGATTTCCTTGGCTTCTTTTTGGGCAGCCTCAGAAAGCGGTACGTGAACAGCCATCTGGTCACCATCGAAGTCGGCGTTGAACGCGACACAAACCATTGGGTGTAGCTGGATAGCCTTACCTTCGATCAGTACTGGCTTGAAAGCCTGGATACCGAGTCGGTGCAAGGTCGGTGCGCGGTTGAGGAGCACGTACTTGTCTTTGATAACTTCATCGAGTGCATCCCAGACTTCGTTGCGAGCACGCTCGATCATGCGTGAAGCACTCTTCACGTTGTGAGCGAAGCCCTGTTCGATCAGTCGGCTAATCACAAATGGCTTGAAGAGCTCGAGCGCCATCATCTTTGGAATACCACACTGATCGAGTTTGAGGTGTGGACCAATGACGATTACGGAACGACCTGAGTAGTCAACGCGCTTTCCGAGAAGGTTCTGACGGAAGCGACCCTGCTTACCCTTGAGTAGATCAGTCAGGCTCTTGAGTTTCTTACGTGAAGCCGCAGCCGAGACAGCGCGTTCACGACGGGCATTATTGTCGATCAGAGCATCAACCGCTTCTTGAAGCATGCGCTTTTCGTTGCGGCAGATTACCTCTGGGGCCTCGAGGGCGTAGAGTTTCTTGAGACGGTTGTTGCGGTTGATCACACGACGATAGAGATCATTGAGATCGGAAGCAGCAAAACGGCCACCATCAAGCTGAACCATTGGACGAAGATCTGGTGGAATTACCGGCAGAGTCGTGATCACCATCCAGTCCGGACGGATGCTAGCTGCTTCGAGACCCTCGATAGCCTTCAGGCGCTTGAGAGCCTTCTTTTTCTTCTGGCCAACTGAGTTTTCGGCCTCTTCCTGTAACTGCTTAGCCAGCTCTTTAAGGTCAATCTCCTCGAGCAGCTGCTTGATAGCCTCAGCACCGATGCCGGCCTTGAAAACTTCACCAAACTTGAGGTTGAGGTCACGGTACTTGCTCTCAGGCAGCAATTGGTACTTGGCAAGACCCGTGAGCTCGTTCTTGGCAGTACTGTAGTTCTCTTCGAGTTCAGTCAGCTGCAAACGAGCGGCTTCAGATAGTTCGCTACCTTTTTCGGCTGGATTCGCCTTGATGATGTCGTCACGACGTGAAGTGAATTCTTTTTCGAGGTCCTGCAAAGCAGCTTCACGAGCGTCTTCGTTGACATCGGTCACCACAAAATTGGCAAAGTAGGCGATGCGCTCGAGATCGCGCACACCAAGATTGAGCACCAAGCTGATGCTTGATGGTGTACCGCGCAAGAACCAGATGTGTGTCACTGGTACTGCGAGCTGAATGTGGCCCATGCGCTCACGGCGAACGATCGAACGAGTTACGAGAACTCCACACTTGTCACAAACGATACCTTTGTAGCGAATGCCTTTGTACTTCCCGCAGTAACAAGTCCAGTCTTTGGTTGGACCAAAGATTTTTTCACAGAACAGTCCGTCTTTCTCAGGTTTCTGGGTTCGATAGTTGATAGTCTCCGGCTTGGTAACCTCACCGTTCGACCACCCTTCAATCTGTTCTGGGCTGGCCAGGGAAAGTTTGATCGATGTGAAATCAATCGATGGTTCTGGGTTCATGTTTGCTCCTGGGTTCATCTTAGAGTTCCCCTTCTTCGGTTAGTGTTACTTCGTCGAGATCGGCCGCAGTTGGCTCACTCTTCTGAGCTAAGGCTTCGAAGTCATCTTCCGCTGCGTCGCCACTCAAATCAACCACTGCGCTGTCTTTGACACCCTCACCACCTTGGAGCAATTCTTCGTTCCCAAGATCGGTTGCTTCTTTTTCGGTAGCTCGCGAGATGATCTCTTCAGCATCAACTTCAGCTCCGCCAATCTTCTCGAGCTCTACTGCGAGCGACAAGCTCTGAAGCTCTTTCACGAGAACGTTAAATGACTCCGGAATTCGAGGACCCTTGATCGGCTCGTTTTTAATGATTGACTCATACGCTTTCGATCGACCAATGACATCGTCGGACTTAATAGTCAGAATTTCTTGGAGAGTATTGGCAGCACCATATGCTTCCAGTGCCCATACCTCCATCTCTCCGAAGCGCTGACCACCCATCTGTGCTTTACCACCAAGTGGCTGCTGAGTAACCATCGCGTATGGACCGGTCGAACGAGCGTGGATCTTGTCGTCAACCATGTGATGGAGCTTAAGCATGTACTTGTAACCAACGGTTGTCTTCTCGGCGAATGGCTCACCAGTGAAACCGTGGAAAAGCTGGACTTTACCATCCTCTGGAAGGCCGGCCTTCTTAAGCTCTTCTTTGATCTGTTCGATCTTTACACCACCAAATACTGGTGTTGCGACAGTGTAGCCGAGTGCGGCAGCCGCCCAACCAAGGTGAGTCTCAAGGATCTGACCGAGGTTCATACGAGTACCGACACCGAGTGTGTTGAGGATGATATCTACTGGAGTGCCGTCTTCGAGGTATGGCATGTCTTCGACCGGAAGAATCTTACTGATAACACCCTTGTCACCGTGCCGACCGGCCATCTTGTCACCGACTGAGACCTTACGGAGCTGAGCAACCGCAACATAGATCTGCTGCATCACACCAGCAGGCAGGTCATCGCCCGCCTCGCGGGATAGAATCTTGATCCCAACCACTTTACCCATGGCGCCGTTTGGCAAACGAAGGCTTGTGTCTTTTACGTCGCGTGCCTTCTCACCAAAAATGGCTCGCAATAGGCGCTCTTCGCTTGAGAGATCGGTCTCACCCTTTGGTGTGATCTTACCAACGAGGATATCACCAGCCGAGACTTCAGCACCGATACGGACGATACCGTTCTCGTCGAGATCCTTTAGAGACTCCTCCGAAACATTTGCGATATCGCGGGTGACCTGCTCAGGGCCGAGCTTCGTGTCACGCACGTCAATCTGGTGTGTCTCGATGTGAATACTGGTGTAGCGATCGTCCTGTACGAGACGCTGCGAAATGATGATAGCGTCTTCGTAGTTCAGACCGTCAAATGGCATAAAGGCCACGAGTAGGTTCTGGCCGAGCGCCAGCTCACCGTTCACGGTACTCATACCATCGATTAGTACGTCACCTTTCTTTACTTTATCGCCCTTGGTAGCAACGGCACGCTGGTGGATCGAGCTACCCTGGTTTGATCGAACAAAGTTCTGCAGTTCGTAAGCCTTCTCGCCGGTCTTGTACTTGACTGAGACTGACTCTGCGGTTGAGCTTGTAACTTCACCATCGCCTTCGGCAAGTACTACCTGGCCCGAATCCTCGGCAGCACGGGCTTCGATACCAGTACCAATGATTGGGGCTTCTGGTCGAACAAGTGCTACTGCCTGACGTTGCATGTTGGCCGCCATCAGGGCGCGCTTAGCGTTGTCGTGCTCGAGAAACGGAATAAGCGCTGCTGAGACGCTAACAGTCTGTTTGCTCGAAACGTCCATGTAGTTGACGTTATCGGCCAGCTCTTCGTCGGCTTCACCACCAATACCACGAACTGATACACGGTTGGCTTTGAAGTAGCCATCCTCATCAGTTGGGGTGTCAGCCTGGGCAATCACTGCTTTTTCCTCGTCATAGGCATCAAGATAGACGATTTCTTTGGTAACACGGGCCCTTACTGGAACAGTTTCAATACCGGCAGCTACCAGCTTTTTAACCATTGCGTCAGTGATCTTATCGCCAGCCTTGCCAACCGCGTTTCCACTCTTGTCCTTGACGATCGAGCGCAGTACTTCTCCGGCGGCTTTCTTTGGCTCAACGTGATTAATGACTTTTAGATATGGGCTCTCGATAAAGCCATATTCATTGACCTGCGCGAATGATGCCAGTGTCGAAACCAAACCAATGTTTGGTCCTTCAGGGGTTTCAATCGGGCAGATACGGCCATAGTGAGTACGGTGAACGTCACGGACTTCAAAGCCGGCTCGTTCACGACTCAATCCACCTGGACCCATTGCGTTCAAACGACGCTTGTGCACGATCTCAGCCAGCGGGTTCACCTGATCCATGAACTGGCTCAACTGGTGGGACGCGAAGAATTCTTTGACTGCAGCCACAATCGGACGGACGTTGATCAGCTGACCTGGCACAATGGCGTCAGGATCAGCTACGCTCATGCGGTCTTTGACGATTCGTTCCATGCGTAAAATACCAACGCGGAACTTCGTCTGCATGAGTTCGCCAACCATCTTAAGACGGCGGTTTGCCAGGTGGTCAATGTCTTCGCTCGGTGCACCGGCATTGCTCATGCGGATAATTTCACGCAAGATTTCTACGAAATCTTCACGGCGCAGCGTGCGATTCTCAGGAGTGTTTGGTACATCCATGCCAAGGCGCTTGTTGATCTTGTAGCGACCAACTTTACTGAAATCGTAGCGCTTAAAGTCGAAGAACATGCTGTCGATAAGCGACTTCGAGTTCTCAACAGTAGCAAGATCACCAGGACGAATGCGCTTGTATACCTCCATCAGGCCCTCGGCCATCGAGCTGGCAGGATCTTTCGCAAGTGTTTCGTCGATGAAACGAACTTCACCAGTGTCAATCTCTTTGAAGAGAGCTTTGATTTCGTCGTCAGTACCAAAGCCAAAGGCACGTAGCAGGGTGGTGACTGGAAGCTTACGCTTTCGATCAATCTTGACCGACATCACACCGTTTGCACCGGTCTCAACTTCAAGCCAAGCACCGCGGCTTGGGATAATCTTGGCACCAAAAAAGTCGTTGTTGCCCGACTCTGGTGTAGTGAAGAATACTCCTGGTGAGCGAACCAACTGCGACACTACAACACGCTCAACACCGTTGATGATGAAGGTGCCACGTTCGGTCATAACAGGAAAATCACCAAGGAAAATCTCTTGGTGCTTAACTTCGCCAGTTTCTTTATTAACGAGCTCAATCTTGGCTCGCAAACTTGCCTCAAAGCTGATGTTTTTCTCTTTGGCTTGGGCTTCGGTTACCTTTGGCTCTTCAAAATGATATTCGCCAAAGCTGAGGGCATACTTCTTGCCAGTAAAATCTTCGATTGGAGAGATTTCTTCAAATAATTCCTTAAGGCCCTCTTTGACAAACCAGTTGTATGAATCCAGCTGGATCTGGATCAGGTTTGGCAATGGTAGTAAATCTTTTTGTTTGTTTAGGTACACTCGCGCCGACTTGGTTTTAGGCATGAAAAAGCGTCTCCTTATTACTCTTTGATATGAATGTCGAATAAATTCGATGAGTTTCTAGGAGGTTTTTCTAAACCGACAAAAAACCGCTGAGTCAAAGAGACTCCTTGCGGATTTTATCTATTTAAGCATCCTCTTGCTATCCAAGATACGCGCTACTACATCTGTTGTCAAGCTTTTTCTTGGTCTGTAATGACAGGATGTTTCATGAATACGCCGTAGATGAGAATGATAACGCCAACCACCAATACTACTGTAGTTGGCGAGACAAGGTCGGCCGTGATTCCAGCCAGCAATACAGGCAATACAGCGGCGATATTGACCATCATATTGAGTGAACCAAATACCTTACCGCGAATATCATCAGTCGTATTGATCTGCAAAAGCGTTTGGGCTGATACGCTGACGAGCGCGTTGACTAGTCCAAGGATAAATACTACTGCTGCCGCCAGTATGACAAGGCTAACTGGTGCGACAACCTGACGAACGAGTCCGAGAGCAACCAGCATCAAACCGCCAAGCACGACGCCGATCTTAATCAATCGATACTTGTCAGCTTTGCGGAGAAACTGACCAACCGCAATAGCCCCCAGTACCATCCCGACTCCAGCCGGGATCACTAAGATATGACTGGTGTCACTTAAATTCTTACCCAAGATGACCTGCGACAAGGCTGGGGCCAGTACTATCACCACCCCAACAATTGCCTGGGCAATGGTGAGCTGCATGATTGGAAAGGCATATTCACGCTTACGTAGCGTCAAGTGGATATTACGACCAACCTGTCGGGTCACCTGATTGAGAAGTTTTCTCAACTTAGGACGAGTTTTGTCAGTCGCCCGCATCGTTGGCAGACCGAGACTCAGTAGTCCAGCGAGCAAAAACGCGCCGCTCGTAACCCAATATGCTCCATATGGACCAAACAACTTAACCACCGGACCGGCCAGCGAATAGCCCACCATAAATGAGCCATACAGTGTAAAGACAAACAATGAGTTGGCCGCCACTAGGTGATCATGGTCTGTCACAGATGGTAGGGCCGCTGCTTCAGCCGGCACAAAAAACTGGGTAAACGTCGAGATTGCGAAGATCGTGAGATAGACCCAGACGATCTGCGTATCCAGCACCAAAAACAACAAGACTAAAACGGCCCGAACCAGGTTGGTTGCGACAAGCACCTTCTTGCGATCCAGGTGGTCGATCATGGCACCTGCGAAAGCTGCAAATACGATTGAAGGCACCCCAAAGGCGGTGATCAGTAAACTGACAGATATATTTTGATACCAAGTGCCAGCCGCCAGATCAAATACGCGAATAATTAGCGCAAAATTAAGAAGATTAGCCGCCAGTTGAGAGGCAACCTGCGCTCCCCATAACTTGAGAAAATTACCGTTTCGAAACAGTGCCGTATACGCCACCGATACCCTCGCTTATTCTTCTACTAGCTTACCACTTTATCAACGAGACCGTACTCAACCGCCTCTTTGGCGCTCATCCAATAGTCTCGGTCGGTGTCTTTGGTGACTTTCTCGAGCGGCTGACCAGTGTGCTTACTGAGCAATTCGTCAAGCTTCTTACGTGATTTGAGCACCTCGCGAGCCGTAATTTCGATATCGCTTGGCGTGCCAGAAAACCCAGCTGAGCCCTGATGGATCATAATACGCGAGTTTGGCAACGCGAATCGCTTACCTTTCGCACCAGCGGCAGTAAGCACTGCAGCCATACTGGCAGCCATGCCAACTACCGTGACACTAACATCTGGTTTGACATGCTGCATGGTGTCATACATTGCCAGACCAGCTGTGACACTTCCGCCTGGCGAGTTAATGTAGAGCTTGATGTCTGATGTCGGATCTTCGCTCTCCAAGAAAAGCAACTGCGCAATCACCAGATTGGCTACCGTGTCATCGATCTCTGTACCCAAAAAGATGATGCGATCCTTGAGCAGACGTGAGTAAATATCATACGCTCGCTCACCAAGGCTCGTTTTTTCAATTACTGTTGGAATAAGAATCTGGTTGTTGTGTGCCACTACTTACCTCCTTTTGCGTAATTTACTAACTTCTCGATCGCTTTTGTGCTCATTAGATGATTGGCCACGTCCTCGCGGAAATGATCATGAGTCAGCTCTTCTTGCATGTGCGGATCGGTATAGGTTGCGCGGAGCTGCGCCAAAGTGGCTTCTATCTCATCATTAGTCACTTGTAGCTGCTCAGCTTCCACAATGTGTCGAATCAATAGCGCCATCTTGACGCGTCGCCGAGCCTCAGTCTTTAGCTCCTCCTCGAGGGACTTCTGATCCTTACCCATCAGTGCTAAGTATTTTTCGGTATCGAGGCCGCTATTTTTCAAATTGTCAGAAAATTCATGCTCCAGTCGATGCAACTGCTCATCAACGAGTAGGGTTGGCACATCAAACTTTGCCTTCTTGATTGCTTCGTCGATGACCGCGTTTTCATAGCTCTGTGCCTGGGCGCGTTCATGCTCCTGATTGAGTCGGTTGCGAGCATCATCACGCACTTCTTCAACCGTCTTAAATGGTCCAACGCTTTTTGCCCAAGTGTCATTCAGCTCTGGTAGCTCTACGACATTCACTTCATGGACTTTGATCTTGAATAGTACTTTCTTACCGGCCAGATCGGTTGCTCGATAGTCTTTCGGAAAAGTAATCTCAAACTCTTTTTTGTCGCCAGCCTTCATGCCGACCAGCTCTTCTTCAAAGCCTGGAATGAACTGCCCCTGACCAACGGTGACAGTCTGCTTTTCAGCTTTGGCACCCTCAACTGGTTTGCCCTCGCGGACACCTTCATAGTCAATCACAACCTCGTCACCATTTTTGATGGCTGCTTTACTTGGCTTCTTGATGGCAGTTTGACGACGGAGATTGTCGATTGTCTTATCGACGTCTTTTTCGTCGAGCTTTTCAATCTTTTCTTTGACGTGAAGCTTTTTGTAGTCAAAGTCAATTTTCGGCATGAGCGCAACTCGCGCGACATACTCAAGTTCCGTAAATGGCACAAATTTCTTGATCTCGATCTTTGGACTGCTTAACGTCTGCAAGTTAGCTTCAACGACCGCCTTGCCATAGCTGCGCGCAATAACCCGCTCGAGCACTTCGGTCTGCAGGACTGAGCTGTCGACATGTCGTTCAGCGATATTGGTCGGCACTTTGCCTGGACGAAAACCAGCCACCTTCAAGTCTTTTTTGAGGTGATCAATGATCTCGTTTTTAATTGGCGTGAGCTGCTCTTCATCAACGGTGATTAGGAATTCAGCTTCTGTAGATGTTTGCTTGGTGATTTTGTGGGTATTCATAACCTGGGTATAGTAGCAGAAAAATCAGATATTGTGTAGCGGGCAGTTGTGCAATAATGCTTATAGTGAAAAAACTATCCAACAAACGGTTCTTTGCTCTACTCGGTAGCGTTATTCTTCTCCACGCTTTCTATATCGCCACAAGAAACCTTGGCGTCAACAATGCATTTACGCTGCACATCTCCAATGCGACATTTACCTGCCTGATAGTTCTGGTAGTATTCGAAAAAAGACTCCGTAAAAGCGGGTTTAGTGTACAAATGCTCTGGGTAATCTTCGGGGTATTCGCACTCATTAACCTTTTGGTCGAGCTTGTCACGATAGACACGATTCCATTGCCGTCGCCAGGGTTCGAAATGACATTTGCGAATTTCAATACAGCAGATCCGTTTGACGCTATCTGGGGCATAGCGGGCCTCAGTCTGCTTATTGTTGCAATATACTACCTTGCACTACCCTACAAACCTGACGTCCGCAGAAAACGAAGCAATGATTAAGACTTAACCAGATTAATAGCTACCCCGCGGATAGCCATTAATCTGGTGCGGATGAAAGGACTCGAACCTTCACGGGTTTAACCCCACTAGCTCCTAAGGCTAGCGTGTCTACCAGTTCCACCACATCCGCACGTTGGTACTTAAAGCAGTTTCTGAAAGAAACCAAACTGGCTATCGCCGTATTTCTTCTCTTTGAGCAACTTCGCTTCACCAATACTTTCAGGCATTTTCGATCGCGAACTCATAGAAACTACTAAAATGCCACCTGATTGTAGCAAATTGGTAGCCATTTCGGCTAGCGCCGTGTCAAACTGGACGTACGGCGGGTCAAAGAAGATGAGGTCATACCGCTGTTCATGATCACGCTTGAGCCAGTGTGCGACGTCAAATGACTCAACCGTGGCACGCTCACCAACCCCGAGCCGTTCGATATTTTCTTTGATTTGACCAACCACTTTGTTGCTTTTCTCGATCATCATCGCTGTAGCCGCCCCACGACTCAACGCCTCAAAACTCAATGCTCCGCTCCCCGCATAGAGATCGAGGACTTTGGCATCTAGTACGTATGAAAATAGCGAATTAAAAATTGAGGCACGATTTTTCTCAGTCACCGGGCGGGTTGTCGCGCTCGATGGCAGACTCAGCGTGCGTCCAGCAAATTGTCCACCTGAGATCTTCAGCATACTAGCGCTTTTTCTCCGCCAGTTTAAACCCAGCCGTATCATAGGCACTTGCCCACGCGGCAGCAATAAGCTGGGTAGTACGCGGGATAACCTGACTCTTCATTGCCTTCGCAAGATCCGTTGTCCACCCTTTCTTGAGAAAACGATCATACAGCCCGAGCTTGGCCACTTGAAGCGACTCCTCTTTGACAACTGCCGCCAGTCCGTTTGTCGCAATCTTTTGCGTCAGCTTAGCATCATACTTACTACGAATTGGCGAGAAAAATACTGCACTACTCACGCCCATCTCAAAAGCGACGTGCGTACTCATCAACCCCTTACTACCCCAATACAGCCAGCTATAGCGCAACTTGCCTGCATCCTTGTATTCGGCGGTCACCAACTCATGACTGATATGGTGTGCGGGAGTCATGCTATCGGTCAGATAGTGTGCCATCCAGCCGGCATGAAAACTAGCCTCCACGATATCGCCTCGTTTGAGGGCAGCCGCCATGTTTTTATGGTGACTCTCGATCCATACTGGCAAATGGCCAATCTCGTTGACCGGATCCCACATGTGCGAAGTATTGTAATCGCCCTTGAGCTTGAGCCCATCCGGCCCACCCAGACCCTCAAACTTTAATATATCTCGACGGCGCGGAAATTTTGTATGGTCAACCAGCGGCGAAATAAGCCGAAAGGCTTCCCTATCAAATTTTTGATGCGTGCCAATAGAGCGAAAGGCTCGTCCACGGGCTGCATACTGTAATAATCCAGAATTCATACAATGAAATTAATCGAGTGACGTGACGCTCTTCAATTCCTCAACGCGCGCCGCAATCAGTGGATATTCTACCACTTTTTCTGTTGCCAGGAAAGACTCGGCGGCAGCGCGGGCTCGCTTAATAAGCTCTGGATCGACGATGCCACTCAAGCGCAAATCCAGGCCATGTTGCTTCACACCATACACCTCGCCGGGTCCCCGCAGTTCGAGGTCAATCTGGGCCAACCGAAATCCATCGTTGGTTCGCTCAAGGCTGCGCAAGCGATTGAGTGCCTCATCGTGCTCTGATTCGCTGACAAGATAACAAAAAGACTGATGCTCACCGCGGCCAACTCGACCACGGAGTTGATGGAGCGCAGCCAGTCCAAAACGATCGGCACCCTCGATCATCATGACCGTAGCGTTTGGCACATCGACCCCCACCTCGATTACCGAGGTTGCGATCAACATATCGAGCTTGCCACTCGCAAAATCCGCCATAACGGATTCTTTTTCTTCAGCCTTCATACGACCGTGAAGCATACCAATCCGACGATGAACGAATTGCCCCTTGCGTAGTTTGTCATATTCAATTTCAACACTTTTGCGGCCAGAGTGATCAGAGGCGCTAATGGCGGGACAAACTACGTAGACCTGTCGCCCTTGTGTAATTTGTTTATCAATTTCGCCATAAACTTTTGCTCGATGCGATGGATCAACCAGTTTGGTTTGTATTGGCTGCCGGCCAGGTGGCAATTCGTTAATGATACTCACATCGAGATCGCCATAAATCACGAGCGCCAATGAACGCGGGATCGGGGTTGCTGTCATCGACAGCAGATGCGGCATTATGTCAGCCTTGGCCCGCAACGCCCGTCGTTGCGCCACACCAAAGCGGTGCTGCTCATCAACCACGACCAACCCAAGCCTATGAAACTGAGTAGTGTCGCCAATGAGTGCCTGGGTGCCGATAACAACTTGCGTCTCGCCTGCCGCCAGTCTTTGCTGCGCCGCCACCCTCTCTTTGCGCGCCAAAGCACCAACCAGCAGGTCAACTTTCACTCCAAGCGGCCGGAGATAACGCTCAATACTCTTGAAGTGCTGACGAGCTAGGATCTCGGTTGGCACCATGATGGCGGTCTGTACGCCGGCCTGTGCCGCCATCGCCGCCGCCAAGACCGCAACCATCGTCTTACCGCTTCCTACGTCACCCTCAATCAAACGGTTCATTGGACTGGTGCGTTCGATATCCTTAAACACCGTCCAGGCCGCTCGCTTCTGGGCCGAGGTTAAATGAAAACTCAACTGATCCAAAAATGCATTGACTGTTTCTAATTTAAAAGGAATCGCCACTGAAGTCTCGGCTTCGAGCTCACGCCTGAGCGCCAAACCAGATACGCTCAACATGAATAGTTCAGAAAAGGCCAGGCGATCCTGGGCCAACTCTAGTTCTCGCATTGAGCTGGGCTGATGAAGCTGAGCTATGGCGCGAGCATGCGACTCATAGCCCTGTTCGCGGGCAATATGGTCGGGCAGTCCGTCTTTCAGCCGATCGGTTAGGCGAATCACTTGTGCGATTAACTTACGCAATAGCCGCGAATTGATCTGTGCATTCTCCGGATAGATCGGTAAAATCTTCGAGCTTACTGAGCTTTGGTCGTCGGCTGGCTCAAAACTGGGGTTTTGTATGCTGAGGTGATTATTTTTGAACTCAAACTTTCCTGAAAAGAAGTAGCTCTGCCCTTCTTTGAGCTGAGTGGCAATGTATGGTTGATTAAACCAAACTGCCCGCACCGTCCCCGAGTCATCACCTAGTATCGCCTCGCTAACGGTGAGCTTGCGCTTAAACGATCGGCGTGCCTGTACGCCTAAAACTTCAGCCTTGAGCGTGACGAGGCCCGGCTTGAGCGCAGCAATCTTCTTAGTGGCGCTATAGTCCTCCCAGCGCCGCGGGTAATGATTGAGCAAATCACCGATCGTGGCAATACCCAGACGATGCAAGCCGCGCGACAGCGCTGGACCAACCCCATTGAGTACTTCTACTGGCGTATCAAGCCGCCACCCCCGTTCGGTCATTTTTGCGTCGTTATTCGCTTGAAACGATGCTTGCCGACCTGAACGACCATACCGTCTCGGAGCTCGAGTGCACTCTCGGTCGTGATCTCGTCATCAATCTTCAGACCATTTTGATTAATAATGCGTCGCGCCTCTGACTTACTGATATTGAAGTTCTCACTCACAAAATCTACGAGATTGTGAGAGTCGGCTTTCTTAATGTAGACCTCTTCGATGTGTTCTGGCTTTTCGCCGTCCCGAAAGCGCTTATTCCAAGTTTCTTCAGCACGATCAGCGATCTCGCCACCGTGATAGCGTGCCACAATTGCGCGAGCAAGACTTGCCTTGGTGTCACGAGGGTTATCGCCCGCCGCCAGGTTCTGCTCGATCTGCTCAATCACCCCGATCTCTACATCGGTACACAGCCGGAAGTAGCGCGGAATAAGCTCGTCACGCAAGGTCATAACCTTGCCGTACATCTCAACTGGCTCATCCATAATATAGATACAATTCCCCCAACTCGTACTCATCTTGCGGCCATCCAGCCCCTCAAGTAGTTCAAAAGTCATGACGCTCTGTGGCTCTAAGCCGAAGTGTTTCTGTACCGTGCGACCTGCTAATAGGTTAAAAAGCTGGTCCGTACCACCAACTTCGAGGTCGGTCTTCATGGCAACCGAATCATAGCCCTGTAGGAGCGGGTAGAGGGTTTCGTGTAGCCCAACGGGCTTACCGGCCTTGATGCGATTGGAGAAGTTATCACGCTCGGTCATTTGCTGGATAGTAAAAAGCTGCGTAAGTTCAAAAAATTGCGACAATGGCATATTGTCAAACCAGTCGCCGTTGTAGAAAATCTTAACCTTCTTCATGTCAAGAATCTTCTCCAGCTGACGGTGGTAATCCTTGGCGTTCTGCTCGACGGTCTTGCGATCAAGCATTGGTCGCTCCGAATCTTTGTCCGAACTATCACCGATCGTACCGGTGAAATTACCAATCACAAACTGAATATTGTGCCCAAGATCTTGAAATGCGCGCAACTTCCAAAGCGTTACGGCGCGGCCAATGTGTAGCTGCGCACCGGTCGGATCAAAGCCAAGTTTGATATTAAGCTTCTTGCCAGAACTCAGCTTTTTCTCAAGTTCATCACGGACAATTATGTCGACGACATTACGCGTCAACAAATCATCTGGGATCGATTTTTTTCCACCTACGCTACTCATATGACAATTATAGCAAGAGAATCGCGGTTGTGGTACAATTCGGCCTAGAAACTATACGTTATGGCTACAAAATTTCGACCAAAATTAGGCACTCGACGAGTCGTAAAAAGACGCCCTTATGCACCTGGATCGGCCGGCAAAACTGCCAAGCTGCAGAAAAGCGCTAAGGGCTTGTTTGGTCGAGCATGGGCTTTTTGGACGAGTAAAAAGGGACTAAAAATCTTAGCAATTGCTGCTGGTTCAGGATTTGCCTTGCTGGTCCTTACCTTCTTATGGTTTGCCAAAGACCTGCCAAGTCCAAATAAGATTAACGCCCGTGTTGCCGCTCAAACTACCAAGTTCTACGACAACACCGGAAATACCGTACTCTACGAGGTTTACGGCAATAAGAACCGATCCTTGATTGAATTCAATCAGATGCCAAAGAACATCCGAAATGCAACCGTCGCCATTGAAGATAAAGACTTTTATAAGCATGGCGCTTTTAGCTTCTTTGGTATCGCCCGCGCTTTTTCTGGTCTGATCTTCCGCGACCCGTCGAAAGGTGGTGGCTCTACCATAACCCAACAATATGTTAAGAACGCATTTCTTACCGGTGAGCGTTCTTTTGGCCGCAAGATTCAAGAGTTGATTCTGGCGATCGAGATCGAGCTACTCTACAACAAGGACGACATCCTCAAGCTATACCTCAATGAAATTCCGTACGGCTCAACAGCATACGGTATAGAGGCGGCCTCAAAAACATACTTTGGCATCCCAGCCAAAGACTTATCGCTCGCCCAGGCGTCGATGCTAGCCGCCTTGCCGCAAGCACCAAGCTACTACTCCCCCTATGGTCGACGTACCGATGCACTGATTGCTCGACAACGAACAGTCCTGACAAAGATGGCGGAACAGGGTTATATCACCCAAAAAGAAGCCGATGAAGCTAAGAAGGTCGACATTCTCGCCCAGGTGAAGCCGCAGAACCTCTACGCCAATATCACAGCGCCACACTTCGTCCAGTATGTTCGGGAGCAACTCGAAGACAAGTATGGCGTCAAAGAGGTCAACGAGGGTGGACTCAAAGTCATCACCACGCTTGATCTTGCAAAACAAAAAATGGCCGAGGACGCAATTACCAAGCAAATGCCAGCAATTCGTCGATCGGGTGGCTCCAATGCTGCGCTCGTGTCGGCTGACCCGCGTTCAGGTGAAGTGGTTGCCATGGTTGGAAGCTATAACTACGGCGATAAAGACTTCGGGAGCTTCAACGTAGCGGTCGCCAACCGACAACCGGGCTCTTCTATGAAGCCGCTGGTCTACGCTAACCTCTTTAAGAACCGGAAGGACTACGGCCCCGGCTCAACAATGTATGATGTAAAGACCGACTTTGGTGGTGGCTACACGCCAAAGAACTACGATGGTCGTCACTATGGCGTACTCTCGGTCCGTCAAACTCTCTCAAACTCTCTCAATATTCCAGCCATCAAAGCGCTCTACCTCGGCGGGCAAGCCAATTTCATCGAGACCGCCAAAGACATGGGCCTCACTACGCTCGACCAGCCGATCGAAGACTACGGCTTGAGTCTCGCACTTGGTACCGGTGAAGTAAAAGTTATCGATATGGTCAATGCCTTTGGGGCACTCGCCAATGGTGGTGTACGCCACGAACAGGTTTACGTCAAAAAAATTACTGATAGCAGAGGTAAGGTACTCGAGGAAAATAAGCCTGAAAACACTATTGCCAACAAGAATGCTATCGACCCACAGATCGCCTACCTTATAAGCAACATCCTTGCTGACAATCGGGCCCGCTCTAGCCTCGGCATCTTCCCGGTCAACAACCCCCTCACGCTCGGCAACCGCCCTGTTGCCGCGAAAACCGGTACAACCTCTGACTTTAAGGATGCCTGGACGATGGGATACACGACAAGGCTTGTGACCGGCGTATGGGCTGGTAATAACGACAACACCCCGATGACCGATGCTTCGGTAATTATCGCGGCACCTGTCTGGCAAGAATACATGCGTAACGCCACCAAAGATGATCCAATCGAAAACTTCAGTCGTCCAAATGGCATAAAGGACGCCACGATCGATGCCTTCACGGGGCGCGCACCAACGAGCGCCACGAAACAAACTCGCACTGATATGTTTGCTTCGTGGTACGAGCTGCCAAAGGCGAGTGCCACATCAACCGCTAAGATTGATAAAGTCTCGGGCAAGTTGGCGACCGAGTGTACACCGCCGGACGCAATTGATACCGTCACAGGTGGCGGCATTTCAGCCGAAGTATCCCCAAGTGATCCGGCCTATCAGCGTTGGCAACCACCAGTTGCGGCACTCGCTGCGTCGCTTGGCCTTGCCACCGGTGGACTCCCCACCGCTAAAGATGATGTCCACAAGTGCTCTGATGTAAAGCCAAAGGTTAGCATCACGGTGACACCAAATTCCGGCAGTACCTTTGCGGTAACAGCCAATGTCACGAGTGGCACCTTTACTGCCAATAAACTCATCTTGCTCTACAATGGCAGTCAAGTCGACAGCCAGAATATCAATGGCAGCGGCATCTACGCCCTCAGCTACAGCCCAACCCAGAGTGGCTCCGGCTCCTTCACGGTCAAGGTTGTTGACGCTGGACTCTACTCTGCAACCAGCAATGACTCAACAGTTAGTGTCGTGGCTGGGGCAGATAGTCCAACGGTTGGAATTGACTGTAGCGGCAGTAGATGTGTGACGCTCTTCGCATCAAAAAGCGGTGGCAATATCAACAGTGTTGCATTTTTCTATAACGGAGGCGCTGCACGATGTACTTCGACCCCAAATGTAATTAGCGGCTCAAAAGACTGTGCAAAAATTGGAGGCCTCTCTTCTGCGCGAGTTGAAGTGGCTGATGTATTCGGCAACAGCAACCAAGCCACCTGGTCGCCCTAGCGTTCTATAATTGTTTTATTTCAACTTCGCGTTCTTGGCCGACTTGGCAACGTTTTTGCTTGGCTTCATCGTCGTTTTAGATGATGACTTTTTGCCTTTCTCTACGGCAAAGATCATCTTGCCCGCAACCGTCTGAAAGATACGCGTTACCTCAGTGGCTACTTGTTTGCCAATCAGCTTGTCGCCGTTTTCCACTACGATCATGGTGCCATCTTCAAGGTAGCCAACGCCCTGGTTTTTCTCTTTGCCGAGCTGAACAACCTTAACCATCAGCTCTTCGCCGGGGATCACAACAGGACGAATTGCCTGGGCAAGTTCGTTGATATTGAGCACCCGCACCGTTTCGATGGTGGCGACGCGATTGAGATTGTAGTCGGTGGTCAAGATGTCAGTGCGGTAGTTTTTGGCAAGATAGACAAGCTTTGCATCAACTTCTTTGATTTGCTTCGGGTCTTCCTCGATAATGTCGAGCTCGACGGCTGGATTTTGGCGAATCATGTTGAGTACTTCCAGGCCACGGCGACCACGGGCACGTCGCATGCCGTCATCGCTGTCGGCAATGTTCTGTAGCTCAGCTAAAACAAAGCGAGGTACTAAAAGTTTTCCTGGAATAAAGCCTGTTTTCACAATATCAGCAATACGCCCATCGATAATTGCAGAAGTATCCACCAAGATCTGATTGAGTGGCTTTGTTTTATCGCTCATTTTCACCGAATTTTTCTTGATTGGGTTCGAGAACTTCGGTAGAAACTGTGTCAGAAAGTCCTTGCGCAAATAGAGCGCAATAGCGATCGAAAGTGCCCCAACAATACCAACTGTGGGTGGGATGATCTTGCCGTATGGGTCGGGCAGAAAAGCAAATGGCGTACCGATTAAAAGCCCGCCCAGTGCGCCGACAAAGAATCCAGCCAGAACCAATATAAGTCGCTGCATATTCATGCGGACAATTTTTACAGAAATAAGAATGCCGATAGCAATAATAAGACAGATTACCAATAGAAGAAGTGGGTACATGTGGTTCCTTAGCTTTTAGATAATTGCAAGCTGGCGATAGCCTGGCGAATGGTCTGGTAGCCGGTGGCACCTGTTTGATGCTGACTGGCCGGCACAATTGCTCGGCCAAAACCAAGCTTCTTGGCTTCCTTGAGTCTCTCGCGACTCATAGTGACCGAACGCAACTCGCCACTCAGGCCAACTTCCCCAAATACTACGACGTCTGAGGGCACAATAATATTTTTGTGTGCCGAGGCGATCGCTAAAATAATTGCGAGATCAATTGCGGGTTCGTTGGCGTTGAGTCCGCCTACGATATTAACATAGATGTCAGAGCTGCTCAAATTGATGCCACCCCGCTTCGTCATAACTGCCGCTAAAAGTGACAGCCGATTTAAATCAACGCCATCGGCGGCGCGTTTTGGATAACCAAAAACGCTCGGGCTCACCAGCGCCTGGACTTCAACCAATAGTGGCCGTGTACCCTCAATAGCTGCAAAAATAACACTACCCGGCAGCTCTTGCCGTTCGGCTAATAGCATTTTCGATGGGCTCCCAACCGACTCGAGACCCTTCTCGGTCATCTCTAGAATGCCGACTTCGTTGGTTGACCCAAAGCGGTTCTTGACGGCTCGTAATATTTTGAGTAGGCCAAAACGCTCACCCTCCAAATAAAGTACTGTGTCGACAAGATGCTCAAGAATCTTTGGTCCCGCAACATTACCTTCTTTAGTGACATGGCCAATCACGATAAAGCTCGTATTGGTCGACTTGGCAGTCTGCATAATCGCGTTTGCATTATTTGTTATCTGGCTCACAGTGCCAGCTGCCGAGCTCAGGCTCGCTGAGTTCATCGTCTGAATAGAGTCAACGATAACGAGGTCATAGTGGCTCGTAACGACAGTCTGTAAGACGGCATCAATATCTGTCGAGGCAATAAATTCAAATTCACTCTCACCTAGACCCAATCGCTCGGCTCGCAGCTTCACCTGGCTAGATGACTCCTCGCCGCTCACGTACAACACCCTCGCCTGCTTGGCGAGTGTTGCTGCCAGCTGTAAGACAAGGGTTGATTTTCCGATACCCGGGTCCCCCGAAAGCAGCGTCAAAGATCCAGGCACAAGCCCACCGCCCAATACAGCATCTACTTCGCTCAGTCCAGTCAGCTTTCGACTATGTTGCGAAGACGCAACCCCAGACAAAACCTGCGGCGAAAGGCTCACACTGCTGCTTGCTCGTTTACTACCCGACGGTGCGCTCGTCTCGACAAGACTGTCCCAACTACCGCAGTTCAGACACTTGCCGGCCCACTTTGAATAAGTAGAACCACACTCCTGGCAGACAAACTGAGATTGTGACTTTGGCATGTATCCAGTATATCAAAGCGAACGCTTTACGAACAGCGCTCTATTTGGTTGCGGTTTTTTGCGGCTCTTGCCCAAGGACTTTCGTGGTCACCTCTTCGCCGCTTGCACTAACCACGACTTCACTACTGGCAACGATTGAGCCATCCAGGATCTGTGTTGCGAGCTTGTCTTCAACCAATGACTGAATTGCACGACGCATTGGTCGAGCGCCCTGCTCAGCATCGTAGCCCTTGCTAACGAGCAGATTCTTGAGCTTGGTCGTAAATCGCAGCACAATGGCCTTCTCTTGCAGTCGACTCGCTAAATTCGCCAATTGTAAGTTTACAATCTTGCGAATATCAACTTGGCTTAACGCTCGAAAAACGACTATATGATCGATGCGGTTGAGAAACTCTGGCTTGAACACTTTCTTCATTTCATCTTGAATCGTCTTCTTCATGCGCTCATGCAGCTGTTCGAGTTTCTTTTGTTCGTCGGCCGTCTCGGTCTTAAAGCCAAGCTCTGCCTCAGAACGCAAAACCTTGGCACCGACATTGCTTGTCATGATGATAATGGTATTGCGAAAATCAACTTTTCGTCCCTTAGCGTCGGTCAACATGCCATCCTCAAGGATTTGCAGTAACATATTGAAGACATCTGGATGGGCTTTTTCGATCTCATCAAAGAGAATCAGGCTATACGGCTTACGACGAACCTGTTCGGTCAACTGACCGCCCTCTTCGAAGCCTACGTAGCCAGCCGGCGCACCCACCAAGCGTGACACGTTGTGCTTCTCCATGAATTCACTCATATCGACCTTTATCATAGCGTCTTTGTCATGAAAGATTTCTTTAGCTAACACGCGTGCCAGTTCTGTCTTGCCGACACCAGTAGGGCCGAGGAAGATAAAGCTTCCGATCGGCCGATTCACATCTGCGATACCAGTTCGTGAACGTCGAATCGAGCGGGCAACGACTTCAACTGCTTCATCCTGACCAATAACGTGGGACTTGAGTGTCTGTTCAAGCTTGATGAGAGTTTCACTTTCGACCTTAATCAACTTCGTGATGGGAACGCCAGTTGCTTGGGCAACGACCGCAGCGATGTCTTCGCCGTCGATCATGATCTTACCAGCCTGTCGCTCTTTCTTGGATTGCTCGGTCAGTTTCTGCTCGAGAATACTCGCCTCAGATTTCAAACGAGCAGCATATTCAAAATCTTGATTATACACCGCATCATCAATCTGACTCATTATGTCATTGAGTTTCGTCTGAAGATTTTTTACACGCTTACTCGTACCACCCCGCTTAATGCGCGCAAGGCTGGCCGCTTCATCGACAAGATCGATCGCTTTATCGGGCATAAATCGATCAGAGATATAGCGCTTAGCGAGCTTTGCCGCCCCTTCAATCGCTTCATCGGAAATCGTAACTTGGTGAAAATCCTGGTAGCGCGGCCGAAGCCCCTTTAGTACTTCGATAGTCTCCTCAACGGTCGCCTCGGGTACGATAACGGGCTGGAAACGTCGCTCAAGTGCTGAGTCTTTCTCGATGTACTTGCGATACTCATCGAGCGTTGTCGCGCCAATCGTCTGTACTTCACCACGTGATAGCGCTGGCTTGAGGATGTTAGCAGCATCAATCGCGCCTTCGGCCGAACCTGCACCAACCACCGTGTGCAACTCGTCAATGAACAAGATCACATCTTTGTTGGCCTTTGCCTCCTCGATGAGTTTTTTTAATCGCTCCTCGAACTCACCTCGATACTTCGTGCCGGCAATCACGCCCGCCAAGTCGAGCATCAAAAGCTTCTTGCCGACCAACATATCCGGCACATCTTCATTCACGATGCGCTGCGCCAAACCTTCAACAATGGCCGTTTTTCCAACTCCGGGCTCGCCGATCAGCACTGGGTTATTCTTGGTCCGACGATTAAGAATCGAGACCATTCGCTCGATCTGACTCTCGCGACCAACCACCGGATCAAGCTCATTCTGGCGCGCCTTTTCGGTCATATCAACTGCAAAATGGTCGAGTGCCGGAGTCTTGCTCTGTTTGCCTTTGCGAGTATTGGCTTCGTCTGTATAGCCGTAGTTCTGCGAGCTCAGATAGTTTTCGAGTTCATTTCGCACAGACGTAGGGTTCACCTTTAGCTCACGCAACATAACATTGGCGCGGGCATTCTTCTGGCTTAGTAGCGCAAAAAGAATATGTTCAGTGCCAGCAAATGGCTGGCCAAATTCTTGTGCCACCCGCAGGGCAAGTGTAACGGTTTTTTTGGCGGTTTCACTCAGCTGGGATGGAGACATGAGGCCAGCATCACTCGAGACCTGGATGTTGAGTTTATCGAGCGTTACACCCATTTCATTGAGCACTCGTGCACCAATAGAGCCCTCTTGCTTTAGTACCCCCAGCAGTAGATGCTCCGTACCGACATAGCTTGCCCCCATGCTCTGCGCAAATGCGCCAGCATTTTGTAAGCTACGCTTCGCATTATCGGTAAATCTCTCAAATTGGTTTGAATCAGTCTGCATACCCAGTCCCCTTTCTCCTTACGTTTATATTACCACAAACATAAGAACCGATACGAAAACGAAACGAAACTATTCGGTCGCTTGGTCGTCAGCTTTCGGCTCAGAGTTGTCCGACTTCTCTGTGCTCTGCTCAACAGCCTCTTCTTCTGCGGCAGTTGCGGCAATGATAGCATCTTCAAGATTTGTTTTGCGTTTTGGCTTCGGTGCGTCTTCAACGGCTTCAGCGGTTTCTTCGATATGAGCATCGTCGGCACCATCGATATCAACATTCCAGCCGGTTAGCTTAGCTGCTAGGCGCACGTTTTGACCCTGTCGACCAATCGCGAGACTCAGCTGGTCTTCCGGTACTTTCACCACGGCCTTTTTCTCTTCTTCGTCAATCTTGACTGAGATAACCTTAGTCGGGCTGAGAGCATTGGTGATGTACTGAGCAGTGTCGTCACTGTAGGAAATGATATCAATCTTTTCTTCGCCAAGATCCCCCATAACTGCCTGAACTCGAGCACCACGGCCACCAACAAAAGTACCGACTGCATCAACACTGTCAGCGTTTGATTTGACCGCTATCTTGGTACGCTGACCAGCTTCACGGGCAATACCCATAATCTCAACTGTTCCGTTTTCGATCTCAGGTACTTCCATTTCAAAAAGTTTGCGTATCATATTTGGATGTGAGCGGCTCACCACGATCTGAGGGCCCTTGGCGGTCTGCTCAACTCGAACGACGTACACTTTCAGGCGCTGCCCTGGGTAGTAGTGCTCGTTGCGGATCTGGTCGGTCGGAAACATAATACCGCTAGCACGACCGAGATCAACAAACACATTATTACCCTCAACGCGCTGCACAACAGCGTTCATAATGGTGTCTTCTTTGTCGCTGTATTCCGTGAAGACAACTTCACGCTCAGCTTCGCGGATACGTTGCACAATCACCTGCTTTGCAGTCTGGGCTGCAACGCGCCCAAAGTCTTTATTCTTCTCTTCGTATTCAACCATCACACCAACTTTTGCCTTGGGATCATGCTTTTTCGCGTCTTCGAGCGATATTTGCAGATATGGATCTTCGACTTCTTTGGCAACTTCCTTGGTGACAAAGATGCGAGCATCTCCGGAATCAGGATCAAGTGCAACCCGAACCTCCTGATCACGATCACCATAGTCTTTCTTGTAGGCGGCAGCGAGAGCTGCTTCGATCGCCTCTAAAACGATATCTTTGCTGAGGCCCTTCTCTTCGCAGATCTGCTCGAGAGCACCGATAAATTGTTGATTCATAGTATTTCCTTTCTTTGAAACAAAAAGGCCGGCTTCATTGAACCGACTTCTTCATGACTAACTGATATGCTGTATGTCTCCAATATTACAGTCCCCTAACGCGTGAGTCAAGGGGGTTTGCACCCTGGCCGAAACCAGGGCGCAATACGTGGAGGCGACGGGACTCGAACCCGTAACCAGCTGAGTTTAAGTCAACCGCTCTGCCAATTGAGGTACGCCCCCGGGGTGAACTATTATCACACCTATTATGTTTTTAGTCAAGATTTATTGCGTTCTGGTAGTGCTGGATAACGTTGTGCTCACCCGTCACTGTGATTACATCGATCCTTGGCTGAAGGTTTTGATAAGTCTGTTGCTCGGCTAACCAAGCGAGTGCTGCCCGAATAAGCCGCTCGGCTTTTCGCGCGTCAACGGATGACTCACCGCCGCCATACCAGGGCGATCGCCGGTATTTCACCTCAACAAACACGATATCCTCTGCGGTACGTGCAATAAGGTCAATCTCGTAATACCGCGTGCGGACGTTGCGAGCACAGATCTGATAGCCGTGACTTTGCAGATAGCGTGCCGCCAATGCTTCGGCCTGTCGACCAATTTGTGTGGTTGTCTTCATAGCTTGACCTGAAAACTACGCCGGTGTTGCGGCGAGAAGCCATGCTGCCTCAGAGCTTCTAAATGGGCGGCGGTACCGTAACCGACGTTTTGTTCAAAATGATACTCAGGGTGTACGAGCGCGAGTTCGCGCATAAGCTCGTCTCGAAAATGCTTGGCCACGATAGAGGCGGCAGCAATATTGATACTCAAGCGATCGCCACCAATGACCGTAGTTGTTACCCTGTAATCTTGCAGGAAATCAATGTTTCCATCGAGGAGTATATGACTCACCGGCAGATCGATATCTTCAAGACAGCGCTCAAAACCAAGCCGCAGAGCTTCCGGCAGTCCTAACCGATCAATCTCCTCCACGGCTACGATTCCAATGCCATAACCATCCGCACCTCGCAGTATATAATCACTGAGGCGGGCGCGCATCTTATACGTAAGCAGCTTAGAATCACACACCGGCTCCGTCCAATGCTCTGGCAGCACGACCACAGCCGTTACGAGCGGCCCCGCTATTGCACCTCGGCCAACCTCATCAGCTCCCGCCACGATTAAGCAGCCTGCTCGTCGTAAGTCAGTTTCTAACTGGTCGGTTGCCCACACACGCTTCATGGCCCTATTATATACGAAAAAAGACCGATCAAACGGTCTTTTTTATTCTGGGTAATAACTAATTTTTGGTGTCGTTCTCGACGCGATCGTTGCCAGCCTCTGCCTCTTCAGCCGGTGCGGTCTTTTCGTCTTCGACTGGGCTTTTGTCATCTGCAGTAGCAGCTTTCTCTTCTGCAGCTACTTCCTTGTCGATTGATTCGGTGTCGGGTTGATTGAGTGCATCATCAGATTGGGGCTTTTCAGCTTCCTTCTGCTCGGCATCATCGGCGGCTACCTGTGAAGCAGTCCGTGCATCAGCGGCATTGGCCGCTTCACGGTCAAACTCGAGTTCTGCCAAACGAGCAGATTTACCGCGTCGAGCTCGCATGTACGAAAGTAGGGCGCGACGGACTTTACTGCGGCGCATCACCTCGACCTTTACAACATTTGGTGAGTGCAAAAACCACGTCTTTTCGACGCCGATACCAGAGCTGATTTTTCGCACCGTGATGCTGGCACCAACACCGGCAAGTCGCTGGCGGCGAATCACAACACCTTCAAAAACCTGGACACGAGACTTGTTACCTTCTCGAATAGTCTGGTGTACACGAACGGTGTCGCCCGAACGAACATCGGCGACTTTGGTTTTGAGCTGTGGCTTGTTGACTGTTTCTAACAGATTCATGACCAACAAATAGTAGCATAAACTTCGCTCTTCTACAAGAGGCTAAGACGCAGATTGTGCTTGATGCGTACGAACAGCCGGCCTCACCTCATACTCGACGTCGCCGAGCTCCTCGGCCATCGAATCAATCGCTGCCTGATTGAGCGATATTCGAAACGGCAAACGAATAGTTTTCGCCCGGTCATCACCGATCGTCAAATAAACCGACTGCTGCCCCGGGATGGACTCCAGAAAACGTTTAATCGTCACTAATCGATTCGGGTTGACTGCCGCCGGAAGAAAAATAATCAGCTCGTCATCCTTTGCCTTCACTTCAACGGGTGTCGGCACGGGCTTTGGCTTGGGTTTGTAATTGCGCGCTTTTTCGATCTCGATCGGTACGAGCTTGTCGAGCATGATCTTGACCTCATTTGACTGTTTGCCGTCGCGATCCTTTGTACTAACCTTACCCTGAACGATCACGACCTGGTCGGGCACGAGGTAGCGGTTAACCTTTTCGTACGCTTTCGGGAATACGATCAACTCCGTCTCACCGTGCTTTGACTCGAGCCCGACAAAAGCCATATTGGCCCCATTTTTCGTCACAATCTTGCGTACTGTCGTGAGGATCCCACCAACTTTAACGGACTTCGCTTCCCACTGGGCATTGAGTGAGCTAATAGGCTCAGTTTTGTCGGCAAAGTACGCTTCATATTCATCCAGCGGATGAGAGCTAATGTAAAGTCCGAGTAGTTCACGTTCCCAGGTTAGTTTCTCGCGGGCGTCAGTTTTTTCGGCTGGTGTATCCAGATGCAATGGCGGCTCCTCTTCGGCCACACCAAGACTGCCAAAGATGTCGATTTGACCAGACAGGGCGTGTTTTTGCGCGCGCGCTGCATACGCAGTCATCTTATCGATATTGAAGAGCAGCAGGTCACGATCACCCATCGAATCAAACGCCCCTGCCTTAATCAGACTTTCGAGCGTCTTGCGGTTGATGGCCGTAGCGTTGACTCGACGAACGAAGTCTTCGATTGAGCTAAATGGCTTATCCTCACGCGCGCTCAAAATTGCCTCGATCGGCCCCATGCCAACGTTTTTGATCGCACTCAGTCCAAAGCGAATGTTGCCTGTCTCGGGCACAACCGCGAACTCAGCGTAGCTCTCGTTGATGTCAGGTGCTAACAACTCAATGCCCATATGGCGACATTCGCCGACCTCGATGGCGATACGGTCGAGATCACCATAATCACTCGTCATCAGCGCCGCCATAAAGGCACTTGGGTAGTGAGCCTTCAGATATGCCGTCCAGACGGCTATGAGGCCATAACAGGCCGCGTGTGACTTGTTGAAACAATACGCCGCAAAGTCTTCGAGGCTCTTCCAAAGACCTTCGACAAACACTGGGTCAGCATCAGAGTGCTTGACCGCTCCGGCAATGAAGTCTTTCTTCATCTTGGCCATCGTCTCAACCTGCTTCTTACCAATCGCCTTACGCAATGTGTCGGCCTGGCCACCGGTAAAACCACAGAGATCCTTGGCAATTTGCATAACCTGCTCCTGATAGACAATGATGCCATAGGTGTTCTGCAGGGCAGCTTCCATCTTTGGGTGCCCAAATGTTACTAGTTCAGGATTGTGCTTACGGCGAATAAAATCATCGATCCACTGCATCGGGCCAGGACGGTATAGTGCGACCATGGCGATAATATCCTCAAACTGGCTCGGCTTGAGCTCGCGCAGGTAGCGCTTCATACCAGCAGATTCTAGCTGGAAAACTCCGGTTGTATCACCCTTGGCGAGCAGTTCAAACGTTTTTTTGTCATCAAGTGGGATCTGACCGATATCGATATCGCGATGATAGACCTTCTTGATAATACGCAGGGCGTTCTTGATGACAGTTAGGTTTGATAGACCCAAGAAGTCAAACTTGAGCAAACCAAGCTCTTCGATCGGCGTCATCGAGTACTGCGTTGCCACACCCCCTTTGGATGCCCGTGTCAGCGGAGCGTGCTCGACTATAGGATCCTTACTGATAACCACACCGGCTGCATGCGTGCCAGCATTGCGTATCGTGCCTTCGAGCTGCACGGCCACATCAATGATCTGCCGAGCCCGTGGGTTATTTTGGTACTCAGCCATGAGCTCCTGGTTACCTTTTGCAGGATCACTCAGTCCAGCCGAGTCACGCAGTGGGATGTGCCTCCCCTGCACCGGTGCCGGGATAAGTTTGGCGAGGGCATCGACTTCGCCATACGGAAAACCGAGTACACGTCCGGTGTCACGAACAGCGTTTCGAGCCGCCATCACGCCAAAGGTAATAATCTGTGCCACGCGCTCCTGACCATATTTTTCGGTTACGTACTCAATGACCTCTTCGCGTCGGTCATCGGCGTAGTCCATATCAATATCAGGCATGCTAATGCGATCAGGATTAAGGAAACGCTCAAAAAGCAGATCATATTTGATGGGGTCAAGATCGGTAATATTGGTAACGTAGGCGATGATTGATCCGGCAGCACTTCCGCGGCCAGGCCCACATACGATACCCTGATTTTTTGCCCAGTTGATCATATCAGCCACGATCAAGAAATAGCCGTCATAACCCATCTTCGCGATGACCGACAATTCATATTCGATACGATCAAGAATCTTCTTATCAAGCTTTTGCTTCACTTTTTCCTCGGTCATCAGCGAAATATCTTCGTGCGGCACACCGCAGTAACGCAGTGCCGCTCCGGCGAAGACCAGCTGCCGTAGATAGGCCTGTTCCGACTGACCGTCCGGCGTATCAAATTTTGGAATCAAGATATCGCCGAGCTTAATCTCAACATTGCACCGCTCAGCGATCTTGACGGTGTTGCTAATCGCCTCGGGATAATCTGGCAGGCACTTGAGCATATGCTCGCCAGTATGAACGCTCAGATCTTGATCAAGCTTAAAGCGCTTCGGATCGTCGATATTGCTGCCCGTTTGGACACACAGTAAGATTTCGTGTGGGTAGTGGTCCGCTTCGTTGGTGTAGTGTGAGTCACCGGTTGCGACCAGGCCAATGCCTTTCTCTTTCGCAATCTTGGCCAGGGCTTTGTTAACTTTTTCTTGCGGAGCCCAGCCAACGTGCGGTTGGATTTCTAAGAAATAATCTTCCCGACCAAACACACTGATATACCAATCAACGATCGAGCGAGCCTGATCGATATTGTCATTGAGTATGGCACTACCGACCTCGCCACCGATGCAGGCTGACAGACAGATCAGCCCTTCGCTGTGCTGCTCGAGTAGGTCGTGATCGATGCGCGGCTTGTAGTAAAAACCATCGAGATTTGCAATTGTGCTTAACTTCATCAGGTTTTTGTAGCCAGCATTGTTCTTGGCAAGCAGAATTAAGTGATACGGGTTGCGATCTTCAGCAGAAGTCTTGTCGGTGTATTTGCGTGGTGCCACGTAGGTCTCGATACCGATAATCGGCTTAATGTCGCGCTTGGTACATTCTTTGTAAAATTCAATCGCTCCCGACAGGCTGCCATGATCGGTAATAGCAACAGCCTTCTGGCCCATAGCCTCTATCTTGTCGACGAGTTGCGGAACTTTCTGCAGCCCGTCGAGCAGACTGTAGTGGGTGTGCATATGAAGATGCACAAAGTCGACTGTATCTTGAGTTTGCTCTGGAACTTGAGACAAACGGAACCCTCCCCTTTCACTCACACGTTTTCTCTATTGTAGTTTATTATAAGCGTTTTGAGCAGTCTTGCGCTTATCAGTTGGGGATTGCCTGATATGCTATGCAACCTGGGGGCGATGCGCCGTACGACCAAGCTCATCGATCTCGTTGATCCTTTGTACGATCTCCGCGTAACGAGTTTGGAGGGCCGAATCGTCGTCGATGCCGTAATTAACCATGCCCCAGTTGAGCTCTAGTATCATCCGGTCAGGGGTGAACCGTTCAAGTGGCACCACATCGATGTAATGCAGCCGATGGGGCTCATGGGAGCCAACTCGCCGACCATAGATAAAATTATCAGGTTTCTCAAACCGTACGGTCGAACCACGCTGCCCATCGTATGTCTTGATATAGGCATCAATCAGGCCGTCGATAATATCACAAAGGTCGTATTTCTGCTCATGCGTCAAATGAGCGTCATAATAAGTACCGCCCTGATCTAGGGAGCTCCCTTCAATCCTATCTTGCACCATGAAGGTGGTTGGTTTGCCGTCGCGACCATGGCCCAACACAAACATTGTTTGCGGGATCAAATCTCCCGCGCGATTGCCAGTTTCAGCTAGTGCCTTAAAGAAATCTGTATAGGTCTGAATATCTTGAATCGTTTCAGGTAGCACAAAGCCTCTTTCTTGACGAGCTTTCTGCAACGTCTCACTCTGCCAGACATCCGACCGTACCTCCTTCAAGATCTTCGTTGGGTCATGTTCGAAGGCATGAACCTCAGCAAAGTTGCCTTCACCAATCTTGTCACCAACACTACGAAACGGTAAATGCTCGCCCGATGGTGACTCTGGACGAGCCATTATTTTATCTTGGCCGCTTGACCAATCTGACGAATGAGCTCACCAATCCATGGCACCCCACCGAGATAGCGCACCGCCAAACCTAACAACACCAAGACAACCGCGGCACCAAGTACACCGCCAGCTCCCTTGAGAAAGCCAGTGTAGAAATTGAGCCAAGCCAACCGCTTGGGACTGTTGAGCACTTCGATGAGCTCATCGACACCAAGCTTAGCGCTACTGTGTTGCAGTTCTTCAATCTTATTTTGCGGCTTTAGCATAGAAGTCTATTTCTTTTTTGGAGCTGACTTCTTAGCGGCTGGCTTTGCAGCTACGTCCTTGCCAGCTTTTTTCACTTCAGTTTCCAGCTTCTTAGCAAGCTTGAGACCTTCTTCAATGAGCGCTTTAGCCTCTTTGTTGGCAGCCTCAGACAGTTCTTTGCTGCTCGCAACGATCTCGGCTGTCTTCTTGACGAGTACCGTCTTAGACTTCTGAGCCTGTTTGATGAGCTCTTTGGCGTCGTCACCAGCCTTGCCACCGAGTCCCTCGGCTACCTTTTTGAGTTCATTAACGCGCTTGCCTAGCTCATCCTGTGCGTTGTGGGCAGCTTTTGCGAGCTCAGTGTTACCTTTGTGAACTGCTTTTACAATGTCGGCACGGGTCTGCTTACCGCTTTTTGGCGCCAGTAATACGCCTGCAACCGCCCCGGCTGCCGCACCAAGAATTGTTCCCGCTAGAAAACCCTTTTTTCCACCATCTTTTTTATCTGCCATCATTTCCTCCTTTTCTTAACTCGATTATTGATTATTTTTGTTAGTATCGTTGCGATCGAGGCAGGACTTGCCACCGAATCTGCCACCTCGCGGGCGATATCGGCTGCACTATCGACACCCTCTCGTGCCCGGTCAGCGATCTCGCGTATGCGACGCAATATCTTCACCACCAAAACGGCGGCGATTATTGAAAATGTAAGCAGCAACAATGTTGCGATACTGAGCACCACGATCAAAACTTGCTCTGTAGTTGTCATAATTCACCCTTCTTCTTAGTTTTTTTCTGATTGGCCGCTAGTAGATCGCGCCGCCTCGCCACCAACACCCAGCCTGACTTATCGATCATTGAGTTCGGCACAATGTACTTTTTGCCTTCAAGTGTGCGTATGCGTGTTCGCCGAATATCCATTTGCTCAATGATACCCTCAATCTTTTTATCGATTACCTTAATATGATCCCCTATTGCGAAATCACGATCGCGGGCCAACCCAAGACCCGACAGTGTGTCTCCAACCATAGCCGCGCCACCCTGGCTAATGCCGAGGACGATAAAGGCGAAGGATCCTGATACCGCCAATGCAACATTGTTGAGACCCAAAAACTGGAGACAGGCGATCCCTAAAAATATCCATAGTGCAATATCGATCAGCTTGACGATGATATCAACCAAGGATCGCTGCAGTCGTGTGATGCGCAAACTAAAGCTGATGAGGTGCGACAAAAGACGGATGAAGATGATCCCGACCAGGAGTATAAAAATAGCAGCCGGAATATTCGGAATGATTCGATCAAGCACTTGGTTGATCGGTGCGACTATGCGCTGAGTGGTGATGTCGAGGACACCTAAATACTTCATGCTTGCAGATATTGTACCAGGAGTTTGTTGACCAAACCAGGGTTCGCTTGACCACGCGTCGCGGCCATAACTTGCCCAACGAGAAATCCGAGCGCCTGAGCCTTACCCGCCTTGTAGTCCGCAATAGCCTGCGGGTTCTTATCTAATACGTCTTTCACGATTGCTTCGAGCTCGCCAGTATCGGACATCTGTTTGAGGCCCTTGTCGGCCACAATAGATTTTGGTGACGCCCCATTGACGACCTCAGCAAAAATATCTTTGGCGATCTTGCCACTAATGTCTCCGCTATCAACCAGTAAAATGAGTTCAGCCAAGTGTGCACCCGTCAGCTTCGAGGGTCCCCTGGCAAGCAACGGCTGATAATCACCAACCAACCAATTGACCGCCTTTTTGATCAGCGCCGGCTGCTCAAGCGCGTCTGCGGCATCATCAAAAATCTGCAGTGTCTGCGGCTGATCTATCAGTAGATCCTGATCGTCAACGACAATACCAATCGATTCGAGGCGCTTGCGCACTTCTCGCGGCAAGGCTGGCATCACAGCTCTCACCTCATCAATCATCTCATCTGTAATCTTGAGCGGAGGTAGGTCCGGTTCAGGGAAATAACGATAGTCGTGCGCCATTTCTTTTCCGCGCTGCGAAAATGTTTTTGACTTCGCGTCATCCCAGCCGCGAGTTTCTTGATCAATTTTTTCCCCTTTTTCGAGCAGTTCAGTTTGTCGCGCTATCTCGTAACTCAAAGCCCGCTCGGCATTGCGAAATGAGTTGAGATTTTTAAGCTCCACTTTAGTACCAAGCTCGTCCGTGTCACTCACACTGATGTTGAGGTCGAACTTAAAGTTGCCGTGTTCCATATCACCATTGGTGATGCCAAGGCTCATCGCGATGTTGTAGATTTCCTGCAGATAGCGCTTCGCTGCCGACGGGGAGTGGATGTCGGGCTTACTAACGATCTCAATCAGCGGTGTGCCGCCACGGTTATAGTCAACGAGGCTGTAATCCTTACCGGCTGGGTGGATCAACTTGGCTGCGTCCTCCTCGAGATGAGCACGCTCCACGCCAATGCGCTGCCACTCACCATCGACCAGTACCTCAACGTACCCCTCGCCAACAATCGGCTGATCAAACTGACTAATCTGATAGCCTTTTGGTAGGTCGGGATAAAAATAGTTTTTACGATCAAACTTTGTATCGCGCGCTATCTCAGCCTCGAGAGCTAAACCAAGTTTGATGGCCGAACGAACGGCTGCACCATTTACGACCGGAAGAGTACCTGGATAGGCTAAGCAGACTGGGCATATATTGGTGTTCGGCTCGGCCGTACGACTGTCGTTGTCACAACTACAAAACATCTTCGTTTTTGTATTGAGCTGAACATGAATTTCAATGCCGATGGTTGGGGTATATTTAGTCATAAAG
This sequence comes from bacterium, assembly GCA_020852295.1. Lineage (GTDB taxonomy): Bacteria > Patescibacteriota > Saccharimonadia > CAILAD01 > JADZBC01 > JADZBC01. Next base: position 327,019 of record JADZBC010000009.1, on the reverse strand, counting down.
CCTCACTCCTAGATCGATTATCGCTTGACCAAGGTCTTTCACGGCCGCGTGGACCTGAGCAGGAACAAGATCATGGTTCACTTCATGCACCATCTGGTTACGCAGCTTGTGGGCCGCCCAAACTGCCTCGCGGCGGCTAAACTGATTCTGAGCCTTCTTCATGCGATCTGCCATCGTTTCACCATGGTAGCCCTTGGCTTTGAGGACGTGATCGAGCAATTTGTCGGCCTCAACAACGGCGTGCTTTAAGCCGGATGGAGTATGCATACTGGCATTTATCTCCGACCAGCGCTGCCGCACAATATCGATATCAAACCGTTCGGTATACACTACATTCTTTTTCGGGCGCTTTTTCATCCCGGCCACAGCATTGACCCCACCGCGCGCATCAAACATCACAATAAAACCAAGCAGTAGCAGGCCGGCAGCCAAAACCAATATCAAAAGTGTCACTGCGAGATTCATAGCTGTGGCCTCTTCGCATGCCAATCAGTAACCTGCTGAAATGCGCGAGCGGCGCGCAGCACATCGCCATCATCACCCTGCCGGCCAATGATCTGCATGCCAACTGGCAGGTTGTCGACAAAACCAGCCGGTACCGAAACAGAAGGTACACCAGCCAGATTGATCGCAACGGTCATGATATCCAGCAGGTACATCGCGACCGGGTCTTCGGCATTTTCACCAAGTTTCACGGCCGGCGTCGGCGACGTCGGGCCTACTAAAAAATCAACTTCATCAAGCGCTCGGCGAAAATCTTCGATTATAAGCGTGCGAACCTGCATTGCCTTCTTGTAATAGGCATCATAGTATCCCGCCGAGAGCGCATAGGTGCCGGTCATAATGCGACGCTTTGCCTCTGGTCCAAATCCCTTCCCGCGCGACCGGAGGTAGGTCTGCTGCAAATCGGTAGCTGTCTCATCAGAGTAACCAAAGCGGATACCATCATAGCGGCTAAGATTCGAACTAATTTCCGACGGCACAACAATGTAATAACACGGCAAGCTGTAGCTAATGTTTGGCATATCGATCTCACGAACCTTTGCACCGGCCTCCTTCATACGTGCAACAGCTGCATCAAAAACCTGTCGATTATCATCGTCGAGCCCATCAATATACTGCTTAATCACACCAACCGTTTTACCAGCTAGAGAATCATTGCCTTTTACAAAGTCATAGTCATCAATTTGAATGGTGGTTGAATCAGCCACATCGCGTCCGGCAATAGCTGCCAGGACAATGGCTGCATCCTGCGCACTACGCGTCACGGGCCCAATCGTATCGAGGCTACTTGCCATCGCCACCACCCCATAGCGACTGACGAGGCCATACGTTGGCTTGAGTCCAGTCACGCCGCAAAATGCGGCTGGCTGACGGATACTACCACCAGTATCAGTACCAATGCTAAAGATGCCGACATCGGCCGCCACTGCTGCAGCGCTGCCACCTGAACTTCCGCCAGGTGCCCGATTGGTATCCCAAGGGTTGCGCGTCACGCGATAGGCAGAATTTTCAGTCGTGGTGCCGTGGGCGAATTCATCATGATTTACTTTGGCGATGAGGATTGCACCAGCTTGATCAAGTTTCTTGATGACGGTTGCCGAGAACGGCGGCTCGAATTTTTCTAAAATCTTGCTCGCAGCGGTTGTTTTTATCCCAGCGGTTAAGAACATATCTTTGGCGGTATATGGAATACCTTCCAATAGACCGATCGCCTCACCGGCGGCAATCTTAGCATCAACCTTTTCTGCTTGCGCAAGCGCACTAGATTCGCAAATCTCCAAAGTAAGCTCCAAGACCTCGTCAAGCTGTCGAATGCGCTCTAGGTGATATTGAGTCAGCTCAACTGCAGTTATTTTTTTCTGTACCAGCAAATCATGAGCCTGATCGATAGAAAGATAACTCAGGTCGCTCACTGCAAAACTCGCTTTACTTTGATATAGCCCTTTTCAGTCGCTGGTGCATTTTTGAGTAGCTCCTCACGACTCAACTCACAGCGTACCACCTCGTCTTCACGCCAAACATCGACCAAGCCGGTCACCTGGCTGGTCTGCTTAACCCCGCTGGCATCAATTTTTTGAAGCTGTTCAACAAACTCAAGAATACTACCGACCTGGCCGCCAAGCCTATTAAGCTCATCCTCAGACAAACCAAGCCGTGCCAGCGTCGCAATATTTGCGAGCTCCTCTTTTGATAGTTTTGACATAGTCCTATTCTAATCTGTTGTCGTGCTTAGCTCAAGCGCGGCGATTTGCGCGAATTGGCCGGAATAATTACGAGCGCTAGTATGAGCGCATAAAGTACGGCAAAACCGCACAAGATCGATGGAATGCCAGCGATCGTTGATGGATCGATCGTATTGACGATGGCAGTTGGCACCATAAAGACGAGCATACCCAAAATGTGCCAGCGTAATGTCTGCTTGATCAGTGCTTTTGTCTTTGGGAGACGATATTCGTAGGCTGCCAAGCCAATAGAGAGGATAAGCAAGCCGTAGTAATACAAGCCATACAGGCGGCCAGCCAGTAGATCAAGTCGAAATATAATATAGTTGCCGCCACAGAGCTCATGAAAAACAGAATTCGGAAAAAAAGCAAAAAACGTTACAAACAGACCAGCGAGAACATATGACAAAAGAAGTATGTTGGTCCGTTTTCGGCCAGTGATGGCAGTGACCATATGGAGGCCGAGGGGCGGCAAAAGCGTGATCACCACAAAACCAAGGCGCGCCCAGTCGGGCCCAGGAAAAGTACCCTGACAGATATTGAATTCAGCTAACTGAAAGGTTGCCAGTAAAACTAACGTCAGTATCGCGAGCCGGTTGAGCTTGGTCAGTCGAAAGCGCCAGGCACTGTATGCTGCCAACCCAATTTCGATCAAAAAAGTGACGATCATGACCGGCGGTGAAAAGCAGTACAGAGTTTCAGATTGTTTGTTTTTCATACTGCTTATGCTACATCAAAATCTTTGAGCATCATAGCTAATTAATAAGTTTCAAAAACTCCGCTTCTGACAATACCGTCACCCCAAGTTGCGTCGCCTTCTCCGCCTTGCTACCGGGGTCTTTCCCTACCACAACATAGCTGGTTTTTTTACTCACCGAACTAGTGGCATTGCCACCGAGCGCATCGATCCTTGCCTCGGCTTCGTCACGACTCATCGACTCAAGTGTGCCGGTAAATACCCATGTGGTTCCATTATATTTACCACCAGCCCGACGCTGCTGCTGATCAACTACTACCCCCGCTGCAATCAGATCATCAACTAGCCTTCGATGGGTACTGCTTTTGAGCCACTGCACAAGACTATGGCCAACTACCGCACCAACCCCTGGAATATCGCCAATCTGCTCCTCGGTCGCCATTAATAGCTGGTCGAGGGTACCGAAGCGTTCGGCAATATCATTGGCCGTTTTACTACCGACATGACGAATGCCGAGCGCAAATAGAAATCGCCCTAAGCTTACGCGACGATGCTCGTCAATTGAACGTATCAGGTTGTCTGCCGAGAGCTCTGCAAAACGATCTAAGCCGAGTAAGTCATCTTTTTTCAAGCGAAAGATATCGACGGGCGACTTGATAAGACCAACTTCCATGAGTTGGGCCAGTGTCTTCTCACCCAGACCTTCAATATCAAAGGCAGCTTTACTGACAAAGTGTATCAACTGTTGCCAACGCACCTCGCCATAGTTTAAGTCGGCTAAACGGGCAACCGCCTCACCCTCGGGACGAACCACTGCCACGCCATTAATGCTTTGCGGCATAGAGAACTTCTTCTCTTTGCCAGTACGAAGACTGATGATTGGCTCGACAACTTCAGGAATAATGTCGCCTGCCTTCTGCACAATGACCGTATCGCCTATCATGATGCCCTTGCGCTCAATCTCGTCTTCATTATGCAGTGTGGCTCGCGAAACCGTTGTGCCCGCAATCTGCACTGGCTGTAGCACCGCATAAGGCGTAACCGCGCCAGTCCGTCCGATCGAGACCCGGATGTCCTCAAGGATGGTAGTGGCCGTTTCGGCAGGGTACTTAAAAGCCACCGCACCCCGCGGGGCCTTGCCAACGACACCTAACTGTGCAAAATCAGCATTATTGTTGAGCGTAATTACTAAACCATCGATATTAAACGGTAAGCTACTGCGCTTTTTGTCCCAATGCTCGCGGTAAGCCAATATGTCATCAATCGAGGACAAGACCTTGTCGTGAGGATCTACTGCAAAACCAAGCTTGCGCGCCAACTCATGCTCATCTTGATGCGTCACGAGCTCTGGCAGTTCCATCTCGATGCCGTACGCGATAAATTCAAGTCCACGCTGCGCCGTTACTGCAGGGTCAAGCTGGCGGATACTCCCTGCCCCAGCATTGCGTGGATTTGCAAACAACGGCAGGCCCTCGCGAGCTCGCTGAGCATTGAGCTTCTCGAAAGCGGCCCGTGGAAATATCACCTCGCCTCGCACCTCAAAATACTCATAAACCGAGGCTGGCACAGCCTTGTGACTATGAAGCGTTTTGGGAATATTACGTATCGTTGCGACAGTATGGGTGACATCTTCACCGGTCGTACCGTCGCCGCGCGTCACAGCCTGCACAAAAACCCCATCACGATAAACAAGTCGCATCGCCAAGCCATCCATTTTCAGCTCGCCATAATACTCGAGGGACGTTTTTCCGGTTAATTTATGAAGGCGCTTTTCCCAGGCGACCAATTCGTCAGCATCAAAAATATCTTGCAAGCTCAACATCCTAACTGGATGCGCTACACTGGCAAACTTCTCAGTGGCCTCACCGCCAACCACTTGAGTCGGCGAATCAGTCGATACGAGATCAGGAAATTGCGACTCGAGTGCCTTGAGTTCGTTATTGAGACCATCGTACACATCGTCACTAACGGACGGTGCATCTAGTACATAGTACTCATTTCGATATTTTTGGAGTTCGGCCCTTAATAACTTTACGCGTTGGCTTGCCCACTGGTGTGTGATTTTCTTTGACATCTTGATATAAATTATAGCCAAAAACAGATGCTAAGGATATGACAATCGTGATCATCACGCCACTTACTACGCCTTCAACCACCCAATTATTCTGCAAGAATTTCACTGTTGCTGAAAGTTGCCCAACGAGAGCAACGAGCAAAAGAACGAATATCGTAAAGACGAAGTAATCGACCGCAATGCGTCGCAGCTGTCCTTTGACGAGCTGCTGGCTATGTCGCAGAGCACGCACTGACGACTTACCTTCAGCCAGCACCACGAAGGCAGCTTGCGAATACCACAAGAGCAAGAGTAACGAGATGAGCATGAGCGTAGCAGCCAGAATCTGAAACCAAACCGTCAGACCAAGTGAGATCGAAATGATAAACAAAAAGGCGCCGAAGATCAGCGGCAGTATCATCAGACTTTGTAGTATCGCAACGGTTAAAAACGGCAGGAATCGACTATTGGCTGAATTATAAATCTGACTCACCTTCAGCTGCTTCGCTTCTTCATGGTTGATATTGAGCCACAGCAAAGCCAAGAGGGCCATTTCACTAGCCAAGAAGATAACGAAGGTCAGATCGGTCGCCGAGCCGTAACGCGCCTGATAGGCCTGGAGGACGGCTCCGGTAAAAAAGACGATGGCAGCCACCCGCGTGATACGCCAAAAATTTGTTTTATAAAACCGCCACGAATCTAAGAATAATCGAACGCGACGACGATTTCTAAAGCCTTTTTGCCGAGTTGGCGGTTCTACCGTCTTAGCTGCGGGCTTCTTCTTGACCACAGCGTTCTTATTGGTTGGGATAAATTTCTTCTTAGGCATGGGTGTTCATTTCCTCAAGTCGTTTTATACGTTCATCAATCGGCGGATGCGTGCTATACAGATTGGCAAACCAACGCCGCGCATCACGACCAACTTTTACATTAGCACGAAACGGATTAACGATATAAAGATTGGCCGTAGCTTTATTGGCAGCTTCGAGTGGCTCGGCGTCGTCTGAAATCTTGCGCAGAGCACTTGCCAGCCCCGCCGGATGGCGAGTGAGCAGTGCACCTGAGGCGTCAGCTAAATACTCACGCTTTCGCGACAGTGCCAACTGCATGAGCGTACCGATAATCGGCGCCAAGATTGCCAAAATAATTCCAGCTGCCATCAAGATCATTTGCAGCTGGCCGTTACCTCGGTCACGATCATTATCACCACCACCCCAAAATGTGAAGCGCAGAAACCAATCGGACATCAGTGCAATAATCGCAACAAGCACGACAACCAACGACATAAAGCGGATATCATAGTTGCCGACGTGGCTTAACTCATGGGCTATCACGCCCTCTAGCTCAGCTTTATCGAGCTTTTGCAGTATGCCAGTGGTGACACAGATGACCGCATGCTCAGGATCGCGACCAGTCGCAAATGCATTCGGCGCAGTATCGTCAATAATATATATCTTCGGCGTTGGCAGTCCGGCGGTGATTGCAAGATTTTCCACCAAACGATAGAGTTCTGGCGCATCTTTTTTCTCAACTCTTCGAGCATGACTTGCTGCCAGGGCCATTTTGTCAGAATTGTAATAGCTGATCCAGGTGTAAATCAGTGCAAAGGCGGTCGCCCCATAGACAATCGCGGGCTCACCAAGAGCTTGTGAAAATACCCAGCCGAGCGCTATCACGACCATCATAAATACAAGCATCAACAAGATTGAATTGCGCTTGTTCTTACTTATCTCTGTATACATAGCATTATTATACCTGAAAGTTCCTGAGAAAAACCTTGTTATAATGCGTCGTATTGTGATTAGATGAGACCAATCACATCGTGTGAGGAAATCCAGCTGCGGCTGGGTGACAGATCTGGGAGTAGACATGTACCGAGTACTGCGTGCTGGCACGACCGATCGTATGGGCAAGCGACGCGACTGGCATCAGCCGATCGGCACGTACTACAGCGTCCAGCATCTGACTGATCTGCTTGAAGCTCATCTTGAGACGGCGCGCCGGCAGCGTGCATTGGCCGTCGGCGAACAAGAGCTGTTGATCTTCGAGCAAGAGCAACCACATGGCCTGACAGGCAAGAAGTGGGTTCGCATCGAGGATCCGCGTCCCCGTCGCCTGTCCGAACGCCAACGCGTCTAGTCGTACGCAACCATACAAACGACAACGGACCTGTGCCATCGGCACGGGTCCGTCGTTCGCTTATCTGTAAAAGTCTATTTTTTGTCTTCGAAGCTAACTGCAACTGGCTTTTCAACTGCAGCTTTCTCTTCGGCTGCGACGTCGTAGAGATCACGCGGCTTGAAACCGAGCATGCCACCAATCATATTGGTTGGGAAAACCTGCAATTTGATGTTGAAGTCGCGAACATTGCCATTGTAGAAACGGCGTGCAGCCTGAATCTTGTCTTCAGTGTCAACGAGTTCTTGCTGTAACTGTAAAAAGTTCTGGTTTGACTTCAGGTCTGGATAGTTTTCACTCACCGCAAAGAGCGTCTTGAGTGTACCTGAGAGCATGTTTTCCGCTTCGGCCTGAGCCTTTAGATCCCCCTCGGGTGCGGCCATGGCGGCCGTACGGGCCTTAGTTACGTTCTCAAGCACTGACTTTTCTTGCTTGGCATAACCCTTCACGGTCTCAATAATGTTTGGTATCAGGTCAAATCGACGCTTGGTCTGTACTGTAATGTCACTAAGGGCCTCATCGGTGCGAATCTTGCCCCGAATCAAGCCGTTGTAGGTCAGCCACAGCCATAAAACGACCACGACTACAATTGCTAACACAATAAATAAGATATTCACTAAACGATTCTCCTTGTCTAACTGAGCATATTATACCCCTTATGGAATAAATATGCACACAAAAAGGGGCCGATGATATGCCCCTTAATGGATATTAGTATGAGCCGACGGTGGCCGCGAATGTGCTGACGACGAAGAATACGCCGACCGCCAAGAACATGAGTACAACTAACACCAGAAATGGCCCCTTGAAAGGTACATTTTTGGCATCAAGTAGTGCGATTTTTGACTTAGATTTTGCTGCTTTTTTAGCCATTTTATTCCTTATCTTCTATATCCAGCTTAGCGATGACGCTTGTGCTTGTCAAGGCAAAATATAGCCAGTAGCAGCATCCCTAATCCAACAGCACTGTACGCCAGTAGTCGATAAAGACTATCGTTTTCCCCAGTCGAAGGCAGCGTTACGCCATTCAACTCTGTTGACTGAACGACAATAGGGTAATGACTGGCTGCGAAATTATTGATCGTGCCATTTGTGAGCAAGCTATCAATGATATCACTGCCCGATAGATAGATTGCCCCAAGCGCAGCTGTATCAGGGTCGTCGGACGGTGTTGGTGGAATTATTGCATAGTTATCGAAGATTAAGTCGCTGTTCGGCTGCACGGTGACGTTATAGGTAAAGCTAAAAGATTCTCCGGGACTCAGCACATGACTTGCGCCGACCCATGAGCAGAGGAGAATTTCAAATTCAGAATGGTTTGCCATAGCAGGGCCAAAAATGCTAGCCGAGCCAGGACCGGCAGATTGACAATCAATATTTGCATCACTCACACCCCCAGCATAAGTGATGTCCGGCGACATGATATCGGTCAGCAAGTTTGTGCTGCCAAATACTCCCCCATCAAATGCAGCCAAATCAATCGGATCGCCGACAACGTTGCGCACCGTCACCCGATAGCCAATCGTAGCGCCAATCGCGACATCCTGGGGATTTAACAACACCTTCTCTACCCCGAAGTCGGCTACTGGCTGAGAGGTGCCATTACTAGAAAATTCACTAGTTGCACCAAACCCAGAAGCTGTGGCGACGTTTCGCTGCGTCGTGGTCATCGCCAGATTAGTAATGCCGGTCGTAGCGATCAGGGTGTGAGAGAAATTTACATTCCCCCCGCCGGGGTGGCTAATATTTTGGTAACCCAGAAAGATCTCACCCTCACCATATCCTGATGGGTCGGCGATCAAATTACTGAAAAACTCTATACGATAATCTCCAGCCGGTACATCCAGCCGATAATCAACAACAGTATCGCCACCAGACTCAGCAACGCGAGTGTATACCGGAAAGTTCATGGAGTTGTTGGATCCGACGTCACTGTCATTTGTATCATTTGACGTGACGCCGTCAAAGCCTAAATCAATACCGATGTCGGAATTGTCGTATATCGAGTTGCCGAGTATCGCAATGTCTTGAGAGTCGCCGAGGGGGCCTGCAACCCCATTGCCATCATTTAAAAATATACCTGGTGATGTATTTCCTGCATTTGCAATAATATTACCCTCCCCACTATTGTCACCACCAACCAGGCTATTGGTTGTTCCCAAAAATGATATACCCTTACTATAGTTTGGGAGTGGGCTCGTTCCTGTGTAATCAGTGCCTATGTAGTTGCCCTGGATCACAATGTTATCGGAGCCGTCTGGCTGAATTCCACCATCACCATTACCCGAAACAACGGTCCCCTCACCCTGACCACCTCCACCTACTAAAAGATCCTGGACGTAATCGATTGTCATGCCTCCAAGCTCATTGCCGAGATTAGACACTCCATCCGAACCCAAGCCAATATAGTTACCCTGGATAGTCCATCCTGCCGAACTGCTCGTCATAGATATCCCCTGAACGCCAATGACCCGATTGGGGTCATTCGATCCAGAGTCGTTACCAGAAATTATATTCCGCTCTTCAGCAGCAGAGCCGCCTATACGACCATTCACCGGTCCACCCGTGGTACTCGTGGGTCCAAAGACTGTAATTCCCTGACCGTTATTTGGTTCGGCCACCAAGCCTAAATAATCTGTTCCGATATAATTGCCGTATATTTCGATATTATCCGCGCCTATGCCTACCGATAATCCGGCACCGGTAAATTCATTAATCACCAAACCGCGCACTAAACTGTTCTGAGAACCTGGGCCAAATTGTAAACCTGCAACATTAGAGGGATCGCCGAGGATGCCATTTCCGCCTGCATTCTGTCCGTCCAATTCGACAAGCAATATTGCATCAAACGGCTGAGGTGAGACAGTCGCATTTGGCGTCGCTCCTGCCTGGGTATACCCGTCAATAATTGTACTATCTGTGATAACCGGCAATGCGCTTATTGGCCGAATAGCATAGCCATTCTGTCCGGCGTTTGTAAAATCAGCTAGGCCTGTAATATTAAACCGGATAGTTTGCGTGCCCGGGGTGTCATTGGCCTCTTCTATGGCAGCGCGTAGCGTACAGTTACCGGAGCCGTCATCGCAAATCGAGTCAGCGATATTTGCATCCGCTCCGTCGCCAGTACTGTCCACCGTTATGCCGTCAGCGAAATTATTATCGGCAGCGCTTACCGGTAATGCACGTAGGCTCGGGTAGAAAAATGCAAGCGTAAAAATGGCCAGCACGCTAGCCATGAGGTACCTATTTATCAAGTTCGTAATAACCATAACTACATTGTAGTCTACAGGAGCAACCGAAGCGGAGCAAACAAAAAAGACCCAATTTCCAAGGTCTTCTATGGTGGGCGATGAGGGACTCGAACCCCCGACATCCTCGGTGTAAACGAGGCGCTCTAGCCAACTGAGCTAATCGCCCAAAGCGTTAATAACTACGTAATAGTACAAGGAATCAGTGATTTTGTAAAGCTACTTGAGCTTGGCTTCAATAACATCGCGACCATCGGCTGAGCCGGCGAGTGTGCAGCTATATAGCGTTAGCTTCGCCTCCTTGCTCGGCGCCTCTATATAGACAGCATCTGGCTTAACTTGATATTTCTTTGTGATCACATAGTCGTACCATTTCCCTCGGTAGTAGACTCGCATACTGTCTCCGACAGCGAGCCTCCCAATATTATAAAAAGGTGAAGTGTTTTTGGTCTGACCTGGAGTTGTGCCTATTCGGAATCGGTGTGCACTGATGATAAAATTCCCTCCTTTCTCAGGATTACCCCTTTCTGGATATCGGTGCCAGGCACCTTTTTCAAGCTGCTCATTGCCGCCCGGACCAAATGGTACTTCAAGATTTATTTTTTCTATCTGAATGCGATCTCGACTGTCGTTCGCATCATCAGCGAGATTGAGGTCGATCGAACTCTTGCCAATGGGAAGAAAGGATTTCAACGAGGGAGACAGTACCAACAACAATAAATACGCCCCTGCCGTAAGCAATATTATCGCAAGTACAATTAATAGCTTAGGCCGAGCATTACGACGAGAGCCCGGATGATTATTTTGAGAATCAATATCTTGTGACGTCATCCTAATTAGTATACTGCTTCGATGAACTGGAAAATCAAAAAGACTTGAGAACATTTCCTTATACAAAAAGCGCTATCAACTTTTGTCGTGGTAGTCTGGACTGTACTCGTATCCGGCCGGCAGCTGGTAGACGTGCACAAAATCATAGCCATCTTTCATGCCACGAAGCCGCAGCAGGCCAGTGCCTTGTGGTGTGAGTTGGTTCAGGTCTTTGATTGCCACTCCAGCCCATTGTGCCAGCCACTGACTATTTGGCATGTCGGAGCCCCCATCCGCAATGGTCATCAGATATGTGTGCGTTCCCCGCAGCAGCCAGACAAAGAGATCTGGCTCAAGACGTTCAAACTTGAGAAGCTGAAACGACGTCGTCACGGCGTCTTCTTCGACACCGAGGCGCAGCAATATATCGGCAAATTCTGGAGCAAATGATTCAGTGTTGTCGCGTAGCATGTGTTTAGGATAACAAAAAAAGACCTGGTGGTCTTTTTGGTAGTGATGACATTTGGTGCGGGTACCGGGACTCAAACCCGGGGCCTCTTCCTTGGCAAGGAAGCGCTCTATCAGCTGAGCTACACCCGCATAATGATTTTGGTGGCGCCTGTTGGAATCGAACCAACGACACAAGGCTCTTCAGGCCTCTGCTCTACCAACTGAGCTAAGGCGCCACAACAAGCACACTAAAAAGTACAAACGATATGGTAGCAGAAAATGATCTAATTATCTAGCCATTTGGGTCGAATTTGTGGCTCTTTTGGCAGACGTGCCTTTATCCACTTTTCGAGGGCCGGACTGCTCTCCCCGCTCACGATCAGGCCATACCGCGTCTTCTTGCCGCCATGGTGCACCCCATGAAAGAGATACTCTGAGTCCACAACCATCTGGGTAAACTTCGGCAGCGGCAAACGAACCTCCTCGGTACGATTGAGGTCATTCTTGCGCAAGACCATATAACTATTTGGGTCATCGGTCAGCTCGAGCCAGATACGCACTACCCAGCCAGTTTTTTCGGGATTGAGACGGTTATTGTCATCTAGATGCAGGCCCCAACGAGCTTCACGGAGCGAGTTTGGCTCCATGCGCAAAAGCTGGACTCGACCAAAGTTCACGCCAAGCGACTCAACCCATTTCTTGAGGTGTGGTGCCTTCTTGGCGTTCTCAGTCCAGATACCATCTTTGTCGGTCTTGCCAACTTCCCAGAAGCCTTCCATCTTGATTTCGCCAGTGGCCGAAGCCAGTGGTGCAAAAAACGTGTTTGGGTCAGTTGGGTAGGTGATATACTCTAGATCCTCCCATTCTTTGGCTGGGATGTCCGGACCGTCATACTTGTTGAGCGCCAGAAAGCCACCGTTTTCTTCTAGAATCGGCATGCGATAATGGTCGGTTTTGACCTGTTCGGCAAATGGCTTGCGCAAGCCTGTAGCCCGCAAGACTTTTTTGGTAAAGCTGTTTTTGAGAATTGGATCGAGTTTTTTCATGATCTCAGCGTAGCATATGCACTTCGGACCGCCAAGACGCTTTGTCAGGTGTGGCGTGCCCAGGTATAATGTAGTGGTCCACTTTCTGGCACCTTGGCGGAGTGGTTACGCAGCGGTCTGCAAAACCGCGTACACCGGTTCAATTCCGGTAGGTGCCTCCAAATTCGAGCCCGGGTGGTGGAATGGTATACACGAAGGACTTAAAATCCTTTGCCGCAAGGCTTGCGAGTTCGAGTCTCGCCCCGGGTACCATAATTATGACAAACGAAAAAATCACCTACCAAGGCAAGATCATCGAGGTTGTCGAGTACTCACCAGATGGTACTCGTACATTTGAGTTGGCGCGACGTGCCCCTGGTACTCGCACTATCATCTGTGTCGGTGATGATATTTTACTAACCCGTGAGCACCGCCATGAGATCGATGGCTACGACTATCGCCTCCCTGGCGGCAAAGTTTTCGATAAGCTCACCGAGTACAATGATTTTCTCTCGACGAACCCCACCGACGATCAAAAGCTTGATGCCGCCCGAGCAGGTGCGGTTCGCGAGCTCCGGGAAGAAGCTGGTATCGATGCCACGTCTGAAGAGCTTGAGTTCCTTTATAAATCCGTCTGCGGCGCAACAGTGGAGTGGGATTTATACTATTTTGTGATCAAGGTGGCGGCCGATCGTCTGAAAAAACAACAGCTCGAAGATGGCGAAGACATCACCCTGCAAACAGTTAGCCGTGATGAAGCGCGCAAGCTAGCCCTCGATGCTGCCAAAATGAGTGAGGACCGCAGTGCCGCCGTTTTGCTACGTTTTTTGGAAAGCAGCAATGACTAATACGCAGACAGAACCAAAAGTTGAGCGTCGCATTTTTGATAGCTACATGGCATTTACCAAAAACAGCGTTGGCAGCAAAAGTTGGAGTCAGTATTACGCCGATATCGATGGGGTCAAAACCGAGATCGTCCAGGACGGCAATCTAGCCTGTGCCTACTTCGTATCATCAGTATTGCGCATCTCCAACCTGATAGAGCGAGTACACATGACGGTACCACGCGCGGTTGCGGACATGAAAGAATCTGGTTGGACCGAAATTGATAAAGCTCGACCCGGGGCAGTCATTGTGTACGATGATGCACACTTTAGCAATGGCAGCTTTCCCCACATCGGCATCTGCACGAGTGGTGAAACAGCGATTAGTAATAACTACAAGGCCGGCACGCCGATCGAACACAATATCGTCATTACCAATGAAGATGGCAGCGAACGAAAAATATTGGGATACTACTGGCACACCAAACTAGATAATAAGGGCGATTAGCTCAGTTGGTTAGAGCGCACGGTTCACATCCGTGAGGCCAGAGGTTCGAATCCCCTATCGCCCACCAGGAGACAACATGCAGATACTAGATGGAAAAAAAGTAGCCGATGAGTTTGCCGCCAAGCTGAAACTCCGAGTAGCGAGACTGAAAAAGCGCGGCATCGTGCCAAAGTTGGTAGTCATTATGATCGAGCCGCAAAAACGCTCGCTCATATATGTGCGTATGAAGCATCGCCGCGCCGAAGAGCTAGGCATTGAGATTGAAGAGATCACACTCAAGCAGCAGTCTCAAACTGACTACGCCGCACAGATTCACAGTGTCGCCGCACGGCCCAATATCCACGGCATCATACTGCAACTTCCCATTCCTGATTCACTCGACAAGCAAGCCCTGATCGACTGCATCCCACCCCACAAGGACGTCGATGGTCTAACCACGGCCAATCGCGAGCGGTTCGAATCAGGCAAACCAGACTTTTGGCCGGCTACGCCACGTGGTGTACTTAAGATTATGCGTGATTACCACATCAACCCCGCCGACAAAACCGTCACGGTTATCGGTCGCAGTGATCTTGTTGGCTATCCGCTCGCCTGCCTGCTCAAGCGTAAAGGCGCCCATGTCCACATCGCTCACCGTGGCACTCCAGATATCGCGGCACTCACTCGAGAGTCAGACATCATCGTCAGTGCCGCCGGCAGCCCACGACTTGTTACGGCCGACATGGTTCGCAAGGGGGCTGCCATCATCGATGTCGGCATCAATGAAGATGGTGAGCGGATCGTCGGCGACGTTGACTACAATATGGTCAAAGACAAAGCCAGCTACATCACACCAGTGCCCGGTGGAGTCGGCCCAACGACGGTCATAATGCTGATGAGTAATGTAATTAAAGCAGCGCGACGCCAATCAGCCGATTGATTTCTTGGCCAGCCACACCCAGCGCGGGTCGGTGTCTGATTTGCGAAAAAGGTGCACCTCCCTCAGTAAGAAGTGTAGATCTAAATTGTCGTCGGCAACTTCGTCGATAATCTGATCGACCGTCTGCTTGTCAGCTATGTTATTCGCCAGCGTCACATGTGGCACAAAATTGTCAACAGCCTGATTGTCCTCGATACATGAGTCCATCTGGGCCTTGAGGGACCCGTGTAGCTCTGTTAACTCTGGGCTCAATTCAACTTTGAGATAGACGACATTGGCATATGCGGCGTTAAGAAAAACTCCAATCCCATTGGACTCAATCCTCGGTGGTCGCAAGGCAAGTTTTAGTTCCGAAAAATGATCGACGATCGCAGCTTCCTCGGCGAGCGCAGTACCGGGGCGGACCAACGTAATATGGGGCAACTGCGTGATATGCCATCCTTTAGTCTCATAGCGACGCTGAGTGTACTCAACTGCTGCCGCAGTAGTGGGCGGCAATAGGCCGGCAATCATAAATCGTGAATTCACTTTTTTCATACCAATTCCCTATTTAGCACGCTAAACACGGAATTGGTGCGGCCGAGAAGACTCGAACTTCCACGCCCTAAAAACGGGCACTAGCCCCTCAAGCTAGCGTGTCTACCAGTTCCACCACGGCCGCATGTCCGCACAGAACAGCCCATATTGTACCGAAAAAGTCTCTATCTGGCTAGGTTAAGTTTGGGAGTGGAGAAATGCCGCGGTCCACAATAAAATCAAACCGGTCGCGATCATCAACGGAACGACGACAAAAAGATGCAAGTAGAAATAGATTTCTTTAGGCTCTGTCCAAATCGATTTCTGATTTTTCTTACGCACCCGATATCGTGCCCGGTAGTCTTTCCAGATACGTTTCGCACGAAATACTGACCACAGTGCCGCAACAATCAGTAGCGTACCGAGGCCGACAACGCCGAACTCTTGCGCTCGACTGGTTTCATACAGCAACCATAAGAAAAGCAATAAGCCGGCTAATCGAATGTAGGTCTGACTCTGCTTCATTTTCGCATCACTCCTGGTAAGAAATCGTGCAAATGCTTCATGGAGTACTCTCGACGCAAGTGCACAGCTGCATCCTCTTGGGTCACACCGATCTTTACCCCTGGATTGAGAATATTGGCCGGATCAAAGATCTGCTTCACTTGCTCGAAGATGCGATACATGTCTGCTCCGTATAGCTTCTTCAGATATGGTGCCCGTAACCTTCCGTCGTTATGCTCACCACAGGTGCTGCCACCCATACGGATAACGAGTTTATAAAAATCATCCATCAGATCAAAGACTTTACCACGATCACGCATATTGCTCAGATCCATAAACGGCTGGAGATGAAAATTGGCATCGCCGGCGTGACCCCAGACCGCGATGTCGAGTTTGTATTTGCGAAATAGTGCATAGACCGACTCGAGAAACTCTGGCATCTTATGTAGCGGCACCACCCCATCCTCGATGATTGGCAGCGCTTTCTTCGGGCCGTTGATCATCCAGATGACGGCTGCTGCGCCACGGCGTATCTTCCACAGTGCGTCCTGCTCATCGGGATCGGTTGCAAAACGCGAATCGTACGCCAACTTCTTGAAAAGCTTGGCCACTTTGCGTGCCTTCTTGGCCTGATGTCGCGCTTTTTGATCATCAAATTCAATCAACAGTGCAATTTGCGGGAGCTGCTCCGGCACGAGACCTTCGATCTGCTCAGGTTTGTGGGTGCGCAGAAAATCGAGCAGATGATAGTCTACCACTTCAAGAGCACTTGGATTGAGCGACATTATTCGCTCAACTGCCTCTGTCGCCTTCTCGATCGAGTCAAAAAAGCCAACCAACAAGGTTGTTTGTGGATTAAGTGCCTCATGCAACAGCGTCGCCTCTGTGACAACGCCAAGCGTACCCTGCGAGCCGACGATCAATTGCGAGAGATCAAAACTGCCATTCTTTCGTTTTACGTCCCACAGATCATACCCTGCCGAGTTCTTGCTCACGTGTGGCGGAGCTTGGTGAATGAGCGCCTTATTGGACTCAATCAATTGATCCACCGCCCGATAGATGTGCCCCTCAAAATCGTCCTGCATCTTTTTCTTTTCCAGCTCACGCTTACTCATACGATAGGTACTGATGACGTCCCCATTGCTCAATACAACTCGTAGTGCACCAACGTAGTCACGCGTCGAACCATATTTGACCGTCTTCTCGCCAGCTGAGTTGTTGGCAATGGCACCACCGATTGTGGCAAAATCAACGCTGGCCGGATACGGCGGTAGAAATCGCCCATGGGAGTGCAATATCCCCTCCAGATGCGAGTAGATCATGCCTGGCTGAACGGTGACGGATTCTTTGTCTATATGAATAAGCCGCTTCATATGTGCAGGAAACACCATCAAAGCACCGGTACCAAGCGCGCCGCCGCCCTGATCGGTGCCTTTACCGCGAGCCGTGATCGGCAAATACTCGCCATTTTCAGCTTTGTTACGAAGATATTTGACCGTTATCACAACATCAGACTCATTGCGCGGATAGATCACAAGACTTGGCTCAACCTTGAAGACACTCCCGTCGGTCGAAAAAAATTCACGAGTGCCAGCTTCGGCCGTTATCTCACCAACAAGCAGGTTGCCTAGTTCACGAATTATTTCTTTCATTGCCTTAAAGCATAACAATCATACGCCGAGATTACAATCTGCAAAATTGACCTCAACAGATTACAGCGCTATAGTAAACATAAGCATCGTTTACTAGCATATGCCCAACCCAAAGAACAAAGCCAAGCTTATAAAACCAACCGCTCGCTTCAACAATCCTGTTGTAGCACTGTTTATGCTGGTTTTTGTTGCTATCGGTGGCATCTATGTCCTTCGTAGCTTCGCGGCAGGAATACCGGTGTATCGCACCAACCCAGACTATTGGCGTCCCCGTATTGCCGGCTGCGAATCTGGTAGCGGCCCGAACTCAACACCAAACTATAAGGCCATCAATGCCAGCAATCATACCGGGGCCTATCAATACGATACCGGCACGTGGCGTGGCGCGGTTGGACCAGAGCTTGCACTGGTCTATCCACGGGCCACGGATGCACCGCCAGAGGTTCAGGACAAAGCCTTTTACAGTACTTTTGCCCGCCGCGGCACTCAACCGTGGAATGCGAGCTATTTCTGCTGGGGACCTGGATCGGAACCACCAGCCGAAGTTACGCCCGCCCCACCAACACCAGCTCCACCAGCTGCTTCCGCGACAAACGTCACAGTCACCGGTCGGGTCCTGGTGGACAACAAGCCAATCAAAGGGGCCAAAGTCGAGTTTTGTACGTCAAATGGCTTCTATGTAAATACAAATGATGACGGCCGGTTCAGTGCTGAGATACCAAAGGGCGATGATTACTGCGTACGTGTCGCCAGCGGCATTCCAGCTGGCTACACCCTTGCACAAAGCAACAACAACCCCGAACACGCCACAGCACAAAGCTACGAATACCAAAAAGCTGGCGAGAATCTATATCACAGCTTCTGGCAGCTGTTCTCCGCGCAGTTCTCATGGGATCGTCGAGATGATAGTGGCTTTGTATTCTGGTACGCCAAGCAGTAGCTAGCGAAGAAACTCACTGACCATACGGACCATTGCCGTGCGATCTTCTGCGTCAGAGAAATTGTGGTCACCGGCAAGAGTTGTGACGCGGGCAACATCATTGAGATAATCAAAATTTGTCATACGCAGCACCTCGTCATCCTTCGCCGAGATAACGAGTAGCTCCGTTCTCGTTGCTAGGTTGCGGTATGCCGCCTCGACATCTATCTGCTCAATACTATCGAGATACTGTTTGGGTACGATCGTAGTACTGCCATCTTTGCGGCCAAAGGTCGAAACCCCGTTCCGATCGATAACGGTATTGGGTCTATCGACAAATTTTTTGAGGAACGCATCGACGTTAATCGTCTGTGCAGGTGTAATAAAAACTGTTTTCGCCACACGAGGCAATTGAGCGAGAGCAGCAACCAAACAGCCTTGTGAATGGCATATTAATGTCACGTCTTCATTTGCCTCATGCAGTTCATTATATTGTTTCTGCAATAGTGCAGCTTGAATGTCGATCGGCTGAACCGTAAGTCGATGTCGCTCAGCATCAATCAGATTATAATCAAACATCACGTGCCTAAAAGACGGTAGAGCTGCAGCAATATCAGTGAAGAGTCCTCGATCGTCGCGTTCGACACCAAAGCCGTGAGAGTAAAGAATTGTTTTTTTCATATTTTTGGTGCGGATGAGAGGACTCGAACCTCCACGGGGTTGCCCCCACTACGACCTGAACGTAGCGTGTATACCAATTTCACCACATCCGCATATATCCAGCAGCTACAAAATACCTGACAATTATACCTTATTTATAAAGATCTTTCTTGAGTATCTCGCGACTGCGCACTGACCACTTTTCGATACCATAAAAGCGGTCGGCCGGCTCAGCGATACGATTAGCCTGTAGACCACTGAGCTTGGTAGCTTGTCCATAGATATAATACGGGCTATAAAGCAGCACTGCCGGCTGATCGCCTGCCCAAATCGACTCAAACGTCGCATACTTGTTGGCGCGATTTTTGGGGTCACGTGCGAGACGGCCACTCTCGAGCGCTTTATCAGCGTCGGCATTTGAATATACTGAGACGTTTAGACCCGGATCCGCTACTTGCGAAGAGTGCCAAAAACTATAGATATCAGAATCAATCCCAAGGTTTTGGCCAAAGAGTAGTAGGTCATAATTGCGCGAACGAATATAGTCTTGCTGCAATTCGATGGTATCGGCAGCCTTGATGTCTATGGCGATACCGAGCGCGCCCCACTGCTGCTTAATTAGATCGGCCACCTTAAGTAACTGTGGGTCATTGAGTGTCACGAGAAAGAGAGTCGGCTTCTCTTTCGCCTTCGCAATTGATGACTGAGCTAAAAATGTCTTGGCAGCCTCCAAGTTGTATTTGTACTTGACCGCCTGTGGGTTGTAACCAACAAAGCCCGGCAGCAATGGTTGATATACCTCGGTCGCCTGTCCAGCTAAGGCTTGCTCGATGATCGTTTTACGGTCAGTCGCACTGGCTAACGCGCGGCGGGCTGCAATGTCGGCGAGCGCCGGTGATTTGAGGTTGAAGAACACTCCGACGTAAGCAGGCTGTGCCAGCTGTGTTACTCGCAAATCGTCAATTTTATCAGCAGTTGCCACATCGCTTGCGCCGATCTGACTCACGCCATCGATCTGCTTCCGGCTATACCCCGCTAGCATGTCGGACTGCTTCTGGTAGACGATTATCTCAACGCCATCCAGCCGTGGCTTGCCGCCGTAGTAGCGCTGATTGGCCGATAGTTTAATCGAACCTGCACCTTCAACCAGTGGACTCAGCTTGAATGGCCCTGTCCCGATCGGTCGCTGATTAAACTCGCTGAGACGTAAGCTCGATGGTCGTGTCGTCTCAAGGATATGCTTCGGTAAAATACCGACGGTTGTTTCGTTTATGAAGGCTGGGTACGGATTTGGCAAGACAAGCTTAATAGTGGCGTCATCAACTACCTCGTACTTCACACCTTGCCAGTTGGCGTTGAGCGAAGAACGAGTGTCTGGATTTTGAATAGCCGAAATCGTAAAGGCAACATCGGCTGCCGTCAACGGTACACCATCATGCCAAACAACGTCTTTGCGCAATTTGAACGTGTATGTCTTTTGGTCGGCAGCCAAATCCCACGATTGTGCCAAATCAGACTCAATCTGGCGCTTCTGATTTACCTTGGTAAGACCACTGAAGACGAGCCTCGAGACATCCCGGCTGGCCGAGTTCTCAAGAAGAATTGGGTTCACAACACGGACTTTCCCCACCACACCTTCGCGATAAATCCCGCCAACCTGTGGCACTTCTGTTTTATAGAAAGCATCAAGTCGCATGATGTCATTGCGTAGCCCCCATCCGGTCAACAGGACAATCCCAATCCAACTCACAAAAGTCCATCGGCTCGTGCCGAGCTTCTGCCAAGCACCATAAATATGTCGATGGAGATAATTGCGTAGCCAGGGGCGCAGCGTGCGTACTTGACGCTGCAACCTACGCACCAAGCGGTGCAATCGAAATGTAGCGTATGAACTCATTATTTCTGAATAATAAGACCGGCTAACAGGCTCCCAAAGAAAATGACTGCCAAGACAATCGTGCCGAAAAACAAGAATTTCTCAATGCCGCGCTTACTGCGATAGAAATTGCTATCACCACCAAAGCCCGCGCCCAAGCCCGATCCTTGGCTTTGTAGTAAAACTGAGACCACCAATAAGATTGCCGATACTAAGGTCAGTGCCTGTAGAAAATTTTTCATGCTCGCTCCTTCCGCTCTACGATGAGATCTGTCATCAAATAGTTAACCAGCCAGACAATAATTACCGCTCCAAATGCGCTCCAACGTGAATTAATCTGGAGGGTTGGATAAAAGAAGCTGGTAACGTAGAGCATCAGGGTATTGACGACCAGTGTGAATAAGCCAAATGTGAGAACAATCGCCGGGAGCGACAAGATCACCACAATAGGACGGACTAATGCGTTGACGATGCCGAAGATTGCACTGGCAATAATCAGAAATCGCAACTTACCCCCATACTGGATGCTCGAAAAAAGCTCAGATGCCACCCAGAGGCCGAGAAAATTGACGAGCCACGAAAATAAGAACCGCTTTAACATGCCCCCAATTCTAGCATATTTCGAGGTATTTTTTAAGATTTACCTGGTGGGCGCGATTTTAGTTTCGCCAGCGTAAAGACACTTTTGCCCGATACTTTCATCTTCGTTTGGCGCTTTTTGTCGCGCGACTGAGCGCGTTGCACCGCTCGTTGTAGTTTTTTGTGGCTCATCGTAAATGCTCCTTTATGACCCGCGCTTTCACACCAACAACTTTTCTCAACTCAGACGCGGTTGCAGCCCTGACACCAGCCACACTGCCAAAAGAACGAATCAGCTTGCGCCGGGTCACAGGACCAACCCCTGGTATGGTATCAAGCGCCGAGGCTTTGGTACGCTTGTCGCGCAAGGTCGTGTGGTAACTCACCGCAAAGCGATGCGCTTCATCGCGGACCCGCTGTAAAAGCTGGACAATCTGCGAATCAAGACCGAGCTCACGAACCACAAATTCACCCGACTCATCACGGGTGACAATCTCCTCCAGGCGCTTAGCCAGACCAAACATCGGTATCGCAATGCCGAGCTCGGTCATGGCCTCGAGGGCAGCCGACAGCTGGCCCTTGCCGCCGTCGATCAAAATAACATCTGGCCTTGGCCAATCATTGCGGCCAGAAAAGCGACGCATCAGCGTCTCGCGCATCATGGCGAAGTCATTGGGGCCCTTTGTGCGCATCTTAAACTTGCGGTACTCTGCCTGGTTGGGAAGGCCGTCGGTAAAGACAATCATACTCGAGACAGCGTCACCGCCAGCAAAGTTGCTGATGTCGTACGCCTCGATACGACGCGGTTCGCCCTTCAGCCCGAGCACTTCGCTCAGTCCACTCAGGGCCTGGTCGAGCGTCAGATCATGCGATTCTTCTTTACCAAAAATCATCTTTTGTTCAAGACTACGCAGGGCGAGGTATTGGTTGCGAAGCTGAGCAGCTTCCTCAAAGCGCTTTTCGCGCGCGGCTCGCTTCATAGCACGTTCAATCTCGCGCACCAATTTCTGGCTCCTACCCTCAAGCACCATGATCAACTGAAAAATCTGAGCCCGATAATCTTCCTTTGGTGTATCCGGGTGCGGCATGACACCGATTTGATACTGCAACGGACTGACATTTGGCCAACGTCGATCGGTGATATAGGGAAATATTTTACGCAGATACTTCATGGCCGATTTTACATTCCAACTGTGCAAGAACGGACCGAAGTAACGCGCACGATCATCGCTCGGTCGACGAACATAACTTACCACTGGATAGTCATCATGGACTGTGATCTTGATATATATATTGTTCTTGTCATCTTTCTCGAGCACATTAAATGCCGGCTTGTACCGCTTGATCATCTCCGATTCAAGAAAAAGGGCATCGAGCTCAGAGGCTGTTTCGATCCAATCCAGAGCATGAATCTTGGTCACCAATACCGACGTCTTGCGATCGTGTCGCTTGGTATTTTGGAAATACGAACTCACGCGCCGTTTTAAAATTGAGGCTTTGCCGACGTAGATAATCTTGCCTTTGTCGTCTTTGTAAAAATACACTCCTGGCGACTGCGGCAGTTGAGTGAGCTTGTGTTTTAGGGCGGTATTCATGCCTACATTATAGAGTGTGATATTATCCATTGCTATTTTCGGTTTTTGATTGTACAATGCGGCTGTCCAATCCCGTGCTATGCACCCGAACAATGAAAGGAGGTGACATGGCACAACCACTGGACCGGGATGCCATCCGACCGAAGGTCAGGCGTATGTTCCAGCCGCTGCTGACTCGAGCAACCGACGAGGTGCTCGACTGGATCGATGCCACCAGCGCAATCACCGACCCCACGCTCAGCGAAGAGCAGCAGGCCGATGTGCGACGCAAGGCAGCGCAACTGTCTGCCCAGCTCCGTGAGCGCTACGGGCTGACCGCCGATGACCTGTTCGAACTGCTCGATGCCATCGAGCAGACGGATCCCACCCCGGATGAGGCAGGTTCTCGCAGCCGCCACCCGACAGGCCAATTGGCCAAGAAAGGAAGCCGTGCTGCCTGAGCCCCACTTCCCCAGCGATTGGGCAAACCCGTGAAGACGCCGTATCGTACTCGGCAACTTCGCGGGTTTTCCCTTTATTAGGATTTGAGTAATCGTTTGAGATATTTGCCGGTGTGGCTGGCCGCGACTTTGGCGACTGCCTCGGGAGTACCCTCAGCAACAATTGTTCCGCCACCACTACCGCCCTCAGGTCCAAGATCAATCAACCAGTCGGCACACTTAATGACGTCGAGGTTGTGCTCAATAATTAAGATTGAGTTACCCATCGTAACCAGTGCGTTCAAGACTTCGAGTAGCTTTCGCACATCTTCAAAATGCAAGCCGGTCGTTGGTTCGTCGAGAATATACAGCGTACGACCAGTGGCTCGTCGACTAAGCTCGGTCGCGAGCTTAATACGTTGTGCTTCACCGCCCGAGAGAGTCGTTGCCGGCTGACCTAGTTTGATATAGCCTAAACCAACACTGTTAAGGGTCTCCAGCTTTCGGCTAATAGTAGGGATATTGCTAAAGAATTCGCAGGCTTGCTCGACGGTCATTTCCAGTACATCTGCAATCGTTTTCTCTTTGTATTGAATCTCGAGCGCTTCACGGTTGTAGCGCTTACCGTGACAGACTTCACACGTCACATAGACATCGGGCAAGAAGTGCATCTCGATCTTAATAATCCCATCACCACGACAGGTCTCACAGCGACCACCTTTGACGTTAAAGCTAAATCGCCCAGCCGAATAGCCACGAATCTTCGCTTCAGGCACACTCGCAAATAAGTCGCGAATATCCGTAAATGCGCCCGTGTACGTAGCCGGGTTACTGCGAGGCGTACGGCCGATCGGACTCTGATCAATATCAATCACCTTATCAAGATTTTCCATCCCCTCGATTCGCTCGTGCTTGCCGGCTGGCTCTTGCGCTCGGTGGTATTGCTGACTGAGCTGCTTGGCAAGAATGTCGTTAATAAGCGAACTCTTACCGGAGCCAGACACTCCTGTCACAACCGCCATCAGACCAAGTGGAATATCGACGGAAACGTTTTTTAGGTTGTGCTCGGTCGCTCCTACGATTCGTAGCGACTTACCACTACCCTTACGCCGCGACTTCGGCACTTCGATCTTCTTAGCGCCCGATAGATACTGGCCTGTAAGCGAAGCTTTGTTCTTCGCCACTTGATCTGGGGTACCAACTGCTACCACCTCTCCGCCGTGTTCACCAGCCAGCGGGCCGATATCAACCACAAAATCACTTTCGCGAATGGTGTCTTCGTCGTGCTCAACGACAATCACCGTATTACCGAGATTGCGCAGATGCTTGAGCGTCTCAATCAATCGATCGTTGTCGCGCTGATGTAAACCAATCGATGGCTCATCGAGGATGTAGAGCACACCCATCAAGCTTGAGCCAATCTGCGTCGCCAAGCGGATTCGCTGCGCCTCACCACCGGCAAGTGTATTGGCTGAGCGATCGAGCGTCAGATAATTCAAGCCAACATCATTAAGAAAACTCAGGCGTGAACAAATCTCTTTCATGATCTGCTTGGCAATCTTCTGCTCTTGTTCATTGAGCTTGAGGCTATTGAAGTAGTCCAAAGATTGCTCGACCGACATTTGGGTAATATCGGCGATTGATTTGTCAGCCACCGTGATAGCTAGAACCTCCGGCTTGAGACGACGACCCTCGCAAGTCGGGCAGACCTTGTTGGTCATGTACTTCTCGATCTCGCCTTTGACGAAATCACTATCGCTTTCACGGTAACGTCGCTCCAGATTTGGAATGATACCCTCAAAAGTTGTTTTGTATGTGCGGCCGCCTGGTCCACGCACCCCAATTGTACGGTCACCCGCACCATAGAAAAGTATCTGCAAGCTTTCCTTGCTCAATTCTTCAACCGGAACATTGAGATTGAACTTAAACTCGTCGGCAACGGCATCGAGGAGCTTGCCATACCATGTCATGCGGCTGGTCGTGCGTGACCATGGCCGAATAGCTCCTTCGGTGACGCTCAGGCGTTTATTGGGAATCACCAACTCAGGATCAACCACCAGTAAGCTACCCAGACCAGTACAGGTCGGACAGGCACCGTGCGGTGAGTTAAATGAAAAGATTCGTGGCTCAATCTCGGTTAGTGAGTAGCCGGAGTCGGAAGTGAAATGTTCTGAAAAAACGTGTTCTTTATCAGTATCAACTTCGAGCACCTTTATGATGCCCTCGCCGAGATGCAGGGCTGCTTCGACTGACTCGACCAAGCGCTGACCGATCTCTTCATCGAGCGCCAGTCGATCGACTGCCACCTCAATGGTGTGCTTTTTCTGCCGATCAAGTTCAGGCACTTCATCAATCGGCATGATCGTGCCATCAACCCGAACGCGTGAATAGCCAGCCTTTTGGATCTCGTCGAGGATATGACGATGTTCACCCTTTTTGTCATGCACAATCGGCGCCAGTATGACGAGCCGTACACCTTTCGGCAGTGCGCGCACCGCGTCGACGATCTGAGCTGGGGTTTGGCGTGTCATCACCTCACCGGTCTTCGGATCATGTGGTATACCAATGCGGGCATACAGCAAACGAAGGTAGTCATATATTTCCGTCACTGTGGCGACAGTACTGCGCGGATTGCGGCTCGATGACTTTTGGTCGATTGAGATGGCTGGACTGAGTCCATCGATCTGATCAACATCCGGCTTCTCCATCAGACCAAGAAACTGTCGCGCATAGGCACTCAGGCTCTCGACATAGCGGCGTTGACCCTCGGCATAGATGGTATCAAATGCCAGCGAGCTCTTCCCAGAACCAGAAAGACCTGTGATGACCACCAGTTTATCCCGTGGTATCTCCAGGTCTATATTCTTCAAATTATGCTCACGAGCGCCTTTGATAACGATCTTGTCGTGCAATTTCCACCTCTTTTCCGAGATTAAAAACTGCGGACTAGTGTATCAAAAAAATGCACTCAGAACAAGCCTAAAGGGTGTCGACTGGCGCATCGTCGACCGACCGTGACGAGCTAGAGACCGTTCGATTTTCATCCCTCTGGGGCTTTCTTTCAGCAAGCTCTGCCAGATTTGTTGCTTCTTTACGTATCTGTAGTGCTTCTCCAGCCAGGACATCAGACAAAGCATTTCTCAGACGAGAGGTCATCAAGCGCTGTTGGTCTAGTGACTCCAAAACAATGTATGAAGCTCGCTTGATGTCCTCATCCTCTATCGAGCGAGCTCGAGTTTCAAATGCATTGCTCAACAAACCGATTTCATCAATAATTTTTTGACTAGACCGGTAATAATCTTCGCTAATGTCGCCAGCCGTACGCGCTGTTTCGC
This sequence comes from bacterium, assembly GCA_020852295.1. Lineage (GTDB taxonomy): Bacteria > Patescibacteriota > Saccharimonadia > CAILAD01 > JADZBC01 > JADZBC01. The sequence goes on along the minus strand of JADZBC010000009.1, from coordinate 300,027 downwards.
TCAAGACCCGGCCGCTCGCGTATGAATCGTCAGCTGCGATTGCTTCGATGATCTTTTCTCTAGAAATGTTTTCGGCGACATATTTTTTCGTGCCAGCTAACTGCTGTTCGTAGGCAGCCTTTGCGCCGTTCAATACCGACTCTGTTTCCGCAACATCTTGACGAATCACTTCTATTCTCTCGCGTAGTTCCTCGTTTGCGCCATTCATACCTTCGAAACGTCCAAGCGCTGAAAGGACAAGCGTACGTGCATCGTGTGCCGACTGAATAAGCTGTTCGCGATATTCCTCAGCTCGCTTGATCATATCGGTCAATGAGCGCTCCAGATCCTTCGCGCCACGTTCAATATCTTCCTTGTATCTTCTGTCTTCCGGGGAGGCAGTATCTTGCTCTGGCTCCTGTGGTGTTTCTGCAGCAGCTACAACTTGAGCTTCTGGCTGTACCGCTTTTTCCGGATTATCGTCAATCGGTGAGCGCACTACTTCGTCTGAGCCCGTTTCTTTTACGACGGCTGATGGTGTCGCCAGATCTGTGCCACGTTGCTCTGGGCCGGTCGGGCTAGGATGGCCAGCCTCAGCGCGTGGTCGGTGGTGCTCAGCACTAGCACTGCCGCCACTTGCTGCAGCTACTACCTCACCAGGCCTCGCCAGCCCACTTTCTTCCGCAATTCCCTGGGTCAATATTCTACCCGCATCAAACCCTTCGAAGTGATTTGGTCGCGCTGTAGGATCTGTGTCCGCAGCAGGTCCAGCATCGCTCGTCTCACCCGCTCGACGATCACGTGCGGCCAACTGTTCATCACGTGCAATTTCCGGAGATGGACCCGCATTACCGGATGGCTTATCGAATGCTTCGGCCGCTATTTTCGCAATATCATCAGCGTGCTCTACTAAAGTCGGGTCTGCCGCCCCCTGATTCACCTCAGGGCTTGACTGATCACTTGCGCGTTTTGCTTGATCGTCTGTCATGTCAATATCTTACACCAAAATGGCTATGTTTCGCGATTATTTTATTCGCTTCGCGCGGACGATCTCGGCTATCTCGCTGATTTGGTCCCGTAGTTCGGCGGCTTTCTCAAACTGCAGGTTGGCAGCGGCCAGCTTCATCTGCTCATCGAGCTGACGCGAAAGCTGCCTGAGTTCGTCTTTTGGCACTTTACTAAAATCAATCTCGCGAACATCAGCCGTCTCGGCCTCCCGCTCCTCAACCATCCGCTCGGCAATGGCTTTTTGCACCGTCTGTGGCGTAATGCCATGCTTGGTGTTGTACTCCTGCTGGATTTCACGGCGGCGCTCGGTTGTATCAATAGCTCGCTGCATCGAGCCGGTTACCGTATTAGCATACATGATCACTTTGCCTTCTTGGTGGCGAGCCGCGCGACCGATCGTCTGGATCAGAGCTGACTCCGAGCGCAGAAAACCCTCTTTGTCAGCATCGATGATCGCCACGAGCGAAACCTCCGGCAGATCCAAGCCTTCACGCAAGAGGTTAATGCCCACAACCACGTCGTAGATGCCAGCTCGCAAATCGCGCAAGATATCACTACGCTCAAGCGTATTCACATCCGAGTGCAGGTACTGCACCTTGATGCCGACATCGGTCAGATATTCCGTCAGGTCTTCGGCCATTTTCTTTGTCAGCGTAGTAACGAGGGTACGCTGATGCTTGGCGTTGCGCGCGCGAATCTCGGCTATCACATCATCAACTTGATGCTCAACCGGCCGCACCTCAATAACTGGATCAAGTAAACCGGTCGGTCGAATGATCTGCTCGACCACCTGCTTACTGTGACTCAGCTCGTACTCGCTTGGTGTGGCAGAAACGTAAACCACCTGATTGATATGTCGATCAAACTCGGTGAATGTCAGTGGTCGATTGTCGAGCGCACTCGGCAATCGAAAGCCATGATCGATCAGGATTTCTTTGCGGGCGCGGTCACCATTGTACATGCCCCGCACCTGCGGCACCGTCATATGCGACTCATCAATCAGCATAAGAAAGTCATCTGGGAAATAGTCCATCAAAGTGGCTGGCTGCTCGCCGGGCTCACGGTTAGTCAGATATCGGGCATAGTTCTCAATTCCCTTCACGTAGCCAGTTTGCTCCATGATCTCAGTATCAAACTTGACGCGTTGCTCCAGCCGCTGGGCCTCGAGTAATTTGTCGTGCGCCTTGAACCACGCTATCCGCTCTTCGCTCTCCTGCTTGATGTTCGCAATGGCTCGCTCGAGCTGCTCGCGTGGCGTCACGTAGTGTTTGGCCGGAAAAACTTTGAGCGACTGCAGTTCACGGCTGATCTCGCCAGTGAGTGGGTCGATCTGCACAATACGCTCAAGCGTATCGCCAAAAAACTCTAGGCGATAGGCGGTCTCTTCGCCGGCTGGAAAGATGTCCAGACTATCTCCACGCACACGAAAAGTTGCGCGCTCAAATGCCACGTCTTTGCGCTCGTACTGAATATCGTTGAGCTGGCGCAAAAGCTTGTCGCGCTTCCGCAACTCTCCCACCTCCAAATCAATCGTCATGCTGGTGTAGTCATCGACATTACCAATACCGTAGATACAGCTGACCGAGGCCACGATGATGACATCCTTGCGACTCAGCAGCGCCGAGGTAGCTGCGTGACGCAGGCGATCGATCTCCTCATTGATGTCACTATCTTTCTCTATGTAAGTATCGCTGCGTGGGATGTAAGCTTCTGGTTGATAATAATCAAAATAGCTCACAAAGTAATGCACCGCGTTATCAGGAAAAAACTCTTTAAACTCACCGTAGAGCTGGGCAGCCAATGTCTTGTTGTGCGAGAGCACCAGCGTCGTCTTACCATAGTTTTGGATAAGATTGGCCATGGTAAAAGTCTTACCCGAACCAGTTACACCAAGCAGGGTCTGCTCGCGCATGCCCGACTTGAGACCTTCTGACAGCTTCTCAATCGCCTGTGGCTGGTCACCCGACGGCTCGTATTTTGCATTGAGGTTAAATAAGCTCATAGCCCTATTATACCGTGAGCACCAGATAAAGCGCAGTGGCCGCCGCTAGCACCTGCCAGATGTCGATTGGACTCAATGGCAAACCATGACGTTTACCGTGCGCATCGGTGGTGCTGTGCCAGTGAATGAGTTCATGAAATTTGCGATGCTTCAGTACAGCGCCACGGAGTGGCACCCAACCGCGCGAAACGATATACCAATCCCACACATCTGTCAGTTGTGCAGCAGCTATACCAACTATCATCAGTATCAATTGCTGATCAAGTCCGAAACGTAAAAAGCCAATACCTACAAATATCGCCGCCGCGCTGACCAGATCGATCATCAATGGCCAATTCGTCCACCACCGCCGAGGATCAATTTTGGCAGAATAGTGCCCATGCGGAATAAAGTCCGTCACATAGTGGCTCACAAACGCCACCAAGGCAACGAGGCAAAGTCGCAACCAAAAAGGAGTAGTTGCTGGCACTGCTTGGTTAATAAGCAGTGCCGTAACTACTCCTACACTGGTGTGGCCAACGGCAATCATAGTGCCATTATACCAGTTGAGTCCTCACCCTCCAGCAAGACCATCAACCTAAACTCACCCGATGTACTTAGTGTAACAGACCAACGGAGATAAGTGCATCGACAAAACGCACAAAACTTCCGTCGAAATATCGGAAGTTTTGTGCATAGACTTATTTAGTTTTTGTTGTACGGTTGTGTTGTGTTTGCTACATCATAGGATTTAGTAGCATACTTGTCAAGCTTATGCTGCAAGGATCTGGTCAAACTTTGGCTTGTTGAAGCCAACCACGATCTGGTCATCGATGACAGTCACTGGCACACCCATCTGACCAGATTTGTCGATCATTTCTTGAGCGGCGGCTGAGTCTGCAGCTACATCAACTTCTTTGTACTCAATATTGTGCTCAGTCAAATACTCTTTGACGGCCTTACAAAACACACATGTTGGGGTGGTGTATATAAGGACATTATCAGGTTTTTTAGTTGCCATTTCTCGTTCTCCACTTACTATACTAAGTATAGCACTCTATGCAATAGCCAACAATCATGACTTCGCAAGATATTGTGCTGCAGCGATCGCAGCCTTGGCGCCCTCGCCAACAGCGATAATGATTTGCTTCTCCGCAACCGTCGTTACATCACCAGCCGCAAATACGCCCGCTAGACTCGTGGCATTGTGTGTATCGATCACAATCTCGCCCTGGTCGTTAAGATCAATCGTACCCTTTAGGTAATCAGTTGCTGGTATATAGCCCACCTCGATAAACACACCTTGGCAGGGAATATCTTTTTCAAGTCCTGAATCATGGTCGAGGATTTTCACACCGATCACCGCCTTATCCCCTTCGATCTGTTTCAATTCCGCCTGATTGATGATGCGAATATTGTCAGCCGCTTTGACCTTCTCTACCATGACTGGATCAGCCGTGAGCTCTTTGGCGACATTGACGATATAGATTTCGTGGACCAGCTTCTGAACATTGAGCGCAGCATCGAGGGCAGAATTACCACCGCCGACGATCACAACATCTTTACCCTTAAAAAGCGGCCCATCACACCAAGCGCAGTACGTAACCCCCCGATTGAGCAGCTCTTTCTCGCCTGGCACCCCAAGCTCGCGTGGCTTCTTGCCGCTCGTAATAATGAGTGCACGCGCACGAAACTTCTGATTGTCGCTCGCTGTCACTTCGATCTCATCGTCGTTGCATGCCACACGGACGACACCACCATTGAGCAGATGCAGCGTTACGTCGTCCTTGAACTCCTCGAGATGTCGCTCAAACTTCGCTACCAAGTCAGCGCCTGTCACCATGGTAAAGCCGAGGTAGTTTTCTACATCGCTACTCCACGCCGCCTGACCGCCAATATCTTTGGTCAAGATGAGCGTCTTGAGCTTTTTGCGTGCCGCATAGACGCCAGCTGTCATACCGGCCGGTCCTGCGCCAATGATGATGAGGTCGAAACGTTCTTGCATTAGTTCATTACCGATGGTTTATAGTTCTGTGGAGCTTTTTTGAGCCAGTCTTTGATACCCGCTTCATCCAGTAGGCCCGCCTGGGCGCCAAGCTTTTGCACAACACTCATCGAATTGATCGGAGCCCACAGAAGCGCCTCTTCGATTGACATGCCTTTCGCGATACAGGCAACAAACGTCGAAGTATAGCTATCCCCGGCGCCGGTACGCTCAAATGGTGGCTTCGGATCAGGATAGTTCGGCATATGCCAGACCTTTTGGCCGTCGCTCGCATAACTCGCCTTTGGCCCATCAGTGATTACGACAATCTTCGGCCCGTAGCTATGAAGTGTCTTGGCTAGCTCCTTGATGTCATCTGTCTTCTTGCCCGTCACAAGCTGAGCTTCTTCTTTATTGACCGCGAAGAGCTCAGTGTGGGCATAAAGTTTTTTGAGTCGTTCGACGCCAAGTCGCATTTGAAATGTGCCTGGCTGAAAGGCTAGCTTGACCTCAGGATTCTGTTCGAGAAACTCAGCTAGCTCATCGTACATCGGCGTAGCTGACTCTGATGCCGAGCTCAGATACAGCCAGTTTGGCCTGAGGTGACCGTGCAGTTTTGGTAGATGGTATTCGTAGTCTTCATGCTTGATAAGGATTGTGCGATCATCGCCATACCACAGCACATAGTGATAATTCGAAACCTTGCCTTTATTGACGTGGACAAACTCTGTCGATACTTTTTGGTGATGTAGCTGACGGATAATGTCCTGCCCTACCTGATCGTCACCAACGTTGGCAATAAAGCCAGTCTTCAGACCAAGCTTGGCGAAGCTGACGGCGGCATTGGCGCTATTGCCCACTGCGTTGATAATGATCGCCTGCTTAAATGGTATCTTGGTGCCATATGTCATACAGAGGAGCGGATGGTGATCCTTGGGCGACTCATCGATCTCTGCTTCATGCGGCAGCAGCTCGATAAACGCATCAGTCACCACATCGCCAATTGCCAAAATATCCATAGTCTCGCTCATAATAATCTCCTATATATAACTTTGCTTTATTTTCATTGGATGCACGTCTGAATTGCGCAAGATACCGCATTTTGCGCCGATATAGCCGACCACTGAGGTAGCATTGGCTGCCGCAAAACTCATGGCCTGCTCAACCGATGCACCGCGCAAGCGTGCAGCCAGATAGCCTGCCGAGTACGCATCGCCGGCCCCAGTACGATCAACCACGCGGACTTTTTTGTAGATCGATGAGCTATAGATGAAGCCCTCATCGAGCACCCATGCACCATTCGGCCCGGCCGTCATGACGACATTGCGTCCACCTGCTTGACGCACCTTGCGCAAACTGTCTTCGGGATGTTGGTAGTGGGTCAACTCTTCGAGCTCAGCCCGATTGATGACCAGTAGATCAATGCTGCCGAGCAAGTTCATCAACCGACGACCTTTTTTGAGCTCCGGCGGACCAGGATTGAAGGCAACTTTAGCGCCATTATGTTTCGCCCAAGAGATTATTGATTTATACAGTTTGAAGTTACCAACCAGCGATCCTACATAGAGCCACTTGGTTTTTAGCTTATCAAGCTTGAGGTCAGTATCGGTGTACTCGTAGGTTGCCCCACGATGAATGAGCTGAGTGCGATCACCATTGTACGGCTTCAAAATCGTAGTGAAGGCGCTGTGATGCTTGGCATGCTTGGTCACCAGCGCACTGCTCACCTTTTCCGCCTCCAGGACACGAATGATCTCCCGACCAGCCGAATCGATCCCAACCTTGCCCATGCAGGCGACTTTCAGCCCCTGCCGGGCGAATGTCACCGCTGCGTTGCTGGCAAACCCACCAGTTTCATACACCACATCGGGCACATCGACCTTCGCTCCATACGGCCAAATCGTATATTTCTCGCCATCGATATCGCTGGCAGCAAAGGCCTTGCTAATCAAAAAAATATCTTGGGTAACATTGCCAATTGTGACCACATCAAAGCTCATTGAGGCTTCCTCGCCAACAGGCTATATATGTGCTTTTCGATATGCTGAGCATTGAGCTCATACTCATCCCACAGCTCTGCCAGAGTACCCGACTGACCAAACCGATCACGCACCCCGATGCGATACATTGGCACCGGATACTGTTCGCCCAGCAATTCTGCCACTGCCCCGCCAAGTCCACCATTAACCTGGGCCTCCTCCACGGTGATGACTGCTTTGGTTTTCTTCGCACTTCGCAGTATCGTCACGTGATCGAGAGGCTTCACAGTTGGCGAGTTGATTACCTCAACACTCACGCCATGTGCTGCGAGCTGCTTGGCAGCGACAAGCGCTTCGTAAACGAGTGGGCCACAGGCCACTACAGTAATATCACTACCCTCCCACAGCACCTGCGCCTTTCCGATAGCAAAGGGTGTGCGCTCGGTGGTGATGGCTGCTGTCTTTTCGCGTGCCAGTCGCAAATAGGCAGGCTGCTTGATTTTCGCAAGCGCCTCGGTGGCGCGACGAGCCTCATGATAGTCGCACGGCACCACCACGATCATATTTGGCAGTGTGCGCATCAAGGCAATGTCTTCTAACATCTGATGGGTTGCGCCATCGGGACCGACAGAGACTCCAGCGTGCGAGCCGACAATCTTGACCGGCTGATCATTGAGACAAATTGTCGTTCGGATCTGCTCCCAGTTGCGCCCCGGTGAGAATGCCGCATAGCTAGTTACAAATGGTACTTTGCCGGCAGCGGCCAGGCCAGACGCCACTGTTACTAGGTTTTGCTCAGCCACACCGACTTCGATGAACCGCTCCGGAAAGGCCTTCGCAAACGTATTCATCTGGGTAGACTCTTCGAGATCAGCACACACCGCAACAACCTGCTTGTTGGCAGTACCAACGTTGTACAGCCCATCACCAAAACCCTTGCGGTTCGGCACGTGCTCGAGGGTTGGCTTAAAAAGTTTTGGATTGAGGTGTAATAGCTTATTGATCATCATTCGTGCTCCGATTTGATTTTGCCGTGCAACGTCCGCAGTTCTGACAGCGCATGTCGATAATCACGCAGTTTATCACTCGTATCACCAGTTGGGTCGTAGCCGTGCCAGCGAAAGTCATACTCAATAAAATCTACGCCCTTACCAGCAATTGTGTGGGCAATGATACAAGTCGGCTTTTCAAAGATTGCCTTGGCCTGCTCACAGGCGGCCTCAATCTGCTCAATATTGTGGCCATCAACCTCAATCACGTGCCAACCAAAGGCCTGAAACTTCATGCCGAGTGGCTCGAGTGGCATAACCGATTCGGTCGGACCATCAATCTGAATATTGTTGCGATCGATGATCATAGTAAGGTTTGATAAACGATTTTTGCCAATAAACATCGCCGCTTCCCAGACGTTACCTTCCTGCAGCTCACCATCACCGGTCACACAGTAAACGCGAACATGTTTACGACCATCCATCCGAAAGGCATAAGCCATGCCCCCGGCTTGGCTTAGACCACTGCCGAGCGGTCCGCTGGTTGACTCGAGACCCGGCAGACGTAAGCGCTCCGGGTGTCCCTGCAAGCGACTGCCAAATCGACGCAGCGACTTTAGCTCCGCTTTTGGAAAGTAGCCGACCTCTGCCATCGCCGCATAACGCACCGGGACCACGTGACCGTTTGACAGAATTAAACGATCGCGATCAGGCCAGTCCGGCTTCTTGGGGTCATGAATCAAAACCTTGCCATACAGTGCAGCAAATATATCGGCCAGTCCGAGCGGCCCAGCCGTGTGGCCACTACCAGCCTCAATTAACATCTCTATAATGTCTTGCCGAATTGAATTTGCAAGCAATTCAAGTTTTTCGGTTGTCATAGCATCTTTCCCATCAGTTCACTATACCGACTCAGTGGATCACTCGAGCCAAACAAGTACGAGTTTACGTTGACGACATCTATATCGTGCTGCATGACAAGCTCAACGGTATCGGCAGTAATCCCTCCATCGATACCGATTTCTACATTCGGAAATTTGTCACGCACCGCATCGATACGATGCAGCACTTTCTTATCAAACTCCTGCCCGGCAAAGCCGGCCGGATACGCCATGATCAGCACGTGTGCGATCTGCTCAGCATATTCATCCAGCACACTAATCTCGGTCTTGGGATTAAGAGCAATGCCCACCTTGAGATTTGATTTACGAACCCGGGCGATCGCCGAAGATAGATCGCCTGGCGTCTCAAACTGGAAAATCGTCAAGCTTGGCTTGAGACGAATCACCTTCTCAGCATATGCCACCGGATCATTCACCATCAGATGTATGTCCAGTTTGATTTCTCCAGGGAGTGGCTGAATATCATCTGGCTGAACCGTGCGGTTATCAACAAACTCACCGTCTATTACGTCGAGCTGAAAACGATTGGTCAGCTGACGCACTACTGCCAATGCCTCACGGTAGGCCGTAAGATCAGGCACGAGTAGGGCTGGGCAGAGTTTAGCCATCGAGCTTCTCCCCTTCTTCCAGTTGGGCGATCTCATCGAGACGACGCTTATGGCGCTGCTCACCGGAAAACTTGGCTTGAATAAATGCCAATGCGATCCGCTGCATCATTTCAAAATCAACTTCACCAGCTGGCAACACTAAAATATTACTATCATTGTCAGATCGCGTCTCGCGCGCCAGCGCCTCATTCCAGACCAGTGCAGCCCGAGCACCATCCACCTTATTGGCAGCGATCTCCATACCCTCACCACTGCGACAGAGCAAAATTCCAAAGCTGCCTGGATTTGCCACGGTCGCAGTCGCCACTTTCTGGGCGTAGACTGGATAATCATCGGCTGGGTCATAAGTAGTCGGACCCAAGTCCTCAACGTCGAACTCATCCCCCAGCTCACTCACGAGCAACTGCTTGTCAGCATATCCGGCATGATCGCTCGCGATAAATAGTTTCACTGAGTCCCCTTTCTCTTTTTATCTTGCTTCGCGTCGAATGCTACGACCGACCAATGTCGTGAGCTCTACTAAACGATTTGAGTAGCCCCATTCGTTGTCGTACCAAGCCACAATCTTAACGAGATTTCCGCCCACTACCTGAGTGAGCTTACTGTCCACGATCGCCGAGTGCGAGTTACCAATGTAGTCTGAACTCACCAGCTCTTCGTCGGTGTAGCCGATAATCGGGCGCAGTCGCTCAGTCTCACTGGCCGCCTTGAGTACCTTGTTGAGCTCTTCAACGGTCGTCTTCTTCTTGAGCACCATTGTAAAGTCAGCGATCGACACAACTGGTACCGGTACCCGAATAGATAGCCCCAAGAAGTTACCACGCAGGCTGGGCAAAATTTTGGTCGCTGCCACTGTGGCATTGGTCGTCGTTGGCACTGTGTTTTCTGCAGCATTTCGACCTTCCCGCAGGTCTTTGTTGGGCGCATCCTGTAAAGCTTGGCTAGCCGTATAAGCATGCACGGTAGTCATGAGTGACTTCTCGATACCAAACTCTTTCTCGATCACTGAAGCAATCGGAGTGATACAGTTGGTGGTGCATGACTGATTAGAAAACACCTTCTCGTCTTTCGTACCAACCTTCTCGTCGTTGACGCCAATGAGATAGTTGCCAACCTTATTGTCATCACCCTTCACCGCGGCCGACACGACAACACGCTTGGCACCACCCTTAAGGTGTAGGCCCGCATCCTCAATGTGTGTAAAACGGCCAGTCGATTCGATCACAACGTCAATATCCATTGCTTTCCAGGGCAACTGCGCCGGGTCTTTGACGGCCGTCACTGCTATCTTGTGACCATCTACGATGATATTTTTTTCGTCAGCCGATACATCGTGATGATATTCACCATAATTACTGTCGTGCTTGAGTAGATGTGCCAAAGTCTTTGTGTCGGTCAAATCATTGATTGCGACGACCTGCAGCTCTGGATTTGCAAAAGCGAGTTTGAAGGCATTTCGCCCAATCCGCCCAAAACCATTGATGGCAACCCGTGTCATAGGCGCTCACCCTCCTTAAGTTGTTATGTTTATAGTGTATCGTTTTAGGAGGGTACACTCAAGTGCTAAGATAAAGACAGAAAGGCGTCTATGTATCTATTTAACGCTCGGCTCAATAAATTCGTCTGGCAAAACTATTGGTATCTGATGATTGTGGCCGGTTGCCTCTCGGTAGCATTTGTGCTGACTGGCAATATCTTATTCGGCGTAGCGTTCATCTTCATCTGTTATGCAACCCTACTTGTCTATGGCGCCGCCCACTACAATAAGTCTGTTTTCGCGGATTTTGCCAAACTTCACGATTTTACGTATATCGGCAAGGACGTCAAAGAATTAGCAATCAACCTCGAGGGGCTCATTTTTCGAATCGGCACAAACCAGCGGCTTGATAATATCGTTGTCGGTAAAGGAGAGGTCATTGCGACGCTCGCGTACGACATAAAGATCAGTGAAAATCATTACCAAACGTTTTTCTGGACAGTGCTGTGTATCGACCTACCCGCCCCAACGCCGCACATTTACCTGGACTCGCGCCACGATTTCTTTACCGCACAACCCGAACTGCTGGCCAATTGCGAGCGAGTTGATCTTGAGGGTGATTTTCCTGATCACTTCAACATGTACATGGCGAAAGGCAGCTCGACCGAGTCACTTACCATCTTGAGCCCGGATGTCATGGCACTACTAGTCGATTACAGCCGTGAATACTCAATTGAACTACTCAACTCCCGGGCGGTCTATATTCTTGATGGCATTCTGAGTGATCCAAACGAATTGGAGGGCCTGCATCAGCAAGCGCAAAAGCTACTGGAAAAAATTGGGCCTGAGCTCAAACGCATGAATCTTATGGCCTAGACTATTTTTGCATTTTGCTGTGCGGCATACAGACGTTATCTTTGCAGTCCCCGCCTTCAATCAGCTTTTGGATGTCTGCCTTGTCGTGCACTCCGCAGAGTGCCTGCCTGGTCTTTGTATTCACAAAGCTTGGTACGGCTGCAAAACCACCGCATGCCTCACTGATAATCTCGGAGTACTCCTCCATCAGTTTCTGGTTGTCGGCGTCATTCCAGACTTCGAGTTTTCGTATCTCTAGCCCGAGCTCCTTCTCGAGACTCTCAATAATCGGTCGTATCGAGATACAGTGCGGACATGTCTCGCCATAAAACTCAATAATATGATCAGCTTTTTTCATCTTTTTTCTCCTCCTTCTTATCTGCCCTATGACCCTTACGATACAGCGCAATGCTTAGTAGAAAAATGCAGAGCGATGTGAAGGCAGATAGGAGACAGAACTGGCACCAGGCGCGGATAACAAAAGCCTGCAGTCCGGTAAGATACGTCGAGGTCAGCAAACCAATAGTCGACATAGCGAGCAACAATTGCGTAGCTCGCTTGTGGATTGGCTGCAAAAGAAAATGAAAAGCGAAACCTAATACCGCGAGATAGAAGATTATCCCTCCTAAGGAAATCGGCACACCAAACACCGTCGAATATTCACTTGTGAGGACTTTCTCGCAGCCGCCAGTAATACTGCAGACGACCTTATTGCCCGTATAGTGCTCGTATGTCAGATAGCTAGCGTCTGCTAGCCCAATCACGGCAACTACAAAGAGCACAACAAGTGTGAGGTTATTGCTTAAGCGCTTCATCCAGAGCTTTTTTTATAGCATCTGGACCACCGTCGGTTGCAACCTGAACACCATTCACAAAGAATGTCGGTGTACCCTGCACCTGAAGTTTCTGTCCAAGATTTTTATCTTGATTGATCTTATCGTCGTACTTCTTGCTCGCGTAGTCAGACTTGAACTTTTCAACGTCTAGGCCAATCTGGCCAGCATACTCTGCAAACTTAGCAGCCGGATCATCAAGCTCAGACCACTCGGTCTGCTTGTCAAACAAGATATCGTGCATCTGCCAGAATTTACCTTGATCATTGGCCGCCTCAGATGCTACTGCTGAAGTGAAAGCGTTCTTGTGTGGCTGTGGGTTGAGCGGGAACTGCTTCCAGACAAACTTAATCTTATCGCCATAGGCCGGGAAAATCTCTTTTTGCAAGATGCTTATCTCGAAATTGCGGCAAACTGGACACTGAAAATCACCAAACTCTACAAGGGTAACCTTGGCGTTCTCGGCGCCTTTTGAGGGTCCCTGGTTGAGTAGGGCTGCATCCTGGTCATTTGCCTTGACCGATGTGGTGGCGTTGCTACTGTCATTTTTTGAATTACTCGCTGAGAAAATCGCAAAAACAAGCAGTCCCAGCACTGCTACTACAAAAATAATTGTTGGTAGATACTTTTTCATTGGCTTATTGTAACAGATCAAGCTGAGAATCAAAAAGGGGCGCCGGTAAAGGCACCCCTTTTCAGAAAAACTAACCGAGCTTCATCTTTGACTCAGTGAAGGTCTCAACCTTGCGAGTCTTCTTGTCGTACTTCTTCAAGACAATCTTATCTGGTGAGTTCAGAGAGTTCTTGTTGGTGAAGTAGAGCGTACCGGTCTTGGGGTTTTTCAGCACAATGAGTGCGCGTGCTTGCTTCTTAGCCATAGTATTCTTTCTTCGTTACTTTTTTAGCAATTGGCTGATATGATACCAAATTTTCGTCTTTCCTTCAAGTCCTGGATGCAAAAATATTGAAAAGGCAGCTAAATTATTGTAGAATTGCGTCGGTTCTTCGACATTGAACCTGTCCCAACCCGTTCCCCGAACAGAGAGGTCCGCATGGACACAGAACACGTAGTCATCACGATCGATGGCGGTGCCGGTACTGGCACCACATCGCTCGCCCGTGAGCTGGCGGCTCACCTCAGGTGGCCGTACCTCAACACCGGCCACCTCTACCGAGGTGTCGCGAATGAGGTGCAGGTCACCGGCACCAACCCGCACAACGAGGTGCAGGTCACCAAGATCGCCGAGGAGATCCACTTCGACTTCGATGGTGGTTCGGTGGTCAAGGTGAACGACAAGCCGATCACCGCCGAGCAGTTGGCGGCCATGAGCGATCTGGTGCCGCACATCGCGCACTACCCGGGCGTGCGGGAGCACATCCGTCGCTGGCAGAAGACGTTCGCCTCCGACCGGCACTGCATCATCGAAGGCCGTGACCTCGGCAGCGTCGTGTTCCCGAACTCGCCGTTCAAGATCTTCCTGATCTGCGATGATGAGGTGCGGGCGATCCGTCGCTCCAACCAGCTCGGTCGCGATGTGACGGTCGCGGAGCTGCGCGAGCGGGATCGCCTCGACTCCGAGCGCGAGGCGTCACCGATGGTCAGGCCTGCCGGCGCCCATCAGCTCGACACCACCCACATCAGCGTGCCGCGACTCGTCACAGCCGTGGAGGTGTTCATGCATGGTGTGCCCGAGATCCGGGCTGCCCTCGGCAAGTAGCACCCGGTTCGGAGAACCAACGACCCCCGGTCCCAAGTGGATCGGGGGTCGACTCCGTTTTAGAAACAAAAACTATACTTTGAGCGTAACGCTCACCGGACAATGATCTGATCCCATAACGTCCGGATGGATGTCTGCCGCCACCACATTATCTTTGAGGTAAGCCGACACGAGAAAATAATCAATTCGCCACCCCACGTTGCGAGCCCGCGCGCCGCCCCAGTGGGTCCACCAGGTATAAAACCCGTTGCCTTGTTTGAAGAGTCGTAGTGTATCTATAAAACCAGCGGCGACAAATGCGTCAAAGCCAGCTCGCTCTTCATCGGTGAAACCCTTCTTGCCGCGATTCTCTTTAGGTCGCGCCAAGTCATCTTCAGTGTGCGCCACATTGAGATCGCCACAGAAAACCACCGGCTTCTTCTTCTCGAGCTGTTGGCAATACTCCAAAAAGGCTGGGTCCCAGTGCTTCTCACGCAACGGTACTCGACTCAGATCGTCCTTGGCATTGGGTGTATAAACGGTCACGACGTAAAACTTATCGAACTCGGCAGCCAGCACGCGTCCTTCGTTATTGGCATCGCCATAGCCATCACCAAGCTGGTACTTACTGACAATATCGTCGGGAAAACCCATTGCTACCGACAGTGGCTTGATCTTGGTAAATATCGCGGTGCCGGAGTAGCCTGGTCGCTCGGCTGAATTCCAGATCTCCTCATAGTCTGGTAGATCGATCTCAGCCTGACCCTGCTTAGCTTTCGTTTCTTGGATGCACAAAATGTCGGGCTGATGCTCTTTGATAAATGGCACAAAAACGCCTTTTTTGAGCACAGCACGGATGCCATTGACGTTCCAGGAATATATTTTGAGAGTTTGCATATGTATGATTATAGCAAAAAGCGAGTGACCGATTTTCTGGCCACTCGCTACAACGAGCCAATGTTCATTTTGATTTCCTTATTTATGTTTGACGAGAAGATCACCATGCGAATGGCGCATATGCTCGGCACGGAGTGCCCACTTCACAGCCATCTCGTCTAAAATGTCATCGAGGGTGCGCAAATCCTTGAGGCGATTGGTCGGCATACGCCGCTCTGAGCGCCGTTTTTGCTTCTTCATTATCCATCACCTCCCCTCTAGATGTCAGGCAATATAGTCTCATAGTAGGGAGATTGCTGCAGGAGGTCTGTAAGCTTTCTCACACTACAGCTTCACGCCCTCATTACGGAGTAACTCGATCTTGTTGGCATCGCCACGGTTGTAGCGCCCAGCTCGACCATCAGCGCGTACTACTCGATGACACGGTACGGAATCGTCATAGTTTTGCTTCATCAGGCTGCCGACTGCCCGAGCCGCACCAGGATAGCCCGCTTGCTTGGCTACTTCGCCGTAGCTCATGACTTGGCCGCGCGGTATCGCCCGCACTACCGCCAATACTTTTTCAGAAAAATCGCTCATCGTGCACATCTCCGCCATGTTAGACTACTAGTATAGTAACGAGTTGCCATGCAAAGACCAACTTTCATACAAGAGAATATATCACTCGCTGAGCTTACGACATTTAAGCTCAATGTCGTCGCGGAGTATTTTGGCAATATCGCCACTACCGATCAACTCGCAGCGGCGGTTGCTTGGGCGAAGGCGAACGAGATTACTTTTTTCATTCTGAGCGGCGGCAGCAACACAATCTTTGACGGCGAGCGATACGAGGGGCTTGTATTGCACATTGATATCCGAGACTACAAACTGCTCGATAGCTATGACGATGATCAAATACTGGAGGTTGGCGCCGGCGAAGACTGGGATGAAGTGGTAGCACGCAGTATCGATGATGGTCTGAGTGGACTGGAGCTT
This sequence comes from bacterium, assembly GCA_020852295.1. GTDB lineage: Bacteria > Patescibacteriota > Saccharimonadia > CAILAD01 > JADZBC01 > JADZBC01. Next base: position 283,863 of record JADZBC010000009.1, on the reverse strand, counting down.
CTATCGGCTATCCCGGGACTGTGCGGCAGTGCTCCTGTACAAAACATTGGTGCCTACGGGCGAGAGTTCGACCAGATTTTTGAATCGCTTGATGCACTAGATACTCACAGAAATGAGCTCGTACAGCTAGGTAAAGATGACTGCCAGTTTAGTTACCGTACAAGTATTTTTAAGAGCACAGCTCGAGGGCGCTACATCATTACTGCCGTACGAATGCGGCTCAACCGAAGAGCGCCCGATCCACCGACCTATAAAGATCTCGTCCGCTACTTTGGCGAGCGAGTCATTGGGCAACCAACTGCCATGCAGATCCGTGAGGCCGTTATCTCAATACGCCAAGCAAAATTTCCTAACCCACAACAAGTGCCAAATGTCGGCTCATTCTTCAAAAACCCAATCATTGATCGTGAGCATTTCGAACGACTCGAAAAAACGTTCCCACAGATCAACGAACCTCGTCCCGGCTGGTCACAACCAGCTCGTTGGTTCTTACCAAATGACCAGGTCAAGATCGGTGCCGGCTGGCTGATCGAAGAGCTTGATCTCAAGGGCTATGTCCACGGCCACGTCAAAGTTGATGACAACCACGCTCTGGTTCTTGAAAATACAGGCCAGGCTAGTAGCAAAGAACTACTGGAGCTGCGCGATATTATTGTGCAGCGAGTATATGAAAAGTTTCAGATCAAGCTCGAAGTTGAGCCTGATATCGTGAGCTCGGCTACTTCCAAGCCCCAAGCATAGCGCCCATTACTAAGAGTGCTGCTAATGGGTAGCCAACATTGATCAGATAAAGTTTCTTGCGGTGCCCGGCGAAGACATAGTCCACCATGGTAGTGGTCGCCACAAAACCAACCCAGAGCCAAAAACCAATCGTCGCTCCCGAGATCGCATCACGGGCCTGCACTGTCTCAATAACTAGCGCTAGGACATAGCTCATGATCAATGACGCCACGGCTGCAGCAATATACCCCTGAATTGCACTGCGGCTACGCATTTCCTTGAGATCGCGTCCGAGCATGTCCGACCAAGGATTGGCAAACAATAGCGGCGAATACCAAAGCGCTCCAATGACCATATTGGCTACAGCAGCACCAACGACTGCCCAGATATTTATAGCGGCTGCACTTAACATACTATCTCCTCAATGATTACTGGCTTTATTATTGTGCAGTTACAGACGCAGCACAAGCCTTTTATGATTGACTACGCTCAACAATCATATTGAGTTCGTCTAATTTGCACATAAACTTGTCGAATTTACCTGATCGCGAAACCACTTCGACGCTACCCTCTTCCAATGTTTTTCGCGAAACCACAATCTGCACAGGACATCCCATCAGATCAGCATCAGCAAACCGTTCGCCGGCACTAACTTCATCGCGATCATCCCATAGACAGTTGTCGGCACCGAGCGCATCATACACTTTTTGTGCCGCAGCGCGATTCTGCTCATCTGGTAGCATCACGATGTGGTAGCGATACGGTGCGACTGATTCAGGCCAGACGAGACCTTTTTCGTCATGATACTTCTCGGCGATCACACCCATCACGCGACTAATGCCGATGCCATAGCAACCCATGATTGGAAACTGCTTCTTGCCGTGCTCATCAATATAACCCAGATCAAAATCCTTGCCATACTTCTGTCCAAGATCAAACACGTTGCCTACTTCGGCCGACTTAGCCTCCTTGAGCACCCCCTTACCGCAGCGTGGGCAGTCATCGCCCGGCTTGACCTTGGCGATCTCGTCCTCGACGCAAAAGTCACACGCCTCACAATAATAGACAACGTCTTCACCGGCGTCGGTCAGTACTTCGAACTCATACGACACCTTTTCCGAAAAACTACCGCCCGATGCCTCGGTGACCTTGGCAGTCAGCCCAAGTTCGGCAAAAATGTTGAGATAGTCATTCTTAACGAGCTGGTAGTAGCGATCGAAATCCTCTTGTGAGGTGTGGAAGCTATACATATCTTTCATGAAAAATTCGCGGCCGCGCATAATACCAGATTTGGCACGCAATTCATCACGGTACTTCCAGTGGATCTGATAAACCGACACAGGGAGATGTTTGTACGATGGCGCTCGGTTCATCACGAGCGGAGTGACGACTTCTTCTTCGCTCTGACCCAGGGCATATTCATTGTTGGTGCGGCTCTTAATCTTGAAAAGTACATCTATATTGTCCCAACCGCCGGTTGTCTCCCAAATTGCCTTTGGATGCAGGGCTGGCATCAGAACTTCACTCGAGCCTAGCTCATTCATGTGGCGTCGAACAATATTCTCGATGTTGCGCAGAACCCGCAGACCAAGCGGCATGTAGGTATACACACCGGCCATTAGCTGATCAACATAGCCGGCGCGCGTCAAAAGCTCGGCATTTTTCGATACGATGTCGCGGCCGATTGATTTTTCGGTGCGAGTAAAAAGTTCTGTTCGTTTCATATAGAACCCATTATGCCGGATACCGCCAGATTTGCCAACGAACTCTACTTCGTAGACTCGAGATCGACTTTGATAGATCGAGCGGTGGCGAGCGCCTTCACGAGTGATTCATAGCTGGCCTTGAGCGTGTCACGTTGCGATTGCAGTTGACCCTTGATGGCAGCAAAGTCAGTCGGCTGGATCGGCAGCACCGCCTTATATATCACCTCATACTTCACTCTGGCGTCATCAATCTTATTCTTGAGATCGGCAATTTTCGTTTCGGTTGTAGACTTAAGTTTTTTGGCACGCTTTAGCTCATCAGACTTGTCGACAAGCTCTTTTTCGATTGCGTCAAACTTTTCGAGCGCAAAGCCAAGATGGTCAACGCCAATCATCAAAGCGACCTTTGGTCCGACAACTGAAAACTGTCGATACTCAGTGTTGAGTACCACCACATAACCCCGCATTTGCGCTAATGTCAGATTAGCTGCCTGGATTTTGACCAGAAGGTCAGCGAGGCTTTTTTGCCCTGCAGCAATTTGCTCTTTGAGGACTTTGCGATCGTTGTCACGTAAAAACACCATCTTACCAACACGATCGTTGAGCTTGACCAGTATTTCAGTACGACGAGTGATCTCATTGGCTGCCTTAACCTTGAGTCTTGCGAGACGCTCGGCATCGTCTTTTGATACCTGCGGTACTTGCGGAGTAGCCTTGGGTGTTGGAGTCGGCGTTGGCGTAGGAGTCGACTTAGCCGCACGACCAACTGCCGGCAGGACTAGACCGAGTGCAATAAATCCGGTCAAAATGTAGCTTGATAGTCGTCGCATGCTAGTTCTCCGTCAGGTCCCCGGCCTGATCATTAAATCTATCGGCTGCGTCTTTCAGGTCGGCATCGAGCTGCTGCAACTCTGTATCAGCCTCAGTGTAGTACTGAGCGCCCGGGTCAACTTTGGGCTGAATCGTTCTGGTTGCCGGATTTTTGAGGCCACCCGTTACGAGAAAAATACCAGCTGTGACCATGCCGAGCACGACAATTGCCGCCGCGATACCAATGCCAAGATGCGATTTGTGCGGCATGGTGTTTGACTGTGGCGTGGCAGCAGGTTTTGGTGTAGGTGCTGGCAATGGCGGTACAGCGGCGAGGCTGGCCGTTACTTTATTGCGGTTCGCTGATGGCATTTTCGGCACTTCAGCGGCGAGCGTCTGCGCATCGCTAGTTGGCTGTGTATTCTGCTTTGGGGCCGTTTTTGCATTGCCGTCTTTTGCAGTCGATAGGGCTGCACCAACCGTAATGGTTGCCTTGCCAGCGGGCTTTACCACTGGAGCAGCGCTCTTTTGTGGTGTTGGCGCCGGTTTGGCACTGGCTGGTGTATTATTTGAAGCTGGTACTTTTTTGATATCCATAAGCGTTATATACCAACAATTGTAACTCAAAACCAACTCAGATTCGAGTAGTATCAAATAAACGCACAGCGACCCCGGCAGGACGGATTCGAGATCGCTGTGCCCACCGGGGTCGTACTTCAGTTCGTCTGGTTGCCGACCCGAAGGCCGTGACCGATGATGACTGCCACCACCACACCAGAACCAGTGATGATCACGGGGTCCAGCTCGCGATAGCCGCGTTCGAGTCGATCGGTCAGCTGGCGATTGATGACACCGCCACCGAACCACACGATCGCGGCCAACAGGTAGCGGAATAGGCTGCCGAGTGTGCAGCCGATCGAGAGCGCGATCTGCTCACGGGTGTTGACCCGCTCGGGATGCATCAGCGCCCCGTTGAACTTCTCAGCTCCCTCGACCACACTCCACCATGGCTGCGTCACACCAGCCGCTACGGCATCGCTGACGATGCCGTGACGCAGGTAAACCGCTCCCTCGATCGGGCACTTCCCGAAGTCGGTGGCGATTTCAAGCGCCTTGAGGAGCCAGGCCCAGAGCGGGTCATCCGGCACCTTCTCAGCCAATCGCTCGGCCAATTGCTTGAGTCGACCCATCTGATGAGTCGGGTTCATGCTGATACCAAGCTGGTCGTAACCCACCAGCCAGAAGATGCCCTGGCCGATGATCACCGAGGTGACCAGTTGCGCAACCATGCGCAGCGGGTTGGCCTTCCAGCCACTCCGTGCTCGGCTGAGGCCGAGTCCAACACGACGACGGCTCAACCAAGTGAAGACCGTCACGAGAACTGCCAGTGAGACGAGCTCGCGGGCAGATGGCTTCTTCGCTTCCATGGGATACCTCCCCGCTAGACGAACAAAACGAAGGTTGATACTATAACATAATTTTACTAAAAAGGCAACCTAATTGGTTGCCTTTTTGTGTCTTTTGTAAAAGACTAGGAGTCGCCGTGTTCTGCAGCCTCAGCTGCTTCGGCATCGGCTTTTGTCTTGTGAACAGTGCCATCCTTGTGGTGAGGTGGTGAGTAGGTAGTGATAATCTTCATTGGTTCATCGTCACCGTTGATAAAGTTGTGCTCAGTACCGGCACTGACAAGCACCACATCCCCCTTCTCAAACGAGTGCTCAGCACCATCCAAAACACATTTACCGCTACCCGCTACGCAGTAGAGCACCTGATCCTCGTTGGGGTGCACTTCCATACCAATATCTTCACCTGGTAGCAAGCTCATCAAGACCACCTGGGTCTTGTCTGAGTGTGCTACTACTTGGCGGAAATAGCTGTTTTCTTTGGCTTTGTCCTTTGCATCATGAATGTAAGTCGACATATATTTCTCCTTGCTTACAGTTCAATTATACGCCTATTGGCCAGAGACTTTTAGTGTGCGACGAAGGTCAGTGCTTTGCCGGCCTTGCCACCACGACCGGTTCGACCGATACGGTGGATGTAATCGTCATAGTTATTAGGCTGATCAAAGTTGATCACGTGCGAAACATTTGGAATGTCGAGTCCGCGCGCCGCAACGTCGGTCGCCACCAATACTTTCGCTTGGTTATTCTTGAAGGCCCGCAGTGCTTTCTGGCGCTGTGGCTGAGACTTGTCGCCGTGAATGGCTTCAGCTACAATATCGTGCTTCTTCAAAGTGTCGGCCAAGCGTTGCACTCCCCACTTTGTCTGACCAAACACCAACACCTTGTCAAAATCTTCTTGCTTAAGTAGGTCAATAAGAAGCTCCAGCTTCTCCTCTTTGCTGCCAGCCCGCACAATGTCCTGATCGACATTCTGACTTGTTTCGGCGGTTCGCACTGATACAGTCACCGGGTCTTTGAGCAAACGATGCACTAAGCGCTCGATCTCCGGACTAAGCGTTGCCGAAAAACAAAGTGACTGGCGCTCTTCTGGCAGCTTACTCATCAGAAATTCAATATCGTTAATAAAGCCCATGTCGAGCATGCGATCAGCCTCATCGAGCACCAACGCGTTGGTGTGCTCAAGCTTCAGTACGCGTTGCTGGACCAAGTCCTTGAGACGTCCCGGCGTACCGATCACAAACTGCGGCCGGCGTCGCAACTGCTCGATTTGTCGATTCATACTCGCGCCGCCAACACAGAGTGCCGAATATAGTCGCAAGCCTTTGCCAAATTCTCGAAACTCATCATCAATCTGCACTGCTAGCTCTCGTGTGGGCACGACAATCAGTACGGTCCCACGACCGTTGCGGCGCTGCATGTGATCAATTAGGGGCAGCAAAAAGGCTGCCGTCTTACCGGTACCCGTATTGGCCAGACCAATCAGGTCTCGCCCTTCAAGCACCGGCGTTATGGATTTATCTTGGATTGGGGTTGGGGCGGTAAAACCGCGCTTAATAATATTTGCTTTCAGTCCTTCGGTAAAAGCAAAATCCGTAAACTGATGATGAGGTACATAGACCTCTTGCTCAACTGGCGCTATTGCTTTATTGATGAACCGCTGTGGGTCAATCGCTGCAGGACCGCGTTTTGGTCGACTGTTAAAATTTACTACCCTACCGTTACGTCGAAACTGGCCACCACTGCGTGGTGAGCTTGGACGCGAAAAAGATCGCTTTCTCATGAATGCCTTTCGTTATGTTTTCTTCACTAATGAACAGCGAGAAAACCTTCATAGAGCTCGACATTCATCATACGATTAGAATTATACAATAATTTCTAAATAATGTCTATTTTTTGTGCTAGGGGCGCAGTGTACCGGCAAAAACCTGCCACGCAAGAAGCGATTTCGCAACAAGACTCAGGATGATGTAGGCGCGCTCACCATAAAGGTAGTCTGACCACTTGCCCCACTTCTTGTATTGCAGAATCATATTGATGGCAAAGCAGTTGAAGAAGATAAAAATACTGACATATATCCAGTACACAAAGTCTGGGATTTTGCCGTCACCGTACTGGGCAGCTGACCAGAAGTAAAGTGCTACCACAATCCAGGGTACTATTCCGCTGATGCAGCCTACGATATAGCTAACCCAATTTGTTTTTTGAGTAGTTTGATTGTGGATCTCCATAACCAAACCCAGCAAGTTCATGACAGCAGTTAGCGCAAAGATAGCAATCAAAAGCCCCGCGTCATAGATACCAACCAGCAGAGCAATCGCCACCATCATGGTACTGGCTGAAATAGAGTATTCGATCCAACGAGCCCGATTGATACCCTGCTTGAGCCCCTTCTCGTAGCGCTTCTTATAAATGGTCGAGATTATGAGGTGTGCAGCAGCTGACATAAATAAAAAGCCAGCTACGAGCCAAGCTAACGGCAGATCAAAGAGAGTCTTGGTGGCAGGAACGAGGCTTTGGGTCTTTACGTCAAAACTCAAGAAATTTGCCTGAATGGGCAATGTAAAATTCTTACTAAGCAATACCATTGCTACGCCCTGAAGGAAATGGAGGGCGGCCATGATGCGATTAAATCGAACCAGTTTTGTAATCTTCTGACTTTGCGTCGCCATGTAACCTCTTATGTTTATACGTACATTATACACGAGGCCCATCAAACGATGGGCCTCGACTGCCTATCTTGTTAGACTGGCATGGTTGGTGGATTTTGCGGCGGAGTAGGGCCCTGCGGCGGCTGAGGTTGCACCGGCGGTTGCGCTGGCGGCTGTTGTGGTGCAACAGGTTGCTGCATCTGTGGCTGGACTGCCGTTGGTGGCATTGGCCCCATTGCTACTTTAGGTGCGGAAAAACCGGTTGCTGGTGCAGCAGCTGGAGCACCAGCCATTGCAGGCACTGCCGCGGCCAATGGCGTCTGACCAGCATTCGTCGCCGTGTAAACTGCATGCTTAACACGGTGCTTGGAGATAATCACAACCATGACGACTGCACCGCCCAGCGAGAGAATTCCAACACCCCAGAGCAGGAAGCTCCAAATTGGCTCTGGGACTTCTTCCCCGTTGGCAATCTTAGTCTGCGCTGTTTTGATAAGGTCATCAGCCAAGGCAAGTGACGGGTAGAGCTTCTGAGCTTCTTTGAACTTGTTAATGGCAGCCGTGTAGTGCGCCTTATAGAAGCTGTCGAGACCAGCCGACCAAGCCTTTTGGGTGGCACTATTGGTATCAAACGTAACGCCCTTATCGCGCGCTAGGTCCTTGAGGTCTTTGATGTCGCGCATATATGAGTAGTTACTATCGCCATTTTCACCGGTCAAAACATAGGTAGCGAGCCCGAAGACTTTACCTGACTCGTCAAATACTGGACCACCACTGTTGCCGTGACTTATCTTCGCGTCAGACTGGATCAACTTGCGCTTACCGTCATTACTGTCGCGAATCGCACTGACAGTGCCGGTTGTAGCAGTCGCTTCGATCTTGGTAGCATCAGTTAAGCCACCACCCTGATCGGCAATTCCTGGGAAGCCGATAACCGTCAACTTAGAACCCTTGGAAACACCGTCGATACTACCGAGAGTCGTAACTGGAAAGTCTTTGCCATCCAGCTTCAGCAAGGCCACATCGGAGTGCGTGAACTTGGTCGATACGAGATCGGCGCTGTCGTAGTCATAGCCGATAAGCTTCGCATTTTTAATAGTTGATGTATCACTATAGCTACGGGATCGCAGGAAGCTCTTCGTATCTGGGGCATCTTTCCCAAGTGTCGCTAGATACACATCAAGCTGATTATTGATCTTGAGGTAGCCTTCGGGCAACTTATAGATCGCGGCGAGCACTGCAGCAGCTGCGGTTGGATCAGACAACACTGTGTTAATGAGCTCATCGATTTCCGCTGGCGAGTAGCCTTCAATCTCAAAGATACGACGCAGCACTTCTTCGCTGAGTGAGTACGCTACGATATCCTTGGCAGTCGTAGAAACAACGTGGCCGTTGGTGGCAATGTAGCCGTCTGCCGAGACAAAGAAGCCTGTGCCGGTAACGCCAAGGCAGCCATCTCGCAGGAGCGGTTGCCCCTGATAGGTAATCGACCCACAGTTGAGGTGATAAATCTTCGTCACTGCCGGTGTGTATTCGTTGGTGACACGTGAGCTAGCATCAGGTAACGTAGCTGCCTCAGCGCGATCAGTAAACGCATTTGCGCTTGCCAGGCTCAACTTGCCACTACGTTTTGTGACAATGTCGGCAGCCGTCATGAGCACCTGGCGATCAAAGCTTGCCGCTGCAGCCACCGCACCGGTCTGCTTCAGACTACCCACAACTTCTTCGTATTTGGACAGCGGACTAATCGTATCGGTAACATCACTAATCTTGAGAATGATCGGCTTTTTATTGCCGAGAATACCGACATAAATAACAGATCGTACGGTTGCCAGATTTGTTTTACCAGCACGTGCCTTTGGTACACTGTCGTAGGTGATCTTTTGGTACGACTGACCGTTGATGGTGGCTGTCTCAGTTTTTGAGGTAATAACATTGAAGGTGGCATCAGATCGATCGGCGTAACTTTGTGCAACACCGGCCAGATCCGCCTGTATGACTGTTTTGTCCTGTGGCGCATAGACTGTCAACGCTGACTTGTCATACTGATTGCTTGTGTCGGCTGGTACAAACTGCACCAGTGAATAATCTCGTGTTGGGGTGTTAGCAGCATAATCATAAGTCTTTGGTTTACCATCTTTTTCTATGGATGTTGCTGTAACACTAAACATTCCCGGATCGTAAGTTAATTCAAAACCAAGATTTGAGCGCATAACGATTGGGCTGGTATTCAACGTGTTCTTCGCTGCAATGCTCTGGGCGGCATCCTGTGCACTAGTTCGGAGCGCCGCGTTATTGGCTAGATTTTGAGCACCAAAGAAAGCAACCGCCAATACTGAAGCGGTAAAGAAGCCAAGCGCAAACAGATGTCGCTTGCGGTATGGTTTGGCGTGATGTGGATGCAATGCTGCCTTATGAGTAGTCTTGTGCTTACGTGACTTGCGGCGTAATGCCATAGATATGTATCCTTCCTAAAATCAATACTATTATAAGGCACATTGTGCTTATGTTATTTCAATAATACCATCATTTTAAGACTTCGCGACAATAGTTTTCTAAAAAAATAACACCCTGTTTTAACTGGGTGTTATTTTCAGCGTAAGGCTCTATTAACTTTGGCTAGCGCTTCTTGCGCTGATTCGCGCTGAGTTCACGCTTGCGCAGACGAAGTGATTTTGGCGTAACCTCGACCAGCTCATCATTCTCAATAAAGTCGATGCACTCTTCAAGGCTTAAGATGGTTGGCGGCGTGAGCTGCACAACACCATCACTGCTACTACTACGCATGTTGGTAAGGTGTTTCTCTTTACAGACATTCACTTCTAAGTCGTCACTACGAGCATTGAGGCCAACAATCTGCCCAGCGTACACCTTAACGGCTGGCCCGACGAAGACGGTGCCGCGCTCTTGAGCACTCTGCAACGCGTATGGTGTGGTAGTGCCGGATTCATAGGCGATCAGTACGCCATTGCGAAGCTGTCGGAGGGCTGGACCCTGTGGCTGATAGCCGATGACGAGCGAGTTCATAATAATCGTACCCTTGGTCTTGGTGACTAAAATGTTGCGCAAACCAAGCAGCACGCGAGTAGGCACTTCATAAACGAGCTTGGTAACACCTTTGCTCGTCACAAACTGCTCCTTGGCCTGAGCCTGTCGAGCTCCCAGCTCCATCTGCACAGCTCCAACGTGCTCAGCCGGCACCTCGATGATGAGCTCCTCCAGCGGCTCCTCAGTCTTCCCGTCGACTTGGCGGGTCACGACCTGCGGGCGACCAACTTCCATCTCAAAGCCTTCTCGGCGCATATTCTCAATCAGCACGCTCAGGTGCAACTCACCGCGACCCGATACAAGATATCCAAGGCCTTCATTTTCAACGCGCAGACCAATGTTGGTCTCGAGCTCTTTGTGTAGACGCTCGCCAATCTGGTTGTTAGTAACAAATTCGCCCTCTTGACCCTTAAATGGACTGGTGTTTGGACCAATGTAGATCTTAAGTGTTGGCTCTTCAACCTGCATGACCGGTAGGGCCTCAGGCTTTTCTGCATCCGCCACCGTCTCGCCGATCTTGATGTCGCCAAGTCCAGTGAGCTGGACGATATCGCCCGCCACACCGACTGGTACGTCAAACCGACTGAGGCCGTGACTCATGAAAACGCCTTCGATCTTGGCGCGGACCTGTTTGCCATCGAGTTTACAAATCATCACGCTGTCACCGGCCTTGACCTGACCGCGGTTAATACGGCCGACCGCGTACTTCCCTTTATACGAATCATAGCTCAGGGCAGTTACGAGCATCTGGAGCGGCTTATCGAGCTCAACCGTTGGAGCCGGGATATCTTTGATGATAGCGTCAAACAGGACTTCAAGGTCGCCCGCCGACTCTGGGTCGTCTGGCATCTGAGCCCAGGCTTTCCCTTCGCGACCCACCGCGTAGTAAATCGGGTAATGGAGCTGATCCTCATGAACTGCCAGCTCCAAAAAGAGATCGGCCAATTCATTCTCAACCTCGGCGATACGTCGGGCTGGCTTGTCGATCTTATTGATAACAACGATTGGCTTGAGGTTGTTGACCAAAGCCTGCTGGAGCACAAACTTCGTCTGCGGCATTGGCCCCTCTTGAGCATCGACGACAAGAATACAGCCATCAGCCATGTTCAGCGTTCGCTCCACTTCACCTGAGAAATCCGCGTGACCCGGTGTGTCGATAATATTGATTCGGTAATCGCCATGCGAGACGGCAGTTACCTTGGCAGTAATAGTAATACCCCGTTCGCGCTCTTGATCACCACTGTCCATGATGAGCGACTGCTCCATCTCGGCCTGGTTATCGCGAAATGTCTTGGACTGCTTGAGCAGACCATCGACCAAGGTCGTCTTACCGTGGTCAACGTGGGCAATAATTGCAATATTTCGAATGTTTTGGGGATTTTGTGCCATAAAAATAAGCGCCTGCGTGTCTACAGTCGCCACCTAATTAGGCTTCAACTATAGCACTTTTTAATGATTATCTCTAGCCCCTCAACCAACATGACTATTGGCTCAGGGGCTACCCGGAACGCTTGCGCGCTCCGGGCGTTGCCCCGACTTGGATCAGTCGCAACCCTGACGAATCGCTGCCTCGTGGAGGTCGCGGTCGTAGAAGCCCCACATCAGGACCTTCTTGCCGCGATGCGTGACCACGACACGGCAGACGATGTGGTCGCCCGGCATGGGTCGCTCGACCACCGGCTTGCGCTTGTGGTCGCCCTTGTTGTTCGGGTCGACGAACCAGACGTGGCCGCCCGGCTTGTACTCGACGGGGCTGCCGTCATTCCAGCGGAAGTAGACCTCCTCGCCGGTCTGCACACCCTGCTCGTCGAGCAGTCGAACGAAGCCGAAGTACTGACCCTCGTTGCGGGGGTCGAGCACCTTGACGATGGCTCGATGGGTGGTAGCCGACATCTTGCGACGCGGCGGTTGGCCCGTACGTGTGCCGCCCGTTCGGGCATCGGCACGGGAGGGAGTACCTCCAGCACGACGAGGCTGATCACCTCGTGGACGGCGGGAGGATGAATTGCGTTGGGTCATCGGGGTCCAATCTAATCTGTCGGGGAACGGATACCCTCTCGGCTGAGAGAGTTTTGATACTATAGCATGATTACACAATTTTTTCAATACTAAAAATCCCCCTCAACCATCTTTGCATAAGATAGCTCAGGGGGACTCCCGAGGCGCTTGCGCGCCTCAGGTCCCGTTCCAGCCGAGGTGTCAGCCACCGTAGGCCAGCTGCATGAACCCATCGAACATGTAGTCGAGGGCCGCCTTGAGAGTGGGCGTGGGCAGACCCCACAGCAACTCACCAGCCTGCTCCTGGATAAGGACCAACTGTTGGCCGGCTTCCAGGTCGCGGATGGACGGCGCCGAGACACGGTGTGCCTCATCGACGTCACCGAACCAGACTCGACCTGTCTGCTCATCGAAGTGCGAACAGCGGAAGCCGAGCGGACGCAAACCGCGATACGACGCGTCGTGGGGCTGATCACTGTCGAGAATGAACAGTCCCATGGCGTCGAAGGTGTGCGGAGCGTGCCGGGCATGGACTTCGCTGACAACCGCGAGGATTGTCTGGGTGCTTTCGGGCATTGCTGCCTCCTTGTGTCGGGGAACGGGCCCTCGTGAGAGGGTCATATCACTTTAACATATTTATAATGTAATTTCAATATTGTATAGCTACAAAAAATCCCCCTCAACCATCTTTGCATAAGATAGCTCAGGGGGATCCCCGGGACGCAACTGCGTCCCGGGTCCCGTTCGACCCGAAGGTCTCAGGCGTTGGCCGTGGCCAGCTCCGAGGAGCCGATGATCACGACCGTGCCCTCCGGCGGGTTGCCGCCGAGATCGGCCGGGAGGAAGCCCCAGCGGGCGACCGGGTCGCCCACGTGCTCGAGGACCAGCTTGGCGCCACGCGGCACCTCGTCGATGTCCATGATCGAACGCTCGACGAAGCGGATGGTCTCGTTGGCGGGGTTGTAGACGATGGTGCAGTAGCCGTCCAGCTTGATGCCGGCGGTGCCGCGCACTCGCTTGCCATCGATGTCCACCAGGTGGTGGCAACGACCAGCCTTGCCTCGGTCCGTCAGGGTCCACTTGACCTCACCGGTCACGAGCTTGGGGTTGTTCTTCTTCTTGGGCATGTCACTCCAGTTGTCGGGGAACGGGTTACCACTCGGGATTGAGCGGAAAATATACTCTAACATAAATTAGGCAATATTGCAATACTTTTGACAAGAGCAATTGCCTTTATCATGCGAACCACTTAAGCTTTTACTATGGCAACAAAAAACATAGCCAAACAACCAAAGGACTTCCCGTTCGTTACTGGGCGACGCATCGCAGCGTTTCTTTTGTATTATGCGGTCGTAATGGGTATTCTTGGCTACTTCTACATCAAGCTCGGCGAAACCAACTCTACTGAACAAGCTGAGTATGTACCGCTCATTATTTTCATGAATGTGTTTTTCGTCGAATATCTCCTTTTTTTCTACATCCCATATATTATCTTTATCCGTAAAACAGGCCGGTTTTTGTACTGGTCATTATCTATCCGACGATGGCGAGGCCCGTTTGCCCCACTCGACGATGAACCATTCGAATATAATGCGGTTCCTATTAAAGGTTTTCTCTCATTTATTATTTCCATGCTTTGCATGTTCGGGTTTCTATTTTTTATACTTATGCCAACGATATACCTACTATTTGGCAGCAAGTAGGGATTGCACTAAGATATCAGTATGAAAAAAACAAACCTTGAGTATGTCCGAAGCGTAATTTTTGGGATCGAAGACAGCCTAGTCTCGACCACTGGTCTGATTGCGGGCCTCAGTGTAGGAGCTGACCGCAAGGTAGTGTTGCTGGGTGGCGCGGTGGCGATCGCGATTGAAGCCCTCTCAATGGGGGCTGGTGAATACCTGAGTGATGATGCAGTCCAGGAAATTGATAAGATAAAACGCCACAGCCAGGGTCCACTACTCAGTGGGCTGCTCATGCTCGTATCCTACTTCCTGGCCGGGCTCGTACCGCTCCTGCCAGTGGTGTTCTTTAACTACCCCGGCTCACTGATCTTTTCAATTGTCTTTGCACTTATCGGCCTGTTTCTGCTTGGCTACGTCAAAGGCAAACTAATTCATGTTAGTCCCATCAAAGGTGGCCTTAAGATTTTGTTTGTCGGTGGCATGGCAGCACTGCTCGGCGTACTCGTCGGGCTTGTCTTTAAAGTTTAGGGCTCCTTATGCAAAAGATTCTTTTTAGTTCGCTCGCCTCGCCCCACCCCCAGACCATCAAGGAGCTGCAGAAGGGTTGCTGGGTGCGCATTGAAAACCCAAATGAGACCGAGGTAAGTCAGCTCGTCGATCAGCTCGGCGTCGACCAGGATCTCGTGACTGACGCGCTTGACCCCTATGAGATTCCCCGCCTAGAGACGGTCGGCCCAAATACTTATTTCATCATTCGTGCACCAATGCTCGATGAGAGCCAAGGTGACTTTACTACCCCGATCATGTTTATCGTCCACAAAGATTGCGTCGTAACAGTTTGCCACGATTCACTGGGCAGTCTGTGGCAACCACTAGTAGAAAAGGTCCCGATCGCTACCACCATGCAGTCACAGCTGGTACTGCTGCTACTTGAGCGAGTTGTGGTTGAGTACCAGCAAAAAGTTGCTGCAATCAATCGGCAATTACGCGTGGCGATTCGCAAGTTTACCAGCCTCCGCTCCGAGGATATTGCTGTGTTTGTAGAGTATGAGCGTCAGCTCAATGACTTTCTTGATGCACTCCTGCCGACCAATGAAGTTGTCGAGAGACTGCTTGGCGGCAAGTTAAAGAAATTTGATGAAGACAAAGATTTAGTTGAGGATTTGTCGATCGAGCTCGAGCAGGTTATCGCCCGCTGTAAGAGCTTGCTACGTACTATCACGAACGTGCGCGATTCGTTTCGAGCAGTTATGGATACACGACTCAATGAGACCATCCGGCTACTTACTGTCATCACACTAGCACTGACCATTCCGACCATGATTTCCGGACTGTATGGCATGAACGTCAAACTACCGGGCGACGAAAGCCACCCGATGACTTTTTGGATCATAGCACTCATCGCCGGCGCCATGAGCGCCGCCTTAGCCTGGTATTTTCTGCGCAGACGCGATTAGCTGGCTATCTTCGCGAGGCCGATCGTATAGTTTTTGCCATAGTGCTTAGCACATTTTGGGCACGTGGTGTAAAACAAATAAACACGCTCCACTGTCTTGGCTTTCTTTTTCGCAAACGCCGTCAGACTGTCATACCATTTTTTTGCATCACTATATGGACCTTCGAACGTTTGGGTCAGAAAATCTCCTGACAATGTCACGTTATCTGCCCCGGGCACCTCTTTGCTCACCGCATAGAGCTGCTCTGCTTTCCACGGCAATAGATCGCGGCTCAATATCATCACTTCCTTTGGATCCACTTCGACGTGAGCTTCGGCGGCAATTTTCTGCAGCTGAGTCATGACTTTAGCCATGTTGAGAGGTATAAACAGAAAACTACGGGTGTACTGCCGGATAAATTTCTTATCCTCAAAACTCACCTCTTTCTCGTTCCACGCCGAGACATTTGGCACAGCGCAGCAACCTGTTTCATTTTTGTCTGTGTAGGTATTTGGTAGCTTCATAATGCACCTCTCTTCCTACTTACTATTATACTCCGCGGGTAAATACTTAAGCATTCTAGTCTTTAATAATTCTCTCCTCGGGAGTATCCTGAGTCTATATGTAAGGAGAAAAATATGAAGTCTAAACTTATCATTGGGGCGATTTTCGTAGTTGGTATCGTAGCTGGTCTGATGAGCTATTTTGTCTTTGCAAAGCCAGCCCAGCAAACAACTGAGAGCACTAGCAAGCAAAGTACCGAGCAGACGTCTGAAAGCGGCAATATCTTCTCGATCGTCGATGCGGGCAGCGCCCGTCAATGTACCTTCAGCTACACCAGCAGCAGCGGTAACGGGCTAGGTAAGATGTACACTGATGGCAAAGCACGCGGCCTCATGACGATAGACGTAAAGGCTACCAAGGGAAATAGCGGTACGATCAATACGCTACTGCTCAATGACAAGGTCTACGGATGGACCGAGACAGATGGCAAAACTGTTGGTTTTATCTACAATAAGTCAACACTCACAAGCGGTAAGGGTTCGAACGGAAATTCAAACGCTGCCGACCCAAACCAGAAATTTGAACTTAAATGTTCCAGCTGGACCGTCGATGAAGCAAAGCTAAGTATTCCTTCGAACGTCAACTTTATGTCCATGCCAAGCATGTAGCTGCATCTATTGTGCGGTTGAATCCTTGACTGAAGAGCGTATAATTGTAGGTAACATAACCAAAATAAAAATGCTCGCCAAAATAAAAAATCGACTTCAATCAAGACAGCAGCCACCTCACACAAGAGGCAGCTTTTCTGTAGTTAAACATCATACGTTTGAGAAATTGCTTGACGAGCAAACGCGTGAAGTACATATTCGCAGCAAGATCAGCGCCAACGACTATAATGCAGCCGGGTCAGGTCGCGACATTGCCCTGCTCAAAACCTACAGCGAAGCGCTGCGCGGTAAAAAAATCATCTTCGTCAACGCGACAGCCGAGGGTGGCGGCGTTGCCATCATGCGCGCGCCACTGATCGCCCTTCTGCAATTGGTCGGCATCGATGCCCATTGGTATGTCCTCACGCCCGACCAGGCGGCGTTTGATATCACCAAGCACAAATTCCACAACGTCCTTCAGGGTGTAGCTGATCCCGAAGTGCACCTCACCGCGGAGGACAAAGAGATCTACAATCGGTGGATCGAGCACAATGCTCGGACTCTACGCGAGCCTCTCAGCTCAGCCGACGTGATCGTGATAGATGATTGGCAGCCCTCAGGATTAATCCCGTTCATCAAGGGCAGCACCAAAAAACCTGGCTACAACCCGGGTGCTAAGATTCTATTTCGTGACCACATCCAGACTGAAGGCAAGCTCATGAGTACGCCCGGCACACCACAACACACCACTTGGGATTTTATATGGAATCACAACCAAGTGAAGCGAGCGGACGTCTTTATTACCCACCCGAAAGATGAATTTGTACCGCCCGATGTGCCCAACGAAAAGGTTGTCTTCATGCCGGCCACCAGCGATCCGCTCGACGATCTCAATCGACCACTCACCCATATCGAGTCGCTCGTCGGACTTGGTTTTATCAACGCCCAACTCCAGAAAAACGAACAACAGAAACCGCTCACTACTAGTCGCCGCTACATTGCCCTGATTGCCCGGTTCGACCCCTCCAAGGGTATGCCAATTGCCCTCGAAGCCTACGCGCGAGCGCATGACATGATGCGCAGCCACGGACTCCGAACCGAACAAATTCCTCAGCTTGCGATTATTGGCAACGGTTCGGTTGACGATCCTGATGGCAAGCCGTTGCTTGATGAAATGATGCGTCTGCGACGCGAGAAATACTGGCACATCAAAGATGACATCAAGATCGCCCGCGTCCCCGCTAACGACATTGCTATCAATGCCCTTTTGCGCCACAGCAGTCTCGCCCTGCAGCCATCTACCAAGGAGGGTTTTGAATCGCGCGTGACTGATGCCATTCTGCAGGGCATCCCAGTGCTCGGCTCATCGCGCGGCGGCATACCACTACAGATCGTCCCAGGGCAGTCAGGCTACGTACTCGATCCTGAAGATATTCAGGCCTGGGTGGATAAAATCTATGCTCTCATGACGGATCATATCGCCTACGAACGGCTCTGCGAATCAACTCGCCTGCTCGCCAAGGCTCACAACTATGAATTCACCACCGTCCCCAATGCACTCAACTGGCTCTTTTTGAGTCATACCCTGATGACGCAGCCGGGATTTAGTGGCGATCGCCAGTGGGTACGCGACCTGCGCGCCAACTCCATCCCGCTGGTCAACACCACGCCCGAAGGAGATCCACAGCACACCGGATTTGTACCACAACCCGAAGTATAGGATTCTTATTGTTTGACACACTCAGTAGCTAGATTGAGACTAAGCGCCATACATCGTTTTTGCCAACTAGAACTTCATTAGCTCTGCTACCACAACATACATACTCAGGCCACCGTAGAATACAAAAACAACAAGCATCGCTATCGTATGTGCAGTTGAGGGCTGTATTTGCCTTGGTAGTTTTGTTTTATTAAGTAATAGTGTTAGACCCGTATGAACAAACATACTAATTGCATTTAGAACGGCAGCAATAATTATGAGCTGGAGCGGCTGAGCAAAATCAAGTAGAAAAATGATGATTCCGGATACGATAAATAGCCACAGACTCGTGTAGTAAGTGAGCGATAATTGCCTTGAGGATGCTTTCGCATCAGACCGCATCAGAAGCAAAACATTTTCTGTTATGATCCGACTCGTGGCATCATAGATGTTCAGCTGGGTGCCAAATAACGTTGCAGCAACAATTACTAAAAACAAAGTGCCGATAAGTGGAGAGATCTTTTGAGCAATCAGACCGGCTTCACTAATCACGAAGCTAATATTATTACTGGCACCACTAATCCCATACGTGGTTGCATACGCTAGAATCGCCAGTAGAATCAAAGTGATAACTCCGGTGAGCCAAAAAACAATAAAATGCTCAATATTAATGACTCGCCACCACCTATTATAACGATCAAGATTACGTCTATTTATCGCAAAACGAGCACCGGTGAGGGCGACATCTTTTTTTGACTGACTTGCGCCCGTAAACAGGCTGGCTAGTTTGGCAGAATAACGCCCCATGCCATAGCCTTTCTCTTTAACATACAGAGATTGAGCCAGATTCAAATTACCGCCCGCACCCGAATACGCCATTGCCGCCAAGAATGTAGCAACTGCTATTGTTGGCGGCCAGAATAGGTAGCCTTCCCCTACGCCAACCAAGCCGTTGAGGGTTGCATTGACGGTTCTTTGGTCGCTCACCAAATAACTAATGACGAGCAGCGATGGTACACCAATTGCAATAATCGCTTTCTGGAATCGCTCCACCGTTGAGTAGATGAGCTTACTGAAGGACAAAATCATGCCGATTGTAAGCAAAATGATGATGGTGACCCATTTCGTACTCGAGGGGCTTAGTCTCAATAAATGCACCACGATGACGGACGAGACAGCCGCAATGCCGGGCCACATCCAGGGAATAAATGTTGAGATCACAAACCAGATCGGCAAACGTCGTAACATACGAGAGTATCCAACAAAAACGCTTTCGCCACGCGCTAGGGCATAGCGACTGATCTCCATATTGATAATGAACTGGAAGGAAATTCCCAGAACAGCACCCCATATGATGCCCATGCCATAGTTACTCACTAAATATGGCCACAGAATGATCTCACCAGTACCGAGCCCCATGCCGAGAATGATAAAACTAGGCCCGATAATCTTTCGTAGCGCAGGCGGCACCGGTAAGGGCTTAAGTTTTAGCTGCGAAATCTTCACGTGTCTCTCCCGTCCACAGAGCAAAATGCTTTCATGATTGTGTTTGTATGATTACGAATGTATCTTTTTGCGCTTTCTATAAAAATATACAACACCTACTACCCCCATCAGCAAAAGAAATATTTTTCCATACGTCTCGTAGCCTGACAGCTGATTCGTCAGGTCAGATAACGTGCCCTGAGCGGTATATCCCATATATAGAAAAAAGATTGCTCGTACCCAGAGCCCAGCAAAACTCGCGATGAGATATCTTTTTACTTCGAGTTTTACAAGGCCGGCTACGACAGAAACGGGTGCTGTAGGAATGAGCGGCGTGGCTCGCAAGAGAAATATGGCGATCTCATCCCGTGAGCTTTTTTCAAGTTTCTTACCGATCGACTCAATGCTTTTGTGGCTAAAACCTATCAGACGTCCAAATTTTCCGGTTAGGATATCCTCTGTTTTGTCGGCCACGACATAGAAAAGATAGCTTCCGGCGGTCTTGGCTAGTGCCGCGATCAAGGCAAGGCCAATCAGGGAGATAAAGTTGACATTTTGTGCAGCTGCCAACGATCCTGCCAATGTAAGTACGAACGGCGATGGTATTGGAGCGATAATTTCTTCGGCCAGAGAACCAATGAGTACAAACAATGGTAGCGGCAAGATAGCTGAGATCGATTCTAGGTACGATAGTACAGATTGCATCATTTCACTATCATTTCATAAGCGGAATAGAGCCGCAAGTGTGGATATGGGCAAGCAAAAAGAGCCGGATAAACGACTCTTTTTCAACTCTGTTCTTTATGTCTCTTTCGAATGACGTCAATGAGAATATGAGGCATAGGTTATATATTCTGTTGATATATTTGGCTGGGGTGATAGGACTCGAACCTATGATCTCCTGTGCCAGAAACAGGCGCCTTACCAACTTGGCCACACCCCATAATCTATCAAACAAAGCATGTTCTCTAATCACTTCGTTACTTTTGTGTTTTTAGCGATGGTAAGGCACCTGAAGATTTTATAGCTTGTCATAAATGACAAGACACCAACTTAGCGCGCACCCCATCAATACCCACTTTCAAAGTACCGCTGAATTATAGCTTATTCTCGAGTAATTTTCCAGCTATCTGACCCAAAAAAAAGCCCCACACAAAAGTGCGGGGCAATGCCGCGGCGGCGACATCTATAAAAGAATACGGTACAAATCCAACATATCGCGAGAATTCACGCCGCCAACACGAGTCGATCTGTCTCTAGCCGGTCCAGCGCTAAATCAACCTGCCGATGCAGTGCCGGGTGCCATATCACGCCCAAATGATCCGCCCAACCATCGACTAACTCGATTCCCCGACTACGAGTTAGCCCCAGCCGCACCAGCAATGGATGCAGTCGAGCTGGCGCCAAGACGACGTTATTCGCCCCACTTACCGTTGATGCGAACCACGGCACGACCAGCTCATCGAAGACCGAGTATAATGAATGAATATTCTCGGCCTCATACGATGAATCTTCACGCAACTCACGCAAAAACCGCGAATGCGCGGCCATAGTGCGGACCGCTGGCAACCTCGACAAGCGGCCAAGATTTGCCAGCCAAGTGCCGTGGAACGGACCGCCAAAACCAAACACCGCCTCGACCAAGGACGGATATCTGCGAGCATGATACAGGGCAATCAACGCGCCTTGACTATGACCGACTAAAACATAGCGCTCAGCACGTGAAGTATGAAATACCTCGTCCGCAAGCTGCCTAGCCGCCTCGTCGATTCTGCCTAACCCCAGCTTAGGAATGGCTTTGATCGAGACTGAGTACCCTCTCGCCTCAAACAAGCTAGCCAGACTCCGGTAAGCCATAGCTGCGGCCGGCGGACAAAAAGTCCCCATGTAAATAACCGCCGTGGTATCAACCTGTTGATGATCTCGATCCAACATCGCGCACCAATAGCGCCTGGTGGCTAACACTGCTTCTGGGAGTTGTCCAAGTCGCGGCTGGCGCTTATATCGCCCAACGACCAGGTATCACCCTAGCCGTACTGATACTGGTAATCGGTTTTGTACTGGTGGTCCGCGGTTTGTTTGAGTTTATCGCTGCCTTCGACTATCACGGCTCCATGCGCGCCCTGCTCGTAGTAGTCGGTATCATTACCGCACTGGCTGGAGTCTTCGTGCTGCGCCACCCACTAACGGGCGGCATTGCTTTCGCGTGGGTCTTGGGCATCTACGGCTTGATCGCCGGACCGGTCGCCATCGCGCTGGGTCTACAAGTCAAGCAGCTGCAAGAGCAGTCGGCAACCAACAAGAAAAAATAAACCCATCTTACAAAAATCCTAATAAAGGTTCGGCCCCTTATCGTGGTCGAACCTTTTGCATTGCGTAAGTCGAGTTAATAAAAAAGCCGCAGTCCGCGAAGGAGCTGCGGCTATTGATCAAGATCGATGGTGGCGACGACTATACGCTGCCAGGGCTTTTTCGTAGAGCCTGGGCTTACGGTGATAGGTGTGCTCCACTAGTGACTGGCGATGACACTGACGAGCAATCGCCTCCATCATCGCATGGCACGACTCATGTGTGTCAAGCCAGTGTGGCTCCAAAATAGTACAAGCTGACGGCTCTTCACCGTCCAGCGTCACAGCTACCGGAAGCGCCCACGTACCCATCATCAGATCCATGGTGCCATTTTTCAATGGTTGCATATGCTTACCATTGAGCAGCAAGCGATCTTCGGACGCACTAGGCGCCACCGCCAAGAGTTGTCCGCCCCGCTCCAAGATCTGGCGATGCGACAAGCGTACCAGCTCATTAGAAGCCGATACTAAATCCGGATCGAAATTGAGACTTTTGACAGTGATAGTCGTGGGAAAACTGGTCAGTACACGAGTGAAAAACTGCAATACTTCTATGGCTGGAATCACGACTTCCACGCCGTCAACGACCAATACTGCCTCCAAAGTTCGCACTCCACCACTCACGATCACCGTACTTTGCTCGGTGAAAACATCGGCAGGCAGGCAATCTTCGATGACTATCCGCAAGGCGCCATGCACCAGACCGATGTCGAAGAGGGCGCCGTGATTTGTCACCAATGTAAAATTGCGGCCGTGGTTGCGCATCTCTCCGGCGATAATCGCCAGAAGCGATGGTACTCGTCGCCAAGCCTCCATGATCAGGTCAAATCCGGAATGAACCGCTGGGCCAAATGGCTGAAGTGCCGTGTTGGACCAAGCTGGCTGAAATGGTGCGAAAACTACCCTTTCGGGTCGATGAAAATCCTTATGGCTATCAAATGGCATCGTCCGTAATATACTTTTTTCAGTGTGTCTATCAGAGAGACGCGCCTGCATATGAAAGACTTCTTCAGCATCGAAGCGGTGCAATACTGCTTCCAACTCAGCTTGAGTACGAAGTTCTGACACGTTACCAATCCTTTCCTTGTGAGGAGGTACAAAACGTAGGCATTATGTCAGATTCGCCCAGATACGTAAATACGATGATTGCAGGATAGTGATTTTTGGTTACTTAGGCGCGGTAGCAAATGCGTGTTTTGTCTTGAGGCGTAAAAAAATAAAACTCCCGAGCCTACCCCTCAATGGGGTAAACTCGGGAGAGAGTTGGCTTGACTAGCTATCCGCAGCCGATCAAGCGCTTGAGTCAGCTACAGCCACTGGTAGTGCCGCACTGCTCGCAAACGTAGCAACTGCCAGCTCGACGCATCTGCAAGCCACAGGACTGGCACATCGGCGCGTTTGGATCGGCGACCGTCGCCTTAGCAGTCGACACACCCGACACCTCTGCCTCCAGCGCCTCAGTCCTCTCAGCGCTCGAGAAGATGTTCAGCGCTGTCCGCGCCTCGGGCGACAGAAAGTCCAGAGCCAAGCGCCGGAAAACGTAGTCGAGAATACTGTTGGCGATCCTCAACTCCGGATCATCCGTCATGCCATGTGGCTCAAACTTCGTGCCGACGTAGCGCTTCACGAACGACTCCAGCGGTACTCCCTGCTGCAAACCCAGCGAGAGGGCTATACCGAAGTTGTCCATGATGCCTGACATCGTCGAGCCCTGCTTGGTGACATGAAAGAAAATCTCACCCGGGCTACCGTCGGCAAAAAGACCGACATGCACGAAGCACTTGGTGCCAGCAACGCTAAACTCGTATGTCCGAGACTCGCGCTGCTTGGGCAGCTCACGCTTACCGACGGCTTCTATTGATGCGAGCTGCACCGTCGACGACAGTGGCTGCGCGACCTTGCAACCATCGCGGTACACCGCGACAGCCTTCAGGCCCAGATGCCATGCCTCCACGTACGCGGCTTCGATATCCTCCACCGTCGCATCGTTAGGCAAGTTCACCGTCTTGGAAATCGCGCCCGAGAGGAACGGCTGCACTGCCGCCATCATGAGCAAATGACCCTCTGCCGAAATCGCGTTTTCGCCATTGGCAGTTGCGAATACCGGCAAGTGGTGGCCTTCCAGCTTGGGCGCGCCGACCGCCGTCGAGTTCTCCTCGATGTAATCGATGATACCCACGATGTCAGCCTCTGAATACTTCAGATTCCGCAAGGCCCGCTCGATGGTCTGATTGACTATCTTCATGCTGCCACCACCGACCAAAAGCTTGGTCTTGACCAGATCGTAATCCGGCTCGATGCCAGTGGTGTCGCAGTCCATCATAAAGCTAATGGTACCAGTCGGAGCCAGCACCGAAGCCTGAGCGTTACGAATGCCGTGCCTCTGAGCCAAACAGTTGACATCCTCCCAGATGACCATTGCCTGCGCATAAAGCCTGTCAGCCAAAGGCAGCTGACACTTACCAACGCCCTTGAGAGCCTTGGTGTGCTTACGCAACACCTTGAGGACCGAACCTCGATCAGCCTCAAAGCCCTCAAAGGCTCCCAATCGCTCTGCCATCTGCGCGCTAGCCAGATAGCTCTGACCGGTCATCAGCGCCGTGATCGTCGCCGCCAGATAACGACCCTCTTCCGAGTCGTAGGGTAGACCGGTCGCCATCAGAAGCGCGCCCAAGTTGGTGTAGCCGATGCCCAGCTGCCGAAAACGACGACTGGTCTCGGCGATCTTCTCCGTCGGGTAGTCAGCATGACCGGTCAGGATATCCTGAGCCATAAAGATCACCGTGACAGTTTGCAGAAAATCATCGAGCTCGAAGCCACCATCCTCATCGAGAAACTTCAGCAGGTTCAAGCTGGCGAGATTGCAGCTGGAATCGTCCAGATGCATGTACTCGCTGCAAGGATTTGACCCATTGATGCGCCCAGCGCTCGGGCAGGTATGCCACTTGTTGGCAGTGGTGTCAAACTGCAATCCAGGATCACCACAAGCCCAAGCGGCCTCGGCGATCATGCACATCAGCTCGCGAGCCGGCATCTCAGCCACCACGTGACCATCCAGCCGAGCCTTCAGCCGCCAAGTCTCGTTCTCCTCCACCGCTTGCATGAACTCATCGGTCACCCGAACGCTGTTGTTGGCGTTCTGATACGGAATCCAGCTAGCGTGCGTCGAATCAAAACTCATGTCAAAGCCCGACACGCTCAAAGCGCGCGCCATGTCTTCGGCCGCTTTCTTGGCTGCGACAAACTCGACGATGTCTGGATGATCGACGTCGAGGATGACCATTTTGGCTGCTCGGCGCGTCTTGCCACCGGACTTGATAGCGTTAGCTGCCGCATCTGCCGCTTGCATGAATGCCAACGGCCCGGAGCTAGTATTGACGCTGCCGCCAATCGGCTCGCTCGAACCGCGCAGATGCGAGAGATTCGCGCCGGCGCCAGATCCTCCCTGAAAGATGATCGCCTCCTGAGCCCACCAATCCTTGATGGACTCCATCGAATCCTCCACCGACAAAATGAAACAAGCGCTAGCCTGCTGCGGCGAATCAGCCACACCGATATTGAACCACACCGGTGAGTTAAACGCTGCTCGCTGTGTCAACAGAATGAAGCTCAGCTCAGCCCTAAAGGCTTCGCGCTCATCATCGTCGGCAAAATAACCATCGGCGTCCCCCCATGCGGTGATGGTGTTGACGACTCGATCGATCAGATCGCGCAAGCTGCTCTCTCGCCCATCAGAGCCAAGTGAGCCACGCAGGTACTTCTGCGCCACGATGTTTGTAGCGCTCTGCGACCAGACTAGCGGAACTTCCACGCCGGCCTGCTCAAACGCTACCTCACCGGTAGCGTGGTTCATGAGCCGACTATCACGCAGCTCCCACTCCACCATATCGTAGGGGTGAACCGACGCCTCCGTGAAGTGGCGTCCTATTCCCAGCTTTACCTGGTTCGTTGAAGTCATTTGACTTGCCTTTCTCGTGTCGAGGTACTACACCGTATGTGGTGTTTGCTTAAGTATTATATACGCTACATATTGTGTAAGGCTAGTGTTTTTGAAAAAGTATTTTTAGTTTTTTGCAAGATTAGGCATCTAAAATACGCCATTTTCCTAATATCTAAGGATCGGACACAAGACTACCTATACCCAACTAGGAGTATAATAATGAGTATGAACATCCGTATTAAGCGAGCCTACGAAAAGCCTGCCGACGATGACGGGTATAGGATACTCGTGGATAGATTGTGGCCGCGCGGCATCAAGAAAGAAGATCTGCAAATCGATGAATGGTGTAAGGACATCGCCCCTAGTAATGAGCTGCGTAAATGGTTCAACCATGACCCTGCTAGGTTTGAGGAATTTAAGGCTAAGTATTTTGTAGAGTTGGACAAATCCAACGCAGCCAAGGATCTTCTTCGCCAATCGGCAGATAAGCAAGCGGTGACGCTCGTGTACTCGGCCCGTGACACAGAGAATAATCAAGCCGTTGCGCTGAAGCAGTGGTTAGGTAATCAAGCTTAAGCTATAATAAATGCTGAATAGGCATTTTATAATCTACCCTGGTAATCTGAGGTATCGTACTCCCATGGGGCAGATATCCTATAAAAAGGCCGGGAGGAGGATTTTCAAGCGAGCTGAGGCTTTCGTGGCTCGAAGAGAAATATTATAAACATGAAGATCAAGACTTTACGAGACAAAATGACATCCAATAAAGCACGAGCACTTGCTGTGTTTGCTTTGATGCTAATTTTAGTGCTTGGTCTGTTTGCTGTTTCTACCCGGCTCGCTCCCATCAACAACTTCCTCTACCAGCTCTTTTATCAACCATCAGTACTGTATGATCAGTGGTATATCCATCTATTGATTCCTGTCAGCGGCCTACTAGGTCTAGCGTTATATACCTATATAGACTACCGACAGCACCTAATGCCACTTCGCCAAGAGCTACCAGACGTTCACTATACTGCCCTGCATCATGCTAAGGTAGTTATCATACCCAGAGCCCGCCATACCTGGAAGGATATAGTCTACTGGTTAAGTTTCGGCACAGCTAGTGCTATTTTATCTATTGTGGTCTTTACCTTTGGGATGGTTAGTTTTGTCCAGGCTGCCCCAGGCACCCTAACTGTAACTATTGACCAAAAAAAGCAGAAGTCCTGCAATACAAAGGGCACAGACTACCAAAAGCGCTATCCATCCCATAAAGAACAGTCCGATCGCAGTGAGTGTCTCCGGACTCCATCCGGCGATTAGCAATCGACTACCCATTACGAATTCATGAGCTCCTTTATCGCATCTTCGACCGCTTTACTATCTGGATTGGCGAACACCTTTGGATCCGATGGATTGTACAAAACGGAGCTTGGACACTTATCCGCAGTGCCGCTTATCGTGCCGCTCACCCGCGACTTCCCCGTCTTGGCCTCAAACACACTGAGCTGGTAGGTGACCGAGTAGTAGTTGATGTTCACTTGCTTGCCACTACTGGTAAAGCTGCACTGCTTGGCCTTGACGGGATTGGTCCGCTTCAGACAGCCAACCAGCTGAATTGACGCAAGATCCTTCGTGGTCGCCTCCCAAGTCTTATCGGCAAAGCTCAAGACGCTTTGTGTATAGTCGTCTTCAGACACCGCTGACGACTGAAAGAATATCGCTTTGTGCGGTTTCGCACCAAAACCAGCTGAGTTTGATATCGTCGTGCGATTACAGAGTGCTGAATAGTCGGCCAGCGAAGATGCGGTCTTCGATGGCAAGGTGCTGGTCGAAGCTACCGGTTTTGACACCTTACTAAAGCCGCCGAAGAGCAACGAGAAGGCATATACCGCACCCGATATAAGGAGCAGAGCCGCGAAGACCACACCGAGTATCAATGGTATTTTTGATGGCTTCATCGGTAAGGCGACGTGCTGGGATGACGGCGTTGCCGATGGTAGAGATGCTGCTACCGGAGCTGCATTGGATGCGGGCTCAGACGTGGTTGGCATTGTGGCAGGTTGCGGCTGAGGAGCTGACCCCACAGGATGAGAAACCATCTGCTCGAGCGGACTCGGAGCGGCTGGGCCACCTTCTGGCAAACCCACCGCTGGGTCTGGCTGCGGCTGAGGCACAATAGGCTCGGCTCTTGTTGGCAAACTTGGGGCTGGGCTCTCGACAGTTGGTGCAGGCGTAGCCATATGCTCTACAGGCTGCGGAGCTGACGCCGGAGTGACAGGTGGCGGGATAATCGATGAAGTATTGGGCGCCGGCGGTGGTGTTGGTGGACCTGATTGTGGTGGTGGGATAATCGTTGGGCGCTGCGAAATAGTCTGCTCAACCCCCGCCTGCATATCTGTCGGCTGCGCTGGTGGAGTCGCTAAAACGTCTGGTTGTGTTTGGTCGTCCGGATTCATGCTATATAAAGCATAACAACTACTCGGCTTCTAGCACAAATACATTGACTGTTGACATAACCGAAAATGATTGTTAGTATTTGTCGCAACATGAAGCAAACAGCCAACCAGTTTCACTATCACTTTTGGAACAGCCACTCAGCCGAGAGGTCATTTTAGCTATACGCAAAATCTAAAAAACCGACGACCTCTTGGCCTCCAAGAGGTTTTTTAGTCTAACGAAAGGAACAATCATGAACCAACTCATCATCTTCGACTTCAATCGAACACTTTACGATCCAGACACAAATCAGCTCATCGACGGCGCACAATCGCTACTTGATACCGCACGCGATCAAGGCTATACACTCATCCTGCTTGCCATGGCTGCACCGTCACGCCAGGCACTGATTGAGCAGCTCGGTATTGCAGAGTACTTCGCCGAAATTATTTTGATGGATACCAAGTCGCAAAAAGTATTTCGCCAACTCGCTCAAAAGTATGACACCGACTTAAGCAAATCGTTTGTCATTGGCGATCGCGCGCTTGGCGAGATCGCGTTCGGCCATAAAGCTGGCTGGCCAACCGTCTGGTATCGCCAGGGTCGCTTCGCCGACGAAGAACCAGTTGGCTTTACGCCCGAGCATACCATCACCACTCTTTCGCAATTTCAAAAACTCATCACTGAATAACAGTTTGCCGGTAGTTCACTGCAGTATCTGCCGGTAGCCTGCGATTCAGCAGGACTACACCTTCACATCGGTGCACACGCACCCCAACCCGAAAGGACCCGCCATGGACACCATGTTTGCGGAGTTGCAAGAAACTGTCCGTGAGACGGGCATTTGGAACGGCGAGCAGGAGCGGTCGCACGCTTTCCAGCTCTCACCGGACGTATACGAACTGGGTAGCGACCAGCTCAACCAGCTCAACCAGCTGGCCCCCGCCATCGACGAGGTGCTGGGTGGTATCAGCCGGATCGTCGCCATCAGCGAGCAGCCGGATCTGTGTGGCAAGATGCTGCCGTACGGACGCATCGGCAACACCCTCAAGCAGGGCACGCCCTACAAGCTGCCCAACAACCGGCCGCGCAACCTCCCCATCCTGCGCAAGTGCGACCTGCTCATCGACGAGCAGGGCCACATCTGGTTGGCCGAGATCGATGCGACGAACCCCCGCAGCTGGGGCTACTCCATCATCGGTCGACGCATCTGCCAGGTGCTCCGGCCCGAGGCCGCACAGCTCCCGGGTGTCGCTGCTTACATCGCCGCTGAGTGCCGGCGCCGCCGCATTGACGCGGTGACGTTCCTGTTCGGTGACACGCAGCGCTTCTACGAGCCGGAGTTTGCGATCATCGCTCGCGAGCTCAAGCTCCTGGGCATCGAGATGGCTGTGATCAACGAGCTGCAGGTCGATGTGCACTCCGGCGTCATGCGTCACGCCCGCACGGGCGAGGTGCTGCCGCCGACCCTCATCGACATGCCGCCGATGAACTACAACAAGCCGCTCATCGACTGGCTCCGCGCCGGCTTGAAGAGTGGCACGCTGCAGTGCCTCATCTCCCCCAAGCACTTCTTGGCGAGCAAGTCGCTGCTCGGGGTGGTGAGCAACGCGGTGGGCGACCCGGCCATCGAAGCGCTGGTGCGCAGTCAGATCAGTGAATCGGCTCTGCGTGTCGTGCGGTCGCACTTGCCGATGACCCACATCATCGGCCGCGACTGGACAACGCCCCAGCTGTCGAACCACCACGGTCTGGTGCTCAAGCAGTCAGTGGCTTCGGGAATGCGCGGCATCTACTTCGGCGACGAGCCGGAGTTCGGCGAGGCGCTGCTGGCGGCCAGTCGGCAGCGGGGCGCCAACATCCTCCAGCGCGAGGTGACCAACCGCCGGTTCGCCTGGCAGCGATTCGACGAGCGCGGTCAGCTCGATCCGCCGGGTGAATGGCAGCTGCGCCTCACCGCCTACTTCAGCCGAACCGGCGTGGAGGACATCGCCATCACGGCTCGGCCGAACAAGGCCGTGCACGGCGCGAAGGATGCCATCCTGACCGGCACGGTGTTGGTGTAGTACAAAGCCCCCGACGAGAGCAATCTTGTCGGGGGCTTGTACCGTTTTAGTATTTTCCACCTAAACTCACAAGCGAGTTATGAACTTGGGTGGTGACCCGAATTAACGTATCGGATCGTTGAAGCGTAGAAGCTTCACGGCCCCAGTGGCCTGGCTTGCACTCAGAACTCCAGGAATCGGCCTTCAGCCTTCGCTGAGGAGTAGTGCACCCGGATCTTGCGACCGAGGACGGAGGCGAACTTCTTACCTCCGCGATCACCGAAGTTGAGCGATGCCTCGACCCCCTGGTAGAACCGCTCCTCCACGGCAGACACGAGGGCGATCTCCAGGATCCAGGAGTTGTTCGAACCATCTTCGCGGCTGATGCCGATGACCCGGAAGACGATCTGCCGCGGATCGCTGGTCTGCGACCAGTCCTTCTCCAGTGTCATGCGAAGGGTTCGGTCGTGTTCGAGTGCGTCGAACAACTCCTCGCGGGAGGGTCCGAAGAACTTGTCTTCGGGGTGGATGGTGGCGGTGCTCATACGAGACACCCCTTTCTGTTTTGTGCTCTGGGATGGCGCCAGAGCTGCGCCGTTAAGATGCCCGAAGGCGTCTCCACTTACCCATGCAGGTAAGAATCGAAGAAATATTAGCATATTTAATACATATTGTCAATACTTTCCACCTAAACTCACAAACGAGTTATGAACTTGGGTGGTGACCCGAATTAACGTATCGGATCGTTGAAGCGTAGAATCTTCACGGGCCCCAGTGGCCTGGCTTGCCGAAGATCAGCTGAACGTGGCGGCCGGGAGGTTCCCGATCACCGTGCCGTCCAGCACGATCTGTCCGTCTCGCACGACGACCTCGCGCTGCGGCGGGACGATGATGTGCCCTGCTCGCACCTGGGTGTCGAAGTAGATCGAGACGTACGGGTCCTCCGGCTCGGTGTCGCTGTTGACGATCTGGTTGACCAGCAGGTCCACCAGCCAGCGGTTGGACGACCCGTCCTCGGGACGGATGCCCATGACGCGGGCCTTGATGACCGTCGGCTTGACCATCGATCCGCGCAGCCGCTTCTGCTCGAGCGTGAACTCGACCAGCGTCTGGCGGAGGTTGAACAGCCGCAGGCTGTCGAACAGCTCCTCGCGGGAGGGACCGTTGATCACCTTCTCGAAGAACTCGAGCAGGTTGACCTTCTTCAGTTCGGTGGTGCTCATCCGAGCACCTCCTTCCATTTCAAGTGCTCTGGGGTGGCGCCAGAGCTACGCCGCTGAGTTACCCGAGGGCTCCTCCACCTATCCATACAGGTAGGAATTAGAAGAAATATTAGCATAAAATAGGGGATTTGTCAATATATCCAAACAGGGGAGAGCTAGGGTGCGGGGAGGGCAAGAAGTAAAAAAAATCGCAGGGAAGCAGGGGAGAGCGCTAGGGGAGGTTGATCCCCTGCTCCACCCTAAAAATCTAGTAGCTCGGGTCGATTTTCACCTGTTTTACGAATCGCCTGGTCTTTGCGCCACTGGGCGATCTGCGCATGGTTCCCCGACTTGAGCTCATCGGGTACCTTCATCCCCCGCCACTCATCTGGCCGTGTGTATTGTGGATACTCCAGCAGGCCGTGGCTAAACGACTCATCGTGCGCACTCATCTCACCACCGAGTACGCCCGGTATCAATCGCACCACACTATCGACCACCGCCATCGCCGGAATCTCACCGCCAGTCAGTACAAAGTCTCCCATCGATATCTCTAGATCGACGAGGCTCATGATGCGCTCATCGAAACCTTCGTAGTGACCACACAAAATAATAAGCGATTGCTCGGTACTGAGCTTTTGTGCATCAGCCTGCACAAATGGCTTGCCGCGTGGCGTCATGAGGAGTACTTTTGCTTCGGGCCCTGTTTCCTTTATCGACTCAACCGCTGCAAAGACTGGCTCAACCCGCAGCACCATACCATCCCCGCCACCATATGGCGTATCATCGACCGTCTTGCGCGGACCAATACCAAAGTCACGTAGATTGACGAGTTTGATCTCGACCAGACCTTTGTCCTGCGCCTTCCAAATCATAGAGTGCGCAAACGGCCCCTCAAACATTTCTGGAAAAAGTGTGATTATATGTATCTTCAAATTTGAATTTCGTCGTTCTTTATCTTTTCAAAAAATATTTGTGTGCCAGGATACAGTGGCAATGCGAGAGCCTCGTCCACACTGCACCATTTGTATTCAGATGACTCAGTGGCATCAAGCACCACTTCGCTCTCACCCTCCACTTCACAATGCCAAAAAGAGACTGTTTTTACTTTTGTATCAGCGGGTTGAGTAAGTAATTTTCGAATTGGGGTTACGCGTAGTCCGGTTTCTTCGGTAGTTTCTCGCTTAACCGCATCTTCTTCTGAGGTGTCAGTTGACTCACATCTGCCATGAGGTGGAGCCCACTTTCCGTACATTAGATCTCTAACGTCATTGAGTAGTAAGTATTTACCGTCCTTAACTACTACTGCGACAACCCCATGGCTAGATAGGTCGGCCATGGAATATTAGATGTCCAGATCGTCGAGATCTTCGAGACCTTCTTTGGCCTTAGCCTTGATGGCGTCTAGCTTGGCGTCACCTTCATCGACTGGCGCCTCAGCCTGAGCCGACTGCGGCTCTTCGTGGCTAGCTGCAGCATGCTCACTGCCCTCTGGCTCAACAATCTTGAGATTGAATCGTGCATCGCTCTTGGCACCGAGCACACGCAAAAGTGTCCGGATTGACTTGGCCGTAGCCCCAGCCTTTCCGATGATCTTACCCATATCATCTGGGTCAACACTGAGCTCGAGCAAAACACCCCGCTCATCTACCGTACGTTTGATTTCTACTTTATCAGGATTATCAACAATTGCTTTGACGACATACTCGACAAATGCTTGATCGGCTTCAGCCATATCTCTTCTCCTCAGTTTTTAGTAGTGATAACAAAAGGTACTAATGGGTTTATTGTAAATCTAATCTTTGAGATTTACCAGAGTAGGCCTTGATTAGGCGGCAGCTTCGTCGTTGGCAGCTTCAGCGGCTTCGGCAGCAGCTTCTTGAGCATCAGCGTCATTTGTCTGTGCAGCTTCGGCACTCTGAGCGGTTTCGGTAGCATCAGCATCAGCTGGTGCAGTCTTGGCATCGGCTGATTCGGTAGCCACTTCGGCAGTAGCTTCGCCTTCTTCAGCTTCTTTCTTTGGCTTACGATTACGAGTCTTGATGCTGGCCCACTTTGGCAGCTCCATCTTCTCCTGTTGCATAAGCTGGAGTACTCGGTTGCTCGGCTGGGCGCCTTTGTTCACGAAGTCGATGAGCTGCTCTTTCTTGATAACCAACTCTTTGGTGTGAGGGTTGTAGTTACCAAGTACAGCAACAAATTTTGAAGTAGCCGCTCGACGTTTGTCAGCAGCAACGATACGGTAGACCGGATATTTTTTGCGACCCACACGGGCCAATCGAATTACAAGCATAGGTTCCTTCTAAAAATACCAGAGTATTTTACCTGAAAACCAGGGTAAATGTCAATGACTCAGGGCTTCGGCCACGGCGAGCTGGACACTGAGAATGGTTGAGCTACCATCAGGACCGGCCGTTACCCCCATCAATTCACCTGCTACCTGCATGGTTTGATGGTTGTGTGTAATCACTAACACCTGCGAGAATCGAGAAATCTCCTGTATGATTTTGCCGAATTTGACCGAATTGGCCTCATCGAGCGCTGCATCAACCTCATCAAGAATCACAAACGGGCTCGGGTTGACCGATAAGATGGCAGCTAGGAGAGCAATACTACTCAACGCTTTTTCACCACCAGATAGACTACTCAGTACCCCGGGGCGCTTATTGGGTGGCGTCACCAGGATCTCGATGCCATACTCCGACTCATCCCCCTGCACAAGACTGAGCTGCGCATCGCCGCCACCAAACAAAATCCCGAAATAGTGTGCGAACTGCTTATTGATCTTCCGAAATCGTGTTTCAAATTGATTGGCAATCTTCTTTTCGAGCTTCGAAATGATCGCCTCTGTATCGACGATTGCTTGAGCCAAGTCGGCTACCTGCCGATTGAGATAATCCACCCGTTCATCAATCGCAGCTACCTCCTCGAGCAGCGCCGGATCGATCTCAGCGATAGCTTCGAGCTCACCCTCCAGCCGATTGATCTCGGCCAGTGTCGTTGGGCGCGGCTGCTTTGGTACAGCACTGAGCGCAATTCCCCACTGTTTGGCTTGTTCCAGCCACTGCTGCTCCTCTGCAATAAGAGACTTCTTGTCAGCTTCCCGATCTTTGAGTTGTGCCTCTAGCTGAACTCGCTCGACGATAATGCCCTGGAGCTTGGTGTTCAGCGCAGCGAGGTCTGCGGCACCTGTCGTCTCTTGGGTTTGCACAAAACTGCCACGCAATTGCTCAAGTTGACTGTCGTAATCATCGAGTTTTGACTGTAGTTGCTTGATTTTGTCGGCAAGCTTGCTCTGCTCGGTTGTTACTTTGGGATCCGCCAGGCTCTGTAGGTCTTCTTTAATTTCCGCCATTTCAGCCTCTATCGTGGCCTGATCAAGCTCCAGAGCTCGCAAGCGAATTATCTCAGCCGTCTGCTGCTCGTTGACCTCATCGCGATGCGCCATCAGACGATTGGCGCTATTTTGGAGCCGAGTAAGTTTTGCTGGCAGCTCTTCGGGCTGAAGGTCAATGGCGAGCCGTAGAAAACGAGCCAACTTATGCACCGCCAAGTTGAGCTGCTGTTCGTCAACGACGTGCTTCTTACTCAAATGATCAGACAATAGCTGCGTGAGACCAAGGGCATGCTGCAAATAACGGTTTTTACTATTACGCAGTATCTGGCTCCTCACTTTCGACTGTTCGGCATGCACTTTCTTCAGCTTGTCGTCGTACTCAGATATTTTTGTTTGATAGTTCGCAATTGCCTGATTGATCTTTATAAGCCGAGCGGTAATCTTTTCGAGCTGGGTGGTTTTGGCTGTCAGTTCACGCGTGAGTTGAGACTCCTCCTTGCGCTTATCCGGCACTTGACCGAGCAAACTACTATGCTCAGCCTGCAACTGTGCTAACTGACGTACGGTATCGTCACGCAATTGCTCGGTTCGCTTTAGACTTTTACTATTTGTGGATATTTGCCGTATCGCATCTGACTGCTTCTTCTCAAGCTCAGTGATTGCGGTACGCACCGCTTTTTCCTGTGAGCGAATCGCTTCCAGTTTCTTTGTATCGGCTTTCATGTCGCGATCAACTTGCGATAGGCGTTCGCGCTGCGCAAGTGCCTGCTGGGCAATGTAGTGCTGTCGAGACTCCGTCAGCTGCACCCGTATCTCACTTCGACGCTGCAAAAGCTCAGCCTGCGCCTTCAGTGCCTGCTGCTGAGGCGCCAGCTCGCGCAGAATTGCCTCAACACTCGATAAGTTTGAGCGGCTCTTCTCAATCTTTTTCAAATGCTGCGCTCGATCCAGTTCATAGGCTTTTATGCCACTAGCTTCATCGAACATTGCTTTGCGTTCAGCCGGATTGGCAAGCAAGATCTGGTCGATCATACCCTGACCAACAACACTGTAACTGCCGGTACCAAATCCGCTCCGTGCCAAGAGAAGCTCGATCTGCCCAAGCCGAGTCTTGCGGCCGTTGAGCAAATACTCACTTTCACCGGATCGATAGAGACGCCGGGTGAGCTCTATCTCGGTGAGTTCAATCGGAATTTTATTATCAGAGTTATCGAGCCGAATCGTCACTTCAGCCATGCTGGCACGCGACTTCTTGGGGGTACCGGCAAAAATAATTTCTTCTGATTTTTTCAGTCGCAAGGCCTTGATCGACTGCTCACCTAGTACCCAACGGACTGCATCGACAACATTGCTTTTCCCTGCGCCATTCGGGCCCACAATACCAACAATCCGACTCGACACATCAACTTTGGTTCGCGCACCAAAAGACTTAAAGCCAGATATTTCTATTCTTCGAAGTAGCATGTCACCCTCATTACCTACCATTGTAGCGGTCTGCGGTATGCAAGTACAACGAAGAACCCACCCGGGGGCGGGTTCCCCGAGTGGGCAGAGACCGATCAGCGAAGATGCTTCTCGACGGCCAACTTGAACGAATCATCTGGCAGAGTGATGAGCTCGGCGATACGACGACGTGCCTCCGGTGCGAGGAAGCTGGCATGGGTGGTGGTGTAGTGAAACTCCCCAGCACCCGCCAGCTTGGCCTGTTGCCGGATGACCTTGCGGTTGATCACGCCATCGAGCTTGCCCGCCACACAGGCCGTTGGGATACCCAGTCGCTTCACCTGCGCGAGATCGCTCTCGAGCGAGTAAGCGTCGCCGACGATGGTGTCGATTGCCACACTCCACAGTTCAAGCGGACGACGCCAGCCGCGGAAGCCACGGGCGAACGGCAGGATCAGCTCCTTGCCGGCGTTGACGGCATCCCACGGTGGTGGCACCATCAGCAGCCCCTCTCCGAACAGCATGGCCAGGACTTGTAGGTCCCGACTCACCTGTCCGAGATTGGGGTGGCAAGCGCGAATGCCATCAAGGCTCTGCTGCATGTGGGTTGTGATCCGGCTCCATTCGGGCCCACCGACCGAAGCCAGCAAGATCAGCCGATTGGCCTGCTGACCCAGCCGCACCGCGATCGCCATCGCTACACCGCCACCGTGAGAGTGACCGGCCAGGATGATCTCCCCGACCATGCTAGTCTCATGACGGATTGCCTCGATCGCCGAGATCATGATCTCGGCAGTGTCGGCATAGCCAAGTGGACGATGCATTGGCAGCGTAGTGCCGCCGTGACCAGGCAGGCTCAATAGCACAACGTTGTGCTCGTGGTGCCAGACAGCCTTGCCGAGTGGGCCATACACCCCTGCATTGGCCGTGAAGCCGTTGCAGATGAAGACCGTCGGCGCATGCGGACCGGCCGGGAAGTGGTAGTACTCCACCACCACCGGCTGATCCTCAAACGTAACGGCAACCGAGCCATGATCGGCGTGCGACTCGAAGTCGCGATGCTCACCCCAGCCATAGGGCGGATGAGTGAGTGCGTCAACGATCGTGCCGGCAGATGCGCCGACCCGTCGCATGAGGGTGGGCGTCATCGTGACGTACCTCCAGATTGTAGATGGTGCGAGCGGTCGCTCGCCCTAAGCATAGGAGTAGTTGGTGCCCTGGTCAAGTATCGAGAAATATAATTGCGTTCTCTAGACCCCTCCAGGACTAGAGAGATCTAGGTTGTGACATCCATGGGAGTGCAGTGGTAGTCCGCGAACAGCGTGAAGGCCGGTGGTGCGAACTTGATGTGGCGTCGACTGCCAGTTGCGCTTAGTGCGCGCTGCAGCACCTCGCACAGCCACTGCGCCACCTCGAGTGCGCCGTTGGTCCGCTCATCATCCCAGCCTAAGTCATTGAGCTGGACAATGAGTGTGTGAGCATCGACGATAAACCAGCCACTGATCCGATCATCATCTGCCAACGCACGGTTGATCGCGTCAGCAACGGGACCGAATTCGGGTAGTTCGACACCTTCACTCGCGTCATGGGGCTCAAGCTGGTTGCGCCAACACTCCCCCCGCTTCATCAGCGCGACAACTCGACCCGCCGAGATCGGAAAGCTCGTCTCCCTTACCACTACCTCAGACGGTACGAGTGAGTCGACCGACACATGGATATCAATTAGATCACCGGATTTCCGTGCCATGAGTTCACCCCCTCAGTTCGGCCATTCCGGTTGGCACTATGCCTAGAATCTATGATGGCCCCATCGCCAGACAGGGTCAACCTTGTGCGCTATGAATAAGACTTTAGGGCGTCAGCCGCGGCAGCCTGTTGAGCAGATTGCTTAGAGTTACCCTTGCCGCGACCTTTCTCCACTGCACCAAGAAACACTGCTACTTCGAAAATCTTGTTGTGATCAGGACCCTCTTCGGAGACCACTCGATAATGTGGCGTAGTATTTTCACGCTCTTGGGCAAGTTCTTGGAATTGGCTCTTGGCATCAATGTAGCTTCGTGAGCTCAAAATCTGATCCAGCTGAGCAATAATATGTTCGTGCACAAAGTTCTTGGCGGCTTCATAGCCATGATCAAGATAAATCGCACCAATGATGGCTTCAAATAAGTTAGCCAGAAGGGCAACGCGTTCACGGCCACCATTTTTGGCTTCACCGCGGCTCATCTGCAAGTACTGGCCGAGCTCAAGTTTTTGCGCCTGGGCAGCCAGCGATTCGGTCTTCACCAGAGCACTCCGCCAGCTCGTCAGCTCACCTTCTGGATTATCAAAATTGCGATACAGATGATCAGTCACGACCAGCTCGAGCACCGCATCACCCAAGAACTCCAGTCGCTCATTATGCGACAATCCTGAACTGCTATGCTCGTTGATATAGCTGCGATGAATAAATGCCTGGCGGATCAGCTCTGGTTTTGAAAACTCGATACCGAGTATTTTTTCAATTGATTTGTGGTCAAACATTAGGCCTTTGGCTCCAGATCGCGAATCTTTCGAATCGCTGAGTCAAACAATACTTTGGTTGCTTTATATTCTATCATTGCTCGCGCGGTTGCTTCATCAAACCAGCGTACATCAATAATCCCCTCTGACTCTTCGGGAACCAACTCTTCGCTTGGATCTGTTGCCTCAATCAGGAATACAAAATTGGTCATGAAGATGAGCTTGCCCTTCATACGATAGAAAAAGTGTAACTTATCAAGCTGATCGATGATGCGCAGACTACGTAGGCCGGTTTCTTCGGTAATCTCACGTAGGGCTGTTTGTTCAAGCGTTTCACCAGATTCGACATGACCCTTCGCTATCGTCCAGCGATTCTTGAGGTCCTGGATTAGCAAAAACTCGAGCCCTTTTTCGGAACGACGAAAAATAATACCACCCGCCGAGTATTCGCGTACGGCCCGTGCTTTCTGATTTTGGCTATTTCGCGTCTTTTTGTTTGGACGCTTTGGTGTCTTCTTCTGGTTCATAAAAATCACTCTGTCGATAAATTGTGCCAAGTACGCCATTTACAAACTTGCTTGAGTTGTCGCCACCGAATGCCTTGGCGAGCTCAACGGCTTCGTTGATCGCAACCTTTGGTGGTACTTCACGCTTAATCATCAGCTCGTAGAGGCTCAATCGCAACACAGCTTTATCAATCTTGGCAATCTGATCGATCGGCCACTCCGGAGCTGCCGGCGCGATCATATCGTCAATTTTCTGCTGGTTCTTCATGGCACCCTCTACTAGGTCTCGAACAAAATCATTTTCTTCGAAATTATCCGCATAGACCGCTAGATTGCGCTCGAGCATCTTGTTGATGTCACTAGTAAGCTCAGGTAAAGCTAGGCTTTGTCGAAAATCATACTCATAGAGTGTCTGTAGGGCGACGACTCGACCGAGATGACGATTTGACGCCATATTGGCACCTAACCTTTGCGAACGCGAGCGATACCGAGACTGGCGGCTTTGTGGAGTCGGCGTGGCACACGCACATTACTACTTTTTTCGAGGATAAGAGCTGCGCTCTTCAAGCTGTCGTGGCTACGACGCTGACCCTTGGTAGCAGCAGTCGTACGCTTCTTTGGTACCGGCATGGTTATCTCCTTTTTAATTCAGAAGCTTGGGAGTAGCGACAAAGCGTCCTTCACCTGGAAGGAAGATCACCTCATAAGTCGGCTATGTCTTTTAGCTTTGTTTGGCCGCAGCCAGTATGCTACTCAAGCATAACTTCTGGCTCATAATACCAGATTTAGGCGAAAGTGGCAATGGGTTGCTGTTAGTCAACGACGCCCGTCAGATCAAGCTCCACGACTGCGCCGTTTGTAATCCCTTCAACATCGTTGTAATGATTCAGGTCCATACCGCGATGCTTCGCAATTATCATGCGGCCAACTCCTGCGTGACTGGCAATAAGCGTATTGCCGTCGAACTTCATAATGTCGCGTAGTGCAGCCTGCACACGACGCAACAGAGCCTCGGCGCTCTCCGCGCCTGGGGCGGTGACAAGTTCGACCGAGCTCACCTGCGTACTGTGCCCGGTCAAGCTACCACAATCATGCTCGATTAACCGTGGATCATATGTAATCGATTTGGGGTTGATCCCTATCGCTTGTGCAATCATTTCTGCCGTCTCCCGCGTTCGTATCATGGGCGAGCTTACGATATGGTCTATTTTGATGCCATGTTGCTTTATGTACTCTATGGCTTGGCCCACCTGGGCACGGCCCTTTTCGGTCATTGGTGAGTCTATTTGCGAACCAGCCAGCACGTCGGCCGCATTCGCCTCCGATTCACCATGACGCACGAAATAGATCATGATTTTGTAACGATGTTGACGAGCTTGTTTGGTACCAAAATAACTTTGATGATCTCTCGATCTTGTGTCCATTTTTGCGCTTCGGCAAGTTCGAGTGCCTGCTTCTCAACAACCGCTCGCTCAGTATCACGCGCAACCATAAATTGACCACGCAGCTTCCCATTGACCTGCACAACTATCGTGAGGCTTTCTTCAACGAGCTTCGCTGGATCAAATGCTGGCCAAGCCTCTTTATGGACGCTCTCGGTTTGACCGAGCATCTCCCAGAGCTCTTCGCTCAGGTGTGGCGCAAACGGCGCCATCATCCGTGTTAGTGTGAGACGAAATTCCTGCCACTGTGCCGAATCCACCGAACCGGCCGCTCGGATACCACCGGCATAATTTACCAGCTCCATGAGGGCGGCAATAGCGGTATTGAACTTCACATTCTCAAGATCATCGGTGACGCGCGCAAGCGTTTTATGAAGTCGGCTATCTAGTTCTGTCGAGGCTACACCGTCAATCTTGGTGGGTTCGTATTCCCCGCCAACCATATCCCAGATCTTTTTGATGAAACGATAGCTACCCTCGAATCGGTTTGGATCCCATGGGCCGCCTTCGTCATAAGGGCCCATGAACATAATATACACGCGGACGGCGTCGGAACCATACTTGCTGACGTAGTCATCGGGATCAACGACATTGCCTTTGGATTTACTCATCTTATTGCCATCAGGCCCCAAGATAATCCCCTGGTTGATGAGCTTCGCGAAAGGCTCTACAAAATCAACATGGCCTTCATCGTGCAAGAATTTTGTGAAGAAGCGCGCGTACAGCAAATGCATGACGGCGTGTTCCGCACCACCGATATAACGATCAACTGGCAGCCATCGCGACACAGCCTTGTGGTCAAACGGACCATCCTGATAGCTTGGATCAACATAGCGCAGATAGTACCAGCTCGAATCTACAAATGTGTCCATGGTGTCGGTTTCGCGTCGAGCGTCTTTCCCGCACTCTGGGCACTTCGCGTGCGTGTAGTCAGGATGGTCTAGCAGTGGTGATCGGCCTGACTTATCAAACTCCTGATCGAGTGGCAGCACAACCGGCAGGTCCTTCACCGGTACTGGCACTACGCCACAGCTATCACAGTAGATGATCGGAATTGGCGCGCCCCAATAGCGCTGTCGAGAGATCAGCCAATCGCGCAGACGATACTGCACTTCAGCGTGGCCGACATGCTTTTCACCGAGCCAAGCAGTTATCTCAGACTTTGCATCGTCAACACTCAGGCCGTCAAACTTCGCTGAATTGATCAGCTTGCCATTCTCAAGATGAGGTAGTTGCTTACCGGCAATAACTTGTCGTATCTCCAACCCGTGCGTGGTGGCAAACTCGAAGTCGCGTTCGTCATGCGCTGGAACGGCCATGATTGCTCCAGTGCCGTAGCCCATCAAGACATAATCGCCAACCCAAATTGGGATCTGTTCGTTCGTTGCCGGATTCACCGCATAGCGCCCAGTAAAAACGCCTGTCTTTTGCTTGGCCTCCATGCGATCAACATCCGTTTTACTGCCAGCTTTCTCAATATATTGTACTACAGCTGACCGCTGCTCTTCAGTAGTAATCACGTCGACTAGCGGGTGCTCCGGCGCGACAACCATATACGTCACACCAAAGATTGTGTCCGGTCGAGTCGTAAAAACTTCAAGAACTTCTTCAGTGCCATCGACGGGGAATTTGATGCGCGCGCCCTGGCTTCGACCAATCCAATTGCGCTGCATCTGTTTGATACGCTCAGGCCATTCAACCGCATCGAGGTCCTTAATGAGCCGTTCGGCATAATCGGTAATCTTGAAGTACCACTGCTTCAGATTCTTGCGCTCCACCACGGCATCACATCGATCGCACTTACCATGAATGACTTGCTCATTGGCGAGCACTGTCTTGTCATTTGGGCACCAATTGACTAAGCCATCTTTTTGGTAGGCTTTACCGGCATGATATAGCTGTAAAAACATCCATTGCGTCCAGCGATAATATTCTGGATCCGACGTCTTGAGAGTTTTATCCCAGTCGTACATGGTTCCGATTGCCTTGAGCTGTTCAGTCATATCGGCAATATTTTGATCAGTCCACTTGTCGGCCTTGAGGCCTCGCTTGATCGCCGCGTTTTCTGCCGGCAAACCAAAACTGTCAAACCCAATAGGGCTCAGTACGTCATGGCCTCGCATCCGGGCATAGCGAGCCAGTGTATCGGCCGGTGCGAAGTTGTACCAGTGACCAATGTGCAGGTTACCCGATGGATATGGGAACATTACTAAGTTGTAAAACTTTTTCTTGGGGTGCTGCGTAGTCTTATAGAGTCCGGTTTCCTCCCAGACCTTTTGCCACTTTTTCTCTACTTTTTGCGGTTCATAGTTTGTCATAGCTGTAATTGTATCAAAATCAGGTTAATTTTGCCTCCGTGCACCACTAGCCCGTCTTGCCAAGCATCCAAATTGCGACGAGCACCAATAACACCATCATTACAAGATAAACCATCGCAACTACGAAAATCGGAATTAGTACGATGCCAAATGGGGCGGCATACATCCAACCCCGCTGGCGTTTTAAAAATTGTTCCACATCCTTCACCAGATCTTTGCGCCATGCTAGCTCAGTGCCACGCATCCCGAAATATATTGCGCTCCACATTATCACTATCAAGCAAACGAGCTTTGCGAAATGCGCTACCATATGGTCTATCAACAGTATGCCGGCAAAAAATGTGATAACCCCAAACTGGACCATTGACTCAATATATACTCTGTTGAATATGCCCCATAACCATCCAAAAACAAACGCGCCCCAATTCCAGCGGTATATCCACTGAGCCTGTTGGTCGGGCGCAGTTTCGGGCAACTTACCAGTTTGATTAGTCGGATTCACTACACCCGCCTCAAGCGCTTCCTAATTTGTTCAATAGACCAACTAGCGCCATAGCGTGCCGGTGCAATCACAAGATCCCGGGCATGCAGATACTCGACGTCTTCGCCGCCAAAGCCGCGCTTAAAAACAGACACGCCATGGAAACGATGCTGGGTCTCGCCGTGTGGTGCAACTCCCCAAAAATTGTAGCGCGACATATTGCGCCGCTTGGCCTCTCGGATCGCCTCCCACTGAATGAGATACGCCCCTGGATACTTCCGGCCATCGAGAGTCGAAACACCATAGTGATAAGCCGCTTCCTTTCCATAGAAAATAACAAAAGCCTGAGCCAGGACTTTACCCTCGTAGGACGCGGTGTAGAGCAGTGCGCTAT
Organism: bacterium; assembly: GCA_020852295.1. Lineage (GTDB taxonomy): Bacteria > Patescibacteriota > Saccharimonadia > CAILAD01 > JADZBC01 > JADZBC01. The sequence goes on along the minus strand of JADZBC010000009.1, from coordinate 239,692 downwards.
CTGCCTGAGCAAAGACTGCAAATTGGGTGGTTAGGAATTTCTCGCTAAACGGCACGAAGCCCTGTCGCTGTGCAGTCTCGAGTTGCAGTTTGTAAAAATCATGAAGTGCAGCGCTGTCTTTGGTGACGATCACCTCGATACCGATTTTTTGGGCACGCCGAATCTCATAGCGCGTTTGTTGCCGCATATTGGCGAGTAAATCTTCTTCTGATCGATCGAGCTGAAGCTGGGATGTTAATTCGGCACTGAGATGCATCGGTGCCGATCGAAACCCCTGTCGCTCAAAAAGCTCACGAGAGAATGTATCAGCTAAAAGCTGCGGCCGCACGCGCACAAACACACAGCGCTCCCGACGAGCCAAATCCCTCAGTGAATCAACCCAGGCTGCAACTGTCGACCCATCACGCCAATCTAGTATCGGGCCACCGGCAACGGTCAGATAACGGCCACGTCGCGCCGGTTCTACTACCGCCAGCATCACGCCAACCAACTTGCCAGATTTTTCATAGCCAAGTCGATACACCGAGCGCCCAATCTGCTCGTTAAATTCACCCCACCACCAAGATTGCAAAAAATTTGCGTCTGGATGGGCAGCAATGAATTTTTCCCAGGCAGCCTGCGATAGATCTTTAACTATTTTGACTGCCACCGCTCGATCCTTTCGCAGATAAGTTTGGCCATCATCTTGGATACCCCAATGTGGGTTGGTAGGTTGATGATTGTGTCGCACAGCCGCTCAGCATTCGGACAGTCTCCGGTTTGGTAGTTGGTCTTACTAAGGTGCCGCGGTGGCGCAACTGGGCTATCGTACCAAGTATCGCTCACGTGGATACCGAATTTTTTCAAATCCGCCACAAGCCCATCACGATCCGTAACTGCAATCGGAAAGCGTAGGTTTGTCCCCCGCGTCACGGCTGCCTCAACATCGCCAACCAGCAATCGGACTGGCAAGTTGTCAGCATAAATGGTGGCGATAAGGCGGCGATGATTAAGATTGGTTTCTAGATCGGAATAGCAGTTGAGCGCCGCGCGTGCATTCCAAGCCGGTAGCTGCTGGGCTGGATTTGCTGCTGAGGAATCAGTCGCCTTCTGCATAAAACCAAGCCGAATAAAGATTGCATGAAAGATTTTACCAAGTCCGATCATATAGTTTTGACGAACCAGTGTCGCGAGCAATGGATAGATCCGATCTCGCCAGCCCAAGGCTTTACTCAGTCGCCGCACTGCCACATCGCCAACTTTAGCGCGCAACTTTTCATTGCGTACTACCAGTGCACCACCTGAGACAGCATCGATCACTTTATCGCGACTAAAAGAAAGACAAACCAGGTCACCAACTGTCCCCGCTTCCTCGCCCGAGCTATAGCGCGCGCCAATACTGTGGGCAAGATCCTCCACGAGGACCACATCATGCTTACGGCAAAATTCTGCAATCTTCGTAATCGGCGCTGGCACACCAAGCGTGTTCTGGACGATCACCGCTGCGATATCTTTGTGTTTCTTGCAAGCTTTTTGCAACTCATCGACTGTAAAGTTGAGACTATCGCTGGGCAAATCGATATAAACAGCCTCTGCTCCGGCCGACTCCACGGCCTGATAAACGGCATAGCAGGTGAAGCCTAGGATGGCGACTTTCTTGCCTTTGACAGGCAGCGCACCAAGACCAACCGCCATTGCCTCACGCCCCTTATAAAACAGCCGCACTTCGCCGCCGTAGCGCTCGGCCAATAGCTTGGCGAGCTTTTTGTTGTCAGACTTTGAGCCCAGACCAAATAAGGCCTGCAAGACGTCATTGAAGGTATAGTTTGAGCCGAGCGACTGAAAGATCATTGTAAGAATTCCTTTACCAGCGCAAGAACCTCACGAGGATGAGTTGCAAATGGTGCATGGCGCGCTTCTTTGATCACATGTAGCTTGGCGCGTAGTAATTCGGCCAACTTCTTGCCGTCGCGCAGCGGAGTCAACTGATCACGTTCGCCCCATACTATCAAGCACGGCACATGTATGTCCCGTATCTGCTCATCAAAACCTCGGTCTGACTCGAGCATATTTTGCATCGTGGCCTTCATGTTTTGCGGTGCATTGTGGTAATCAGTTGCCTTGATAAATTTATAGACCGCCTTGCGATAACCGGCCGAGCGAATAAACCGTTTCGCGACCTTTGCAAGCGGCGTTATGACACGTCGCTTCCACCCGACGCGCCCCGCAATATCATTACCCGCGCTATCAACCAGTATGAGTTTGCTAATCGCACCGGGGTGCTGTGCTAGATAGTGCAATGCGATACGGCCGCCATTTGAGTGTGCCATTACGACGCGCTCGCCCTTCTCGTGCTTGAGCTGTTCATCGAGCCATCCAACATAATCATCAATCGTGAAGGTCTGATCGCTTGGTTCTGTTAGGCCCGGTACTCTTAACTGGACCGGCTCATAACCTGCTTGCTTGAGGTGTTTACAAAAGTCATTCCACTTATCGAGGTTGTATGCCCAGCCATGTATGATATAGATTTTCTTCATATTCCAAATCGCTTTCTTCGTTTTTGCCAGACTGGCTCACGGCGACACAGGAGCTGCGCGTCATCTGGATTGGCGAGGAGCTTTTCGACAACCCCCTCTAAAAAACGAGTACCCTTAAAAAGGATTGTCTCGCCGCCCTTGATGTTGCGTCGCAGCACATCAAGCACCTGCTTTGGCCCATCGACTGCGATGTAGTCAACGCCAAGCTGATCGAGTACTGGAGCAGTGTGTTTACCAGCGCGCGGCCCCATCACAATTATTTTATCAGCTTTTAACTTGCCAATCGCCTCAGCGAGCCGACGATGTATTGCGGCCTCAGAGCGACCCTGCTCCAGAATATCACTTATGACGAGCCATTTTTTGTCGGCCTTCAGCTGCGCAAAAAGCTCAATCATGGCTTCCGCTGCATCAAGTGAGGCATTGTATGTACTGTCGATTAGTACTGTGTCTTTCTTGCCTCGAAAAACCGAACTTCTGCCCGGTGGCAACACAAATTGGCCAAACGCCTCATCAAAATCCTGCTCTGCGTACTCAGCAAGCTTCTTAATCGCCGCGACCGATAAGCCAACTTCACGCGGCACCAGCGCTGGCACGCTACATTTAACTGATTCGATGGTGAAGTGAGTCCGATCAAGACTAGGGCGAAAAACTTCAATCATGTCATCCGTCACCTCGACAATGCGCGCCTTGGTGCGTTGTAGCTGCGCAGCGATGCCGATATTATCGGCATTTGCGATAACAACACCGGTCGTGGCGGAAACCAAGTTACCAAACTCGTCGGCGATCGCTTCTTCGACCGTGCTATATTTATCACCGACGAGGTGGTCAAAGTTCTTGGCATGGGTCTGGGTACTCGAAAGCCAGATCAAAGCCTCTGGCCGAAGAAGCTGCCCGAGAAATTCTCCTTCCCCTGGACGATCGCAGTCAACTTCAGCAATATATATTTTCTCGGAACGCGTTGGTAACAAACACTTGATTGGTGCGGATAGAAAAAGGTTCAGCCACTCAACTCGTTTCAGCGAACGCCTACGAAGCCCAAGAATATCAAACGGAATCCCAAAGGCACTGTTGGCATGATGCGAGAAGTGAGCTAATGAACCAAACTGCGCTTCTAGCAGATGAAGCGTCGTGGTTTTTCCGCTCGATCCGGTAACGACAAAGATCCGTGGATGCCAGCGCTGCAGTTTAAGTCGGGCAAAGAAGCTAAAGTAACGGGCCGCGATAAAATACAGGCGCTTTTTCATAAGAGTATTATAGCAGCGGCCGCTAAAAGGGCATTATTTCTTGGGCAGCAATTTGATGGCGGCCGCCAGACCATACGCAAGTATGGTAGGTGCGAGGGCGCATACTATCACGGCTAAAATCACCCAGCTCAATACAGATATTCGAAGTACAAAGAGTAGCAACGCCATCACAATCCAAGCCGGCACAATCATGGCATAAACCAACAGCTGGTAATATCGTGTTTGTGGGTTCGCTTTTATATGCTTGGCCTCTTCGAAAAAATCCTCGGTTCGCCGATAGCTAAGCAAATACTTTTGCGGATTACCCTCCGACCTGGCAGCTATGTTCGCAAGCGTAGCCGGAAACTGCGGACCATATTGGCTGAAAAATCTTTTAGTACGATTCATTTGGGAAAGCTCGTTTCTTTTTACGTTGCCAAAAACTCGTCTGGCGAACAAGCTCTTGAGCTGGGTCAAGATGCTTGGCGAGGATTATTCGTGTTACCTCTTCACTAAAAACTCTATCCTGTGAACCCTTAATCAAAACCACGTCCCCGGCTCGGAGTGTTTTTTTGAGAAAGTGACCGGCAACGTATGGTGAATCAAACCGCTTGATGTTACTGGCCGACATACCAACAGTTTGGGCGGCCGATACAAGATAGCGCTCGGCATCAGCTCCGATAGTCACCAGCATATCAGCCGTCCGAGCAGCCACCTCGCCAACCTGCGCATGAGCAGTACTGCTATAACTACCGAGCTCATTCATGCTGCCAAGTACTGCTATCTTGCGACCCTTGAACTCATTGAGTGTATTAAGTGCCGCCACTGTCGCTTCAGGCGAGCTATTATAGCTATCGTCAATCAACTTTGCATCATTGATCCCCGCAAGTAACCGACCCCGCCCGCGGAGCGGCTGGAGCTGCGATAGTGTCTCGACCAGTGGGCTTACCTCGATATCATACTCGTGGGCGATCAACGAGGCAGCTAGCAGCGAGTAAAGCCCGGCTTGCATAACCTGCTGAGTGATGAGTAGCTTGCGGTTGTGTCCGAGAATGAGCTCGCCCTTGAGCAACCCTTCGCGGCTCCGCTTGAGCTGACCAAAATGCGCCTGCCCCTTGGCGATCCCGTAACTAAGGTTGTGCTTCTGTTTGCCAAATGCCTTACTAAAAACTGGAAAATCGGCATTGTAGATGACTCGCTTCGCCGAACTCGCCAGCTCAATAATGTCACGCTCGATATTCTTCACCGAGTGCATACGGGCCATGTGTACTGCCGTGGCACCCGTCACGACAAAGAAGTCAGGCTTGAGTAAATCAACATACTCCTGCATCGTCTGCTGCTCGTCTTCGGCGATCTCAAGTACTACGACTTCATAGGGATAATTACGGATGAGCTTGTTAATCTGACGGAAGATCTTCTGCCAGGCAGCCACGCTAGCCAATCTGTCTGGTGCCTTCAGGCCAAAAAGCGAGAGTGGTAAACCGATGTCCCAATTGTAGCTTTCGTCACTGACATAGGTGCGATACTTGGTCGATAATACTTTGGCGATGGCGTATTTTGCACTTGTTTTGCCAACACTGCCCGTGACACAGATGACCGAAAAATTATGCTTAGCCAAAAGCTGCTCCATCTTTGTGCGGAGTCGTCGAGCGATAAGTTTGGATGCTGCTGCTTTTACCATAGATAGTTACGCCCAATCTTGTGTTGGGCTAGGGTTATTATAACAAAGATTAGGCTAAGCTTCTGGGTAGGGCACCAGATTGGCCTGAGCAACCCTTTGGGCAAGTTCTGCGGCACCCTCCGTCATCTCCACGAAGTAGGCTTGGCCGCTACGATCTGTGAGAATCTCACCAAAGACGCCGCCATCTTGTACTGCAAACTCACGATACACCTTATCCTGCGATGGCTGTCCAGTTTCTAGATTGATCGCCCGCTGATATTCATAAATATGAAAAACGCGTACATCTCCCGGCAGACGGTCAAGCGAAGGTCGCATGACATCAATCAGCTGACCCTCCGGTGTACTCAGTCGGGCGACTTCTGCCTCGCCACTCGCCGATACATAGTTTCGATCCGGATGACTCATATGAAGTTCGTATATCTCACTAAATTTCTTTTCGATCACTTCGACTGGGCTCAAGGAAGCATGCGCTGTCTCGACCAAAGCAGGATCTTGTGTTGGATCATGATCTACCATGCCAACATTATACTATGTGTTTAGCATCACCGCGCCTGGAATCAACCCACACAGTATACATGCCAGACCGCTGCGCCGGTTCAATATCCTTACGCATGCTATCACCAACCATCGCAATCTGGTTCACTGGCACTCCTGCGGTGTCAATAATCCTTTGGAAGAATTCTGCATGGGGTTTGGGTTTGAGACCCAGCACCGGTTGCACTATGCTTGCACCAAAAAGATTTGCAAAGATTATGGGTCGGCGACGATTGGTCGCCAGGATTATTCCGAAGTCCTGCGATACTTGAGTGATAAAATCCTCAATATTCTTCTCTGGTTGCCGAAAAAAGAAATGTCCAAGCGTGCGATCGGCATCAAAGGCGATCGTTGAGATATTGGCGATCCGTAGCGCCTGCAGATCCAACTGCAAGACATGCGCGATAGTCTGGTCAGGTTTCATATTATTATTATAGCTAAAATGAAGAGGAGCCCGAAGGCCCCTCTTCGGAAGCTCCCGAGCCCCTGTGTCTCAGTTGTCGGCGTTTCCGCCTCGGATGAGTCGGAGGCCTCCCGGAGTGCGCAGGTGCACATCTCCCTCGATCTGCCCACCGGCCGCCTCGACCGCCTGGTCGAAGATGCCGAGGCCGTGTAGGGCGACATCTGGACGATCGACGAGAGGCGCCTCACCGTCTCCACCGAGCTGGTGGACCTCCATGGTGCCACCAGTGAGCCGGATGACCGGCTCGGTTGTTTCATCTGGCTGATCAGCCATTGCTTCACCCTCCTGGGTTGCTGGATAAGAACAAATGGTGGAGCTAGCCGGATTCGAACCGGCGACCTCTTGCATGCCATGCAAGCGCTCTAGCCAACTGAGCTATAGCCCCATGTCAGATAGTAATACTAGCAGAATTGATAAAAAAAATCGAGCCTAGCCGATCTTAAAGACGCTGCCAAGTAGCCAGACAATTGCGACTAAAATCACACTGCCAAGTAAAAACCCGCAGAAGATGCCGAAGCCAAGTCGAAAACCATCACGAAACGTGTAATGAGCACTGCGCTCTATCTCGGCAGTATCGATCTCTTTGCGAAAAAACTCGTCTGCTTTTTTTACGTTTACCATTGAATAAATTATATCATAAACGGGTTGAGACCCGGTGCCGAAGCACCGGGTCTCTAGGCGGAAGCCGCCTCAACGCGCGCCCTGCCTGCCGACAGCAGCACGAGCCGCGACTGCGAACCTCCTGGGTGCTCCACCAGGTGAAGCATGCGTGCCAGATCAACCGTGCGCTGGAACTCGCGCTCATCGAGGTACAGCTCGTTGCGGATGCGCTGAACGTTGATCCAGTCGTGCCACTGGCTGAGCACCTTGAGGAGCTTCATTACCTTCGGCTCCTCCTTGCAGCGCGGATCGAGTACCCAGTCGGGCAGGTAGCTCGGTGCGTAGTGAACTTGCCAGCCCACGATCTCCAGGCCACCCTTGCGGTGCTTGACCAACTCTGGCACCACCACCGCATCTCCCCCGGCTGCCACCACTCGATCGGCCACGACACGAGCCGTCACTTCTGGCTTGAAGTGTCGATGTGCCATATTGCCATGTACATTCATGCGTCACCCCCCTCGGTTGCATGTGCGGCGGTAGATCCACCTGGCCCAGATTGTAATAGTAAAAGATAAAGACTACAAGCTACTTGATGCCGCGCAAAACCACATATTTTGGATTGCGCTTGAGGATCTTGTAGTCACCAAAGACATTTTTGATAGTCCGTGCCAACCACGGCTTTATCCTCGCCTCCGAAACAACAAGCAGCTGACCACCGTCATTTAAGCGCTCCAGGCTATCAGCGACCATCTGATCTACAACCTGACGACCACGATGTGTTGGCGGGTGACTCAGAATCAGATCATACTTGAGATCGGCCGGCACCTCGGAGAAACCGTGGCTGGCGATCACTTCAAGATTGCGCACATCATTATGCTCAGCATTTGCCCGAGTCGTGCTAATAGCAGCGATATCGCTATCCAGCGCCATGACGCGTGACTGCGGCCGGCTTTTTGCCATATACAGTGAGATAGCGCCCCAGCCACAACCCCAATCTAAAATTGTTTGAGCTTCCACTTTGACTGCCTGCTCAATGAGTAGCCTCGTGCCACTGTCGAGTGCTTTGGGTGAGAACAAATCTGGCTCGGTCTTGGCCTCGATAGCGATGTCATCAATTGTGAAATCTACCATCGAATCTCCTTGTCGCCTATATGCACTATGTCGCCATATGATGCGCCTTGCCGTTCGAGCTCATAGCCGACACCCCGCTTGATGAGGATATCGCGCAGTCGGAGGACGGCCTGTGGCTGATCAAAGTTCGTCCGTGCAGCAAAACGCTCGATCGCGACCCCATCCACTCGGTAGCCATCATCCACCTTACTAACTTCCCAAAAATCATCGTCAGCTTTTAGTGAAATAACTGGCATTTCATCCTCAATGTGAACCTCTTGCTGTGATTGGCTGGCCACCAAAAGGAGTCGGTTTTTTAACTGATCAAGATTGTGATGGGTCTGTGCTGAGAAGCAAATGATGTCTTTTTGTTTGAGTTTGGCCGCCTTAGCCAGCTGAGCCACCTTTTGCTTGAGCTCGGCTGGTTCAACCAACTCAACCTTGGAAAGGGCTACAACCTGAGGACGATCAGACAAATCGACTTGGTAATTTTTGAGTTCGCCCATAATTACTCTATATGAGTTCGCAACATCTTCACTCGAAGCATCAATCAGATGTAGCAGCACTCGGTTGCGCTCGACATGGCGCAAGAATTCATCACCCAGTCCTTTACCCTCAGCGGCACCCTCGATAAGTCCAGGTATATCAGCTAGGACTAAGCTCTGGTCGCCCACCTCCATAATGCCTAGATTTGGCACCAGTGTAGTAAAGGGATAATCAGCAATTTGTGGTCGCGCATTGCTCACCACTGAGAGCAGCGTCGACTTGCCAGCATTCGGCAAACCAACCAGACCAACGTCTGCCACCAACTTCAGCTCAAGCACAAGCTCACGCTCCTCGCCCTTTTCGCCGAGTTCAGCGATGCGGGGAGCTTGACGGGTCGAGCTGACAAAGTGTGCGTTCCCATAGCCGCCCTTGCCACCCTTGGCGATTATCGCTTCATCGCCATCGTTGGGCAAATCGGCAATGATCTGGTCACCGAGGCGCACAATAGTCCCAGGTGCTACTGGGAGGATTAAGTCTTTGCCGTTGCGGCCATGGGCACGGCTCTTGCCACCCTGCTGACCGTCTTCGGCCTTCCAGAGCTTGCTGGTGCGGTATTTACTGAGCGTAGCGCTATTGTGATCAGCACGCGCAATGATACTGCCACCATTCCCACCGTCGCCACCATCGGGACCGCCTTTTGGGTTGCCTCGACTAGAGCGAAAGCTCATGCGACCATTACCACCGCTTCCGGCAGCAACACTAATTTTTGCTATATCGACAAACATAGGAAATGATTATATAGTATTTGGCCTCAAAAAGCTATGGCTTTTAGTAGATATAGAGGAAGGTACTAGCCGGTACAGTGCGGCGCGATACGCGGTTCCAACCGCCACCATTACCGTAGTAGTTCATCTCAGATACAGTGACCATACCACCGCTGACGCTTTCAACGAGCGCAACGTGATTACTACGCTCCCAGGCAATTGCCCCCGGTGTCGGTGCACTACCAACTCCATAACCCGAGTACTGCGCATTGTAATACCAGCTCACAGCATTGCCCCAGTTGCTTGGTACCGAACGGCGCGACGCGACATACCATGTACAGTAACCGTAGGCGTAGCCATTGTAGCCACCATAGGTTGGGGTGAAGCTCGGTGTGGTTGCTCGTGGAGCAGCCACGGCGACTTGCACGACAGGCTTTGGCTCTTCTGGCATAACTCCATCAGGAATAATCAGTTTTTGACCTGCCGCCGGTGCATTGCCTTCAAGGTTGTTGTAGCTGTCGATCAATGATGCGCTTGATTTATACTTGGTAGCAATCGCTGCAACATCATCGCCACCCTGAGCGGTAAACAGCAGACCATTAACCGGTAGAATGGTAAGGTTTGCGCCTGGCTTGAGCACACTGTCATCATTGAGGTCATTTGCCCACTTCACCGTGTCAGTCGTGATATTAAACTTCGCCGAAATACTCCAGATAGTATCACCGTTTTGCACCTGGTAGGTGGTGATGTCACGGGTAATACTGCCGGCGGTTGTAATAGGCTGGCGCTTTGCCAAAAAGTTATCACCTGCGGTTGCGAGATAAACTTGTGAGCTCATCGTTTCAGCTTTTGACTTGATGTCAGAAGCGATCATGCTGTTGGTACTGGCAGCCAAAATAGCCCCAGTCTGTATTAAGCTAACCTGATCATCGGCCACGCCGACGCCACCACCTTGGTTAGCGATGGCAAGCGAATTACCGCCGCTAAAGTGGCTAAACCCTAAAATTAATGCTGCTGCCACAAGCACAAGGCTGTGACCAGCGAAACGTTTTGCAAACGTTCGCTCAGCTTTTATCGAACGACTAATATTCTGGATGCCAGAATTGAGTATTTCAGATGTATTTTTCTTTGGAAAGTAGGAAGTTCCTACTGACTGTGGGTTTTTTATTTTCGAAAGTGTCTGGTCGACGTTCACACCAGCGAATGCTTCGCGGCGCACTTTAAGAACTAGGCCAAGCGCTTTTCTACTTATAAAACTTCTCCCAGACGCGAAACATCAGTTACGGTAATGCGTCTCTACTGCGACCTTTCTGTCTCCGCAAGCGGACCAAGAGCTTCGACCTGAAGTTAAATTAATTATGGACTCTCTTAAATCTGAAAGGTTGATGCAGGTAACGAGAATTAAGCAAAAACAGTTAAACGGAAACTGCTTGTGCTTATTTCAAGGTACGCCAAGTAGTCTAGCATGGTGAGTATGGGGCGTCAAGCTACGAAAAATGCTTAGTTTAAAGCGTTTTTTTTATTTCAAGTATCGGTCTATATTCGCTTCGTGCTCGTCATTTGTACGAGCATAGTACATCTTGCCATCTTTACCGGCGATGAAGAAAAGATAATCTGTACGAGTTGGGCGCAGAACGGCTTCGATCGCGTTAAGGCTCGGATTATTGATCGGTCCGGGCGTAAGACCCTTGTAGATATAAGTATTGTATCGACTGTCTACCAACAGATCCTCTGGACGCGTTGCCGTTTTGCCGGTGACATAGTTGACCGTCACATCACTCTGAAGCTTTATACCCTGCTCGAGTCGATTGAGGAAGATACCAGCGACCAGCTTACGATCGACCGTATTATTGGCTTCTGCCTCGACGATTGAAGCAAGTGTCAGCACTTGCGCTGGGCTAAGCCCAGATTCATTTGCGCCATACAGCACCGGCCGAACTGTCTTTTCGAACTGCTGCAACATCTTTTCTATCAACTCACGTGGTTTCGCCTGATAACCAACCCGATAGGTTGCTGGTGCCAGGTAACCTTCGAGCGAACTAGGATTCATTCGGTCTTTCAGGAAATCATAGCCGTAGTCTAACTTGAGCGCTGCCTTGAAGTCAGCTTCATTGCCGGCGCCAGACGCCACCCATAATCGCGCAATCCTATTGACCGTGACCCCCTCTGGAATGGTTATTTTCGCCACTGCCAAATCACCCGCTGCAAGTTTCTCGACTATCTTTTTGATGCTCATGTTGGCGCTCAAAGCATACGGCCCCGGCAACAACCTCCCTCTTGCGGGACCAAAACGAGCATAAAACTCAAAGGCAACTGTTGAATCAATCAGCTTTTTATCAGCAAGCTGTCGTGCGATGTCGCCAATTGAGCTCCCGCTCTTTATCTCTACTATTTGCGTTTCGACGCTCTGATTATTACGTGATGTCGTAATCTTGTATGTAAGATAAAAACTAACGACCAGCAAAGCAGCCGCCACAACACCGACAAGTGCCAGCACGAGTTTTACTGGTTTTTTCATAACAGATAGTCCTCTAAAATCACTTTCGCCGCCTCGCTATCAATGCGTTCGCGCTGCTGTTTTGCGGTTAGGCCTTTCGGCAATCTCCTGACCGCCTCTTCGCTCGACAGCGTCTCGTCCTGGTAGACAATATCCACACCAACGACCTTCGCTAGCCGTTCACCAAAGGCCTCCACAGCATCGGTCTGATTGGTCTTTTGGCCATCGAGCCCGCGCGGCAAGCCCAACACTATGCACTCAATCTTGAAATCGTCCACAATTTTTTGCAAATCATCAAGAGCTCGCTCCTGATTGGGGAGATAATTTAAGGTAGCAACCGTACTATGGCCCGACTTTTTGATCGCCAGACCAATACGCTTTTCGCCATAATCAATTGCAAGTCTGGTCGCGTCTATTTTTGCGGTATTGCTCAATCTTGGGAAACACTTAGTTTGATCTTGATATTGCCGTCGAGTGCCGGCATATTTGGAAAGAGTGGTGGCCAGCTGTCGACGGTTGCCCCGGTGACATCAGGGTAATCCTGCACAAGGCTATTGACCTGTTTTTTTGGCTTATTTTTGAGGTCTGAGGCGATTTTCTTTAGATCCAGCGGTACGCCATAATAGGCAGTTCCGGTAGCACTAATCTGTGCCTTGCCGTCACCGGCCGATTTGATGAACGCATACTTTGCTGATTCCACACCATTGTCATAGATCTCGCTACCTTTCTCTAAATCTGACTTAATGCTTGCTTCAAAAAGACTGCCGAGTTCAGTTTTCTTTACCGCCAAAAGACTATAGCGGACTTTGGCAGTCACGGTGCCGCTACTGTTCTCGCTGTCAGCCGCTACCGAGGAACTAAAACTCTGTACCTCTACCGCAAAACTCTCCTCAAAAGCCTTGGCATCTTTGCCCGCTTTCTCGACAAGATCGCTCTTCTGCTGATCCTTGCCCTGATCGAGCAATGTCGCCTTGGCTTTATCGATATCATCCTGAGACACAATTGTGACCTGCTTGGATGTACCGCCACTGGTCGAGCCGGTTGCGGTTACTTTGCCATTGAAGCCGGCAATCGTGAAAACGGCATTACCGAGATTATACTGATCACCATTTCCACTTGCCGTAATATCGGCCTTGATAGTACCAGGAATAATGTTCCCGCCCTGCAGCTTAGCACCCGGCACAGTTGTGCTGCCATTGAGCGTGAAGCGTAGATTCTCTGCGGTCAAAGTAGTACCACCAGGAATTGAGATAGGGTCCGAATTGGATGCATTAGAAATTGTCACACTACCACTCGCCTTCGTACCAACGTCCTTCTTGCCGGTAGCTGTGAAATTGCCTGTCAAATCCTTCTCAGTCTGCAGCTTAGTAGCCTGCACAATGCGGTTCGGGTAATCGCTCTTGGTGATACTACTATCAGCGATGAATTTCAGATCCAGCGGGAGCTTTTTGGCATTCACCTTTAGGGTTACTTGTGCCGACGGCACAACTGTCGCCAGTACAATTAGTAGGACTACACCCACAACTGCACCGAGAGCAATCCAAGTGCGCTTCTGCAGGTTATTAAAGTTTGGCACCTTCGGCTGCTTCGATGACTTTTTGGATTTTTTTGGCTCGACGGCTGGCTGATCGTCAGTCAGGGATCGGCTCCGGACTACCGGTTCATCTGGCTCGGACGATTTGGCTTTGTTGCCATCGTGGATAGGCAAATCATCATCTTCGAGCGGCGATTTATCAGGCTCAATGATGTCCGGTGTCGGCTCTTCTTTGATGGCTTCAGGGATCTTCGCTTCGGCCTTCAGATTGGCTGCGACCGCCAGACCAACACCACCAGCAAGATATTTCGCAGTCTTGTCGTTGGTGATAAGAATTAGCTCTCGCTTGTGATCTGCGGCAGCTTTTTTGAGAAGCTTAAGATTGACCACACTCTGAAGCAACGAGGATCGTGCTGGCACAACCAACTTCACAGAGTCTTTTTTCGCAGATTTGAGCTTGTCGATCGCCTCGGTGATCTCGGCGTCAGATTCGAGATAAATGATATCACTCATATGCGTTATTATAACCTAAAATTTGATCAATGTTATGCTTTACTACAAGCTGAGCGTCCGGCTTAGCCGCTGTAAGACATTTTCACCAATGCTTTCCGTGCCAACGATATCAAGACCGAGATTCGCCAAGCCCATCGGAGTAATGTCTTGCTGATTGACCAACTTGCCGGTCTTATCAACCACGCGACTCACTTCACTTGGTGAAACAAAATCAACTTTTGGCTTACGAGCGAAACCAAGATTTTTATACCAAGTACTGCCCATCAGAGCCTGCTTGATCTCTGGCAGAGCCGAACCACCTCCACAGAGCATGATACGGTTCGGCAAGTGATCCAGTTTATCAAATTCACTCAAGCTCAGCTCAACCCCACTCAACCAGACTTCGATGTCGCCAGCCAAAGCAGCCGCAACATCTTTTTCCTGCTTGGCACCCAGCTTACCCGCTGAGTGATCAAGCTTGAGCTGCTCAGCTTTTTCAAATGACACACCGAGATTGCTGGCTATTCGCTTAGTAAAACTCCGGCCACCGATTGCAAACATCTTGGTCCCCTCAACCCCGCCATTGTTGACGACTGCAATATCGCTGGTACCGCCACCAATGTCGATGAAAATGGCTGAAAACTCTGTCGAGTCCTCTGCGCCAACACTCTTCGCGACCGCAAACGGCTCAGCAGCGATGTTGATCAGATTGAGATCAAGATCCTTGGCGACAGATTGTAGAGCGCCAAGATGCACCATCGGAGCAAACGCGTTGAAAATCTGGATACTAACATCGCGCCCCTGAAAACCGATTGGATTCGTCACGCGATAGCCATCGATGTACACATCGACCACCGCCGCGTTGACAAGCTTCACTTCGAGCTCCTTGTAGCCAGTTTCCCAAGCCAGTTCCTTACGGACACGTTCAAATGCTTCGTTTTGGATTCGCTCAATAATATCCTTCAGCTCAACCATATCGATCTGGATATTTGGCCGAGCGCGACGATAGCTGATAGAAGTCGAGCCGCCTTTGACCAGCTCGCCGGCAATACCAAGCACAGCATCTTTGGCGACGACACCTGCCATCTGCTCGGCCCGCTTCAGCGCCGCGTCGCAATTCTCTACGACACCGGCGATGTCGGTCACCGCACCAGAGCTCATGTCCGTAAGGCGTTGTCGCTGCCGGCCAACGCCGATGATCTCGACCTTGTCACCAGCCACCTGTCCGATCAGAGCCTTCACATACTCCGTACCGATGTCGAGCGCGACAAGATACTGTGATGTACTTTTTGGTTTTAGAAAACGAGGAAGCTTCAAATAATTACCCAAAGTTAGATTATGATTGGCATAACCGCTTTTATTGTAACGCGTCAGTAGGCGTTGTGCCAGGGTTAGACTTGAAAATATTGACTTTTTTTGATAATGTTATGTGAACCTATCCCCGGCCGAGGAGGCTTTCCCCATGTCCATCGACAACTCCCAGCCGCAAGGACTGGGTGCAACTATCGAGGCTGGCTTCCGCCAGCTCCTTGACAACATCGCTCAGCTGCTCTTCCTCTCCTGGATGCAGCCGCTGATGCGCTTCCCCCGACTCCGCCCCATCCTGCGGCAGTCCGCCAACATCATGAGCATCGGCCGCATGCTGGTGTCGCCCTACGTGGTGGCTCAGCTCGCGATCGCGACCATGAAGGGATCGACCAATGCTGCCATCTGGTGGCTGGTCGCGACCGCCGGACTCGCCCTGCTCGATGGGCTGGACGGACCGGTTGCCCGCAACCTCTACCTGCCCAAGGGAGCCCCCAACTGGCCAGACATGCTGGACCGCCCGCCGGATCAGGCGCGGCGTAACTGCGTCACCGACATCGGCAAGGGCATCGACCCGCTCGCCGACAAGGTGTACTTCATCAGCCTGCTGGGCGCGTTCTGGTGGCTGACCTGGTCGTACCACGGCACCGTGGCCGGCCTGGTCTTCACCGGAACTGCCCTGTGGGCGCTCAAGGAGGAGCTGGCACTGGTCAAGCTCAGCCTGCCGACGGAGCACATCTGCCAGAAGCTCGGGCAAGAGGTCCCCGGCGCCAACCACTACGGCAAGAAGAAGTTCTTCGCACAACTTCTCGCCATGGCTGGCGCCTGGAGCTTGGCCATCTGGTCGATCGACAACCCGGCCTGCTTCATGTGGGCCGTGGGAGTCATCACCGTGATGGCGCGTCCTCTGGCAACGCGAAGCCTCGGTCTGCACACCGAGGAGTACCGCCAGATGATGCGCGACCATGTCGCCAAGTTCCAGCAGCCCTACCAGCAGCCGCCGTTCCGGCACCTGCTGGGCAGCAAGCTGGGGATGCGCTTCCCGACGGTGTGAGATCGTGTCGCGCGGTGCACAGGGGGAACCGCGTCGACACCCGCCGGGGGACGGGGCTCTCGAGTCCTGTCCCCCGGCCCCGGGCCCGTGATTTTTTCGCGGGCCTTCGCGATTACACTTTTTCTACACCAATTGACGCAAACGATCTATTAAGCGATTGGCCTCTTGTACACTTTGAGCACTGCCCTCATAGTCATTACTAAAGGAACCAGTGTCTACAATGAGAATCTCCAGCTCACCGTTTGTCCCTTTTTTCCACAAAACATTATCACCCAACACATCAAGTGTAAGGCCCTGCTGAGCCAATCTATCAAACCCAGCAATAAACTCTTTTACTTTTTCTTTGTTCTGGGGGCTTTGTGTCTGATCATCAAATTGCTCCAAATCTGTCACGGCATTGAGGACTTGATATTCATCGATGGCTACTTTTTCCTGCAAGGTGCCGGCAAGCGGAGGATTTCTCAACTCAAAGCCAATTTGACGAGGCAGAAAATCATGACCAAATGCCTTTAGTACTTCATCGTAATGAGCGAGCGTTTCTCTTGCGTAAGGATTATCCTGGAGATCACTCTTCAATACTTTCAATACGTACTGCGATCGTTCAGAAATGAGGACATTCTGCATTGCTCCCTGGTTGGCAGTAAGTTCTGGGTCGGTGACGATTTGGCGAATTTCTTCGATCGGATCGATATCGGCAGATTCTTTTTGATCGATAATGATATTGTCACTGCGCAGCGCTTCGAGCGGCAAGATCTGCTCGAGCGCCTCCTTCATGCGCAGACTGATTATCTCATTCAATTTTTCCTTGGCACCCGCATCAACCAATCGTCGCACCTGTTCAGGCTGAAGATCATCAACATTTATTAGCTTTTTGATTTCTTCCCTGCCCTCTTTTGACATAACAAGTCGCGGATCTTTCAGCACCGACAGCATTGCTGATTTGTCGGCGACTGGAGTGATCGAGTCAATAAGACCAACAAGCTCTGATTCTTTATCAGACGACGGCTGACTTGCAGCTTCCGCCTTGCCATAGAATTCATCTAGACAAGGTTCGAGGCTCACAACGTGCGAGCCGCCGTAGGCCATGAAGACTTTCTTGCCGTCTTCCGTGGCACTCACGATAGTCTCCAGAATATGTTTGTCGCGCGCTTCGGTCATGATGGTGTGGATGTCCGACAAGCGCCCTTCACTACTCGGATCCCACGCCTTGGCAAGGGCAGCACGATCTTCGGCTGATGCAAAGCGAACCGTATTTGCCTGCTCATCAATCTCAAATTGCGGTAAGCCAAGACTACTAAGTATTTCGTTTTGACGCTTGGCGAGCTCAACTGCCTGCTGCTGAAGCTTTGCCATCCGAACGGGATCTTTCGATATCTCCGCTTTCTGTTCATTGGAATAATCAACAAAACCCTCTAGGCCATTAACGACCGCCTCACCATAAATATCCATACTAATGTCGTCGGGTAGGTCTTTCGTCAGATCGTGAGTCAGACCACGAATCACCAATACCAATGCAAGTTCCTCGGGCTGGACACCGCGTTCGTAGCAGTACCGTGCGACTGCTTCATCAGTTGGCTCACCAGAAGTAGCCTCCACGCCATCGCGGCGCGCGAGGTACTGCAGTAATCCGGATTCGGATGCTTGGCGAATTGCCGTAGCGCGATCTGAGATGAACTCGTCGGGGCGCACGCGACCCTCGAAAATCACAAGTCGCTCCTCTGGTTTCGTCCGTGCGAGATAGTCATTGTAAGCAGCCTCAATATCGGCGTGATTACGCGACTCTGGATTGTAGTCATGCAGGTCTGTCGCCTCACCTTCGGTCAGACCCGGCTGCTTAGCCGCATCGCCCTTTACCTCAACGCCAGCGCTATTGAATTTTTTCGTGTTAATGCTGGCAATGATAGTAAGTTGATCGCCACCATACTGGTCAATCTTTACACGAGCAGATTGTGCACGCTCGGCGTTGCGTCGCTGATAGTCAGGGCCATAGCCTGCATACTTTTTCCACGCCTCGGCGGTGCGCTCTCGCAACGAACGCTGTTGCTCGACGGATTTTGCTAAGTCAGCATAGAAGTTGCCCGACTGACCATGCATTGGATCTGCTTCTTGGTTGGTCGGCTTTTCTGCACCCATCGGTCACTCAATAACGGCCTTGATGCGACGCACCCCGGCACTCGAGCTCTCTTCTTTGACAATCTTGAACTTGCCAATCTCGCCTGTGTGCGTGACATGCGGACCACCACATATCTCGCGTGAATACCAATCCCCGTCAGGGTCACCCACCGTGTACACTTTCACTTTGTCACCATACTTGTCGCCAAAAGCGCCGATAGCGCCACTCTCAAACGCCTTATCGGTCGGCATCTCCATAAAGCTCACTGGGTAATCTTTGACGATCGCTTCATTGACCATATCTTCGACTGCCTTGATCTGCTCAGGTGTCATTTTTTCATGATGCGAAAAGTCGAAACGAGCTCGTTCGTGAGTGATGTTGCTGCCACGCTGCGTGACGTGGTCGCCAAGAATATTTTTGAGGGCACGATACATAAGGTGAGTCGCGGTGTGATAGCGTGTCACGATCTCTGAGTTGTCCTGCAGACCACCCTTGAACATACCGGCGGCAGCGGTGCGAGAGCGCTCTTTTTGTGCCTTCATCTCACGATCGAAAACCTTCTCCCAGTCTTTCTCGACAGGGATCTCTCGAGCTTCAGCCTCTTCGATGGTGAGCTCAGTCGGAAAACCATTGGTGTCATAGAGGCGGAAGATAGTCTCACCATCGAGCGCTTTTTTATCATTAACAAGTTTGTTGAATTCTTTGAGGCCCTTTTTGAGTGTCTGACGAAAGAGCTTTTCTTCAGCATCGAGCACACGCACGATTTCAGCCAAATTCTCAACCATTTCCGGATAAGCTGATCTGTAGATCTCAACCACAACGCCTGCCACATGCTTGAACATGTCCTGGTAAATACCGAGCTCGAGCCCGCGACGAATGGCACGGCGGGCAAAGCGACGCATGACGTAACCCTGCTTGGTGTTGCTTGGTACCACGCCATCGTTGGCCAGCCAAACTACGGCTCGCAAGTGATCGGCAATGACCCGCTTGGCCTCAACATGATCTTCATATTTCTTACCGCTCAGCTCTTGTAGCTTTTCGATAATCGGCCACATATTGTCGAGCCGAAAGATATCGTTGGTGTCCAGAGCCGCCATACCAATGCGCTCCAAGCCCCCACCAAAGTCCACATTGAGCTGCGGCAGCTCTTTGAAGCTACCGTCAGCTTGCTTCTGGTACTGCATAAAGACGGAATTGCCGATTTCTAAAAATCGTCCACAGTCACAGTTTGGATGACAATGCTCACCCCACTTTGGATCGTGCTCAACATCAGTAAACTCGTAGAAAACTTCGCTATCGGGGCCGCCCGGTTCACCTGCTGGCATATTCTCCGGCACACCTGCGCGGCTCCACCAGTTCTTTTTGGCATCATAGTAGAAGATACGCTCACCGTCTTTGACGCCTCGTTTGTAGCCGTCTTCCTCTGAGCCGATCTCGGCCACTTGCGCCTCAATGCCGACTTCCTTAAACAATCCCTTCCAGATCTCAGCAGCCTCGGTATCTTTTGGAATGCTATTTTTCTCATCGCCGATAAATGTCGTCACGTACAGCCGCTTTGGATCCAAGCCAACTTCTTTGGTCAAAAACTCCCAAAACCATGGTAGCTGTTCTTTCTTGAAGTAGTCACCGAGCGACCAGTTGCCGAGCATCTCAAAAAAAGTCGTGTGACGATTGTCACCCACTTCATCAATATCCTCGGCTCGAAAACATGTTTGGCTATCAACGATGCGATTGCCCTTGGGATGATCTTCGCCAAGCAAATACGGCACCATTGGCTGCATGCCGGAGCCGGTAAAAAGTGTCGTGGGATCTTCTTTGGGTACAATGTTGGACCGTGGCACAACAGCATGGCCTCGCTGCGCGAAGTAATCTAAGTATTTCTGACGGATTTCAGATGTATTCATGCTGAAATTATACTAGATAGTGCTGTAGTTGGCTATTTAGATGACGCAAGCGTCTCGAAAGCGGACTCTAGAGCCTTCTGTTGCTTTAAAAGCAAATCTGACACTCCTTTATTCTGGCTGCATGCCGGTCCATTGTTCGCAGATTCAAGAGCATAGTATTTATCGTCAATTTTCTTTACAGCGATAATTCCGGCAGCTTTCTCTATTTGCTTAGTAGAACGAACAATGTGTCCAATTGGATTATCGCCTGGAGAGCAAGCAGTTAGCTCGGAGGGCGCCTTATAGGCAGCAGCCATTAAACTTCTTGTTGAAAATTTCACGTCATCTTTTCCGTCATAAATGTAGGTTAAATCCGGAAGTGTCGTACCTGGCCGAAACTTAATTGAAAACTCCGAGATATTAAAGAAGTCATTGACAGGTGAAAGGGCTGGGCTTGGCTGCACGCTAGACTTAAGGGACTCATTCTGTTTCTGCAAATCTGCAACCTGGCTCTTTAGATCTGCCTTCTCTTTATTATTGTTCTGGTACCAGCGGTAACCATACCAACCGCCAACACCGAGGCCAACTAGCACTAACAACGTGACGACAATGCGCCCCCATGGTTTGCGTGGGCGACCAAGGTTGTTTGGTCGCATTTGACTGACGGGCGTTGAGGCATTGAGTGGCGGTGCATCATCGCGTTTCTTATCTGGATCTGGATGAAATACTTGTGGCTGCATATGCGAATATTATAGCACAAGCATTATTGAATAATGCCACCACCAATCACAACATCGCCGTCATAGATCACGACCGATTGACCGGGTGCGATGGCTCGCTCAGTCTGGCTGAAAACGACTTCAAATTTGTCACTGTGTCGCATAATCCTACCCTCAACTGGCGTGCTGCGATATCTCACTTGCACGTCATAGACTTTGTCGGCTTCCACCGCTTGCCACCAATACTCATCGGCGGCCATCAATCTATCTTTATTGAGCAGTGCACTGTCAGGATCGGTCGTAACATAGACTTCATTTTTAGCCATATCCTTGTCATACACAAAGTACGGCTTGCCGCCACCGACGCCGAGACCATGCCGCTGACCGATGGTGTAAAAAAACGCACCGTCATGTTGGCCAACTTTGTGACCCTGGTCATCAACAATATCCCCAGGCTTATAGTCGATAAACTCATGCAGAAAATCTTTGAGGCTTACGTTGCCTACGAAACAAAGCCCCTGTGAGTCAGGTCGTTTTGCTGTCGGCAAGTCAAAGCGTTCTGCTAAGCGTCGAATCTCTGACTTTTCGTATTCGCCAACTGGAAAGAGTGCATGCTCGGCTGCATCATGGGGCATGCGATAGAGAAAATAGCTTTGGTCCTTGTTGCGATCAACGCCGCGCAACAGCTGACCATCGTGCATCCGTGCGTAGTGCCCCGTTGCTACAAAGTCAGCGCCTTCACTGCGACACATATCATAAAACGTACGAAACTTTATCTCTTGGTTGCACATCACATCAGGATTTGGCGTCAGGCCACGACGATAGGCATCGACCATATAGTCGGCGACCTTGGCGCGATACTCTTTTTGGAAATCATAGATCTTGAGCGGTATGTGCAGATGTGCCGCCACCGCCCGGGCACTTGCGAGGTCCTCCTCCCAGGGGCATTTGTTGCCCGCTACATCTGCCGTCCAATTTTTCATAAAAACTGCCGTCACATGGTAGCCCTGAACTTTGAGCAGTGCCGCAGCGACTGAGCTATCAACTCCCCCCGACAAACCAACGAATACAACTTGACTCATCGATAATTACCAGTGAATTGAATAAAAAGTAGCTTGAGTGCCTCACTCATGGTGATGCGCACGCCAAATGGATTGCTCCACCAGCCAGACTTACTCCAGCGACTGTCGTACGAACTTGAGTTGATAATCGGAAAGTTATCACCAAATACTTGCACAAACGTTCGGTTAGCGCGTCGCTGATGGTACGGAGAGGTCACGAGAATCATACTTTTGATAGACCGGTTTTGAGCGATTTTCTGAACATTAATGGCATTTTCATAGGTGTTCTGTGCTGCCTCATCGACTTCAATCGCCTGATGTGGCACTCCGGCAGTGAGGGCCTGGAGCTTCATTTCTCGGGCGTTACTTGGCCCATCGTCAATTGCCGCACCGGAAAAAATAAGAAGTGGCGCATAGCCTTGCTTATACAAATCAATACCATGCTGGGCGCGGGTTGTGGTCTGGCCGCCCGACACCACCACAATAGCGTCAGCCTTGGCGATCGGGTCCTGTGGCGACAGATAAAAACTCAGCCACACACCCAAGCCAATCAGGCTCGCAACTAAAAAGCCAAGGACCCATAAACCACCATGTGATTTTTTGACTTCGGTCATACCTTTATTGTATCAAGAGTCTTACAAATAGACGTAAGTACTTCTAGGAACTTGGTCAAATCAGCTTCAGTAGTCGCCCGACCCATACTCAGTCGCAGTGTTCCTTGGGCTTGAGTTTGACTGCGACCAAGTGCCATGACGGCTCGGCTCGGCTTACGATTGGCCGCCTCACAAGCAGCACCAGTACCGACCATGATGCCTTCGGTGTCCAAATACGCCACAAGGTCTTCACCGTTGTAGCCATCGAGACTAAAGCTCAGATGTCCTGCCAGACGCATTTTGGCATGCCCATTTATCAACACATTGGGCAATTCTTCGGTTAAACGCCTGGCCAGCTGTTGTGTCATAGCAGTGAGCCGACTAACTTCGGCTTTGCGCATTTGTTCTGCGATCTGTAAAGATTTTGCCATAGCGGCAGCTCCCGGTACGTTCTCCGTGCCAGCTCGTCG
This sequence comes from bacterium, assembly GCA_020852295.1. Classification (GTDB taxonomy): domain Bacteria; phylum Patescibacteriota; class Saccharimonadia; order CAILAD01; family JADZBC01; genus JADZBC01. The sequence continues at coordinate 216,594 of JADZBC010000009.1, read as the reverse complement.
ACCAGCTTCTTGCCCACCACCCAGCATGATCGGCGAGAGATTGAGGCCGCGACGAACATACAGCAGACCCACGCCTTTTGGGCCGTAGATCTTGGCAGCATTGAGACTCATCGTATCGATACCGAGTCTATTTGTATCAAGACTGAGTCGGCCGGCTGCTGCCGAAGCGTCACAGTGTAAGAATATTGGCGTCTGTTCATTTGCCTGCTTCCGACGGGCTCGCTCCTGCTGTACCAGTTCAGCAATCTGAGCGATTGGCTGTATCGTGCCGATTTCACTACTTGCATAGGCTATCGCAACCAATACAGTTTGATCGGTAATAGTAGTTTCGAGTTTGCTCAAATCAACCATACCAGTCTCATCAATGGTTGCCATTTTCTGCACAAAACCAGTTTGCCCAAGCTGAGCGATTGGGCTCAATACGGCGACATGCTCTGTTGGAATGGTGATAATCTCGCCACGCCCGATATCTTTGAGCAAACCAAAAATCGCCAAATTGTCAGATTCACTACCCCCGCTTGTCAGAACGATCTCAGAAGACTTGCAAGCCAAGACCTGGGCAATTTGTGATCGCGCGACTTCAAGCATCTCACGTGCCTTACGACCGAGTGAGTAGCGAGCCGATGGATTAGCAAAAACACCCTCGGCGGCGTGCATCGCTTTTGCTACCTCAGGATCAATTGGAGTTGCTGCAGCATAATCTAAATAGATCATATGTTCTTTCATAGCACCATATTTTAGCAAAAAAGAAAGATTTATTCGATACCAAAGAGGTGGCGGGCATTGCCAGTCGTAACATCGGCTAGGTTGGAGACCGATTGGCCGCGAAGCTCTGCCAAAAAATTCGCCACATGAACCACTCCGGAAGGCTCATTGCGTTTTCCGCGATTTGGCACTGGCGATAAAAATGGTGCATCAGTTTCAAGCAGTAGTCGTTCGGAGGGAATATGCTTGGCAGCCGCGAGCTGATTGTCGTCTCTCGTAAATGTCATGATGCCATTGAGCCCAAAATAAAGCTGGTCCGAGTACTTCAGCAGTGCATCAACCTGTGCTACGTGGCCGGTGAAGCTATGAACGACACCTCGCACCTTCGGATAGTCGGTGAGAATTCTGATGAAGTCATCCCAGGCATCACGAACATGAAAAATGAGTGGAAGATTGTGCTGCAGGGCAATCTCGATCTGCGCTCGCAAGACATGCTCCTGCTGATCACGAGGTGACTTGTTTTTGAAATAGTCCAATCCGCATTCACCAATCGCGATGACATCGTCGGCCATATCGTGGATCAGATCGACCGCTTGATCGCCCATATAGGCTTCGTGCGGATGGAGCCCGGCCGATGCATAGAGCCGTACGCCAGTTTTTGTCACGGCATAGTCTGGATTGGCAGCGAGCCGAATTGCCGCTCGACTATCATCGGGCGTAACCCCCACATTGATAATCGTCTCAACGCCCTGCTCATGAGCACGCTCCAAAACACCCGCTACATCATCATAGCCAAGCTGCGGCTGGCCCTGGGGGTCTTTCTCGCTAAAGTGTAGATGACAGTGCGTATCAACGAGCATCGTCTAGTTTTGGAAAGAGGATCCCTACCGAGGCATCAATCTTGCCGTCATGAAAAGTTTTAAGAATTTTTGTAGCGGTATCTGGCATAAATGGTCGCAAGCTCAGAGCAATCTCTATAATGTTTGCGATAATACGATCGAGCACCTCAACGGCAGCTGATGGCTCACTGCGATAGAGTTCCCACGGCTTTGCCTGTTCGATCGCCTGGTTTTGTTCGACCACCCGGACAAAAATCTGCTCAAGCGCCCGGTCAAACGAGCAGTCCTGCATGAGTTTATCAAGCTCTATACGATCAGCAGGCACGCTCGCAAACTCACCGTTATTGTATTTTTGGGTCATAGCGGCCACGCGGCTCACGAGGTTACCAAGATCGTTGGCCAGATCGGCAGTATAGACCGCGTGGAAACGATCGCGACCAAACTCACCGTCACCATCGCTCGGAATATACCGCAGCAGATAGTAACGAAGGGCGTCTGTACCATATAGGTCGATAATTTCATCGGGCTCAACCGAATTGCCTAAACTCTTGCTCATCTTGACCCCGCCAGGGGCATTGATAAATCCATGTACATACAATGCCTTGGGGGTGTTTACTCCGGCGCTCATTAGCATGATCGGCCAATACACCGCATGAAAGCGACTAATATCTTTACCTATGATGTGTAGATCGGCCGGCCAATAGCGTGCAAGCCGTTCATCATCACTGCCGTAACCGACACCAGTAATATAGTTTGCGAGCGCATCGAACCAGACGTACATGACGTGAGATGAATCGCCTGGCACCTCTACGCCCCACTCGAGATGTGTTTTTGGTCGTGAGATCGAAAGATCTTCCAGTTCGTTATTGTGTAAAAAGCTCAGTATCTCATTCTTGCGCAGCGCCGGAAAAACACGGTACTCATCTGACTCTATCAACTCAATCAGCTGCTTTTGGTATGTTGCCAGTCGGAAAAAGTAGCTTTCCATCTTGAGAAGCTCGAGTTCGCGATTGGGATGAACTGGGCACTTTCCCTCAACTGCCTCTTTCTCTGTGTAGTATCGCTCACAAGCCGTACAGTACAAACCACCATACTCACCTTTATAAATATCCTTAGCGCATGCCTCCCATAGTTTTTGCACAGCCGACTTGTGGTCGGTGTCAGTCGTGCGCACAAACTGGTCATAGGCGATATTGAGTTTTTTATCGCTCGCCAAATCCACAAATGACTGACTCATGGAGCGCACAAAATCAGCCGGCTCTTGCTGTGCTGCCTGTGCAGCCTCAAAGAGTTTTTGCCCATGCTCGTCAGTGCCAATTTGCAGCAAGACATCATCGCCACGCAACCGGTGCCATCGCGCGATGGTGTCAGCTTCGATAAACTCCATCGCGTGGCCAAGATGTGGCTTCGCGTTGGCATACGGGATAGATGTCGTGACGTAAAACTTATTGTTGTTGGTCATTGTCTTTCGCGCGCTGAGCGGTGCGAGCAGAGATTTCTTTGAGTATCTCGGCGGTGTCGCGGGGATGATCTGGGCTGGCGACAGCTGAAGAGCCTCGCACGCCATCCATCGGATTTAGGCGCTTCCTTTTGATTCTCAATCTTATCAAGACAATGAGGATAATGCCAGTCAGCAGCGCGAGTATGACTATCATTGGAAGGTAATTTGGCTCTACCTTAATATTGGCCAAAATGATACTCACCGAGCCAGTTTGCCCAAACTCAATGTTCATCTTATTGGCAAACGTTGTACCAAAATTGGTCAGCCAGGATGAGACCTTTTGGCCTGGCGCCAAAGAGCCGAGTTCAACTACTTGCTGACCTTTGCCATTATCTACCTTAAGTCGATAGTTGTCGCCAGCCACATTGCTCGGCGCTACTATCGTGTAGCGGAGTAGGCTAACAAACGGAAAGATGACCCACTTCTCCGCGACGACCGAGCCATTATTGGTTGGCTCTGGAGCAGTCTTTAGATACTCAAGGGTCGTCTTCTCATACTGATACCCCTGATCGGCATCGCCCACCATAACGGCGGCTGGTCGATTATCTGCATCGCCCCAGATTGCAAATGCGAAGTGATCCAGGTCGCTCTTGCCGAAGTTATCAAACTTTTCTCCCCAGGTTGGGTCAAGGTTCATCCATCCAACGTTTGGTACATATGCCTCCACCCACGAGTGCAGAGAATCACTCACCGCCGGAGATGTTTTCAGGTCGCCCGAATAGCCATACCCAATTGGCATACGGGCTGGTATGCCTTGAGCACGCAAGAGTGCAATCATAAGATCCGAATACTCAAGACAAACGGCATTTGTTGGATTTTGCAATGCCTTGAGGGCGCCCTGCCGGATGTTGTACTTGATCTTCTCATTGTTGTAGGTCAAGGTGTCGCGTACGAATACATCGGTTGCCTTGACGATATCTGCGACCTTGCTTTTGCCTTGAGTAGCCTGCTTAGCGCGCGCCACGATCTCTGGATTGGTTACCTGCCAATAATTAGTATTTTGGGTGTATTTTTTCGTCAGCGCCTCAGGGATGTCAGACTTTTCGCCGCTTGCACTGAGGTCATACTCAAGATACTTCACTACCCCAACGACGTCCGTCTTGACGATAATCTCCGATTTAGCAGGCACCGCATAGTCAGCTAGGACATTACCATCGGCATCGAGGCGAGTACTAATTGGCTTGGGGTCGAGTGAGTTGATATAAATCTTCTGACTGGCCGTATCTGGCGGCAACGCAACGGTGAAGGTTCGCGGGAGATTTGAGTCGTTCTTGAGAGGGTAGTTGAAATTGAGCTTGTAAACCGTCTCATCACCAAAAACGACCGAAATCGCCTGCTTCGTGAGGTCGGCCTTACTAAACTTATAAAGAGCTCGATTACCGTCAATTCCACCAGAAGTCGGTGTAGCGCCAGTCGTATGAGGCCGGCCGAAAGACTGTGGTACCGACAGAACAACGTTGTAATTATCGTCCTGACTGCTGGCCGAAACTGCCGGAATGAGGACGGTATGGGCAGGCCCCTTTGCCTCTGCCAGTTTGGCGGTGTCGTAACTAAGCTTAAACTGCCACTGGAGGCCACGGCCAACATTAGCTCGATTGAAGCGAATCGTGATCTCTTGATATTGATAGTTATAGCCCTGATTGCTGGCCTCTTTTTTCTCGAGCGTCGTCGGAATAGCAGTACCATCGGCATACTCGGCCTTGAGATTTCTGACATCATCAGTCGCTGTCGATAGCTGCAAGCTACCAAGATACTTACTGCCAATATTGTTCGTTACGGTATAGACCTGCTCGACATTCGTATTAGACTGCTCGTCAACCCGATACGTAACGTTGACGTCGGTCGTAAAATCCGAAGAGGCCTGCAGGCCAAGTGGCACAAGGCTTATTAAGAAACTGCCGACCAACAGCGCTAGCACGCCGCGGATTCGTCGTTTTTGTTTCAGATTACGCATATGCTTATTGTAGCATAGCAGTCTTCATATCTATCCGAGAACTTTGCGAACAATGTAGTCACGTCGTGCTTTGAGCCGGCTCTTCAAGAGATCTCGATCAGCCCTAGGCAAGCGCACACTATCTACCAGCTCATCGATACGCTCGTCGGAAAATTCAGCAGCAAGTCGCTCTGTTTGCTCGCGAACCATTTCGTCGGTTAGCCCCGGGTACTCTTGTCGCATACCAAGACCGAGTCGTTCGCGATCAGCACCAACCTCCAACTCAGTCACCGTTTCGCCAAATAGCTCATCTTCCTTGCGCGCACCTCGAGCCCGGAAGAGCAAAGCACCACCATTATCGATCCGGTAAACTTCGCCATCAGAACCAGTAATGTAGTTGGCTGGATTATATGGCACATCCCAATTACCAAGCCAACAATCCATAATAAATCCAGTGGCAATTTTTTCGCGATCACCCGGTCCAGCTTCAGCAACTATTTGCGATGCATGAGCAAAACGACCCTCAATCAGCACTACCTCCGTGTCAGCTACCGGCAACCCAAATGCCTGATAGAGTCGATCGGCCAAGACCTCAGACCAAATATGATTAAGTTTGTCCTCCTCTTGTGTGTCGAACTTAACGTAGTACTCTCGGGTGCTGCCGTTTCCATCTGGCACAGCGTAAAAACCACCCTCATTGCTACCTGCCTTTTCTCCTGTTCGCCAGTTCATATCCCAGATAGGCACAGGTACACCAAGATTGAGATCGGCCCGCGCCTCGTCATACTCCTCGGCCGTAAAGATAATTTGACCTTCCATGTCATAAAGGGGGATGTAGAAACCCGCTTCCAAGATGGTAGTTTTTAGCTCGGCTACGCGAGCTGGGTCGCTGGAATCTCGTAAAATCATGCCGTTTATCTCAGTCGATGGGATTCCGACCGGAATTAGGGCGTGATTTAATCCCCATGGAGTATTGGTATTGTGCAATAAGCCATGCTCATAGCTCGTCACGTCCCGACGAAAAATATAATAGAGATCGCCATAGCCTGCTGACACTGATGACTCAACCACATCACGAAAAGATTTCCCTTCCACTACATCATCTTCAAGTAGTACCGTGTAGTCGGCCTGGAAGGGAGTCATGTCGGTTCGACTGCCGGCTTCACCAAGCGCCTCGCCACAAAGATTACCATTGAGCAATGTTCGAGGAACATAGCTCTGACTTGAGCCGTGCAAAAATGTACCGGGTGGCAAAATATCAGCTACACTCCGCTCGGCTCCGGCAGTTTGTTCGGCAACAAGACTTCGGTTGACGGCGTCGCTAAATCGTCGCGCTCTCTCGTCGCGGCTGGTCGCAACAACATCCTGTAAAAACGCTGCATAGATAGCCAACTGATAGTCTGGCTTGAATCTGCCCATTGGAATTTCTGTTAGTGCGGCCACGACAGTGTCATCCAGCTCATCGAGATTTGCGATGGCACGCTTCTGCTCTACCGACATACTGGAGACTGCCCGTCTATCATCTAGATCCATATCGGTCAGTTTCAATAATCCTCCATTGCGATCCGGACTGGGGTGCAATCCTGGAACCCAACTGATTGGGTAAAGAATATTGAGCGAGCGCCCACCACCGTTTTCATTCCCAATATCTCTAGCGAATTCGAGAGAACTAAGCATAAATAGTTGTTCCCAATATTCCGAACCCTTGGTAAATGCATCCTGGATAACCTCGAGCAATCCCTCTGGATCGGCCGACTCCTGCAATCGCTGTACGATAGGCTCGAGTACGAGTGCGAGAGGGGCATCTTGAGAAACAAAGAGATTTCTCAAGGTCATGTCTGGCACCGATGAAGCAGCAGCTAGCTTACCCGTATAGAGTGCGGACATTGCTTTGGCATACCCAGTTGGTGATTCGGCATCGCCAATCGTGCGCATTATTCTTTCTAGCCCCCTTGGCTGTTCGGCCATTTGCCCCAAGAAACCTTCATCCAAAATGATGTTATAGCCTTCGTACAACCGACGAAGATCAGTTGCCTGGCTCACTTTCTGCAGGATGTTCGTCAGGAGAGTCTCGCGATATGTTGCCTGTGGTGAGAACACCATCTCATCTATCCTAGGTACCTCTGAGCGCAATGTGTCCATATTGGCCCGGAGCGTCGCTAAATTTGCGCCCATCACTATTTGCACGGCAAGCTGATCAGTGGGTGAAAGTTGCTCACCCGAATTCAGACGCGCATCGTCAACCAAGCCACTGTCGAGCAAATAGGCAGCGGACTCTTTGAGGGAAACTAAAGATTCTGCGGGGTCACCATAGTTCATGTTCTCAAGCAGCTGGTTTATCAGCGCCATACCAACGCCATCAGACTCGATAAGTCGATACAGCGGGCTTGATTGATCTGTTATCAACTCAAACCAGCTTGCCGCAAACTCGGCTCCGCCCTCTTCTGCAAGAGAGGTGTTGATCATGCGCTCTACATGATGGCGATAGGATTCTGGATTTACTCGATCCTTCATCCGTGCATAGCGATCTGCGACCTGTGTGTAGAGAGGATTCTTTACAAACTCTGCGAGCTGCCGGCCTCTCTCTTCCGAGACATAGCCGTTGAGTACATTGGCAATGAATGATTTGCCGTACTCATAAAATGGACTCGCATCATCAAGGAGCCGATCCTTACTATCGCCGATCGTTGCAAAGACTGACTCAAGGCGACCAACCTTCTCCATTGGGGCCCCATGCATAACCGATTGTAGAATAATCACTTGTAACCCCTCTGTTTCTGAATTGCGAAGTGTCGCAATAAGATCCCGGTCAAGATAGCCTCTGTCTTGAAGTTGCACAAGCGCTTCGTCAAGGTCATCGATAGTAACGTCCATATCCTCAGCTTTCTGCAACGTATACATAAATGAGCTATACAGACCTTTTGTTCTGTCGGTCATCATCCCTCGCATCAGATCACCAAGCTGATCTGTTCGTTGCATCAGCCCAATCCAGTGCTCTACAAATTCTGTCTTATTATCAGCGCTCAAAACATCATGCAAAAAGTCCTGACCAAGCATGAATTTGTCTTGTTGCTGCTCTGCGCCCAGAAGATTTTCGATAATCTCACCTACTGCGCTAAGTCCTTGATCACTTAGGAGCGTACGATATGTTTCGAGCACTGCCTCAAGATCATCATCTTGGCTGATTGCCTTGCGCAAACTATCAAGTAGCTGGTTTTTGAGGCCCTGCTGGTCAAATAAGCCAAGATTCGATTCTCCCATAAGCTTATCGATTGCCCGTAAGCCCTGCACGATGGACGCGGGGTTTTCTGCAGTCAAAATGGTATAGACATTGGTACCGAGCTCATAGTTTTCGGTAGCATCTAGCGCACTATCAAGCCCACCGAGATAGTCATTGGCGGCAGCCAGGGCTGAGGCAGGATCCTTGGCGCTTAAAAGGTAGCGCCGCAAGTAGGGAGTGTCTCGACCTTCACGCATCAGACTCTGCATAAGGCGACCAATTGGCGTTTCTAGATCCATCATACTATCTAAGGCTAGCGCAAACTCATATGCATCTTTACGATCCAATATCTTCTGGCCGGTCTGCGTCTGTCCGATATGCTCAATCTGTTCTATGTCGAGTTCATCTTCATCGGCGATAAACTTACGAATTGTATCTTGTGCCTGGTCAAGCCGTTGTCGAAGCTGGGCGTCATCCCCTAAAAATAGATCAATATTCGAAGACTCCTCAGTAAGCATGGCATGCAATGCGAAATTGAGCTTGTAGTTCGAAAATCGACGCACCACTTCCTTGTCATCTTGTTCTGCGAAGATTGCCATTAGCTCTGCCACTACTCGTTGCCGACCATAGCCGTACGGATCGTCGCCCGTCACAGCTTCGAGTAATTCCGGAGAGACTTCCTCCAGGAAATTACCAATGCCGTGTACCGACACACTGTGTTCCTCGAACGCCTTTTTAAATGCACCGCTTAAGGAAATTAACCTCTCCCGTGATGACTCGTCCAGGCCAATAATGTCACTGATCGCACCAAAATATGTTTCTATATCGCTATCAGAAAAATACTCTTTTGAGCGCAAGGAAATATCTAAGCTTTTTTCAACCAAATCACGCCTATACTCTGGATGCTGTGTCAGAAACTCCATTACTTTACCGGCCTTCGAGCCCACTTCTCGCGCCTCTGCATCTGTGCGGCCTTCGTAGGTTATTAGCAACTGTTCAATCACAGCATCTTTGTCCTCCTGGCCAAGCGTACGCTCTATTCCGTTGAGCTGTTCGAGCATTCTAACAACCTCATAATCACTGCTCATTGGATAACCTTCTAAAAGCGCAAACAGAATAGCTCGATTCTCGTCACTCTGCACACCATGCTCAATCTTATCGATCCGCTCTGCGATGACTCGCTGTATTCCGTAGTAGTCTCTTACTTGATCAGTACCGCTGAGTATTTCTGCAATCTGCGAAGCATTGCCTCGCGCGATAACTGCCTCTTGGAGACTCGTCTTCATGCTGTCGATTCGGTAAGTTTTTTCTTCATCGGCCGCTTTTGATATCGTATCGAGCACTTGAGCGGCTCGATCAAATTCATTGGTTGCGCACAGCGCCCCAAAGAAAAGCTCCTGCCCATCTGGTGATGAGTCTGACTCGAGGAGTGCTATAAGATCACTTTTCGCCTTGGTTGCTTTATCGGACGCCTCTGCTTCACCCAAATGCTTGGCAAGATTTTCGATTATCATTTTGCGTGTATAATTCTGACGGCCTTCTGAGGTAGTTGCCATGTCGGCGATGATCTGAATGGGCTCATCGTACTCGCCCGCATCGATACGGGCAGATGCAAATCTGCTTGCTGAATACTCCACGTCATCTGGAACAATCTGCCTGAGAGTATCTAAGCATTCACGAGCACGATCGACATCACCGCGAAATAGGTACGCTTCCATCATTCGGTCATAGGTATATGCTAGCTCTTTACCGGGTGACCCTACTTGATCTAGCTCAGACACGGTTTGGGACAGTGTCATGTCTAGATCGGACTCATACCCTTGCACCATTAGATAATCAAGCTTTCTTCCAAGCATCGCCAACCTAGCTGCAGGCTCTTTCGTACGTTCAATACCAGATTGTGCCCGCTGAAGATACTCCTGGGCCCGAGGTCTATCCTGTGTAGCAGCCGCTTTTTCAAAAAGTCGCAGATTGATTTCGGTCTCACCAGCCGAAAGACGATCTCGCTCGATGTCCGAGTCAACTTTTGTCGCCTCTGCCTCCATACGAGCAATGGTTTCTTGCGCCACATTGTTCGCGTTGAGTCTTGCAGCCAGAGCGCCAACTTGGACATAGAGGTCTGCTCGATAATCATAACCTTGGTTATTTTTGGGCAAATCTTGTGGTAAGTTACCGATAGCGTCCAAAAGCTCAATCGCTAGTCCATGCCGCATCAACTCATCAATACGCTCATCGACTCCAACTCGATCATCGTCCGAGTCAACTTTTGGCGCGATACCTTCCTCGAGCAATGCCTCGATTTGAGCGACCCGATCAGCGTGCACTGATTCGCCCTTGCTGTGAGCAATCTCTTCGACCCTGTGCTCTAGTTGTAGCTGTCGTTCGGATTTATCACGAGTATAAAAATAGTCTTCCGTAAGCTTATCGGCTGACTGATGTTCATTTGGGTCAAATCTCGTCACAGCTCGTTCGGTTGCATCAAATTGTCCGCCATCAACGATGCCGTTGCCTTCAGGATCAGGCCCGTCACGCAAATACCGATCAACATCCCACGGCTTTACCCCTTTTTGTACCAACTCAGCAATGTCGGCCAAGATTGCTTCGGGCCGCTGGTGCGATTGACCACCGTGTGCCTGGTCTTCGCTTGTATTCGCTTCACTACTCATGTTAGTACTAGTGTAGCATAAGCTTATTGTCGACTAGATTGCTTGCCAGGTTCGATACAGGCTCTGCCACTGATCAAGCGAGAGCTCCTGCGCTCGAGCTGTTTCGATGATACCGGCATCCTTGAGTAGGCTCATCACACTCTCGGAATCCATATGTAACCCGCCGGCTAGTGAGTTGCGAAGCATCTTGCGCTTCTCGCCAAAACCGGCTTTGATCAAGCGAAAGAGCTGTTTTTCATCCGCCGCAAACGCCGGCTGATCGAAAACCTCAATATGCAGCACTGCCGAATCAACCTTCGGTGCTGGCACAAAACTATCTGCCGGTACCGTCCGGACATATCGAGGCTCACCATAGTACTGCACGCTCAGGGCAAGCACTGACATTTTGCCCGGCCTCGCACAAATCCGTTCGGCCACCTCCTTTTGTACAAGCGCCGTAATGCTGGCTGGCTGATTCGTGCCACTCAAAAGCTTGCGAAATATCGGCGAGGTGATGTAATACGGAATGTTGGCGACAACCTTATAATCCGTGAGGTCTGATAGGTCTGAATCCAAAATATCTGCCAGCCGTATCTCAAGATTCGACGCAATCGACTGAAGATGCGCAATCATCCGCTCATCTTTTTCGATTACCACCAGTCGTCGAGCTTGCTGAGCAAGTCGCTCCGTAAGAAAACCAAGCCCCGGGCCAATTTCAAGAACCGTATCATCAGCCCTAATGCCCGCACTAGCCACAATCTCATCAAGCACTTCAGGCTCAACTAAAAAGTTTTGTCCCAACGATTTGTCCGCCCGAACACCAGATTGCGCAAGACGCGCGATAAGCTCTTGTCTAGTCACTGTCTTTTTTGAGATCCGCTTTTAGATTCTTTAGCCATGCTTGCTGATAAAGCGCCACCTTGGTCAGCTGCTTATTAAACTCGGCAATCGTCGCATTATCAACAGGGGTATTGTTGTCAATCTGGTCCTTTTCACCACTGATCGCGATCACAACGTCGCGGCGCAGCATATCGTTCTCGGTCGTTTCGTTACTCAGTACGAGATCGCGCATCACATTCTGCTTATCAATGTAGAGCTGATGATGCATATTAAATTCAAGTTCGTGCGGGTACAGCAACACATTACCGAAGCCAAAGTCACCCTTTTCATACCCCATCACTTGCCGTATCTGAAAGCTCGAAGTTGATTCCTCGACAGCCGTGGCTCGCGAGAAAGCATCTTCGTATTCCTGGTAGTATTGTTGATACTCCGAGCTTGCCAGATCGTCAGGTGAACCCTGCAGCATTTGCTGCCAACGCTTGTAATGATCGGCGCCCATCAGGATGCGAATGATCTCCCAGCGAGCTCGGACGATCGTACTTGTCGAGCTTTTGAAGGTATCCAAAAGCGGAGCAGACTGTACTATCAGGCCTGCTTCATCATTTTTAGATGAGGCTGTTTTGTCGGGAGGTGCTGCCTCCTTCGTGCTATTCATATACTCCTATGATATCTGGTTATGCTGTGCTTGAAAAGCGGGCTAATTGAGAAATCGACCACAAACTGGCCACGGCTGAGCGCCGCGTCGCTGATAGAGCGCCTGGGCTGCCTGGTCCTGTATGGCTGGTGGCGCCTGACTCGGTAGCATACTACTGTATGGTGCTGGTGCATAACCGCGCCAAGTTGCCATCTCAAACTGATAGGCACCATAAAAACCATTGCCGCTATTGCGTGTATAATCTCCACCCGACTCGCAGAAACGCAGTCGCGCCCAACCATCATTACCCATGTCGCTATTGTTGAGTACCACCTTGGTTCCTCGCACGATTATGGTATCAACTGGCTCTTCGATGACTTTGCTATCAAGCATAGAGCGGCCGATTTCCTGACCATCCTTCATATTGATGACATAATGAACCAACTTCTTGCCTGGCTTACCGATCTGGCGTGACGAACTATAGCCAATCGGTTGATTTGGATCAGCGATCGTTTTTGTATCAAAACCGATCTCTTCCATGGCATTTTGAATGGTCTGGGAGAACCGGTTGATTATGATGCGCTGACCCTTCTGGAGCGGCGCGTCAAAGTTGACATCACTGACGTCTTTTGGCTGTAAACTAAAGCCCTTCTCTGCAAAGAGCTCGCGTGCCGTCGTTTTCTGGGTGCGCACATTGTAGATCTGCCCTGCCAAAATAATCTGGATTGGCTTGGCTCGAACTACGTCAACTCGTCTGCCGACGCCAAAAGACTCGGCGAAATTTTCGACCCGACTGAGGCGGACATCGTCCTCTGGGTAGAGCTTGACTCCGGCATCAGCCGCGATCTGTCGAGCTGCTCGGTGCCCAGTCAGAACCGATATCGTTTTACCTTCATCCGTGACTGTCGCAGGGATTGCACGATAGACATTAATACTAAAAGTCGGCTGATCAATCGAGGCATCAACGGCTGGTTCAACCACATCCCCTCGACCGAGTTCGACCTTAAACTTATCGAGCACCTGGCCTACTGTCGTAGCATCAGTCGCAATGCTACGACGCTGACCATCCACAAATAGGCTTACCATATGCTGATTGTCGGCAATGGCCTTATTGGAAAAAGTAAGTTGATCGTGAGAGAGACTAACTGTAAACAGCACAAAACCAACTGCCATTGATGCAGTCAGAAAAACTCTTGGCCGAATATAGTTCTTAGCAAATGCCCTGGTTAGTCGGGCAGCAATCCGTGCCTGTCGAGCCACCCTCTCTATCGAATTTGATAAAATATCAAGCCTCTTATTTAATGGAAGCTTTTGTTTTATCGATTTGTTTTTGTTGGCTCAAATTATACCGTTTATGCCTGCACTCTGTCAATCCAAAATCAGCACTTCTATATCTGGAAATGAACTCAAATTTTACTCAATGGGGCGTACTCTAGGCTCAACGTCCGAACACCGCCACGGCCAAACTTGATCGACACATCGTGACTACCGACGTCGATCACGACACCCTCACCAAATTTTGGATGACTGACACGATCACCGGGGCTTAACTTTACAATAGGGCGTTGATCAAAATCATCGGCGAATGTATCGTCATGCCAGCTCGATACGGCACTAACACGAGCGTGCGACTCGGTGTATTCTGCCGGGATATCGCTCAAAAACCGCGACGGCACATTGTGTTGGGTATTGCCGTAAAGGAGGCGCGAGCTCGCATTGATCATATACAGTCGCTGCTTAGCACGCGTCATGCCAACATAGCAGAGCCGGCGCTCTTCTTCGAGTTCACTCGGCTCAAAGAAGGTACGGGAGTGCGGAAATATGCCTTCTTCCATGCCGATCATAAAGACCGTATTAAACTCCAGGCCTTTGGCGGCATGCAGTGTCATCAGGGTAACGGCGTCAGTCGAGTCGGTGTAGTTATCGAGGTCGGAGATCAGTGATATCTCGGTCAAAAACGTCTCAAGACCAAGCTGATCGTAGCTGCGCGCAACACCAATAAACTCTCGGATATTCTCGAGTCGGTCTTCGGCCACCAGGCTGCCGTCGTCGAGATAGTGCAAATAGCCGCTCTGGCGCAAGATTTGCTCGATTGCGGTACTCACACTCAGGGTCGGTACCATCTGTATAAAGCCTTCAATCATGTGACCAAATTCCATAAATGACTTGCCTGCCTTCGGCGTAAGACCATCAATCGTCGTTGCTTGCCCGAGTGCTTCAAGCGTTGGTACACCGTCACGACGCAAATAATCTGTAAAAACCTGCCAGCTTTTGTCGCCAATCCCGCGCGGCGGCAGGTTGATAATTCGCGCCAAACTCACCAGATCCTGCGGCTGATACACGAAACGCAAAAAGGCCAAGGCATCCTTGATCTCTTTTCGCTCGTAGAAACGAACTCCGCCAACGATCTGATATGGCATATTGTAGCGAAGAAAAGATTCTTCAAGCGCTCGTGACTGCGCGTTGGTTCGATACAACACCGCAAAATCGCTGCGTCGCAGACTTTTGTCTTCAGACATCAGCCGATCAATTGTACTAATGACAAACTGACCCTCGGCCCGTTCGTCACTGACCTGCTCAAGCACCACTTTGGGTCCAGCACCCTGCTCAGTCCAAAGCTTTTTATCCGATCGAGTGGAGTTGTGTAAAATCACACTATGCGCGCTATCTAATATATGCTGCGTGCTACGGTAGTTTTGCTCGAGCTTGACCACGCGTGCGTTCGGATAGTCCGACTCGAAGTTGAGAATGTTTTGGTAGTTGGCACCGCGCCACGAGTAGATACTCTGCCAGTCGTCACCCACCACACAGACATTGTGGTGCGCTTCGGCAAGCAAGCGAATCATTTTGTACTGTGCCATATTAGTGTCCTGATACTCATCCACCATGATGTAGGCAAAAGTCTGCTGGTATTTCTGCAAAATGTCAGCATTCACCTCAAGCAACCGAACCAGCTGCATGATCAGATCGTCAAAATCCATCGCCCCAGCTTTTTTGAGCTCCGCCTGATAGGCGGGATACACTTCGGCGGCGGCTTCCTGCAAACGGCCTGACGCAAGCTGGGCATAATGTCGGGCATCTAGTAGTTCATTTTTAGCACTACTGATCGCGTTGCGGATCGAGCTTGGTGTGAACACTTTTTCGTCCATGCCACGGGCCCGCATTACCCCCTTCACGACCGCTTGGCAGTCCGACTCATCATAGATCAAAAAGTTGTTAGGGTAACCGATGTTGATTGCTTCGCGTCGCAATATTTTGTTGGCTATCGAGTGAAACGTTCCGAGATATGGCAGTGTGCTGCGATCCTGTTCATGCAGGCCGAGCAGCTTATTGATCCGCAGCCGCATCTCATTGGCAGCCTTATTAGTAAAAGTGACCGCCAAGATATTTTGTGGCCGTACGCCACGCTCCGAAATGAGATAGGCGATCCGATGGGTCAGGGTCTTGGTTTTACCCGAACCAGCACCAGCCAACATTAAAACTGGACCATCAACCTGCTCCACCGCCTCGCGCTGAGCGTCATTTAGGCCCGATAGGATTTCTTTCATCTATCTATTCTACAATATCAGAACAAAAGCCGTAAGAGCTTTACGATTTCTTCAAATCAAAAGCTTTACCGTCACTCTGACAGAAACGAATTGTAAATTCGGTTTTCTTAAGGCTCTGATAGAAATACGTGGCAGGCCCATCGGCTTTTGATATATTTGCCCCAACACAATCTGGCATGCTACCGGTCACCATAGTGTAGCCCGGAGCCTCGCCCTTGTAGCCATCATCTAGACCACCGAGGCCCACTTCATCTGGAAATGGTCCACGGGGTTTCTCGCCCGGTTTCGTGGTAAACCAATCTACATTTGGGTTCGGGAACCTTCCTTCGTGATTAGATGCAAACTGCTCCACCGCCCTCTTTAGGCTCCGCGCATTCTCTCTTCGCAAGGTATTTGCAGTACCCTCTGGATCGCCCTCAATATCTATCGGCTCTACAAAATTACCATTATCAAGTTGTTGATTGTAAAATTCTGACCATTCCTTTGCGTTCGCTGGCTCCTCGATTTTGACCGGCTTATTGTAGTCGCTGGTATCAAGGGTTAGCTCAGTCGAATCCTTGGTCTTCGTGTCACTAAATGTCACCACGATGCGATCAAAGTTTGCCGAAGTGTAGAGATCGTACTTGACCTCCGCATTCGCATAATCGCTTGGCTGGATATCAATCTTGCAGTCAGCCGAAAGCTTTTTGTTTGCTTCGGCAATTCTCTTCTGCAACTGCGCAAAATCAATCTCACCACTAAAATGCGTGGTTGATTTGCCGTTGATTTGCTCATTCATGCTCAGACGCTTCGTATTCTTGACTGGGAAGTTTACCCACAGCGCCTGACTGACAACTTGGTCGTTATTCGAATCGGTCAGACACTTGGTCGCCTCTTTAGTAAGCTCTTCATCATCGAGCTTGATCTTGTACCAATCCTTACCGAGTGGTAGCTCGGCACCGAGCGCACCAATATCACCTATTTTGAAGAAAAAGATCTTATTGAGCAGCCGCGCATCGGCCCCATAGCTCACATTATCAACCGTCAATGAGCCACTAATATCAAACTTGGGATCCTTGAGCGAATTGATATCATAGACACCCTTCGTGCTCAGTTTCCAATTATTCTCAGATGGCGGAGCGCACACCCCACTATTGGGTGAGTCGTCACACTTCTGGTCTGTTTTAGGGCTGTTTTTCGGTACTGCCGTAGCAGCAAATGCTGCGGTCTTACTGCGACCAATTTTACCGATGTAGCTGCCAAGCGCATTTTGCGGCTCTAGGACCATGTAGTTGTAAGCGGCATACCCAACACCGCCGAGCACCACGGTTGCGATAATCGCAACTACTGCGATCTTTAGCCAAGGCTTTTTGGTGCTGACTGGAGGCGGCACAGGTAATGCAGTGGCCGGTGCGATATGCTCATCACGACCAAGTGTTGTGGCGGGGCCACCAAAGCCGTCGGCACTAAGAATACGACCTTCGTCTGATGGAGTTTGGTTTGGCGTAAACGTCTGCCCAGCACTCGGAACTGAGACATTGTCAGCTGAAGCGATCGGTGTAGGTTGCTGCATTGCTGGAGCTGGGTCGGATGGTCGTGAAGCGATTGGTGGAGGCGTCGACAAATCTGCCGCGCCCGAATTCATCCGCACTGGAGCTGTGGAACCAGAGTCGGCACTTTGGGCCGGTCGATGAAAACGACTGGGCGGCGCAGCTGAAAAATCTGGCCGATCCGAAGCGGGCTCAGGCGGCGGTGTACCGGGATTGTTTTGATTGTCTTGCGGCACGATAAAAACCTTTGTGCCTATTTTCGCATAAAACGCTTGAGCTTAAAAGGCTACTACTTGGCAGCTTGCTGGGATTTTTGAATCACCTCGCGCGCCTTACTGGCGTCACCCCAGCCGGAGATCTCGACTTTGGCACCTTGCCAATCTTTTTTCCAGTCTTTGTAGTGGAGGTAATAATGCTTGATGAAGTTTTTTACCTGGGGACCAAGATCGTCGATTTCTTTGACATGATCTTTGGTGATGTCATCAACTGGCACACAAACAAGCTTCTCGTCCGCTTCATCGCCATCGATCATATACATCACCCCGACTGGTCGCACTGGCACTACTACTCCAGGGTATAGCGGTTCATCGATCACGATGAGCGCATCGAGTGGGTCACCATCTTCACACAATGTCTGTGGCACGTAGCCGTAGTCGTACGGGTAATACATTGGTACAGCCGTGACGCGGTCCAAGAAGATCGCCCCCGTTTCTTTGTCCATTTCGTATTTATTACCGTGGGTGCCGCGTGGGATTTCGATAATTACATTGATCTCATCCGGTGCATTCTTACCAATTCCAACGTCTTTGAGTGACATGTGTTTCTCCTTTTTTCTTGCCCCCACCATACCATTTTTGACAGATGTAGTCGAGGCTATTCGACAGTCACACTCTTGGCTAAGTTGCGTGGTTGGTCGATGTTGAGTCCGCGGGCCCTAGCGACTGAGTAGGCAAAAATTTGCAATGCAATATTATTCACGATCGGCTGCAGCAAATCATTGCCGATACTCGGCACCACAATGGTATCGTCTGCAATCGATAGCTTTTCATTTGCCACAGCCACGACCGGACCTTTGCGCGCCTTGACCTCTTCGATATTGGCCATCATCTTGTCGCTCAGGGCATCAGCGGTCGCAAGAGCGATCGTCGGCAGATGCTCATCAACCAGTGCAATGAAACCGTGCTTGAGCTCTCCGGCACTCAGCCCTTCGGCGTGGGTATAGCTAATCTCTTTGATCTTGAGTGCCCCCTCCAGCGCCACTGGATAATTGTACTGGCGGCCGATGTAGAGTAAGTTGTGAGCTTTTTCGTATTTGTGGGCGATCGCACCAATCTCATCGCACTGCTCAAGTACCTTGGCGATTGTGCCTGGCAGTTGCGAGATTTTTTGGAGCAACGATTTGGCCTGCCCGAAGTCTAGTCCGTCACTGCGCCCAAGCAGAATCGCATGCATCAGCAAGATAAGTGATTGCGACGTAAAGGCCTTAGTGCTCGCCACGGATATCTCTGGGCCGATGTGATTGTAGACCCCGGCATCAGTAATACGTGCGATGGTTGAGCCAACAACGTTGACGATACCAGTTGCCAGTACACCGTGACGCTTCGCCTCTTCGATAGCCGCAATGGTGTCCGCCGTCTCTCCTGACTGACTCAAAGCGATCAACCAGGTATTTTTGCCAATATTGTTTTTGTTATAGCGAAACTCGGGCGCCATCACAGCTACTGTCGGTATGTCGGTCAGGGCATTGAAATACAGCTCCCCAAGTTTGGCTGAGTAGTAGGATGTACCGATGCCGAGCAGTACTACTTGGTCGATATCTTTGAGTCGGTCGCGCACGTCGATCAAACCACCAAACTTTACCATTGCATCATCAAGCACAATGCGACCGCGAATCGAGTCCTCAATCGCCCGGGGCTGCTCCATGATCTCTTTGAGCAAAAACGAGTCAAAGCCCTGCTTAGTGGCAGCTTCGAGATCCCAGTCAATCTGCTCAACC
This sequence comes from bacterium, assembly GCA_020852295.1. GTDB lineage: Bacteria > Patescibacteriota > Saccharimonadia > CAILAD01 > JADZBC01 > JADZBC01. The sequence goes on along the minus strand of JADZBC010000009.1, from coordinate 197,204 downwards.
TTGTGCTCGGCCGGCTGCTCGTCGAAACCAACGATCTCATAGTCACTACCACGCACATCGATGAGCTCACCATCCTCTAGGTAAATTACTTTCTTGGTGCGATCAATTATTGCAGAGACATCACTGGCAATAATCATCTCGTCGTGCCCCACGCCTACTACCATAGGACTCGCCAGCTTCACGCCAATCAACCGACCCGGTTCATCCTGACTGACAACTGCCAAGGCATATGCTCCTTTGAGCTGCTTGATGGCCTGCAGGACGGCAGCGCGAATATCGCCACTGTAGAGCGTGCCAATCAGTTTCGCGACAACCTCGGTATCGGTCTCGCTCTCAAATTTAATACCCTGTTTTTCTAGCTGACTACGAATCTCTTGGTAGTTTTCGATGATGCCGTTGTGCACCAACCAAATACGACGATCGGCACTGCTGTGTGGATGTGCGTTGTGCACCGTAGCAAGGCCATGAGTCGCCCAACGGATGTGAGCGATACCGACCGACCCACTGCTGTGAATTGGCTTAGTAGCGATGGCCTGTTCGAGTTCAACGATCTTCCCGACGGCCTTACGAACCTCGATCTTCTTGCCGGACTGGATCGCAACGCCCGCCGAGTCGTAGCCACGGTACTCCAAGCGCTTGAGCCCACTTATGAGAGTAGGCAGGACTTCATCGCTCGATCCGCTGTAGGCTACTATTCCGCACATTGGCTCTATTGTAGCAAAGTCTTACCGATGCGACAGATTGATAATTTCAGAAAACTTAATATAGTTGATGCTCGCACCGCCAACCAGCAGGCCATCGCAACCAGCAATGCGAGTGTAGCTACGTGCATTCTCCGGCTCAACACTACCGCCATAAAGCACTCGGACATGAGCGCCATGGATCTCGCCATAGAGTTCTTCAATGTGACCACGGATCACACCAATCATCTCGCGGACATCATCGGGCTTGGCAAAGTTGCCTGTCCCAATCGCCCAGACAGGTTCGTAAGCGATCACAATATTTTCGAGCTCTTGAGCAGTCATATATCCTAGATCAACCGTCAACTGATCAACCACTACTCGTTTGCTGTGACCAGCTTCACGTTCCGCGAGCGTTTCGCCGACACAGAGTATGGGCGTGATATTGTGGCGCAAACAAGCCGCTACTTTCTTGGCTATTTCGGTATCGCGCTCGGCAAAAATTCGACGGCGCTCCGAGTGCCCCACGATCGCATAGTTAACCAAGTCTTTGACTTGAGCGGCTGATATTTCACCAGTAAAGGGACCCTCATCCTGATCATAAATATTTTGGATACCAAGACTGTAGCTCTGCTTATGTTTGAGCGTATTGAGCTTTGCCTTGACGTTCTCGAGCGCGGTGGCTGGCGGACAGAAAACCACCTCGCTTCCGTGAGTCGGTAACACCTTCGCGTCGACACGCTCAACCAACAGCTCAGCTTCGGCTGTTGTCGTAAACATCTTCCAATTGCCAACTATAAGTTTTTTCATCTGCGCCCAGGTAAATTGCTTACGCTAATTATACCTGTTATTCGACTTCGATCAAACGAATCGTGTCGGTACCACCAAGAACTCCCCGATGGTGACCATAGGCACTGACGATCATGTCGCCGACATTGAGGTTTTTGCGCTTCTTGAGTTTGCCAAGCACAACTTTGGCGACATCTTCTCGCTTCTTAATAAGAAACGGCTTGCCGCCCCACAGGAGCGCCGACTGGTTGCAAGTCATCTGATCGGGCGAAGCAATCAGTATCGGCATGGTTGGTCGCAGACTGGCGATACTCTGCGCCGTACTGCCCGATAGGGTTTCGGCCAAGATCATCTTAGCGCCCAACTGCTCGGCCAGAGTGATAGCCGCCAAAGACACACTGATCTGTGCGTCGCCGCTAGCCACCCGACCGACATTGATCTGACTATTGAATATCTTGCGGCCACGACGGAGAAAGTTTGTATTGGCCTTGCGAGCCTCCTCAGCGCTGCCGCCTTTTGGCATGACATCGATCTCGCTGCGAGCTGAAAGCAAATATTGCTCCGTGGCCAAGATTACCTTTTTCATCATTGCAACTGTCTCAATTGGGTAGTTGCCGATGGCCGTCTCACCAGATAGCATCACACTATCAACGCCGAGCGTCACCGCCGATGCAATATCGCTCACCTCAGCTCGACTCGGCTGCAAGCTATTCATCATACCCTCAAGCATCTGAGTGGCCATGATGACAACTTTTTTGTGCAGGCGACAAAGGCGAATGATCTCTCGGCCGACCAGTGGCACTTCTTCGGCTGAAGTCTCGACTGCCAAATCGCCACGTGCCACCATCGCTGCATCGGCCTCTGCGATAATCTCCTCTAGATGATGGGTAGCCACTTTGGTCTCGATCTTGGCAATGATCTTCGCCCGCGAGCCATGCTTGCGCAGTAGATCGCGAAGCTCCCGCACGTCATCAGCCGACTGCACAAAGCTCATCGCCACATAATCAACATCATTTTTATACACAAACTCCAGATCTTTACGATCTTTCTTGGTAAGCACCGAGCTCTTAAAGTGTGTGTCTGGCAGATTGATGCCCTGGTTGGATAGTATTTTGCCCGAATTTGTAACGCGCACCGTGACCACTCCTGCCTTCACCGATTCGACGACCGACCGGATTTGCCCATCGCGCATATAGAGTAGATGCCCCTTTTGTACTTCGCTGGCGATATCATGCTGGATCGGCAAGGTACCATGCTCGTCGATCTTTTGCCCCATCTTGAAGCGCAGAGTTTCACCGGCCGACACATTGAGGCCGCCAGCTGGCAGACTGCCAAGCTGGATCTTTGGACCATGCAGATCGACGATGATGGCTACGCTGCGCTCAAGCTTTTTGGCGGCTTCGCGCGCGTTTTTTAGGTGTGCTAAGTGCTCGGCGTGTGTACCGTGCGAGAAGTTCAGTCGTATGCCATTCACGCCAGCCGCAAGCAGCTTATCGATCTTCTCGGCGCTAGCGGGACCAACTGTGGCAATGATCTTGGTTTTTTTGAAGTTTTCTACGTATATGCTCATGCTTACTCCATTGTACGTTTTATTGGTCTGCGAACCAACCATTGTAGCGCACAATCGGCCGAGATACACCATAAAAGTATTGACAAAACTTAAGCTTTATAGTATTATAGCGAGCGGCGTAATCCAAGACCAGTTCCCCAGTAGAAGGAGAATACGCCATGAGCATGAAGGACAAGATGACCAAGACCATGAGCCTGCCCCGTTGGGCGCTGCTCATCCTCATCATCATCCTCATCGCGGCCGGCTACTACGTCGGTCAGCACCTCTCGGTCGTCATCGACATCAACACCAGCTGGCGCTGATGCCATGATCGACCGCCACCCACACCGTGGGCCCCCGGACTCGTTCACTCGAGGCTCGGGGGCCCACCACCCCACCGCCGTGAGCGCCTGCTCACATCCACCGCGGTGGGTCTTCTATTTTACTAACCAGTTCTCGTAACTGTGCCAACTATTAGCTCTTCACCGCTCTCTGTACGAGCAGCAACACCGGAAGAGGTAGTTGCGACAATTTTAGCTGTATTCTCGGCCCCATTTTCACTGTAAATACTTGATTGACCAAGAGAGACTGGCTGACCAGTTTCAACTGAAGTGATATGACCGACGTTGCCAGCAAAATTAAACTCGTGCCCCTCCGCATCGTATCCCCTAAACCAGGCTCCATCTTCGTTGCTCTCAACATATATTGGATTAATCACAATCATACTGTCCTCGGAGACCTTTATTTTGTTTGAGGTACCGGCATTATCCTGAATGGCCATTGGCCTGTCTCGCAAGTTTAATTTATTCAGGTCAAGTTCTACTATGCCACGATAGTACGATACCTCTTGGCCTGGGCGCAACGAATCGATCTCGAGGAGTCGCGTCTGCTCAGATGTTTGAGTGGTGGTTTCGCCACCGACTGGCTCTATGTCGGTCTTATCTACCTTATTGCCCGCCGACAAGCCTGCTGCTGCAAGCGCAGCCAGAAGTAAGCCGCCGACTCCTCCAAGTGCACGCCTTCTGCGCTGATAAACTCTTTCCATCCTGGCACGCTCACTCTCTCGAGCGGCTGGTGACCCCGGGATTCCGTCAGGTCCTACCATATTTGGGTCGTACCCACCTCGTTCTGCCATGTCCCCTCCTTATTTGCTTTCTTCTTAAGGTTAGTATATTTGCTTCTAGGTGTCCAATCTGGTTGAACTTCTGCCTCAAAAATGCTATGATTTGCGGGTTATTTTACACGCGGTCCCGTCGTCTAACGGTTAGGACACCAGGTTTTCATCCTGGCAATCGGGGTTCGATTCCCCGCGGGATCACCAAAAGCGGCAGTACAACTTCGGTTGTGGTGTCGCTTTTGATATTACGGAGACTTGAACCACCGGAGGGGTTCGGTGTAGTGAGGCGCGCAGACCAAAGCAAACTCGTTTGCATTTGGGCGAGCACTGAACGGAGGTGGCGTAGCCACATTCCCCGCGGGATCACCAAGAAAGTAGCTCAGTTATACACTGAGCTACTTTCTTATCTATCTGTATTTAAATTTTAATGTATCCCCAATAATACTTATGCTATAATTTTGAGCATAACAATGACGATCTCAGATATCCGAGCATACCAGATATTAGATAGTCGCGGTGAGCCCACCGTGCTTGTTCGTATGTTTAGCGACACTGGACGCGAAGTAACGTTTGCAGCGCCAACTGGCGTATCAAAAGGACTCGGTGAGGCCGTCGAACGACGCGACACCAACAACCCAGATAGTTTCCGGGGCCAGGGTGTGGCTGAAGCAGTTGATCTCGTCCAGAACCACGTCGCCCACAAATTTATCGGCTACCCACTCGGCAACCAAACTGATTTCGATAGTTTGCTCGTGGCTCTCGATGGTACTCCCACCAAAGAACGCCTCGGTAGCAACACCGTCGTAGCCCTCAGTGGTGCCTACCTGAAGCTGTCAGCCCTCGAGCTTGGCAAGGAAGTCTGGCAGTATGTATCCGAGCTGATGCAGACCACGCCAGCCATGCCCCGCATCTTCGCCAACCTGTTCAACGGTGGCCAACATGCACCAGGCCTTGGCATACAAGAGTTTATGGTGGTGCCGAAGAGCAGCAAGCCGCTGGAGGCCATCACACAGATTTACAATATGTATCACACTATACGGCCGATTATGGAAAACCTCTATGGTGCTTCGGCGCTCTTAGTCGGCCTTGAGGGAGGCATGGCGCCGATCGGTGCCACTACTGAAGTTGTGCTCGAAGCCTTGAGCCAGCTCAATGGTAAGATGCAGAACAGTTTTGACATCGCCGTCGACTGTGCGGCCAACTCACTCTACGAAAATGGGAGCTACAACCTGGATGGCGGTCAGTACACCACCCAAAAACTGCTCGAGACGTATGCTAGTTGGCAGGCGAAGTTCAACGTTACTTCATTTGAAGATCCGTTTGCTGAGACCGACCCCGATGGCATGACCGTCTTCAAGGCACCGCGACCGTTTCTCACCGTTGGCGACGACCTGACAGTCAGTAACCGCAGCAAGATCGAAGAATTTGCCCAGGCCAAGATCGTTGACGCTGTCATCATCAAGCCAAATCAGATTGGCACCATGAGCGAAACGCTCGCCGCCGTCAATGCCGCCAACAAAGCTAAGCTCAAGATCATCGTGAGCAACCGAGCCGGTGAGACGAATGACGACCTCATTGTGGATCTCGCAGTCGGACTCGGCGCTATGGGTATCAAGGTCGGTGCACCAAACCGCGGTGAGCGCGTTGCTAAATACAATCGCTTGCTGCAGATCGAGCGAGATTACCCAGACATTGCGGCTGACAGCCAACCGCTCAAGGGAGCTTCTACCATCCCGACTGACGGTACACTCAAACCACGCCGTTCAGAATAATACCCTCTCGATCAATCCTCCTATATACTATTAGCAATATTTGTTATGACCAAAAAACGTACTGCTCACCCCAGAGGCGTCCATCGCCACAACAAAAAGTCCACTCAGATGTCAAAAGGTGCGATCGACAAACGGCAGCTATTGCTAGTTGTACTGATGTCGTTCTTTCTTAGTGCGTGTGGGATTTTACTAACCCGTGATGTCTACCAGCTGGACCAGAATCAGCACATAAGTCAGGACACCCAGCAGGATCCGGGCGTATCGGACCGATACCGTAAGCTTCGTAATGACCTGAGCGAATTAATCAGGCGCGAGAAAGCAGCCGAGATTCGTATTGTCGATCAGTCGGCCATCGAACAGCTCCTCGACAAGATCAAAATCAATATCGCTACCAACAATACTGCCGCCGCTCAAGCCGATATCGACCAGGCCCAGCAAAAACTTGCCGCCTACCGCAAGCAGGTCGATAGTGTGATCGCCAGCCGTACTAAGAAAGAAGTAACTGCACAAAATGCGACACAGCAGCAGGGGGTCTACGCACCAATTTTGATGTACCACCTCACTCCGGCTGATTTTGAGCAGCAGCTCATCACCCTCAAGTCCCGTGGCTACACCGCCATCACGATGAGCGAACTAACCGACGGCCTGCGTGACCCCACAAAACTCCCTGCAAAACCGGTGGCGATCACTTTCGATGATGGATATTCGGATCAATTCACTGCATTTTCGTTACTCAAAAAATACAATATGAAGGCAACTTTTTATGTCATCACGAGCGGAAATGCTAGCAACTACTGCATCGGCATGAACCGCAAACGCAACCAAGCCACACCCTGTGGCGACAACTTCATGAATACTGCCGAAATAAAACAGCTCGACCAGTCAGGCATTATCGAGATCGGTGGTCACACTGTCGATCATCTCAATCTTGCAAGTCTCAGTGCGCAAAACCAGGCTTTCCAGATCAAGGAATCGAAGCGCGCACTTGAAGCTTTGCTCGGCCACCCGATACGCAGTTTTGCTTACCCGTACGGAAGCTTCAACCAGTCTGCGGTCGATCAAGTGGTTGCGGCTGGCTACGACAATGCCGTGACAACTGTTGCGGGTACCAATCACACGACCGGCCAGCTCTTTACCCTCACCCGAGTGCGTGACCCTTATACTCTCAAGTAGCTATTTTTGATCAACCCTGAGGCAGTAGTGATCGTAGTTCGTGCCATTCGTCTCATTGGCCATCTGGACATACTGCTTCTTGAGACAAAAGCCGTTATCGGCGCCATCAAACATGCGATCGAGCCCGGCGTTGAGCACCATGTAGTTGAATATTCCTGAGAAAAGCCACAGCGCCAGTACAACTGCGGTGATCGCATTGAGGGCGAGAGAGCCAATCAACAATAATCGCATCTTGTCTTTGTGGATGTTTTGTAAGCGATGCCGTGCCATATTTTATCCTTTCAGAAGTTCCAGGGCCTGGAGCTTCTTGCCAGCCATGAGCTCAAGGCTCGCCCCGCCGCCAGTTGAGATGAAATCAAAATCACGCTGCATGTGCTCATGGTCGATAAAGCTTGCTGTGTCACCACCACCAATAATTGATTTGGCATCTGACTGCGCAATATGCTTCGCTATGGCTTTACTGGCTCGCGCAAACTCTGCTAGTTCAGCAAAACCGACTGTACCGTTCCAAAAGACAGTCTTGGCTTCATTGATCGCCTCGTTGATCAGATCAACACTCTCGGGTCCGATGTCGAGCGCCATATCATGTTCACCAACTTGATTGAGCCCGACAACTCGTCCGCGCTGCCCCTCCGCTGGCTTCGCCGCCACCACAAGATCCGTCGGCAAGATGACCTCCACGCCCTTCTTGTGAGCTGCTCGGAGCACCTCGTCAGCCTGCGCGGTCAGCCCTTCTTCGTAAACGCTCTTGCCCATATCATAGCCGCGGGCGTAGAGAAACGTATTAGCCATCGCGCCGCCGATCACCAGTGTATCGACTCGCTCGAGAAGATTATTGAGTACATCGAGCTTAGTGCTGACTTTGGCACCGGCGATGATTGCGAGGAACGGTCGCTTTGGCTCCTCTAGCACTCCCATCAGCGTGTCGTACTCGCGCTCAACCAAGAGCCCAGCGGCGGCCGGGAGCAACTTTGGCACACCAACCATACTGGCATGCTTGCGATGCACATTGGCAAACGCATCATCAACATAGTAGTCAGCGAGGTGTGCGAGCTGCTTGGCAAAACCCGGGTCATTGGCTTCTTCTTCGGAGTGAAAGCGCAGGTTTTCAAGCAACACCAATTCGCCCGGCTGCAGGTCACTGGCTGCATCCTCAGCTACCTTGCCGATGCAGTCGTGTACAAACTGTACTGGGCGCTCGAGCAGATCACTCAATGCTTTGGCGACCGGTTCGAGGCTCATCGACGGTACAACCTTCCCCTCTGGCCGACCGTTGTGGCTGGCTAAGATTATTTTGCAGTCATGCTTGAGTAGGTACTTGATGGTGGGCAGAGTCGCTTCGATCCGAAACTCGTCGATGATCTTGCCGTCATCGACTACATTGTAATCGGTGCGCAAAAATACTTTTTTACCGGTGATATTGACGTCTTTGATAGATTGTAAATGCTTCATACTACTAGCGTAGCATGAGCAGTTTCATCGACCAAGATTTGAGTAGGTCAGTAGTGCCGCCGCCAGGAGCGAAAAGCTCACCACGCCCCACAAATACGTCTTGGTGTGGTCGTGGGTAATGAGATGAATAATGCGCACGATAAGCGTGAGTACCACAAAGCTCGTACCGAAGCCAAAGGCAAAGACTCCGAGATCGACCAGTCTCATTATTGCCCCGCACTCACTTGAGCGGCCGCCAAGCGCTTCATAGCTTTGGGATCATTGTGAATCACAGTCTGCAGCGGCATGCGGAAGCCAAAGGTACTACCCTTACCCTCAGTGCTCTCAAAGATTATCTTACCACCATGATCCTCGACAACACGCTTCACCAGATAGAGCCCGAGGCCAGTGCCATCCGGTCGGGTTTTCTGAGCATTCCCGGCGCGGAAAAACTTGCCAAACAGCTTTGGCTGCACAGCCTTTGGCACACCAATGCCGTTGTCGACCACTTTGAAGACAACTTCTTTTTTATCTAGCTCGAGATAGACGTCCGTTTTACCCAGCCCTGGAGTCGCGTTGCTGTAGTGGATTGAGTTGTCGATGAGATTCATGATCACCTGGCGCATCTTATCTTCATCGAGATTGATAGTCGGGATCTTATGCTTTGGCTCGTGATACGTCAACGCCACCTGCCTACTGCCAGCTAGGGTCTGTAGGCCATTAACTTCTTCGGGCACCACCTTGCTCAGGTCGCTATCATGCGCATCGATGAAAAACTTACCAGCATCCATACGGCTGACATTGAGCAGATCGCTTACCATGCGCGCCATGCGGTTGGCACTATCCAGCGCCTGTGTCAGTGGCTCTTTCATATCGCGAGTCGGCTTGCCAAAGTCGCCCTCCAGTACCATCGAGACATAGCCCTTAGTGGTAGTTAGCGGTGTGCGCAGCTGGTGAGAGGCCATCGAGATAAACTCATCTTTGGCCTGATCGAGTTCCTTGAGCTCCTCGTTGGCATGACGCAGACGCTTAGTGGCGTCATCGACCTTGGCTTGCAGTGTTTCGTTGAACTGCTGGATCTCGCTATACGCCTTGGCATTTTGCACACCCACAGCCAACTCATTGGCGATGATTTGCAGTACTTTAATGTCGGCTTCTGTGTAGATGTCTCCGCTGAGCTTCTCACCCAAGAAAAGAAAACCGACAAATTCATTAGACGTGCGTAGGGCTAAACTTATTGAAACCCCCAGGCGCTTAAGAATTTCCTTTCGTTCACCAGCAACCATCTCATCAGCGACAATCACCGATCTAGCTAGATGTCGCAAATCGTCATAACTAAGTGCTTCATGCTGGCCTTGATGCGCATCGAAATATACTTTATTACCCTCGAGAACGACGATATTTGCATCTGAAAGCCTCATTTGATGTACCAATTCGCTGACTATCTTGTTACTTAGCGGACCTAGTTCGATTTCGGCTGCAAGAATCCTCCCGATCTCATTGATTAATTGCTGGGAGTCATATTTGTCTCTATAGAATATTTTATCTGTAATTTTCTGAAAGAAACGGCGCACTGGCTGATAGGCAGCGGCCAAACTAAGTGCTAAAACTGCATCTGACACAAACTGTATCTGTGGATTCCCAAATTCCCTCGAAAGATAGCCGCCCACCCCGAAAGCTGCGAGACCAAAAACAATACCGATCGAGCCAAGCGATAACGTGTAGGCTAGTGAGCGAGCAACAATTGCCCGTATATCGAATAACTTCTGGGCAATAATTGCATAGCCAATAATTCCAGCGAACAAGAGAGTGTAGACCGGCCCAAACTGCACAAAAAACGTAGTCTTCACAACTAACGTGATGCCAAAATTTGTTATTGGAACAATTATCCAGTTCAGCATTGAGCCGATCAAAATAAATCTTAACTGATTTTTTTCTACCCCCTTTGAACGATTATATTTTTTGAATAGGCTGATAAATGCGCCAATGATCGAAACTGCTGCGTGAATTATAAAGAACGGAATAAGCGGCCCAGGAGTAGGGTTTGACTGCCCATCGCTCACTACCACACCCGTGAAAAGATATGGCGAGAGAGCAACTCCTGCAACCATGGCACTATATAGAAGATAGATAGCGACCGTACGTTTTCGTATTATTAGTTTGGTATTAGGGAAATTTTTCGCAAAGAGGAAAAAGGCCGTATTCTGCAGAACCACACAGAACATAACTGCTCGGATAATCAGAAGGCTGGTTTCACTGACAGGATTAAGCGAATATACAAAATTCACCAATGCCCACGCCAGAGTTGTGACCGATACGGCAGCAAACAGTACGTTCGTCAAACTCGTTCGATGCTTCAAGAATACTACCAGGGCCAATAAACCCTGGAGTACCGTCGTAAGAAAAACTATAAAAATCAACATAAGCTTATTACAATGTATGATACTATTGAGTAAAAATAAAGGTTGATCAGATATGAAAGCAAACTATTCAGCCTGGGAGGTGCAGCGAAAGGACTTCCCCAAGGATGGATCATCGGAGGACAAGCTTCGATATCTAGTTTCCTACGCAGTACTCGCACCATCCAGCCACAATACTCAGCCGTGGCATTTTAAAATTGCCGATGGATTCATCTCCGTCGAACTAGAGCAATCAAGATGGTTGTCGGTATCTGATCCTGACCACCGTGAACAAACCATGAGCGTTGGCGCAGCTATTGAAAATATAATTCTTGCCGCAGAGTCATTCGGAATCAAGTTGGACATAACAATCAAGCGCGTCGGCCTCCAAATAGCCAGACTGACCATAAATGGCAGTTTCAAGCCTAAAACCGACTGGACAAAAATTATCAAACTCCGGCACAGTAATCGGACTAAATTTTCTACCGATAAACTACCCAGCGACCTACTGTCTGCACTAAAGTCTATCCGTGAAAACGACGTAACCGTTACTTTAATACAAGATCACTCGCAGAAAGAAGTGATCGCAAATCTATCTGTAAAAGCAACAAAGCAACTTTTCGGGCAAACAAGTTTTCGTAGTGAGCTTGCCACTTGGGTTCGCAACAATTGGACCCAGAAATATGATGGCATGCCTGGCTACTCGCAGGGCATGCCGGGACCACCGTCCCTACTGGCGAAACTCATTATCAAGAATATGAATGTCGGTGCAGATCAGGCGAAAAAAGATGCCGAGCGCCTAATGGAGGCCCCGCTACTGGCGGCCATAGGCGTAAAAGAACACTCAATTGCCAACTGGATAAATGCCGGTCGAATCTATGAGAGAATCTGTCTGGTCGTGACTCAACATAACCACAACACAAGTGGCGTCTCTGCTGCAGCAGTAGTCGACAAAACAAATCACGAACTTCAGGATCAACTGCGATTAAAGTCGATTCCTGTGGCGATTTTGCGAATCGGAAAGGCCAATAAGCCCGCCAAGCACACACCTCGCCATACCGCCGAACAGGTTAGCGATTAACCTTCCATCATTGATTGAAATTTTTTCAGCTGCGCCTGATAGTCATCCGACAGAATAACCGGATCTAGCTTCTCATCAACCGCCACAAGGTGACGGCCATCGTGAAGTGGCTGATCAAGAATGATTTTCTTCGCACAGAAAGCCAGGGATATTCCAGCTAACGCTGCTGCCCCGCCAAGCTGTGGCCAGCTTGGGAGGGTTTTTCCAACTTCGCTAAGTGAGGCATACATCCGGAGAGGAATATGGTCAGCGCCGACAAAGTATTTTCCAATTAGCATACCGATCTCTGGTCGAGATAGATCATCTTTTTTGAGTCGCTCTAAAATTGGCTTCGGAATACGGCCTGAAAAGTACTCGAGTTTCGAATCTTTGTCGTACCGCTCGATATCTATGAGAGCATTGTCCCCATCGTCAGCCCCCATTATCACAGGTAACTTGTGTTTTTTTGCTGCAATTCTAACTTCAAGCTTCATATGCAAGGCATCCATCTCGTCAATCAAAATATCTGGCGAGTGCTTTTGTATTAGCTCGGAAAGATTTGCTTCAGTTAGTCCATCATGATAGTGGATCTGCTGAATATACGGATCAACTTCGCTAACTCTTTTTGCTATTGCATCAATTTTATGTGTTCCGACCTCGTGATAAGGCATACGTATACGATTCAGATTTGAGGGCTCTATAGTATCCATATCTGCCAATATTAGCTTTCCACCGATGCCCTGCGATATTAGCGCCTCGACTATATTGCTCCCGACACTCATTCCAAATATCGCAATCGTACCTTCATAAAGTTTTGTTTGCTCCTCGGCGGTAATGAGATTTCGATTTCGCGATGTCCGAAGTGCCCTGAGATCATGCTTTGGAGGAAAGTGCACAAGACTGCCGTTCCACGGAAAGAAAAACCAACTCCCATATGAGCTCGGGTCGCCATTGGTTACTCTGGATGCAAACTGTGCCACTTCGTCCTTCGACTTGGTATCTTTTTTGGCAGGATATTCAATATCAAAAAGCTCATCAATAGCAAGATTAATCTGGTCAAACACCCTAACTACTGCGCCAGATGACATAAGTTTACTAAGGGCCTCGACGTCGCTATCTTTTGAAAGTTCGTAACTTCGCGGCTGCTCCCATACGCGAACGTCCTCAGTTTTTTTTGCAATATCCTCTAATGATTTTGCTATTTTTTTATCCATTTCTGCTTGCCTCCTGATCTAAAGTACTTAGGGTCTTCATATGGCCACGCCACTATCGTCGGAACTATTTTATCGGGTGATTTTTCGTGCAAAATTGCATACTCTGAGTTTTCTTCGATTAGTAAGTTGTGAATAATCCGCTTAGCATCCTGTAATAATCCTTCAGACTCTTCATGATTCTGTTTGAGTTCGAGATTGATTTCCAGTACAGGGTCGCTGTTTTCATTGAACTCCACCAGCATAGTGAACTTGCCTGTCAGGTCACGCTCTAAGCTTGGATCATTCAACGCTTTGCGTATCGTCTCAGGATAAATTTGGGCGCCGGACAGCGTCACCGAAAAATCACTTCTTTCATAGAGATATACGAATGGTAGATTCCAAATCGTATCTTCGATATTCGCCTTTCTAATTTCAGCCTCCCAGTTTAGGCCACTTTTTTCGGCTCGACTACGGACATCCGCTAGCGTCATTACACCACCATGGTCTTTAAGATCGTAGCGCACTAGAGGCAAACCACCTCGACAAGAGCAGGCAATGTTGTCACCAATCACCTCAAAGTAAAACATCTCGGGAGTATATTGTGTAAGAGTGGGTAACTTTGTTATCTGCCCAAAAATTTCTCTATAGAAATCCGGTTGAGCTACTGCTAGTCGTCGCACCAGAATCGCGAGTGGAGTTTCGTGCGACATAGTCCCTAGGTCGACCGTGCCATAATGATTCAGAGTGTCACGATACACATCCTTAAGATGTCCGTTTTTAACCATATAGTCGCGGAAGGATTCATTAAACCCTTCTGCCGAAAAAATAAATCCCAAATTGTAGTCTGACCAATTAATACCCGCCTCAATGCCGTCATCGATTATGTCTTTTAGTACCGGCGGATAGCAGCCAATAATGACTTGGTCGAAATCCTTACCCATTGCCTTAACCGCGTTTAGTACCTCTGGCTTGATGAGGCCCGGCGTGATAATACTGAGATTATACTTACCGCGATCGGCAACACGCTTTACCGCCTCATACGTGAACAAGCCGCCTATCCAGGCCCCCATCGCAAAAGCATCTATATATAATGTAGATTTTTTATCAATCTGAAAATTTTGTAGTAAATACAGCTCAGCTGTTAGGGCATACTGTGAGTCCTGAAGATCTTGTCGAGGAAAATAGAATGGCTCACCCGTGGAGCCTGAGGTGGTCGAAATAACCCACTGCCCTCCGTCTGCAAACTTCCCATCCCAACAAAGTTCGGCCCGAGAATACTTCCTAAGATAATTATCCTTATCAACCGTCGGTACTTTCTCGAAGTCAGACATTGTTTTGATGCTGTCGGGGTCAACACTATTCTTCTTGAGAAAATCTTTATAGGCCGGTACTCTCCGAGCCATATCATGGAATAATGCAAGGGCCATTTTCTGACCCCGCTCCAGCCATCGTTCTTCCGGTTCGGAATGGAGACGCTCTAGGAGGCGCTTCGGATTATCATGGTCTTGTGGCAGCAGTTGATTCATGAGCGTTATCCTTTACAATTGGATTATAGCAAACCACCTAAACCGAGAACACATGAACCGCCGCGACCTCCTCGCCCACAGGCTCGAACAATTCGATAGTAGCGCAATCAGATACGCCTTTTCACTCGCCGAAAAGATTCATGACCCTATAGACCTATCCATTGGCTTTCCGGAAGACAATACGCCATCAAGTATTAAGGCGGCTGGCATTTCGGCAATTCGCCAAAACCACACACGCTATACCCCAACCAATGGCACACTTCCTCTCCGACTAGAAATCGCCAAAAAACTAAAAAAAGAAAATCACATCGCCCTAGATCCTGGTCGAGTCACAGTCGTGCCAGGACTCACTACCGGCATACTTCTCATTTACCTCTCCATCCTGAATCCGGGCGATGAAATCATCCTGCCAGATCCCTTTTTCCCGCCATATCGCGACCTCGCAGTAATGCTCGGTGCAAAAGTAGTTCATCTCGACACACTACCGGATTTTCAAGTTACTGCCGAGAAACTTGCCAAAATCATTACTCCAAAAACAAAAGCGATACTCATTAATAGCCCCAACAACCCATCCGGCGCGGTATATCCTGAAAGTGAGTTGAGAAAAATCGCAAAGCTAGCCGATAAACATAATATTGTGGTTATCTCTGACGAGATTTACGAACACTTTAGCTATGACAAGCCGCACTTCAGTATCGGTAGCATCTATGAAAATACATTAACGATGAATGGCTTTTCGAAAGCATTTGCTATGACCGGCTGGAGACTTGGCTATATCGCAGGCCCGCAAATAATCATCTCGGCAATCAATGAACTTGAGCAGTATGTTGTATTCTCCAGCTCATCAATTGCTCAAGCTGCCGCGCTTGAAGCTCTGAGATATAACCCTGAAAAAATGACAAAAAAATACAAGAAAAAACGAGACATCACGCTAAAGGCTATGCGGAAAGATTTTGAAATACACGGTGCCGAAGGTGCCTTTTATGTTTTTGCCAAGCTCCCAGAAGGTATTGATGATCTAGAATTTGTAAACTTGGCAGCAAAAAGAGGGCTCATCATCCTGCCCGGTCGGGCGTTCTCTATGCACCACAACTATATCCGAGTAGCATTTGGAAATAATATCGCTACAATACAGGCGGGACTTAAGATTCTTCACGAGATCATGACCGAACAATCCGAAGATCGAGTTTCACTCGGCAAGAGGCATCGATCCATATAGCTTGAGGCCCTTTAAGCTATACAGGTACAGCAGTAGCCCAAAGAATCGAACTTAATAGTCTATCTTAATAGTCTATCAATTTTGGTTTTACAGGAAGAGTCTCAAGAATGTTTAAACCCCGATTGTGAGTACTGGGCTCCTGTTCATTAAACTGCCTAGCTATCTCTTGTGCTACCAACTCGGCATCCCCCCATATAGTCAAGCACTCCACTGAGTTGGCAATTTTTCGTGCATTTATAATCCGTTTCTGAGTTTTACTCGGATCATCAAGGCTTTGCAGGCCATAAGAAAACTTGTTTACCCTTCGAGAGACGCCCCGAATCTTTCTAGTCATCTCTTCATATAAGTGCCATTCTGCTTTTTGCGGACCCCATCGTAACATGCGTAACGTCGCGCTTGGTGCCGTCACTGGCTGGACAATTAACTCGGCCGTAACCGATTCTTTACTTAGATCAATGCGCGAAACCAGTTCATTATCTTCATGTCCTGTAGCCAAGATGACTTCACTTTTATGATCCGGAATGAGTGGTACCGAGCCTAAAATCTTCCCTTGTTTACCAACTAGAACTTTTTCGTCACCAACAAAATCAAATCCGAATTGCCTACAAAGGAGCAAATTTACCGAGGTTTTTCCCAGTCCGCTGGCGCCACCTATAAGTAGAACTGCTCTGCCATTTTTCTGAGCGGCACTCGCATGGACACAATAGATTTCCGCGTCTTGCCTTAGCGCATCAAAAATATAATCAATGACAGTAATAATATCCTCTGTAGTTGTAGACTCTGGACTGTAAAGTAAATCGTAAACTTCTCCCGACTGCTGCAATGAAGTGCGACTAGAAGCCTTGATGCGCAACTTGGTACCATCATGCGACCCCGAATCAAGGCCCGCTATTGAGACGCTCGGGATGTATTTATTTAGAAAATCTGAGTGTGCAATCCGTTCTAGTAGCTCAGTGCTCGCCTCAAGAACAATATGCTGCCGATAGGAAGATATGATCATTGTTCGCTCCTATTGAGATGCGGAAACGACATAGTCGCGGCGTTTAGATGTAGTCCAAGAAAAGCTTGGAGCTCGCTCCACGTGTCCCCTTTAGATAGATCGATTACTAGTATTTTTCGGTTTTTCTCTCTTAGATATTTTCGGACTTGTATATTTCGTTCAATATACTGCTCAACCAATCCTGTGGCTTTTTTTTCAAAATCTACAATGCGATACCTATCAGGAGTGCGCGTCGATGCAAAATGACGTCGCACACTTTGGATCCAACTCTCTTCTGAGCGAATCGTTTGAATAAAAACAGCGCTTGGATCACGGCTTTCAAGCAAAGGAAACACGAGCGGATGACTCCATGGTAAGTCAACAAAAGCATCGTACTGCTCGTATGCAGTGATTATTCCCTGAATCTCCCCCTTACCGAATTGATCCAACAGCAGTGGGTTCCAGCCAGCTACGCTATAGCCTAATAATCGCAGTGCTTCCCCAAGGGAGGTGGTGCCGGTCTTCGGCTGACCAACGCATATCACTTTTTGCTTCATTTGATCAAATTGTGACTAGTAAGATGCTGCCACTCTCCGCTGTCTGGCATCCATGAAATCTTATCTGCAAGCTTTTTCATATCACAAAATTCAACATAATTCACCTTATCAGAATCCGGTTGAGTGTCGTCGGCTTCATTGGGCCGAATAGTGTAGCGATCAAATTTTTCTGGTAAATTACAGAGATACCGTAACTGCAAGAAGCGCTGCTTACGATTATCCGACTCTTCTTCTAGCGTTACGACATAATAACCAAAAAGATTTGGCTGAAGTTCAAGCTGCTTTATATCTAATGAGGTTTCTTCTTGAATTTCCCGACCTAGTGCTGCATCGAGCGATTCCTGGCTATTTGGCTTACCTCCTGGCAGCTGCCAAGATACACCATCCTTTGAAACAATGACAACGCGATTATCGTCCGAGATAAGCCAGGCGTACACCTGTTTCACCGGCAGATCAGTGTGATCGTCTGCAATTTTGTTTGCCGCATGCCAGTCCATGGTAATATTCAATGTGTCTTCTCCTTTTTACTGATAATTGTTCGATAAACACCCTCTAATTCCTTAATCTTTTCATCCCAGGTCCATTTACTTAAAATATTCTCTCTAGCTAATTGTCCAATCTGAATTTGTCGTTTTTGATCCAACAAAATACTTTCTATCACCCCGCTAAGGGCCTTTGGGTCATCAGGCGGCGATAGAAAACCGGTCTTGCCATCCATTATTAGCTCTTCTAGGCTTGTGCCGATCGTTGAGATAACTACACAGCCGCAAGCTTGAGCCTCAAGCGCAGTCGTCAAGACACCCTCCTTACTGCGAGATGGCAATACTGCAAGTCGGGATCTTTTTAAATAGTCTAATTTTTGCTTTTCCGTAACATAGCCAACGAACTCGACTTTATTATCCACGCCCAAATCTTTTGCGAGCATTTGTAGGTTTTTCAACTCGGGGCCATCTCCAGCAATTACCACCCTGAACTCAATCTTCAGCCCTTCAGCTGCACGGAGTAAACAGTCAACTCCCTTTACGCCAATAAGGCGTCCAAGATATAGTATGTCGATATCTCTTTGTGTTTCTCGATCAATATCGAAATAGTCCGTGTCGATACCATTTTCAACTACCGCATCACTTTTTATAATTCCACTTGATAGCCTGTCCCATTGATACGCAACTTGCCGCGAAACCGAGACGTAGTGATTTGGAAGGACCGCTAAAAGGCTGTGATGGTATTCATATTGCAGTGGATAGCCGTGCAAATGCACAATTGAACAAATACCCTCGGGTACTGCAAGTGAGTCGAATAAGTTGTGGCTCACCACCGCATCGATGTCATTTTTGGCAGCAAGGTATGGAAGCGCAATTCGCGCAAGCTGCATACTCTCCTCATCCCATCTGCGCCACGAGTTGCCGGGCTCTTGACTGTAGAGCATCCGCATCCTTTGAGGCACATGAAGACTGGTGAGTTTAATGCCGAAGCCATAGCTCGCATCATACTGCTCTGTCGGAGCTAGTGTAGGTGGGGTAAAGCTTAATAGTTCAATCTCGTGCCCAAGCCTACTTAAGCGCTTGGCGTGCTCGAGTGCGATCACTTCGGCGCCTCCAGTGTAGTAATATGCCCTAGGCTGATAAATAACTAATTTCACCTAGGCGTCTCCAAGTAATTCCCAAAGCTCCGACGGTAAACTACCGCGGATGCGCTGAGCGTGGAACGTATCGCCAAAAACAGCTTTAATACTACTTGCAGCATCCTCAGCGCTATCGGAGGTGTGAATAACATTACGTTGAGTTAGCTTGATAGTGACATCATCCTGTGCCGGGTGCCTCCCCTCCTGCCAGTGCTGTATCTCTTCGGCGCCAATGATTGGGTCGGATTGAAACTTTTCCCGAATTGGCCCGTCGGTACCGTCTTTGTTCGTCTTAAGAGAGAGCAGCTCTTGTGCTACATCAACATTTTCCATGCTCGCAATGATAATTGCTAAAACGGGATGACTGGTTAGATATTGCTTCATGACAGGAAAAAAGTGCTTATCTTTTGACTCTCCATATATTGTATCGACCGCCTCATCCGATAATGAAACTACGTCATGATAAACAACCTCCAGGCCCCGCGCTCGGAGCATCTCATCAATCTCGCCGAAGTACTTTTCAAACCCTGGCTTAATAAATGCGAAGGACAACATACCTTTTTTGTAGGTCTGTCTTTCAGCCTCAACTGCGTTTGACCATGGCCGAAAATCAACCTCTTCTCGTTTATATACCCCAGGCTCCGATTCCGACATAATTACTTTCCCCTTTGTGTGGTGAATATTTTTCGAATAAAGTTTTCGCTGGCTGCCTCCGTTTGGCTGATTTCGCTAGCCGCCACATACTCTATTACATTTATATTATAACCCGACAAAAACTCCCTCTCATAATCTGTCACTAATAATGAATGATGCCCTTTGCTTGCTCGATTAATACCATGAAATTTTGTAATTTGTGGATCAAATACAAGAATTTTGTCGTCAACACGTTCCGCGACAAAGCCGTTCTTTTCAGGGTGGGACTGCTCAATGACCCGCTCTAACAGATCGGTGTTCACAGAGTAAAGAGTAGTACTGAATTGCCTATTTGCATTCATTATAATGGTTTCGGTGTTATGTAATTTAAGTGTGTCTTCTATCTTATCTGTGCCGTTATAAGATAGGTATTTTATTCTTGCACGTTGAGCAAGGTACTGCACGCGATTGCGAAAATCCTTAGTGCGCTGAGCAAGCTGGGTATCTATTGCTTTGGTTACTCCAGGATAAGAGGTGCTGTAGAGTGCGCCATTTTCGAAAACCATCGGTCCTCTCAGGTCGATATCGGCAATAATCGCTTCTGCGCTTTTATAAGGTCGCGCTGTTGCAACACCCACGCTACTACGGTCAATTAATCCTGTTTGAACATGATGCCTCAACGCAACATAAAGATTACTAGGTCGACCGTCGATCAGCAGCACACCGTCAATGTCAAAAAAGATGAAATTAGCTTTTGTCACTATAGTCTCTTGTGCTCAATGATGTAGGCCATTGCTCAGCAGGATTTAGAATATTGAGTGAATAGAGTGCGCACTGGGCTTGATAGTAAATTTTAAAACAACGCAGCATTATCAGATATGCAACCCACAGCAACCGTAGGGCTTTAGATTGCTTCTGAAACTTGCTCCAGTCGGTTTTTCTCTTAAGATCTGCTAGTGCCTTTGTGTACTCTGGGTATAGAAGCTTAATCTTCCGTATCTCTAGATTGGTCCGGCGATATACCCGATACCACTCGAAAAACTTGCCAATCGGCTTTGCGTAAACCTTAGCTTTTTCAACGCATCGTATTGACCCCATGCCATATTTTTTCGTGATGATTGCAGAGAGGATTATATCGTCGGCCAACAGGATCGGCTTGCCTCGATAAAACTTCCGGATTTTATCAAAATAAATCTGTCGCCGGTATTGCGATGCTAATATTTCTGAATCATCCGGAATGCACCAGTCTTTTGCCACAAAGAACCGCGCATGTAAGTATTTTCGTTTGGTGAGAAATATTTGCGAGGTATATAAGTTGTGCAGTCGCGCAACAAATCCTCGAGATACCAAATCTAGGGGTTGCGCATAAAGAATCTTAGCATCGCTGCGCTCATAGGCTTTAACCATCTCGCCAATTGCCGCTACATCAAGAATGCAATCTGCATCCAAGAAAAATACGTCGCTCGCCTTACAGTGCTTGATAATCGCCGCCTGCGCGACAACTAGGCCGCTCTTTGAATATATTATCTCTGAAGCGATTGAGGCAGATGTATTCAAAATCTGCGTCTGCCTAAAAAACTCTCGTATTTTAGATTCTACCCGAGCAACATGGTCACCGTTTAAACAGAAAACAATCCTTAAGCCCACGTTTGCTTGCTCCGCAGATTCAATTAGACTTCCAAGCGTCAGTGCAATTGTTGCGGCTTCTTGGTCGCGACAAGGAATTCCGATTATAATCCGTCTGTAAAGTGTCCTATTCTTCTTCATAATAGTGACATTATATACCGCTCCCAAGCCGCGTGAGTATCATAGCTTCCCAAATCCCCCCTTTTGTGCTAAACTAACCTGGTTTTTACGGTATAATCACCCTATGGGTAGGCGCCCTTAGCTCAGCTGGATAGAGCGACTGTCTTCGGAACAGTAGGTCGGGGGTTCGAATCCCTCAGGGCGCACCATAAAATTTCGGGCCATTAGCTCAGTTGGTTAGAGCATCTGCCTCTTAAGCAGAGTGTCCTGGGTTCGAGCCCCAGATGGCCCTCCATTTAGTAAACAATAAAGGACGCGAGAGCGTCTTTTTTGTACCTGCAAACAACCTAATTTACAGATATATCCCAGGTATACGAGGTAATAAAATATTGACAATTTATAATACTTATGGTAATATGCGTTTCGTGCCTGAGAAGGTCTCTGGCACGCACCCGACAAGGGAGGCAGCAATGCCGTCGTACCACATCACACACCCCGAGAACCTCACGCTTGAGGATCTCATCTGGCGGGCGTCTGACGATGCTCGCTACACGAGGGATTACCTCGTCGGCCTCACGCTCGTGAAGACCTCTGGTCTGTACACGATCTATGAGGCCCACCACGAGGACCACATCCTGCGTGACGCGGGTTACGAGATCGAGGCCGAGTGGTTCACCGACCACCTCACCTTCATCGTCGACCCCGACGGCAAGGTGATCAAGGTTTACCACCGCTTGGTCGACTAGCACAGTCGACAAGGACAGCGGCGGGGACTGAAGATGTTGCGAGGCGGCTCTTTTGCACTTCGGTGCAATGGCTCTTTCGAGAGTCCAAGCGCAAGCAAGGTGCGCTTTCAAGAAATACCTTCAGGGCCCGCTTTCACAGTGGGCCTAATCCTTTTTTTACCCGAGGCCATCATTAATTCGGGCAGCCTACGCGGTACCCCCACATTATTAAGTACAGATTGTCATTTTGGCAGCACAAGCCTCCACTATGACCTTCCATATTATGTTCAAGATAAAGACTCCTTTGCAGGAGTCTTTAATAGTAAGTATGATTAAGCTATGAATACCGACACCCCAATAATTTTCTCTGATGGCACCGCTTTCTATGACAACTTGGCCAAAACCTATCATAGGCATAGTCATGGACTGTTCATTCTTGCACCATCAGGGGCTGGCAAATCGCATTTTGTCGACAACCAAGACGACAAGCACTGGATTGACGGCGATTATCTTTGGCCAATTGCGAACGCTGATCTTACGAACGAAGGATGGGAAAGCAATAGAGAGACCGTTGAATGGATCAATAGAAAAAGTGACATTATTACTTGCCAAGCTAAAATGCTTGGATTCTGGATAATTGGTTCATCAAATAGCTTCCTAAAACCAGATGCCATCGTTATCCCCAAGTGGGATATTCACAAAAAATATATTGCCGAACGCGACAAGACCACCAATGAGCACGGCGCCACAATGAGCAATTTAAACGGCGTATTGAGGCATCGAGATATAATCCAGAGATGGAAAGAGCAGGATGTTTTGTGCTTTGAATCGGTCAAAGATGCGGCCGAAGCACTATCCAAGATCGCCGAGGAACGTTAGTCTAGTTCGACAGAATATCAGGCAGCCCTACTAACTGAGTTTGATAAACTAATTTTGGTTGCGATAGCGTTCACGATGGCCCTCCATTAGTTCATTTTTATAAATAGACGCGAAAGCGTCTATTTATTACGATTTCTTGTGTTAAATTAATCCTATGACAGATTCAATTGGTATTCATAGAGTTCCTACAGGCCTAGCGACGCCACACAACATGCAGGCTGCTCAAGAAAAACTATTGAGTCGATTCAACCCTGAAAAACCGCCGCAAGTAGCACATCTACAGTCTGCTATAGATTGTGCCAACTCATCAATATTGTTTGCCCTGGATGGCGTACACCAAGAGGATATTGATTGGTCAACAATTCCACTAGAAAAATATGTAGGAACCCTAACTCTTGTCGAAATGATTACCACTACTCGGATCACTGGATACATTGAACACGTTGTCGTAGATCAGCGATATGAAGGCAAAGGCATTGGTGAGCAACTAGTTAGGAAGGCAATCGAGATCGGGAAAATAAATGGCGCCAGCCGATTCGATCTAACATCAAACGCCACCAAAGATCGTGCTCAGAAACTCTATAAGAGATTGGGGTTTCACACAAGAGATACAGTTAACTGGCGCTTAGAGATTTAGTACACAACATCCGCTGTACCCTCAATACTCCATGATCAATACCCATTAAGATCCCATTTACTATATGAGTTACACAGGTATTGACTCTTTGCTATTTTTATGTTAATATATGGCGATCGCATGCTGACGGGTTTTAGCAAGCGATCGCACCCCGTAGCCCCACACACTGGAGAAGTCCCCATGGAGTTCAACCTGATCGCCCCCCGTGACACCGAGACGGTGTTAGGAGGCGGCACCTACGCCCTGGAGGGCGCGGAGTTCCCGCACCCCCCGCAGAACTACCGGTTCGCCCCCTACAGCCTGCCGGCCACGTTCGGCAAGACCGAGGGCGAGGAGGTGGCGGCCCGCTACCTGGCACTCTGCCAGCAGGCTGGCAACTGGGTCATCCTGGACTACAACGTCTTCTGCCGCATGGTGGGTGACGAGCTCGTGTCCGAGAGGATCCAGAACGGTGAGGTGTTCAGCCTCATCCTGCTAGAGATGGCGCGATGGGGCAGCGACCTGCACCAGTGGATCAACGCCGTCATCGACGTCGGGCTCCACTACCTGCGGGAGCGGGGGTTCATCGAGTTCATCGATGAGATCAACGAGCAGGGCAACCCCTGCACGCTGATCCGGCCCCTGCCCCAGTTCATCGTGCCCATCGAGCGGCACATCGCGACTGCGGCCTGAACAGCCATGTCCTGCATGCATCAATATGCAGCGTTTGCCAGAACGATATCTGGCGTCACCCAAGCGCACAATCGAGCATTGTGAATTTAGGTGAGGCATACGAAAACTGCTAAAGCCCTTGCCTCTCGGCATAGTTTTTCGTTTTAGTAGACTATTGTTATGATGTACTTATGTCATTTCAAGCATATCTAGACAACATCAAAACCAAAACTGGCAAAACCCCTGAGGAGCTCAAGTTGGCAGCCCAACAAGCTGGAATCTACTCACCAGAGATGAAAGCAACGGATCTAATTAACTTTCTCGCCAAGGAGTTTAGCCTCGGTCGCGGGCACGCAATGGCAATCTGGGCGGTGTTCAAAGACCGCGGCTGGGTTAACGCAAAGAATTAGCAAGATATGATCACTCAGCTCGTTGCGATCTTTGCATGCATTCTCTTGATGGGGCTCGCATTCTTTCAGGCCTTGCTTGCGCTCGGCTATCCCCATGGCGAATACGCGTGGGGCGGACAGCACAAAATATTGCCATATAACCTGCGCGCGGGAAGTGTATTCGCAATTTGCACATATATATTCTTTATTCTCATTGCGCTCAATCAATCTTCCTTACTACGCCTGTTTAGCACGCAGGGGTGGACAGAATATTGCTTAATAGGAATGACTGTATACTTGTTCATCGGTGTCGGCGTAAACGCCATTTCACGCAGTCGGCCTGAACGATACACCATGACTCCGATTGCGGCGACACTTGCACTGCTCTTTCTTTATCTCGTGCTCAATACATAGTTATGGCGATTCTGCTATAGTATGCCTATGAAAAAGATTGGCATACTCGGCACTGGCATAGTGGGTGTAACTCTGGCAAATGGGTTTCACGACCTTGGCTATGACGTGCAGATCGGCGGTCGGACAAAAAAGGATATCGAAAACTGGACCGGCGCAACCGATACATTTGAAAATGTTGCCAAGTGGGCTGATGCGATCGTCATTGCTGTAAAAGGCGAAGTAGCTGAAGAGGTCGTAAAATCGGTAGCCGATCAGCTTACAGCCAAGACCGTCATTGACACGACCAATCCAATTAGCAGTGATCCTCCCGAAGATGGTGTGCTGCGCTATTTTACCGACATGAACGAATCACTCATGGAGCGCTTGCAGACAATCGCCCCCAAGGCCCACTTCATCAAGGCCTTCAACTCGGTTGGTAACGCTATCATGATCAAGCCTGAGTTCAGCGATGGCCCGCCAACTATGTTTATATGTGGCGACAATGAGGCTGCCAAAAAAGATGTTGCGACCTTGTTACAAAAATGCGGCTGGGAAACGCGCGATATGGGTGGCGTGAAGTCTGCCCGTGCCATCGAACCACTCTGCATGCTCTGGTGTATACCGGGCTTCAAAGATAATGAATGGAAGCACGCCTTTAAGCTGCTGAGTTAATAGCCATGCCACGGCGTCGACGCAACAAAAACGAACCGCTCATTACCCTTGTACTAGTGATGTGTGTTGGGCTAGTGCTGACTGGCGGATCAATTATTCGGCTCAAGAGTCTAGACGAGTTGATATATCCCCTGCTTTTTGCAATTATTCTGTGTGCCATCGCGATGCTGCTTACCTGGGAATACTTGCGTGCCCAACGAGTAAAGTCACTTCATGCCGTGACAATGAACCAGGTCCACCGGATGAGTGGTGTGGAATTTGAGCAGTTCATCGGCCGGCTGCTCGAGGCCCAGGGCTATCATATCCGCTACACCGCCACATCGGGAGATTTTGGCATCGATCTTATCGCCAGCCGCGGCAACGACAAGATCGCCATCCAAGCCAAACGCTATAAAAATGCCGTGGGCCAAGAGGCTGTCCGAGAAGCCATCGCCGGCATGACGCATTACAAGTGCACCAGTGCGATGGTCGTTACCAACTCGAGCTACACCAATTTCGCCAAGCAATTAGCAAAGAGCAATAACTGCACCCTGATAGACGGCGAACTATTGGGCAAATGGATTTTGGACGCTCGTAAAAACTAGGCGCCCCTGTGAATGTTTTGATATCAAGCAGTATGCACTACAATAAACATAACAATAAATAGGATATACCATGAATCCGAAGACGAGCGGCGCCAAGCAAACAAAACAAAAAAGAGGCATCCGGCCACTCCCTATCGTAGTAGGTATTATCGTCACGGCTGGCTTGGTCGCTGCCGCGGCGGCAGCATATGTAGTACTGAGCCCCAAAGGCGACTCTCCTTCCCCCGGTAAGCGAAGTCATAGTTGCCCGCCCGGATACTACTGGGGTTACGGCGGCAACCCGTCGGGCATGAGCGAAGAAGAGATCGAGGAGGCCAGCCGCTGCCTTCCCGAGAATGCAACCGTGAAGCCCGTACTATACTTCTACCCCGCCTCCACAACCGAGATGACAGTAACGCCACGATTCAAGATCAATGATGGCCTGATCTATCCAGCATTCAATGATGGCGAGGGCTGGATCTTCAAGGCGCAGCCAGATGGCAAACTGAGCTTCAACGATCAGCTATACAACTACCTGTTCTGGGAGGGAAAAACCGGCGCAACCTATAGCACAAAGGAAGGCAATATCGTTCCCCGAGAGGAGACGGTAAGCTTTTTTGAGAAAGCGCTTAGCGCCTATGGTCTGACGAGCGCCGAAAAGCAAGACTTCATCACCTACTGGGGAAATGAGCTCCGACAAAATGAGGCGAACGAGATCTATTTCGTCAATGACCAATACGAGCGAATGCATCAGTACGATGTCACCCCCCGACCAGACACTAAAATAACTGTTTTTATGGTCTACCGACCAGCCAAAAAGGGCGATGCCATGTCCAAAATACAGGCCTTCCCTGCCAATCCGCCACTCCGCACGGGCCTTACAGTGGTCGAGTGGGGCGGCCGTAAACTATAAATTGGCAATCAGCCGAATAGCCACCGCAAAAGTATGAGTGAGAATAAAACGAAGCCAACCGTCCAAGACATCAATAGCTATATTGATAGCTTGCCCGAAAACCGCCGTGATGATGCCCGCATGCTAGTAGAGATAATGCATGAGGTCACTGGCGAGAAGCCTGTGATGTGGGGGCCGAGTATGGTGGGGTTTGGAAGTTACCACTACAAGTACGACAGTGGGCGTGAAGGCGATGCACTAAAAGTTGGCTTCGCAATACGTAAACCCAGAACAGTATTATATGGGCTGAAGTTCTATGACCAAATAAAAACCAATGAAGACCTACTCAGTAAGCTCGGTCCGACAGAAGTTGGCAAGGGATGTATCTATATCAAATCACTCAAAGATATCGACCTATCAATCTTACGCAAGATGATTCATAACGCATACCACTACAAACTTGTGCAGGAGAATTAATTACTTCTTTTTGAAGAGTACGATTTTATAGCCATCCGGATCCCGCACCACAAACTCACGCGTCCCCCAGTCCCAGTCGCGCGGTTCGCTCGATGGCTTGTAGCCTGCCTTCACAAGATCACGATATGCCGCATCAACATCGTCAACGCTGAGGTTAAGAAATATTCCAGTCCCCTTTGGCTCTGCCTTGGCTTCAGTCATAAACTCATCTTTGCCCTCGCTACCAATCTCAACTAGATCAATGAAGAACCAGTTGATATAACCACGCGCATAGACATCATCGTTGACTTTGAAGTCGAAGCCAAGCGCTTCATAGAACTTCACTGACGCATTTACGTCTTTGACATAGCACACAACCCCCGAAACACTCTTTGCTTTCATTGTCACCCCATAATATTTATGACTTTATTGTACCAGTCCACCAGAAACTACTATACTAGCTGCATGAGCAAAATCGATGACTACCTCGCACAGCACGCTGAAGCAAATCGCGACACCCTAAACGAGATCCGCAACTACATTCATTCCCTTGTGCCAGATCTAGAAGAGACCATTAGCTATGGTATCCCCACGCTGAAATATAAAGACAAGAACCTTATTCATTTTGGTTCTTTTGACAATCATATGAGTATCTTTCCTGGCTCTCATGCGATTGAATTCCTCGGTGATGAGCTGAAAGATTTCAAAGTTTCCAAGGGAACCGTTCAGTTCGCCCACACAGCACCATTACCCAAACAGCTTATTAAAAAAATGGTGAGCATACGTCGGGCTGATATTGACGCAAGAAGCTAGGCGGCAGGCGTATAATAGAAGTATATATAGGAGGCAACATGGAAAAGCGTCATTCGTACGACGAAAACAAAATCTTGCGTCTCATTTACACATTCTTCTTGGGGCTCCTGTTCGCCATCTTTGTTGGCGTCGGAGTGGACACATTTTACCCAGGCCCCGAATCGCCCAAGATGCCGATAGAGCTCAACTCATACGGCAAAGAACTCACGCCTCAACAAGTCGAGATGCAGCGCGAATTTGAC
This sequence comes from bacterium, assembly GCA_020852295.1. Taxonomy (GTDB): domain Bacteria; phylum Patescibacteriota; class Saccharimonadia; order CAILAD01; family JADZBC01; genus JADZBC01. The sequence goes on along the minus strand of JADZBC010000009.1, from coordinate 168,448 downwards.
ACCAAGATAGCCGTCTACGACGAAAAGATGAAGCCATACAACCGCAATGTATCGATCGTGATGCTCATCGCATCGGTGGTGTTTTTGGTTGTTAGTCTGGCGTTTGAGAAAAAGATTCGCATCATGTCCGATGGCGTCATGCTTGGTGGGCTCTTCTCGCTCGTGTATGGTCTGGCGCGCGGCTTCGCTTCGCAAAACAGTAAGTATGTGTTTGTTGGCGTCAGCGTCGGCCTTGTTGTCGTGCTCTATCTTGGCTACCACCGTTTTGTCCGGCCCATGACTACAGGTAAGTCGTAATCGATGAAATTCAAGCAAAGTACTTTCTATCTTTGGCTGCTAATCGCAACGATTGCAATTGCCCTAATTGCCACTATCCCTCTCCTGCAAGAACCGGGCGGGTTTGATGTCGCTCGCTTTGTGCGCGATGCAACGGTCAATAATTCAGCACGCTTCATCGGAATTGACCTGTCGCTGGCCGTCAGTGCCTTTATACCCTTTATGTATTTCGAGAGTAAGCGCATCGGCCTCAAGCGCTGGGCGCTGCCGCTTATCGGCATGTTTACGGTTGGTGCCTGTGTCGTTTTCCCGTGGTTTCTCTATCGCCGTGCCAAGCACCTCAAGATCTAGTCTGAATATTGCTTTTTCAGGTATAAATTGCTATGGTAATAGTCGTTATTTACACACAAATAGCGGGGTGTGGCGCAGCTGGCTAGCGCGCGCGGTTTGGGACCGCGAGGTCGAAGGTTCGAGTCCTTTCACCCCGACCAAGAAAAGTGTCCGAGTACTGTCTCGGGCTTTTTTCTTGGATAGAAAGGAGTAAAATAAGTGTATGAATAGCAATGATGTAGTTTTCAACCAAACCATCGGTGCCTGGCTGGCGCAAAATGCCTGGATATTTACGATACTACTGGTGTGGTCTGTTGCCTGGAAGGGCCTCGCTCTCTGGAAGGCAGCCCGTAAAGGCGACAAAGTCTGGTATATTTTGCTTCTCGTAGTCAATACAATTGGGATTCTCGAAATCTTGTACTTTTTCTACTTCAGCAAGAAGCAATTTGGCAGCAAGGCCAGCAAAGAGAAAGAATAGCGAATTGATCGCCGGGGTGTGGCGCAGCTGGCTAGCGCGCGTCGTTCGGGACGACGAGGTCGTCGGTTCAAGTCCGGCCACCCCGACCAGAAAGGTAATAACTTGGATCAACCATCGGACCAGCTTAATCCACAAGACGACAGCAAAGACACATTCACGAGTCCGGTAGAGAACGACGATGCTCGTGAAGCACTTGCGCAGAACAGCGAAGTAGAGCGCCGCGTGAAGCGCTCGCTCGACTTTCTGCGCAATCAGTTTGAACTGCAGCTTGATGAATCTGGCAACTTTACTCAAGAACCAACACCCACCCAGCTCAATGCTCTACACCGCTGGCGAGAAGAAACCTTTACTGATGGTATTGAGATGAACGACATTGATACCTTTACAACAAAGGTCATTTTGGCTCGAGCGCTTATGCCTCAACAGGGCGAGGATGGCACAACTTACTATCTGTTTGGCAAAGGTGTTGGCGCCGAGCTAGCACTCCAGGGCGAAGTAGTCGGGCGAACCAAAACTCAAGAGAGCCCAGACTACCGGACGCACAGCGACTTTGAAATTTACGCGGTGAGTACAGACGACTACATGGCTATTCCACATTCCGAAAGGTTTCGTGCAGTATTTGGTTCGCAGGAAATCTATCCCGTAACCGCCACAAAAGGGCTGCACGGACTACCAGAGACCCTTCTGCATGATACTGCAGAATCAGTTAACTATGGTGGCATCAGCTTTTTGGTTCCACAGCTCGAAGTACAGTTTGTCGATAAATTTGAGAAGCACAATGCAACAGTCGAAACAAATCTCCGTGCCGCAACTGATCACGAGCTACTTGCACGTACATACCAGCTTGATCGTGAACATATTCACCAGCTAATTGACCGGTATGTTGTCAAGCCGGAATTACAAAAATTTGAAAACCCAACAGAGCTTGCGATCGCCACCCTGCCGCGCCTACTAAAAAAAATTGAGAGCTCAATTGAAGTAACGCTTGAGGATTTTCCTAACCGCGACCGAGACACAATTGTTGACCACCTAAGCGTGATCTTTGCCGAGTCTTACGCACGCAAGTTCGGCATTAGTAATCTGCGCGAAGTAGTTCATGGTAATGGAGCGGCGAGAGCCGATGGGCTACAAAATCTCGAACGCGCAATTACCGAAAAACAGGATCAAGCTCGTCAATTACTCAAGAATAAGCACGTCGAGGTTGATGCAATCCTCGAGCGCACCATTAGTATCTAATTCAGTCCAACCACGAATGGCGAGACGTTGTTCCAGCCGGGATCAAAATACAGTTTTAGCTGCTTGACCGAGTCTGGCACCTCAAATGAAAGCTGCCCTTTGAGATTGTCTCCGGCAAGCAAGTTGCCAGCAGCAATCGGATTTTTCATGGGTGCCGGCGACATAAAATATGTATTACCGTCCTGATCCTTCAAATACACCTGAGTTACCGGAACGACCGGTCGCTGTTGGGTAGTTTTATTAGCTATCGTGACACTGACCACTACGAAACGATTCCCCGGGTTTGGTTTGTAAACAGCATCGGCCGCCTGATTGAGATTGACTGCATCAACTCCAAAACTAACATTGTCGACTTCGATCATCTCACCGACCTTTTTTACTTCAGAGACAGCGTCGCGGCGCGGCTGCATACTTGGACTCACGCCAACAGGCTGACGAGAATTACCAGCCAACCCCATACCGACTGCTCCTACGCCAATACCTGCAAAAAGCGCCATCATAACAAAGAGCTGAAGCTTTTGAGAGCTATGTTGTTTTTGTGGTTGTAGTGGAGTGGCGGGCATTGTGAAATTCCTTTTACAAATTATATGAGATTTGCATACCAATAGCTATTGAGAATCGAATAAGCACTGTTGGAGTGACGATGTCGGTTGCCATTGACCGATGAGCTGCCGCCGAGAAAACTTGATACGTCTTTACCGCAAACAGATGAGTTGAAATAGCTTGGTCCAGGGGGGTGTTGCCCAACGTAACCAGTCACATTATAAACTTTCGATCCATAGATCACCCAGCAATTGCCCTGAGTGTTGTGGGTAGCAACCTGCGCTGCCGTACACGATCCTCCGGCCGAGCAAGCTGGTGCAGGGGTCGGCGTTGGAGTTGGCGCAGGCGTTGGTTGTGGAGTCGAGTTGCCCGTTGGCTTTGGCGTACTCGCACCCCCACCCGATGACGGTGGAGTAGTTGTAGAGCTACTCGGCTTTGGGGTGGCCGATCCTCTACCTCCAGAGCCACCACTACCGGGCGTATTGGTATCGGTACCGCCACCGCCGTTGTTTGGTGTAGATTGGTCTGGGCTTGTGTCGCCGTTACTGCCATCTATCGTCGGGTCGGTTGTATCCAGCGAAGTAGTCGCATCTGAGCTCTCGCTACCGGTTGGTCCGGTACGGTAAGTTGTGGCGACGCCCTTCCATTTGTTGAGCAAGATTTGCCAATTGGGCACCCCTCGCGTGGAGCCAAGTAAGCCTATCGCGATGACGAGAAGCGCGATGACGAGAGCAAGTACAAAGCCGACCGTAGTAAAGAACCTGGTGTTGAGCTTGATTTTCATTTGGTTGAAAACTCCTCACTATGAATATGGTCATTTGGCACACCCAGCTTGATAAACTGCTCACGGAGTGCCTTCATCATTGGTGGTGGTCCACACAAAAAGATGTCTTTACCCTTAACATCGCCAACTTTTTGCTTGATCTTGTCAGCGGTAATCATGCCCATCTTATCGGCTGTCCAGGGGAAAATCCGGAAGTTTTTGTTGTGTGTTTCGACAGTTTGACGTATGACATCGAGGTAGATCAGCTCTGGCTCTGTTTTGCAGCTATAAAACATATCGACCTTGCAGTCTGGCGTCATCTCGAGTGAGCGCGCCATTGAGACAAATGGCGTGATTCCGATACCACCCGCGATCTATATCTGGTCATTGTTTTTAAAATTGATGTAGGAGAACTTACCAAAAGCACCCTCGATCTTGGCAGTTGTACCCGACTTAAGTTTGATCAGGCTGGCCGTGTAGTCGCCGAGCGTCTTGGCTGTCAAAATGAGCCGCCCATCCTTTGGAGCAGACACAATCGAAAATGGATGTGATTCCCGCGCTACCAATTGCGAATCAGTAAACGACACAAACACGAACTGACCAGGCTGGAAGTTCATGAGCTGATTCTTGGGCTTGAGTGTCATCTCAATCACCTCTTTCCATGGCTGGCGGACCCCCTCCACCTCATACTCGTAGGTTCGAACAAAATATTTTTGGTAGCAATGTTCGATAAGTATAGGCAAATGCCCCTGCTGCCATAATGGCAAGTACGTAGGCTTTGAGTAAGATTGAGCTCTCCATGTCACCTGATTCAATCAGTAGGATGTGAAGCCCGCTCACACCAAAGAAAACTCCTAGGAATTTGTGGCTGAATTTCCAAATCTCATATGGGAGCTTGGTGTAAAAAGTAAGAAAGAGCAAGAAGACCATCCCAAACAATGCGATTAAACCAAGATCAGTCGCAAAACTATAGCCAGGCAACAAGAAGCGGGCCGCAGTGAAGGCGGAGATAGCTAGTTTTTGTAATGCCAGAAAAACAGGATGAAAGAGCAGCAAGACCAGCGCTATGCCACCGGTCGTGTGATGGGCAATGTAGACACGATTGAGCCCTCCAAACCATGGCTCAAGCCAACGCCAACGAGCAGACATTACTAGATTGATGGCATACAGACAAACACCCCATATGCCAAATAACCTGCCGAGCCCATAGGCTAAGCTCGTCCATGAACTCACCACGTCACCGACCGGGTGTATGGTTAGCCACAGTATTGTGGGCACCACAAAGGCAGCACCAATAATCATTGGCCAGCCGAGTTTTTTCTGGATGTACGGAGATACGTTCATAGTACTTATGTACAATTGTATCCCCTGCAGCACCCATACCACAAGCTATGGTATGATGAGCAATAATGGAATTCGTAAAGAAACGACCTAAGGTATTTGCTGCTCTAGCAGTTTTGATTGTTAGCCTCGTTACGCACTTTGCGTTTTTTGGTACTCCAAAAGAAGCAGTTTTCGATGAGGTTTACTTCGGTAAGTTCGTATCAAGCTACTACAATAATCAATACTATTTCGATATCCATCCGCCACTCGGCAAGCTGCTCATCACCGGTTTTGCAAAAGCTGCTGGCTACGTACCAACCTCCGAGTTTGAAAAAATTGGTGCGCAATACGCCGACAACGGCTACATGATACTCCGGTTTTTGCCCTCCTTGGCCGGCACACTGCTCCCCCTCGTACTCTTCTTCTTGGCAATCGAGCTTGGCTTTAGCCTCCGGGCCGCCACCGCTACTGGTCTACTTGTCTCTCTAGAAAACGCCTTGATCGTACAATCCCGATTCATTTTGCTCGATAGCTTTTTGCTGCTATTTGGATTTCTCTCACTACTGCTCTATCTACTGTATCGGCGCAATAAAAATATCCTCTTCTTTGTCGCATCGGGACTGCTGGGCGGTGCGGCCGCCTCGATAAAATGGACCGGACTCACCTTCCTAATGATTCCGCTCGTTTATGAGCTGATTGCACACTGGGGTAAGCGCAAGTGGTGGCCTCAAGGCAAAACTATCTTGCGCATCTTTCTCTATATGATTCCACCGATCCTACTCTACGTTTCGGTCTTTATGGTGCATTTCTCATTGCTCACAAAATCTGGCCCGGGCGACGACTATATGTCACAGGAATTTCAACGCACACTTGAGGGCAACAAATATGGAAGTGTGGCAGACCTCAAAACCGCCAGCCAGTTCGAAAAGTTCATTGAGCTTAACCGTGTTATGTACCAGTCAAACACTGGTATCGGCGGCGACTCCCACCCCTATGGCAGCAAGTGGTACAGTTGGCCGCTCATGCAGCGAGGTGTCTACTACTGGGAAGGCACGGATAAGTCAGATCCGCGGGTTGAGAATATCTATCTCCTCGGCAACCCTGTCATCTGGTATGCGGCCCTGGCTGCAGTGGTGCTAGGCGTTATTGGCCTCCTAACGAAGCGCGTCAAAATTACTGGGCAGCTTGAGATTCTTTACTTTGCCTACATCATCAACCTCTTGCCATTCATACAGATAAAACGAGTCATGTTCCTCTATCACTATCTGACAGCACTTGTCTTTTCAATCCTTATCTTGATGTATTTGATCGACAAATTACCGCGACAAAAGCGCAACACCTACTTCAATGTCCTACTTGGACTCGCTTGCGCTTCTTATCTCTTTTTCTCACCACTCACCTACGGCTACCCAGTCAGCCTCGACTACTACAATATGCATTTCTGGCTACCGAGCTGGCGATAACAAAAGACCGGGTCAAACCCGGCCTTTTGTATTTGATCAGGCAATGACTATTTCTTCTTAGGCGTACCGAGTTTCTTTTTGACGGTGAAGTAGTACACAGCAGCTGCAATCAGTGAAGCGCCGAAGAAAAATGAAACGACTAAAATAATCAGCCAGGTGTTTTTCTGATTATCGTCTTCCCAGTTCGTTCGATTGATTGCGTCAATGAGCATCAGTAGCCAAAATACAAAAGATGCAATCGCCACAGCAATAATCACGAAGAAGAACGCACCAAAGAGACCAAGAAAGCCTGCGGCCGCAGCGCCCGATGCTGCATTTGAACTTGAGTAGTCGTCATATGCTGCTAAAGCACGAGCCGCTGGTAGGGCTGCCATAGATGCCACCATCCCGGTGCGGGCAAGGTTAGATTTGATATTTAACTTCATGATGTCTCCTAACAGTTATTATTGCCATAATACTAGCACAGATCACAACAGGTGAAAAATAATACTTATGCTATAATGTCGGCATGCAAAAGCGCCTCTATCAAAAGATCATGATCGTATGGGGCGTATTGATTTTGGCTGGTTACCTTACCAGCTTTTATTATCTCGATAGCCCCGGTTGGCTACTCGCAAGCTGGCTCAGTGTCGGCCTGGTCGGCATCATGGTCCAATATCTACTCGGCGGCACGCGCACAAAAACGGATCGCTGGATCCAGTGGCTATGGATCAGCATTGTCGTTGGGGGCAGTATCTTAACCTATCTCGAATACTCCGGAATATTCCGACTGCTCACTGGTATGCTGCATGGCTGGTTCTACATGTGTGCCGGCGGCTATGTTCTGACCGGCTGGCTTGAGCAAAAAAAATACTACCTTTCGGTAGCGAGTCTCTATGTAATAGCTGGGCTCAGTCTGTATCTATTTGACCTCGACCACGCCATCTTGGCCTCGGGAGTTTACTTCTTTGTGCTCTGCGTGCTCGACACTTTCTTGAGCGAGAAGTCTCGAAAAATAAAGTAGCCTGCGGCAGGGTGAGTGTTCTTCGTTGAACACCCACCCTGCCTTCGACCGTGACTGTGAGCTGGTCAGTCCGCCGACGCTTCGAGGCGGCGCTGAGCCTCCCTCAGCTCACCGACTGCCTCCATGAAGATGGGCAACTCCTCGTTGTCTGGCAGGCTGGCTCTGATGGTCTGATCATCGAGCGCCAGCAGATCGGCGACCGTCACCACGCCGAACCGCTTCTGCAGCTCGATGCAGCAGATCACGGAACTGTCACCACCCCGAACCACTCGCGGAACGACGACACTGAGGTCTTCGAGCGTAAGTCTCGATGTGGTGAGGTGGTAGCCGGACGCCGGCTGATGATCAAGCTCGAGGCCCAACGGGCGCAATGCCCGATCGATCTCGCGCAGCGACACGTAGCCGATGCCGCGATGGCGCCAGGTCTCGTCCGGGAAGGCGAGTAGCTGACCGATCGTCTCCACACCCAGCTTCGAGAAGATGGCCATGATGCGCGGCTTCAGACCCAGCACCGCCAGCGGCTTGCTGAGCGACAACGCCGCGATCGCAACGTTGAGCTCATCTCGAGCCACCACCATCTTGCTCTGGTCGTGCGAGTCGATGATCGCAGCAACCTTCTTGTGGGCGTGCTTGCCCTTCCCTGGCTTCTTCTTGCCCGACTTGACCGGCGTGGCGGCCTTCATCTGGGGCTTCTTGCTGCCCTTCTTCTTGTCACGGTTCTTCGCCATCGCGTGCTCCCTTCCGGGGGTTGTCGAGTGTATAGCGATTTGCTGATTATATAATAATATGGTAGTATTTTCAATGGTTTATAATAGTACCTACAAAACCATGCGGGTATGGTATAAAGATTATTATTCCTGCCTTCCAAGCAGGCGATGCGGGTTTGATTCCCGCTACCCGCTCCAAGAAATATGACAAATTCGTCTCCACACCACCATCGCAATACCGCAATCATATTTGTAATCTTGGCGATTGCCTCACTGGCTGCTGGAGCGTTTGCCGTTTATAGCCTCATCTTCAACGTGGTCAACAAGGCTGCAACCAAGATCACTTCACAAGACAAGTTGATCACCACAAAAGACGTCGGTGGCTGCGCTGATGGCGCCGAGAAAAAATGCTCTCAACTCACCATCTACACCAACGGTGACTATTTGCTCATCAACCAAAAAACCACCAAAGCTAGCCAGCTTGATGCCACCGACCTCTCAAAGCTCAAAGAGCTAACAGTCCAACCGGCCGACACCAATGAAAAACTACAGAATTGCAAAAGTGAAGTCGATGGTATTGATACAGACTACGCAATACATACCGGGAGATATAGTGGTAGCTACTCAACGTGTGAGTACCGCCGTAGCCGCGCTACAGATGTAATACGCTTTAGTCACTACAATAGCGCTCTGCTCGAGTTTTTACGCAAAATTCTATATAGTAATTAGCATCGTGCCCCTGTAGCTCAGTTGGATAGAGCAGGAGACTTCTAAGCTCAAGGTCGTAGGTTCGAATCCTACCGGGGGCACCATATCTGTTCAGATTGGTACTTTGATGATATAATTTTTTCCTGTGACGACATGGCGGATGTAGCTCAGTTGGTTAGAGCGACGGGTTGTGGTCCCGTAGGCCGTGGGTTCGAGCCCCATCATTCGCCCCATTTACTATTTGATGATCATATATTTTTTTCTACAGTCAGACTATGACGCATCGCTCGCGGAGATTACTAAGCTCAAAGGCCAGATCCGCGACATCAAGGCCCAGGTTGGCGCCAGCACTTCACAAGGATCTGAAACATGGCATGACAACATCGAGCATGAAGAGCTGATGCGCCGTCACGATCTGTATATGACCCACCTGCGAGACAAAGAGCAGATCCTCAGACACGCGAAGATAGTTACCCCCAAGCAGAAATCAAACAAGGTGCAGATTGGCTCGCGTGTTACTTACGAGATAGATGGCGGATCGCCGATTACGATCACGATCGGTAGCTACCGGAGCTATAATACAGACCCTATGGTCGTCTCCTACGTCTCGCCGATTGCAGACGCATTACTGGACAAAAAGACCGGCGACACCGTTACGGCAAATATTGCGGACCGGGAGCGTCAGCTTACTATTCTAGCTATCACTAGCGAATAAAAATCATCGCCAGACTGGCGAGTGCCATTGTAATAAGAGCGATTACCCCAAAGAAGTTCACCAGTCGACCGCTCTTGTAGTCGCCCATTACATCGGGGTTGTTGCTAATACGAATAATCATAAAGATCAGCGGAACTGCCAGAACACCATTGATGACCGCCGCATAGACCAGTGCCTTGATTGGGTCAATTCCGACGAAGTTGATGAGAAGTCCAGATATCGTTGCGCCAGCGATGATGGCGTAAAAACCTCTCGCTCGGTGTACTTTCTGATAAAGACCCTCCTTGATATCAAGCGCCTCACTCAATGCATAGGCGGCCGACCCAGCTAAAACCGGAATGGCAAGTAGCCCTGTTCCAATTACTCCAACCGCAAAAATCACCTTCGCAAACTCACCCGCCAACGGCTCAAGTGCTTTGGCCGCTTGATCGGCCGAAGCGATATCGACAATACCATTTTTATTGAGAGTGGCTGCAGCGACAATCATGATGAAAAAAGCAACGATTTGCGAAAAAACCATACCAATCGCGTTGTCTTGTCGGAAGCGTGCCAGACGATGAGCAGTTACCTGAGGTTCGCCACCAGACTTTTTGAGCCAACGATGCTCGATCTCCTCCTCAACCTCCTGGCTTGGCTCCCAGAAGAAGAGATATGGCGAGATAGTTGTACCAAGCAACGCAACAAACAGAACAATATACTCGGGAGTCAGCTGAATGTGTGGCACCACCATATTATGCAACACTTCGCCCCACGGCATCTGCACAATTGCAGCGGTGATGATGTATGCAAACAGTGATAGTGTCAGCCACTTGAGTATCTTGGCATACTGCTTATACGGAATAACTATCTCTAGGATCACAATGCCTATCGTGAAGAATAGTGTCCAAAAAACAAACGGCAAGGGTATGAGAAGCTGAGCTGAAGCCGCCATTGCCCCAATATCAGCACCGATATTGACCACGTTTGCGAAGACCAAAAAGAACACCATCAGATAAAGAATCCAGATGTTGTAGTGGTCTTTGATGATTCGAGCCAAGCCCTTGCCGGTGACAAGCCCAACTCGTCCAGCCATCTCCTGGACAGATACCATAAGGGGCAGCATAAAGAGCATGCTCCAGTTGAGCTTAAAACCATATTGCGCACCGGTCTGCGAATAAGTACCTATACCCGACGGATCGTCGTCGGCTGCACCGGTTACGAGACCAGGACCAAGTCGTCTAAGAAATCGTCTTGCTTTCTTCTGCCAGCTATTAAGCTCTTCCATGCTGCTATTATATCTCGCCCAAGTTTATAGTGAAATACAGTTATGCTATTTCTTTTGTCGGACTTTTTTGGTAAATTTCGTACCAGCCGAAAACTTCACTGTCGGCATAGCGGGAATCGTAAGCTTCTCCTTTGTATTTGGATTGATGCCGGTGCGCTTCTTCCGCATAGTTCGACTAAATACACCAAAGCCGCTAATTACCACTTTCTCACCCTTTGCGACCTCATCCTCAATCTGGCTAAGAACATCGTTGACAACACCCAGGGCGGTGCGCTTGGTTAAGCCATATTGTTGAGCCACGCGATAAACACTGTCGATCTTTTTCATCGAGTGCTACTTTGCGTATTCCTCTGCGCGGGTCTCGCGGATAACATTCACTTTGATAGTACCAGGATATTTGAGTGTGGCTTCTATCTTATTTGCAATATCGCGAGCCATCTTGATAGCCGAAAGATCATCGACGTGCTGTGGCCTAACAAAGACGCGAATCTCGCGACCAGCGCTCATTGCGAAAGTCTTCTCGATGCCATCGAATGAGTTCACGAGATTCTCAAGGTCTTTCATACGATCAGCAAATCGCTCGAGTGTATCACCACGTGCCCCAGGTCGTCCGCCACTCAGACCGTCGACTGCTCGCACGATCATAGCTTCTGGTGTCGTGGCTTCAATGTCGTCATGGTGCGCTTCGGCAGCATGGGCAATGGCTTCATCAATACCATACTTACGGAGCATCTCGCCAGTAATGTGATGATGATTACCATCGACTTCATGACTAACAGCCTTACCAAGATCATGGAGATAGGAAGCAGCACGGGTCACCTGTACATTGGCACCAATCTCAGCGGCCAGCATAGCGCCAAGATGCGCCATCTCAATACTGTGGTGCAAGACATTTTGCGAGTAGCTCGTACGAAACTTCAGCATACCCATTGTCTTGTTAATCTCAGCTGGTAAGCCTAATACTTTAGCCTCACGAGCGGCGTCTTCTCCGGCTTTTTTGATCTCGGCATCGATTTCTTTTTCGGCCTTCTTCACAACTTCCTCAATACGCGCTGGATGCACCCGCCCATCTTTTACCAGCGTCTCGATCGCAACGCGAGCAACCTGCCGGCGAATCGGATCAAAGCTACTCAGTGTGATAACGCCCGGTGTTTCGTCGATCAAAACATCGACACCAGTCATTCGCTCAATTGTCTGAATATTGCGACCCTCTTTACCGATGATCCGACCCTTCATCTCGTCGTCAGGAATCTTCACCGTCGTGATGGTGCGCTCACCGGAAGCTTCAGTAGCCATACGAGCCATCGCATCAGCGAGCAGTTCTCGTGCGTACTCGTCAGCCTTCTCTTTGGCTTCGTCTTTGCGCTTGGCGATGAGACTGACGAGATCTGCCTTGATGTCTTTTTCGGTCATCTGCATCAATTTTTCTTGAGCTTCTTCTTTTTTGAGTTTGGCAATCTTTTCCAAGTTCTCTTGCTGACGAACTCGAATACTTTTGAGCTCTTCTTTTATAGCGTCGATCTCTTTCTCGTTCTCATGAAGCGATTCGGTCTTGCGCTCAAGCGAGTCGAGTTTGTTGTCGAGCATTTTTTCGCGTTCTGCTAATCGTTTTTCCTGAGCCTCTAAGCGCTCCCGGCGCTCCTTATCTTCTTTCTTAGCTTCATCCGCCATTTTGATGGCGGCCTCTTTCGCAGCTAGCTCAACTTCTTTGGCTTTTGCCTTGGCCTCTTCGACGAGCTTACTTGCCTTGGCCTCAGCGTTTTGCGATTTCTTCTTAGACAAAACGTGCTTCGTGCCATAGCCGGCACCTGCCCCACCAGCCAGTGCGACGATAATAAAAACGATATCCATCTTCCACCTTTTCTATCAGGCAGCTTCTGCGAGTTCACTACGGGTTGAGTATCGGATGATTTGGATGTGTTGAATAAAACTAAACGAGTATCGGATCTGAACTTTATGCAAAAACTACTGAGTTTGAATTAGTTACTTTACTGCTATCATTAAACGCTTTTTGGAGAGTATAGTCAATCAGGCCTTTGGCTTAGTGATGTTCGGCTCGCCGTCATATTTTGGCATAGCATACTCGCCGATCGTCGCTGTCTGTATTTTTTTTGCACAGTGCGATAGCCAGTCTTCGCCCTGAACCGCGACAACTTTTTTGTTCAAGCTATAGGCGAATGCGTTTGCAACCGTTGTGCCAATTCGCAATCCGGTAAATGAGCCTTTGCCGGTAAAGACGGCGATGCCATCCAGCTGCTCTGGTGAGACATCATGACGCTTGAGAAAATCGAGCATTGTCTTGAGAAGCGTGTCGGCCAGTTGCCTATCTGCCTGCCACTCATGTGTATGCACTGTCCTGCCATCCATGTCCACCAGATGCAGCTCCGCAATTGGCTTGTCAGTGCGAATGGCGAGTATCATCGTATAGCCTCCAGCACCCGAAAACTCTGCGGGCCATGAGCGGTAAGAGTGACGATCCGCTCATCATCCGGCTTCACCTCAATGCCAATGCGCAAATAGTCTGACTTGATGCTCTCGACAAACGGTCGCGACCACTCAACTACCACAATCGACTGCCCGGCTTCTACAAGTTCGCGCAGCTCACGCGCAACGACATCATCATCGCCAATCCGATACAGATCATAATGGCCTAAACTACCGCCGGATTTAAGCTCATAGCTACGCATCACATTGAACGTCGGGCTGGTCACGGTTTTTTCGATACCTAAACCTTGCGCAATGCCCTTGATGATCGTGGTCTTGCCACCACCAAGATCACCGACAAACTCAATGAGCTGGCCGAGCTTAAGATTTTGGCCGAGCTTTTTGCCCCAGGCCAAGCTTTGCTCGGAGCTTGTGGAAGAAAATTGTAATTTCTGGTCTGTATTCATATATTCCATACCCTATGGTAGCGACTCCCAGAGTAATCAGCAACCACGACCAATTGGAGGCAGGTACATTGGGGCCCTGCTCATTGCTGACCGTTCCTATTTGTGAAGTATTGGCCGGCTTTGCTGCGGCTTTTGCGCGCGCTGTATTGGTTCTCGCAGTTGTCTTCTTGGTCGCCAACTTCTTGCTAGTGGTAGTTTTTGCTGCATTTGCCGAATCAGCTTGCTCAATCAGCACAGAAGCATTAGCCGAACCAGGCGTTGGTGCATTTGTCCAAGACCAACCATCTCCTGTACGGCCCCAGCTCAGATTTGACTTTGCTTTGCCGTAATCTTCAGTTATATCTATAGTCTCACCGTTTGGCGCAAGAAGCTTCACCGTATCGCCATCGTTATTGAGGCTGATTTTTGACTCCGCCGAGCGAATTACCAAATAGCCAGCCGCGCCAATAGTGCGGCCATCAAGCTTAAAGCTATGCCCCGACGCATCCATCAGACTATAGCCGGTCAGGTCCTGCGCCCCTGAGCCATCGTTAAAGAGCTCAATAAATTCATCTTCGCTGTCTGTCAGAGGACTGGTTGGATCGGGTAACAGCTCATTGATGATGATATCAAGCGAGAAATCGCTTGCCACAGACGCAAGCTCAGATTGAGCAGCAACCTTGGTTGGATTCCCCGGCGTTGGCTCGCCAGCCACAAAATCACCAAGGTTATTCTGACTCTGAGCATATTTACTGTCGATCAATTTACGAGATATTGTTTGTCCCACTACGACAGGCTCTGCTGGCGCTACAAGCGCCGCATCAGCCGTACCCCAGCCGACCTGATCGAGCACCGTATCCTCCGCATCAACCAGACGAATATTTCCAGCTGCTTGGGCCATTCCACTCTGTAAATGCGCAGTAAAATTATCTTTAGTAGAAAGCACCATGTACTGACCTGGCGCCAGTTCGGTGCCATCGTCAATCTTGGCTTTGGTAGTCCAGGTTTTGCCAGAAGCTGACTTGTATTGAATCTTATCCGCTGACAAATCAATTGTCACACTGGATGGATTGTAGATTTCTACAAATTCGTCGGTTGCGCTATCCTTACTGCCTGGCGATATCTCTGTAATGAGTAGCCGTGGCGCATCATTGGCCCATGCAGCAACTGGTGCAATGACTGTAGCAACTAGTGCCACAATGAAGATGATGAGTAGTTGAACCCCCTTGTTCATAAACAAAATATTAATACCACTCATTACCGAAAGTAAAGCGTAAGTTCTTCAAGTCGTATAAATGTGCTTATGGTATAATTGAAGCTATGAATCAGGCACAAAGCCCATCTGGAAATAGTGCTGCACCATCCCCGCTCAGTACCACCGCCAACTCTCGTATTGCTATCACTTCCCTGCCAGCAATTTTGCAGCAAGCAGTCGTGCTTGGCGCGAGCGATGTTCACTTTACCCCGAGCGCTGGCGAAGTCATGCTGCGCTTTCGCATCGGACTCGAGCTACGTGATATGGGCGTACTCTCGAGCAGCCAGTTCACCACGATTGATCGCGCTACCCGACAATATGCCGGGATCAGCATCCTGAGCAATCAACAGGTCGAGGGCCACTTTGAACTCGTGGTTGGAGATAAGAAGATCGGTGTCAATGTCTCGGTAATGCCAACTGTCAACGGCGATAGTATATTGCTCCAACTGCAGACCGAGGGACAAATCAATTCTCCTTTGGCGCGACTTGGTATGAGCCAACAGGAGCAAGATATTGTTAGTGATTTTCTGTCACGAGGACGTGGACTCCTTGTAGTGATTGGACCACCGAAGTCCGGTAAGACCACGACCCTGTATAGCATCATTTCGACAATTGATACGAAGCAGACCCCCGTCACCACGCTTGAGCTCGATGTAAAATCAAAGCTTATTGGTGTTAGCCAAAACAAGGTCAATGTCGATAAGGGTAGCAGCATAGGTGAAGGCCTCAAAGTGCTTGTCGCGCAAGGCAAGCAGACTATCATGCTCAGCCAAATCACTGATGGTACCACCGTCACGACAGCCCTTGATGCTACCACATCCGATCATCAGATCTTAGCTGGCATGTTCACTTCGTCGATCGGAGAGACAGTTGGTTTTATGCGCGGCTTCAAGGCTCAGCCCTTTCAGATAGCTTCCAACTTACTAGTCGTCGTGAACCAGCGATTGTTGCGCCTACTTTGTCCATTTTGCAAACAACCATACACACCCAATGCTGAAGAAATCGGCTTCTTACGACAAAACTTTGACCTTGATACTGCCGTCAAAAACTCACCACAGATAGATGCCTTCAAGACATACGAGCCGGCGAACCCCGAACAAACTCCACCGCCGGCACCGCAACCAGTTGCCCAACAAGCTCCCGCACCCGCACCAGCAGATGAACCGCCACCACAAAGCTACCCGTCCGCCCAGCCGACTGATCCAAATCGCGCACATGCCCTCGACCGTTTGGTTATACCTGCGCCACCTGCGTCCTCACTCGTAGGACACTCGATACTCGAGCGTATCAGCGAGGATCCAGCTGTACTCAACCGCAGCATCAATGAACCAACTGCACCACCGGCACCAGAGCCGCAACCGTTACCCGAAGAGCAGCTGAGCCAAACACCGACACCGCAAGTAGTAGTCTCTCAGCCTGGCGAGCCAGTCGTGAAAATTCCGCCGATCAACTACATCATCAACCACCTCAAATTATATCGAGCTACAGGCTGCGAACACTGCCAAAACACTGGCTACATAGGAGTCAGCGCAATTTTTGAAGTCATGCAGATGAACGAGAAAATCGGCGAGGCAATCCTTGGGGGTGGTGACAGTTTGAAGATTCAGCATGCCGAGGAGAGCAGTGGAATGACCAGTCTGCGTATGGCTGCGATTAAAAAAATACTACTTGGTGACACCAGCGTCGAAGAGGTTAGTCGGATTTTGTCGCTGCTCAGCCAGGGCGTTGGAATATTGACCTAAAAATAGGGCGGCTATACAATCACTATGCGTATGAAATTTACACTTGTTAAACCAACTCCTCAGCAAAAAGGCTTCACCCTGATTGAAATCGTCTTTGTCGGTCTTTTTACTGTCATCTTGGCAGGGCTAATTATTCCAAACATTATTGCGGGGCCGGCTAGTGCCCGTGACTCCCAGCGTAAAGCTGCTCTGTCAAACACCCTGCGAGGAGCACTCGAGAGTTTTTATGCAGAAAATGGCAATTTCCCACAAAATCTTGATGAGCTGACTAAGGGAGCAACCCCCTATCTGCGGACATTGCCGACTGATCCACGCACCAAAAACCCTTATCGCTACACACCAATTGGCAATCCTGCAACCGGCTTTGTTCTTGATGCTCAGCTAGAGAATATTCACGACAAACAAGCCAAGCCAGACTCTGGCGGCCTATACGAAGTCAAAGTCGAGAAGTAGCGAGGCTAAAGATCGTCCGCTGACGGAGCGTGACCTTCCTCGTGCTCGAGGTGCTTTTGGTTTACTTTGTGAACAAACTGACGATGAACTTCCAGGATATACTGTTCAGTCTGATACGGGTAGGAAATATAATCCATAGAAAAGTTCTCTTTTTCACCAGCAGTCTGGATGATAACCGTGCCATATTGAAAGAGTGTCTGCCATGGCCCCCTAACCTTTGCCGTCACGTCCTGAATCTTTACCAACGAAAGTGTCGAAACTTTTTTATTAAAAATCCCCCGCTGATCAATATCCACAATGTGCTCATTGGTCACGACAATTCGGTTGCGACGCCACACCCAAACCACACCCCATGTCAGAAGCACCGTTACGATGAGCATGATCAAGCTTAAAAACGCAACATTCAGCGGCAAGCCCGCAACCTGCTGGGACACTTTTGGCTGATAGCGTGCACCGTAGTATATACCATAGAGACTCACGAGCCCCAAGATAAGACTAGCGAAAAGAAAAGGCGTAATAGCAAACACACTCTTGAAGAATACGTGCTGCGTGATTTCATCTTTTGGTTGGCCAGGATAGCGATCAATATTTTCCACTACCACCTCCCATCTGTTAACTGGGCGTATTATACCAGTTTTAAGCTCGCATTGTCAGCTGGCGGCTCAACGCCAAGATGTAGGTAGGCTTTTGGCGTCACTTTACGGCCGCGCGTCGTTCGCTCGAGCAAGCCAAGTTGGATGAGATAGGGCTCGTACACGTCCTCGATGGTCTGTCGCTCCTCGCTTGTGGCCGCAGCAATAGCATCGACACCCGCCGGGCCGCCAGAGAAATTTTCAATGATTGCCATGAGCACCCGACGATCGTTTGGATCTAGCCCAAGTGAGTCTACTTGCAGTAGATCAAGTGCCTTGTGTACTAAGTCTTTCGTAACGATGCCGTCAGCATGCACCTGTGCATAGTCGCGTACGCGTTTGAGTAATCGATTAGCGATACGTGGAGTCAGGCGAGCGCGGTGTGCCAACTCGGCGGCAGCCGATTTGTCGATCGTAAGACCCATGAGCCTAGCCGACCGGTTGATGATCTTCTCGATCTCAGGCTCGTTGTAGTAGTCAAGTCGATGGATGTGCCCGAAGCGATCGCGAAACGGACTCGACAGTGCACCAAACCGCGTGGTCGCCGCGATAATAGTAAAGCGCGGCAGATCCAAGCGGAGGCTTTGAGCAGTTGGACCCTTCCCAAGCATAATATCGATCACATAATCCTCCATGGCCGGATAAAGAATTTCTTCGACAGTCCGTGGCAAACGATGAACCTCGTCGATAAAAAGTATGTCGCCGTCTTGTAGATTTGTCAGCATCGATGCCAAATCACCCGCACGCTCAACTGCAGGGCCGCTCGTTATCTTCACATTTGAACTCATCTCGTTGCCAATAACTCCTGCCAATGTGGTCTTACCGAGCCCTGGTGGGCCATAGAGCAAAACATGATCCAGGCTTTCAAGTCGCTTTTGAGCTGCCTGTATCGCAAGGAGTAAATTCGTTTTGATCTCTTCCTGACCAATGTAGTCATCAAATCGTCGCGGTCGTAAAGTATCCTCGAAGCGCTGCTCGTCTTTTTCGACCGACGGCACCACCACCTCTTCTTCAGCCTGGTCTTGTGGTCGCTCAATCATCGACCGATTTCCTTAAGAGCGCGCCGAACCTTTTCATCAAGCCCTAGCTCTGCGGGCAGATCTTTTATCACAGTGCCTGCTTGAGCGGCCGAGAAGCCAAGGCTCAGCAGTGCTTGATAGGCGGGATCGGCACTCAGGTCTTTCTTGTTAGGCGCCGACACGAGCTTGCCCTTCAGCTCGAGGATAATGCGCTGAGCAGTTTTTTTACCGATGCCCGAGACGTCACTAAAAAGCGTGATGTTGCCCTGTGCAATCGCAGTATCAACTTCCTCTACGCTGTGTTTTGAAAGAATAGACATAGCTGCTTTCGGACCAACCCCGCTGACCGATGTTAGTCGAAAATAAGCTTGGCGAGCGGGCAATTGCGAAAAACCAAAAAGTGTATAGCTGTCCTCTTTGATACTTTCGGCAATATAAACTGTGACCGTTTGACCAGCCTCTAGAGTGAAGTACTCTTGGGCGGTCGGAAATATCTCGTAGCCAATACCGCCGACCTCTAGGATATAGCTAGTATCGAACTTTTCTCGCACAATGCCGTGTAGCGAAGCAATCATGGTTTTATTCTAACAGATTGGACGCTAGTCTGTTTTTTTGGTGTCTGACTGCGCAGGAGCCTGAGAGGCACCAGCGGGACGCGGATAGAGTACTCGATCAACGAGCCAAATCATACAGACAATGATGATAAAGCTGAGAAGCGACAAGCCACTCGCCAGAGGCGCCTTCACTTTTTCGCCAATGTTAGCAAGGGTTGCGGTGGCAACCACCAGGATGCTCGTGCTCGAAACCGTAAAGCCAATGACCAGTGCCGTAATGTCACGGATGAAGTAGATGAGCACCAAACCAAAGATACCGAAGCCAATCGCTAGTTCTGCACGCTGTTTGCTGCGAGAATCACGAAGGTTGTTGTAAGCTGCCATCTCACGATTGTAGGCATTAGACTGCTCGCGATAATCAATTTGGGCTCGGTCATAATCTGCCCACTCTTGCTGGCAGTCCCTGGAGTAATTTGACTTGGACGAGCTGTTGCCGTTGTAATCATAGTTGTATCGTGAACAGCTTGGCGACCTTGGATAGTCTGGAGCCTTTGGCATATCAGCAGCTTTGTCGGGTAGAAAAGTGACGACCGCCAAGAACACAAAGCTTGGATAAATGATTGCAACCGCGATCGCCAAAAATGCCTTAACTACTCTATTCATGCTTTTTACCTCGTATACTTCCGTGTCTACTGAGTCGAATCGTTACCACGACAAGAACCACCATCGCCAAGAACAGGGCCACAAGGGCGGCGGCTGATCCGAAGCTATCGAATACAAATGGGCTCGCAATCAGAAGTGTCAGGATACTTACGACCAAAAGAAAATTGCGCAGCACACCACTAGCCGCCAAGCCTCCCAGCAAGAGTGCAATCCCTAGGATAACCTGGGTCACAAAAATCGCGGCATTGCTCTGAAAGCCGAAAAGCTGGGTCGGAACATTGATGGCGGTAACGATACCAATAAAGAGCCCAGCCAACATGAGAAAGGCCAGACTCACATCTCGGGTAATGCTGGTAGTATGGGTAACACCAGGCTCCCCTTGATGCTTATTGTGAGAAGTAAGTTTCACAATCAAATACACAATGCCCGCCGGAATACCTACATAGACGAGCAACATCACAAAGAAAAAGTAGAGACCTACCATGACATTAGCATAGGCGCTATTAAAAAAGGTGTCAATTTTTCAGTTTCAGCGTGGCGGAGTGTGCAATGGCGATAGCAAGAGCATCAGCTGCATCATCTGGTTTTGGTACCGACTTGAGCGTCAATATCGTCTGAACCATCTTCTGAACTTGCTTCTTCTCGGCCTTACCAAAACCCGTGACCGCCTGCTTGACCTGCAACGGTGTGTACTCCGCAATCGGTATATGCTGCTGCTCACAGGCCAAGATCGCGACTCCGCGCGCTTGTCCGACCGATATGGCAGTCGTGACATTGCGTGCAAAAAACAATTGCTCGATCGCGACGGCTGCTGGCTGGTATTGATTGAGCAATTGCCGCAAATCACCATAGAGCATATCAAGACGGGCTGGCATGTGCTCTTCTTTCGGGGTGCTAATTATCCCGTAATCAAGTGTCTTGATGGTACGATCCGCAGCAAGTTCAATAACGCCAAAGCCAGTCGTTGCTGTGCCGGGATCAATACCAAAGATAATCATTGATCAACCAAGCTTCTGTAGAATGTCTTCAGGTATATCAAAATTGGCGCTAACACTCACGACATCATCAAGATCATCAAGCATATCAATCATCTTCATGAGACTGCTCGCCTTCTTCTCGTCATCGACTACTACCGTCTGCGTGGCAGTCTGTTCAATCTCGGCCGACTCAACCACATCGGCCCCGAGTGCATCGCGAACTTTTTCAAGATCGGTTGGCGCTGTATATATCACTAGCTGTTCACCACTATCATCAATATCCGCCGCGCCAGCTTCTATGGCCTGCAAACCGACCTCATCCTTATCAACGCCCTCTTTGCACAAAATAATTCCTTTGGTTTCAAACAGATAGCTGACCGATCCTGGCGAACCAAGATTGCCACCATACTTCGAAAAGGCGGACTTCACATCAGCTCCGGTTCGATTGCGATTGTCTGTCAGGGCCTTGACCATTACCGCCACCCCATTTGAGCCATAACCCTCATAGACCAGCTCCTCGAGTGCAGCGCCACCCGCCGTGCCAGCGCCACGAGCAATTGCTCGCTCGATATTCGCCGCTGGCATATTTACTTGCTTGGCCTTGGCGATAGCGAGTCGCAAACGATAATTCATCTCGGGATCAGCACCATCGCGAGCCGCTACCGCGATCTCTGAAGCGACCTTGGTAAACGCCTTGCCACGCTTCGCATCGGTAATGGCTTTTTGATGTTTGATTGAGTGCCACTTTGAGTGTCCAGACATGTTTGTACTCCCGTAATTTCAGCCCAATTTTATCATTTTTCAGATCAGATTTGAAGCTGATTGGATACGCCGACGACGTGCCCCGATGAGCGCAAATACCAACAGTATGCTATATGCAGTGAGCATGGTGAGCTGTGGCAAGGCGGATTCACCAATCTGCGACCAGCGTAATGATGCCAAGTAGTAGATGAGGTCGATGATCTGCTCGCCCACAAAGCGAATCGGTGTGAGTAGCGCAAAGGCCACGCCAGGCAACACTACTCCAACTGTGCCGGCGACAAAGCCGGCGAGCATCAAGATTGGTACGATTGGCATGATGAGCACATTAGCCAACGGACCAATGAGTGAGAGTACCCCAAAGTGATAGGCAATGAGCGGAGCGGTGGTTAGCTGAGCAGCCAGCGTTACTGCTACTATCTCGGTAATAATCCCAAATCGCTTTGGGAGTAGTCCTTGGATGACCGGAGCAAAAAGAATAATGCCAAGTAGCGACAGGAATGATAGTTGCCAACCCAGATCACCAAGCAAGTAAGCAGGGTTGAAGCCAACCGTCACGATTGCCCCGATCCCTAACGCGGCAGGCATTGATAGTCGTCGACCAAAGTGTCGGCACAGAAGCAGCACAAACAGCATCACGGCCGCGCGCACGATAGAGGCCGACGCCCCACTGATAATGACGAAGAACGCACAAAACCAGCTAGCCACCACAAAGCCAGCCCAGCGCCACCTCCTGCCGATGATGCGATATAACAATGCGACAATAATGGTTAGGTTATAACCCGACACTGCCACCATATGCGACAGGCCTACCGTACTGAGGGCATCACCCAAATCCTTACCGATCAGGCTACGCGCTCCAATCAAAAGCCCCATCATAAATCCTGCCAATTTTTCACCGAGCGCAATCTGAAGGCCGCTATAAAACGACTGCTTGAGGGTGATGTACCAAGGCACTTGCACATCAACGATCAGAGTCGGTGCATAGTAGAGTTGTCCGCCAGCCTTGCCGAGACTTGGATAGAGTTTACCTTTCGTTTCGATACGATACCCCTCTCTGGCGCTGCCGACCAACGAATGTATTCGCAAACTCCCCGGCACAGCTACACCATCGATCCTCAGATCTTTTAGGTAAAAGATGTATTGTCGTCTATCGTCCCAGCTGGGCTCGCCGTCCACCACGCCGGTCACCACTACTTTCTCATAGTAAAAACGATCTATGCTCTGAGCGGGTTGCCGCGCCACAAACAGCTCGTACCGACCAACCCCCACCATGATCCCTAAGCCAACAAGTATAATCAGCCCAATACGAGACCGAACTACAAGCAGTGCGACACATCCAAAGGCAAACACACCAAGCCACGCCGCATTGATACTAAAGAGATAGAACTGCGCCAGCGCAATACCCATAAGAAACCCGAGTGCAGCCACTACTATCTGTTGTGATCGCTTCATGTACGTATTGTTGCGCCAAAAAGTGACCCGTCGCAAGCATGAGCGGTGCTAGCGAGCGGTGTAGACCATCAAAAACATTTGAGCATAAAAAACCAGGATAGCGACCATCTGCAGAATCCAAAAGTGTTTTGGCTTCACGAATACATTTGCCGATGCCATGAGCAGCACCACGATTGCGACCAACGTATAGCCCGCCACACGTACGGATGTCGTGAGCGGAAGACCGAGCGAACAGACAAACCCCATACCCACCGTCGTCCAGGCTACTATGTATGCCACAAGGCGGTGATATTTCTCCGCGGCACCTTGCGCGGGAATGATGGCTTGCACGATCTCAGCCGTGACCCCGATGACAGCAAACCAATAAGCCACCTTAAGACCATAGGTCTGCAGGAAGAAAAGCTCTGCGAAACGATAGAAAAACCAGGCGCCCACTATGTGCCCAGTCAAAAATAGCCAGTAGGTCTGTCGGCTTTTGAGTGCGTAGTAGCTAATTGCCCCCTTACGTGCGTCGCGCTGCGAGATGATCAAGTAGAGGTGCAACAAATTGACGACCAAAAAGGCGCCGAGGAGGTAGCTAAGAGCTAAACTATTTTGTTCCATTTGTGGCTATGATAACAGGCACTTGCCTCAATATTCTAGTTAGTAGAGCCTACTGTCGAACGAGATTGATTGATGCCACACGAACTATGGTCCCCGAATCAGCATAGGGATATACAGCTATCTGAGCGCCGTAGGTTTTACCATAATCAGCCCATATACTATTCTGCGTACATAGGTACTGATATTGAGAGTTATTGAAGATAGGAATCCTTTCATTAAGTATTTTTGTTCCACCTTCCTTCGAACCGAGAAAAACCTCGAACAGCAGCCCCTTTGAGACACCAATTACCCATGCGCACAATTTCCAATTTCCTGCTCCAGGGTTATCCCACCTTGCGTGTGCCCATACATGATCTGCGTAGTTGCCGCGCTGCTGGCACCCAAGTACTGCCACATTAAACTTCCAGCGATCATCATATACTGAGGTTCTAGAACATGTCGGCGGAGATCCAGCATTAACTCCCATATATATCCCGTCGTTATAGCTGAAACCCGCCGACCTGCCCATAGTTCGAACAAGCGTATATGGTCCGGCGGCAAGACTTCGCAATACTAATGCTACACCGCCGAGGACGGCAATTAATAATAGTCCAACAATTATGCGGCGCTTTGAAGGTGATTTAACTGATTTTATTGAAGGTACGAAGCTTTTTTGTTTTTTGGCAGGCATTTTTTATTTTCATTATGCTTATAGTTGGCCTAACAATAATACATTAGTAATAGGCCGTCAATAGACAACAAAAAAAGACCATGAGGTCTTTATAAAAAATGGAGGGCCCTGTGGGGCTCGAACCCACGACACCCTGCTTAAAAGGCAGGTGCTCTAACCAACTGAGCTAAGGGCCCACGAATTAAATTAATGTTCGTGGAGCGAAGTATTTAATCTGTTAATGTCCGAGCACATATTTTGAAGCTCGCAAAGCGAGACAACCAACTGAGCTAAGGGCCTCAACGGGGCAATGAACTCATATATTTAAGCTCAAAATAGTAAAATAGTCAATCTGTCGGCAAAGTATAGAGGTGGTGGGTGGGGCCGAAGCCCCACCCGTACTTCCACCACCATCCCGAAGATCAGGCGGGCTGCCAGTCGTCGATCGGCATGCGCTCGTGGCGCACGACGTTCTCGGTGGGCACCATGAGGTACTTCTTGATGTACCAGTCGGGCATGCCCGCCGTGAAGGCGGCCTGTAGGACGTTGTAGAGGTAGTCCGTGCTGGGCGCACGCTCCTCGCGATCGACCTGCAGGTTGCCGGTCATCACGTAGAGCTCAGCCTGACGATCGGCGGTCTCGCCTTCGTTGATCGTCACCGGTCGGCTGATCCGCATGTAGCGGCCCGTCGGCTTGCCCTGATCGTCGTACTTCACCCCTTCCTTGCGGTCGAGGATGGCGAACTCCTCTTCCGTCAGGTCGAGGTACAGCGTGCCGAACACGCGATCGGCGAAGTCGCCGGTGTGAACGGCGGTGAGCGTGGCACAGAACCGCTTGACGCTCCGACCCATGAAGGCGGGTCGAAAGCCATGCAGCTCGGCGAAGCCAACCGCCTTGGACGGCAGTCGACCGAGGCGCTCCAGCATCTGCGCGTCGTTGTTGGAGCCGTACGCGAAGTAATCGCGCAATTCGGTCATGGTGATACTTCCTTGGCATGCCTCCTTCTTCAGGAGGTCTTGAAGTGGTGGTGGATGTAGATGAACGCGCCCAGGTTATTACACCTGGGACGTCAGTGGCAAATTATAGCATAAAAGTTATAATTTGGCAAGTATTCTGAAGTGCTTGTGCTTTGATACAATAAAACAATGCGCAATATACTGATCATCGATAATCACCTCCAGAAGTTCTGCAACAAGTGCTCGGTATTTCGCGAAGACGTCCGCGCCAAATACGACGTCGCCGTACGTGCTCATGACGATCTACCCAAAAAACTCGATGACTATAGTCACGTCGTACTCACCGGTGGTGGCGGGCGTGTCTCGATGGACGACCCAACCCTACCCCACTTGCAAAAGCTGATTCGCCAAGCAGTCCGCGAAGAGATACCGATCCTCGGGGTTTGCTTTGGCCACCAAATGATTGCGGCCGCCCTTGAGGGTAGCGATGCCATTGAAAGCTACGTCAACCCCGAAACTGGCTGGTTTCGCATGACCCGTCATGGCGAGAGCCGTCTGCTGGCCGGGTTGCCACACAACTTCTATGCGTTTGAACACCATCACGATGACGTCGTGAGTCTGCCGAAAGGCTTCATCATCACCGCGAGCTCGGCGCGCTGCAAGATAGAGGCCTATGAGCATAAGTTACTCAATATCTACGGCGTACAGTTTCATCCGGAGATCAGTAAGCGTACCGCCAAAACAATCATCACCCAGCACATTACCCGTCACCTCCCAAGCAACTGGCTTGGTCGACACGAGCGCGGTCGCATGCCGTTTTCGCGCCACATTGGCGAGGTGATTTTCGAAAACTTCTACGCCACCGAGCGACCCAAGAAAAAAGCTACTTCGAAAAAATAACTTTGAGGATGTTATTAAAAATCTTGGCGCCGTCGTTTTTGCCAACCCGACGCTCGGGGTGGAATTGCACGCCATAGAGCGGCTTGCTACGGTGACGAATCACCTCTGCCCCTTCGTCAGAAGCAGCGATACAAATAAGATCATCTGGTAGGTCGGTAATAATCCAGCGGTTTGACTGGAATACTGTTGCTTCTTGCAGATCACCCATGACCGCACTGTGGCGAATGGTAACAATATCGCTCAGGCCCTTGCGGCGGATCTTGAACTGACGCGAAAGCTTTGCGCCATAAGCATGACCGATAATCTGACAGCCAAGGCAGATACCAACAATTGGTACTTTAGCTTCTTTGACAAGCTTGATCTGATCTTCATACAGATGCGAGAAACGTTTGAGGGAACGGCGGCGGCCATCCTCGGTCTTAATACCTCCGCCCGAGAGTACGATGACATCATAGTCAGTCTGCTCAATCTCGCCGATTTGGGTGTAATCAATAACCGTGAGATCATGAGCGGCCAACAAATTGCGAAGCTTTTGCTTGTAATGAGTGTCGTTGTCGATCAGCAGGACATTGAGCTTTTTCATAAACAAAGCCCTCGGCTAGACACCAACCTTGTCGCGCTTTGGCTTCTTTGGCACCTGCTCTTCGACGTATTTGATGATGCTGCCAGCGATGTCTTTGCCAGTCACCTGCTCAATCGCGTTCATCATTGGAAACGCGTTGACCTCCATGGCGAGCGGACCGCGATCGGATTGAAGCAGATCCACTCCGGCGATGGAGAGGTTGTGGTTCTTGGCGACAGCCAGAGCCATCTTGCGCTCTTCCTTCGTGAGGCGGATAGGCTTGCCTTCACCACCGGTGTGAATGTTGCTACGAAACTCTCCTTCGACAGCTTGACGTTTGAATGCCCCGACAATCTTGCTTCCAACAATAAAGACGCGTACATCGGCACCGGCCGATTCAGCGATGTACTCTTGCACCATAATATTCACGTTCTGGGAGTAGAGCGTCTGGATGATTGACTTGGCAGCATTTTTGGACTCTGCAAGCATGACGCCGACGCCCTGACTACCACGTGTAACCTTGATTATGAGTGGTGCACCGCCAACCATGGCGATAAGGTTATCGATGTGCTGGGTCTCCATCGCAAAAGCTGTTTTTGGAAAATCAATACTGTGACGCGCGAGTAGCTGCATGCTACGTAGTTTGTCACGAGCGCGAAGAAACGCCAAAGAGCCAGTGGTGTTAAAGACATTCATCATCTCAAACTGACGGATGATAGCAGAACCATAGCTCTGCGACGCGATCGAAATACGCGGAATGATAGCATCTGGCTTCTCGAGCACCTTACCGTCGTAGTGAATCTCAGGATTGCTCTTCTCGATATTACAATAACACTTGGTGTAGTCGACGAGCTTCGCATCGTGACCACGCTCTAGCGCCGCCTGCAAAAGGCGTTCGGCACCGTTCTTTCTATTTGGTCGAGCAAGTATGTAAATTTTCATAGTCAACTCCACTTTACCTCATTGCGCTTGAGGCTGGCAATCAATTAATTTTCGTTGTTTTTTGTTTAGTTATAAGTACGGGTCAATACTAGAGATGCGGAGCACTCTTGTCAATATTATTTTTTCTTGTCTGGCTTGGGTAAATAGTTGAGAAGTGCCATCCAAAGTGCGGTAGCAAGCAGCCAGCCATACTGCCAATTGTAGATCAGGGCCGCAATGTTGTAGTCGGTCACGAGCTGTTCGCGGCTACCGGGCGGCAAAAATCCAATGAGCGAAGCGATGATAAACACCGAGGTAAGCAAGGATAGAATGATCAGTTTGAGGTTGATGTGGCCGCGACCGAGCTCCTCGCTATGGCCGGCGGTGAGTAGCAAAACAAAGGCTGCGAAGAGCACAATCTGAACGGTCGAGAGGCTCACGCCCTGTCCCCAGGTTTGTTTCTGCAGGTAGTTAAATGCGCCCTGTCCAAGCTTGTCAGCGACGATAAAACCCACAAAAGAGCCCATAGCAATCCGCTTGGCGCGGTGTTCACCCAGCACAATACCAAGCACCAAGATGATACCGACGACGATCAGCGCCTTAGCATTGAAATTAATATTGGGTAGTGCGGCCATGTGGACCATACCGCTAGTATATCATCAGTCCTTATGCTTAGCGATTACCAGAAATGGCGACCTTTGCCAGCGTTGCGGTACTCTTCAAGCAGCTTTTTTTGTTTGGAGCTAAGCTTGGTTGGAATATCGACGAGCAATTCAATGAGGTGATCGCCATGTCGGTCAGACTGCACAACTGGCATGCCTTTGCCAGACAGCTTGATGACTTTGCCGTGCTGACTGCCTGCCGGAATCTTAATCTTCACCTTACCATCGAGGGTATTGATCTCAGCCGTCGTACCGAGTGCTGCATCTATCATATCGATATGCAGCCGCGAGATTATGTGGGGACCTTCTCGCTCAAACTCCTTACTTGGACGCACCCGAATATGGACATACAGATCGCCCTTAGTGCCGTTCGGACTCACCTCACCGTGACCAGCGAGCTTGATCGATTGACCGTCGTCGATACCAGCTGGAATCTTAACTTTGACCGTCTTATTCTCGCGTTCCTGCTTTTGATTATTGACAATGCGCAGGCTCAATTCTTTGGTGGTACCACGGACAGCCTCTTCAAAATCAATGGTCAGCGCCACCTCTACATCCCGTGCTCGGTTGCGCATACCGGTAAAGAACATATCAAAAATATCGTTCAGACCACCGCCGGCACCGCCCTGAAAACCAGAGAAATCAAAACCACCAAAGCCCTGCCCGTCGAAGCCCTCAAACGGATTACCTCCCCCAGGACCTCCAGCATTTGCAGCTCCTGCCGCATGGCCAAATTGATCATAGGCAGCTTTTTTCTGGTCGTCACTGAGTACTTCGTAGGCCTCATTGACCTCTTTAAACTTCGCTTCGTCACCACCTTTGTCAGGATGATGCTCGATCGCTTTCTTGCGAAAGGCTTTCTTTATCTCATCCTTACTTGCACCCTTGCTGACGCCAAGCACTTCATAGTAATCACGCTTACTCACTGCGCACCTCCATCTTCTTATGTACAAAAAGCGAAGCAAGTGACACCACAAAGATTACACCGGCCAACTTAAGATCGATCGGGTCATAGCTTGCGACATGATTAGCGGTCAATGGAAGGGAATTTTTCGACGTATCGAGCAACCAGTCAACGGCATTCACATAGCGCGCACGATCGAGCTTTACGCTGTCGGCCAAGTCAACTGCGGCAGTGGGGTTTGGCCGGTAATTCAGTCCTCGCTTGGCGGCAATAGCACTAAACCCGAAAAGTATATACAGCGCGCTAATCGCGAGAAGAATATACGAAAGTCGATGATGAATTCGCTTTACCACTGTTTCCTCTTAGTTATCACCATGATCATGCTGAGTATGCTGCTGTTCAATCGCGGCCATCAGTGAGTCTTCAGCAAAATTAGGACGGCCCTGTGACTTACGTGGTTTGCGCGACGTACCTTCTTTTTGGCTGCGCGGCGCCTCTTCTTTTGGCTTAGGACCGAGTGCTGCAGCGGCAATCTTGCCATTGATGATGAGCTTACGGCTCGCAGCATTGGCCAGTGTATTGTTGCTCACCCCATAAAAACCAACATACACGATCTCAGCTCCACGACGCTTGGATTCTTCAACCGCCGGAATGAGGTCGCCGTCTGAGCTTAGCAGTACAAGTCGGACATTTTCACCCGAGCTCCGAATAAGATCGGTAGCCAGCTGTACATCGACACCCTTTTCGGTAAGAACTGGCTCTTTGTGGCCACACTGCTGACACGGCTTACCATCACGCACCAACAGATGGCCAGCCTCAATATATTCGACGTTCTGACTGGCCAGCACTGCCTTCCATTTTTCCGCTTCGGTGGCATAGCGCTCGGTGCGCTCTTTGAGTTCTGGCGTATTATCAACCACCCGCACTTTCGCTGCGTAGTATAAAATCTTGCTTTGTTTCATGGTTGGATCTTGCAGTAGATCACTCAGTAACTTGCGAATATCAACTCGCGCCAACTCGTCACGGTACTTGATTAGTCGCCGTTTGGCGAGACTGTCACGCATCTGGTAAACGAAGTTTTCACCATCTATAAATACAATTGTTTTCATTAATCTTTTCTCTTACTCTCTAAAATTATCTCATGCTTGAACCATTTTTCCTGAAATTCAAGTTTTTTCTCGATCTCTTCCACTGTGTACAGCTCACCCGCGGTAGCAATGAGCTTATCGTCATTGTCATCAAGTCGCCTAACGTAGCCAATACACTTGGCGGTGACCTTTTCTAGCGGCTTATCGCCAGTGAGGTAGTATACATCTATCTCATCGCCGTCGCCGGCTTTCGTACCAGGTACATACCCATAGTTTACTGGGTAGATCATGTCGTCGTACTTGGGATGGATGGAGCCCAGGGGACGATCAAAGATAACTTCGATCGTCTTCCCTAGAAATTCCTGTCCGGTGGCGATAGCCATCTATTTCTTCTCGTCGACTACTTCACCCTCTTCGACATCCGGTGAATCTTTTTTGTCTTCGGTCGTACCCTCTTCTGGCTTCTTCTCTTCGGCGCCAGCCTCTTTGTACATGGCTTCACCGATCTTGGTCAGTTTGCCACTGAGCTCGTCAGTCAGCTTCTTCAGCTCCTCGGCGTCAGCTGAGTCGAGCTTCTCGCGCAGAGCTTTCATAGCTTCCTCGACCGCCTGCTTGTCTTCATCGCTGACTTTGCCTTCGGCATCCTTGAGTGACTTTTCGGCCGTGTAGATCATGGTGTCAGCGTGGTTGCGCGCTTCGACCTGCTCCTTCTTCTTCTTGTCTTCATCGGCGTGCGCTTCGGCGTCAGCCTGCATTTTCTTGATCTCTTCTTCGCTGAGGTTACCACCATTTTGAATGGTGATGTGCTGCTCTTTACCGGTTGCCTTATCTTTGGCGCTTACGTTCACGATACCATTGGCGTCGATATTGAAGCTCACTTCAATCTGTGGTACGCCACGAGGAGCTGGTGGGATGCCGTCGAGAATAAATCGACCGAGCGATTTATTGTCGGTCGCCATTTCGCGCTCACCCTGGAGTACATTGATCTCGACACTGGTTTGACTATCAGCTGCGGTGCTAAATGTCTGCGACTTGCTGGTCGGAATAGTGGTGTTGCGATCGATCAGCTTTGTCATGACGCCACCAAGTGTTTCGAGACCCAGCGAGAGCGGCGTGACATCCAGTAGAAGTACGTCTTTGACGTCGCCACCAAGCACACCACCCTGAATCGCAGCACCGATAGCAACTACTTCATCCGGGTTCACGCCTTGCAGTGGCTTCTTACCAAAGAACTCTTCAACTTTTTTCTGGACGAGTGGCATACGAGTCATACCTCCAACCAGGATCACTTCGTTGATATCACCCTTCTGCAAACCGGCGTCCTTGAGCGCTGCTTCACATGGCTTGAGTGTGTTCTCAACCAGTTCACCAACTAGCTGCTCAAGCTTAGTGCGAGTCATGGTCATATCCATGTGCTTTGGACCGCTCGCATCAGCCGTCACAAATGGGATGTTGATGGTTGATTCCTGTGTGGTACTGAGTTCAATCTTGGCTTTTTCAGCAGCTTCCTTGAGCCGCTGCATAGCGGCCTTGTCGGTCTTAAGATCAATTCCCTGGTCTTTCTTGAACTCTTCTACAAGGTAGCTGATGATGGTGTTGTCGAAATCATCACCACCCAGATGAGTGTCGCCATTGGTTGATTTTACTTCGAAGACACCGTCGCCAAGTTCGAGCACTGATACGTCAAACGTACCACCACCGAGGTCATACACCACGATCTTTTCTTCTTTTTTCTTATCGAGACCGTAGGCAAGGGCAGCGGCAGTTGGCTCGTTGATAATGCGCTTCACCTCGAGTCCAGCAATTTTGCCGGCGTCTTTGGTTGCCTGACGCTGAGCGTCGTTGAAGTAGGCTGGCACAGTAATTACTGCCTCGGTGACAGGCTGGCCAAGATATTTCTCGGCATCAGCCTTGAGCTTACCCAAGATCATAGCGCTAACCTCTTCTGGGGTGTAGTCCTTGTCGCCCATAGTAACTTTGACGTGACCATCAGCCTTTACAATCTTGTATGGCATAAGCTCCATGTCGCGCTTAATCTCTGGGTCATCGATTGTACGACCGATCAGACGCTTAACCGAAAAGATCGTGTTGTCTGGGTTGATAACAGCTTGGCGCTTGGCAACCTGCCCCACCAATCGCTCACCGTTTTTGTTGACGGCAACGATCGATGGCGTCGTGCGCGCACCTTCAATATTTGTAATAACCGTAGCATCCCCACCCTCCATGACAGCCATGGCTGAGTTGGTAGTACCAAGGTCGATTCCGATAATCTTGCTCATAGATTTTCTCCTTCATTATTTTCATCATTAGAATTTTTGCTCACTTTCACCGTGGCTGGCCGAACAACTCGGCCGTTTATTTCGTAGCCCGGCGTGAGCTCTTCGACAACCGTATCGGCCGGCTGGTCACTCTGTATATACTCGAGTGCCTCGTGCCGCTGTGGATCAAAGTGCTCACCAAGACTTTGAAACTTGTGCACACCAATGTTCTCAAAGATATCCCATATCTGTTGGCCAACGTACTGCATGCCTTTCGCCCAATTGTTGTCAGCCAGCTCCTCCGGCAGGTGGGCGGCTGCCCGATCAAAGTTGTCTAGTGCCGGCAAAAGCTCGGTCAGCACTGACACCTTGGCCATGTCCATCATTTCAGCGCGCTCACTAGCGGCCCGCTTTTTGTAGTTCTCAAACTCTGCCTGCAAGCGCTGCAAGTGCTCGGTTAGTTCGCCGATCTGCTGCTCGTAGTCAGCTGGCGTCAGAACTTTTTTGTGCTTCTTATCTGGTTTTTTCAATTTAATACCTCCTCCAATTGGCGGCCGACGGCATCGACCAGGCTAATGACTTTACCGTAACTTTGTCGGGTTGGACCAACTATGCCGATGTAGCTATTGCGTGAGTATGGCGACTCAAAACGAGAGATCACTGTCGTGAGGCCCGAGGTCTCGACAACAGGGTTTTCTCGACCGATATAAACTTCGATCGGCTCATCAAATGGACTCGTGAATAGCCAGTCTTGCATAGCGTCCAAAAATCGAGCGGCCATACTGGCGCGAATCTGATCAACAAACTCCGGCTGTGAGAAAAGCTGATTGAGTCCATAGTAATAGAGACTGTCGCTCAACGTCGCAAAGGCGGTGTTGCCGGTCAGTTCAGATAGAGTTTCGGCCGCGATCTTGATAGCTTGGTCGGTTTGGTCTTTTAATGAGCTGACTCGCTTTTCGATTGTCTGAACCGTGCGAGCCTTGGGCTGGTCTGGGGATATGCTGTTGACGTAGTAGCGATAGCCTTTGTCCGTCGGCACACGACCGGCCGATGTGTGTGGCTGGTAAATGTAGCCGAGACGCTCAAGGGTCGCCATTTCGGCACGAATTGTAGCTGGGCTGACACCAAATGCCTCAGAAAGCGCCAGTGACCCTACCGGCTCAGCCGTGTCGGCATAGTGGCGAACAACTGCTTGCAATATATCGTGTTGGCGTGGTGTCATATTGGATTATTATTAGGTGTAGCGCAGCCGATTTACACCAAACTGCGCGCCACCGGACTGTCGTCCTTGCATATCATATTAGCACTGAAGTCGGTTAAGTGCTAACAAGAATAGTTTAGAAAATTGGCACTCGGCTGTCAAGAGTGCTAAGTCTATTTTTCGCCGCTGTGGTATTGATGAAAGAGCTCTCCTACTTTTCGCCGCGCCAAGCCTTTGGTCATTGTTTTCTCGGCGGTCAAATGGCTTGCCTCATTGTATTCATCGCCGGCCTTGCCAGAAACTGTCACGATTGCACTCGCCTCATCATCCAGATCATAGAGTGCACCGGTATTGCGCTCTTCATCGAAGCTGACCCGATGGTATCCCGCACGATTATAGATATGAATGCCAAAATTTTTCTGAACGCTTTGTATGAAGTCCTCGGCCTTGCCTTCGTCAACCAGTACCACAAACTCGTCGCCGCCTACCCGGAACATATCACGAATCTCGATACCAAACTCTTCTCCGGCAGCCTTGATGGCATTGCCGACATTCACAATGGCAGTATCGCCATATTTTTGCCCAAACCGACCATGCTTATTGATCTTGCCGAAGTTATTGGCATCAAAAAACACTATCTTCTTGGGCTTGGCTGGCACTTCGGCGGATTGGCCAAACTGACTCGGATCATACTGATCAGGGTTCTCTTCATAGCTACGGTACGCTTTTTGCTGGGTCGCGAGATGATCAAGTGCGGCATCGAGCGCAGCTTTATTCTTGAGTCCGGTCATCTGATCGGTAAAACGCTCCTCATTGAGCCGGCGATTTTCGTGTTCTAGCTCGTGAACTCGCTGCGAGTGGGCCTCCAGATCAGCAGTTGTGGCTGCATCAGCCATGTGTGAATCACGGCGCTGGGCTTTAAGTGTCCTGTTCTCCTCTTCGAGCTCCTGCACTCTGCGCTCAAGAGCCGCGATTTTCTCTAGAGACAATGCAGCCGTAGATTCTGCCTCACCAAGTCTTCTCGCCAGCTCCTCATCGCTTGGTGTTTCACTAAATTCAGCACGGCCAACTTCATACGCTGAGCGCATATCTTGTTCCGCCTCAGAGGCAGGGCTATGCATCCCCTCAGGTGGAGCCGCTTCAAATCCAGGTATCCCATTCATAAGCATATTGTAGCATTTTTCACAAAACTCTTTTGCTATTTACAATCTGAATAAGTGCTTGCATAATATGTTTTTTTGTTATACAATAGTCGATTGTTTGTAAGGAAATTGCCATATGGCACTCATGAGTGAGGCTGATTTTCGCCTCATACAAAAATATCTTAAACGCGTAGCGGACCCACACAAGATTGAAGCGCGGGTCTCCAAGCGTGTTGCTATAGAGAAGTTACCACGCACGCGCGTTACCGTCCTGGCGATTTTAATGCTACTTGGATTTGGTAATTGGCTCTTCGGCAACCAGTCCGATGCAATCCTTGGTCAGACGGCCAGTGCTTTTATGGCTCAAAAAGCCGAGGCCCCCGACCAAGCAACGATCAAGCTCAACACCAAGCAGGCACCCAAGGTCAACACCAAGACTGCCGCATCGCCGACCGCGCCAAAACCATCACAGAGCCTTATGGCACTCCCGGCCGACACGGGTAATAGTGGCAGCGGACCATCAACTGCCCAGCAATACAACACTGCCGGCTACTCGTACGGTCACTGTACCGCCTATGTTGCGTCACGTCGACCAGTACCTGGCAACTGGGGCAACGCCCGAGACTGGCTACCCCGCGCCAAAGCCATGGGCTGGCTGACCGGCCCACACCCAACGGTCGGGGCAATAGCCTGGACACCGAGCGGCACCTGGGGCCATGTTGCCTACGTCGAGGAAGTGGTTGGTGATAAAGTTCGTGTCTCAGAGATGAACTATGTCGGCTGGAATGTACGTAGCAGTCGCTGGGCCGCCGCGAGTAGTTTTCAATACATCTACTAGAATAGGCTTGGTAGTACCAACAAGTTGAATAAAAAGTTCGCGACAGTGAAAAGCAGTAGTCCGGTGGCTCGATGTTCAGCAATCTTACCGCGATAAGCATACGCCAAGCCCTGTTTTTTGTTGTATCCAGGTAAATACTCAGCAATAAACCCAAGGTAAATAATTGCCCCGCACTGGAGCGCAAAAAGATAATAAAAAATACTAGCTGGCAATATTTTCACTGCCACCAATCCGGTCAATACAAGCCCCGGCACAATCATGAGGGCATCGATCAGGATATTTCGCTCTTCCGTTTTTTTGCAGCTTACTTTACGCATATAGCTATAGTAGCATGAGCGCTTTAGTCGCGCTTCACAAGCACCATGAATGCTTCTGGCGGAATATCAACTTTGCCGATCTTTTTCATGCGCGCCTTACCCTTTTTCTGCTTGTCGAGTAGCTTGTTTTTGCGTGTCACATCTCCACCATAGAGTTTGGCGGTTACATTTTTGCCCATCGCGCGGACATCTTCACGGGCAATGACCTTGCCACCAATCGCCGCTTGCAAGCTCACCTCAAAGAGCTGCCGTGGTATGACTTCTTTGAGCTTCTCCACAATCTGACGGCCAAGGCGTTCTGCCTCAGTGCGGTGTGTCATGAGACTCAAACTGTCCACCATCTCGCCACCCACTAGGATGTCGAGACGTACGAGATTCTCCGCGCGATAGCCTGTTAGTTCATAGTTGAAAGACCCGTAGCCAGCAGTGACACTCTTTAGGCTGTCGTAAAAGTCGGTCAGGATATTGCTCAATGGCGCCTCAAAGTGAAACAGACAGAGTGTTTCGTCTAGATAATTGAGATTGGTTTGATGGCCGCGCGAGTTCGTCACCAGCTGCATGACCGCCCCAACGTACCGACTCGGCACCACAATCTCACCCTTGATCCATGGCTCACGGATTTCGATAATGCGACTCACATCAGGCAGCTCAGCGGCGTTACGTATCACGATGTCACCACCGCCCGTAGTTGTTACTTGGTAGTCAACCGAAGGATTTGTCACGACAAGACTCAGATCATACTCGCGCTCCAAGCGTTCTTTGATGATCTCAAGGTGTAATAGTCCTAAGAAGCCAAGTCGGAAACCAAAGCCGAGTACGCTTGAGTTTTCAGGAGTAAATTCGAGTGCCGCATCGTTGAGCTTTAGTTTTTCGAGTGCGTCACGTAGTTGCGGATAGTCTTCTCCGGTGGTCGGAAAGAAACCGGCGTAGACATACGGCTTGACTCGCGCATAACCTGGCAAGGCATCAGTCGAGCCACCCGCTGCCGTCGTGACGGTATCACCGACCCGCGCGTCTTCGATGGTCTTGAGGTTCGTCACAATATAGCCAATCTGACCACACTCAAGTACTTGGTCCGGACGTTTGTCGGGGCTAAAGTGACCAACTTCAACGGCCAGCGCTTTTTTACCGGAACCAAGTAGAAATATCTGGCCACCGGTCTTGAGCTGTCCATCAACCAGACGAACATACAGTATGACACCGCGATATTCATCATAGACTGAGTCAAAAATAAGCGCCCGAGTTGGCTTGTCTTTGTCGCCACGCGGCGATGGCACCTTTTCAACGACAGCATCGAGCACACGATCAACATTGGTACCCTCTTTGGCGGAAACCTGGATAATATCCTCCGGATCGCAACCAAGCAGCTTCACAATTTCGGCGCTGACACGTTCTGGCTCGGCGGCGGGGAGATCGATCTTATTTAAAACCGGGATGATTGTCAGGTCTGCCTCAATAGCGAGATAGACATTGGCCAGGGTCTGCGCCTGGATACCCTGAGCAGCGTCAACCACCAAGAGTGCGCCTTCACAGGCTGCAAGCGAACGAGATACTTCATAGCTAAAATCTACATGTCCCGGTGTATCGATCAGGTTGAGCGTATGTTCGCGCCACTGCATCCGAACCGGCTGCAGCTTGATCGTGATCCCCTTCTCGCGCTCAAGCTCCATACTGTCGAGTAGCTGAGCCTGCATAGCACGCTTCTCCACGGTACCAGTCAGCTCGATAAGCCGATCAGCTAGCGTGCTTTTACCATGATCAATATGGGCAATAATACAAAAGTTTCTAATTGAATCCATTCTACTTTCCTACCAAAAACGTAATCGACGAATATTATGCCTGGTCCAATTAAGGACTATCTTCGTCTCGCCAATCCGTAGAGCATACGAGAACACTCCGAAAACTGCAAGCCCAACAAGGCAAATCGCAGCAAACTTTGGTGCAACTAGCGAGAAGCCGACGTCATTTTTGAGAATCGGAAAGACGTCATAGGTCATCAGATACATTGCAACCGACATTGCCAGGCTCGCTGCAGCAACCTTTATGGCATGAATTGCAATTCCACGAAATCCAAATGGTCCAATTTTACGACGCAACAGAACCATAAGTATGACGAGCTCAAGCGCCATCGCGATCGACATAGCCATAGCTAATCCAGAAACACCATATTGAGCCGACAAGGCAAAGCTAAAGATAATATTGACCACCACGGATGCAAGGCTGGTAAGGAGGGGTGTTTTTGTGTCCTCGAGCGAGTAAAATATTCGTGCCACCACAAAGAAAATACTCTGGGCAGCAATAGTTGGCGCCAACCATCCTAGCGTATCGGCCGTCGCCTGGTCACCAAAGCCAAATAACAAACGTACGATATAGCCACGCAAGATAATCGCCACAGCTGTTGCCGGAATAACCAAGAAACTTACAAGCCGAAGGTTGTTGACAATGCTACGAATGAGCTTCGACGGATCCGCCGACTTGGCGGCGCGTATGAGGCTTGGGAATATTGCCGTCGCGATAGCGCCACCGAAAAGACCGACCGGAACATTTTTAAGATTGTTTGCGTAGTAGTATGACGCTAAGCTCCCTGTTGCTAGGCGCGATCCAATGGCCGTTTCTATGATCGTGTGGAGTTGATCAATGCCAAGATCTAGCGAGCGTGGCACCATCAAACCTATGATCTTTAAGACTGCCGGATGCCAAAAACGCAATTTGAACTGGTATTTGAACCCAAGACCCACCATGCCAATCAGCTGAGCCAAAACCTGAATAAGAGTACCAAAGACTACACCAAAGGCAACGCCGTAGATAGGTTGCGCCGTGTAATTACTAAAGAATAATATACCCGCAATGATGCCGACATTATAAAACGCACTGGATAGAGCAAACAGCGTAAACCGATTGAACGACTGCTGGATCGCCGCGAAGACCGACGAAAGCCCAAATAGAAATGGCGTCACGAGCATAATGCGAGTCAGGTTTACCGTCAGATCAAATCGTTCTTTATCAAAGCCAGGAACAATTATTTTTACCAACGGCTCGGTAAAGATAAAGCTTAAAACTGCCAGTCCAATCGTCAGTACACTGATCGTATTGAGAACGATATTGGCAATCTCCCAGGCCTCTTCGGTTTTCTTCTTTTCGATGTAGCCAACAAAAACGGGAATAAACGAAACTGCAAAAGCGCCTGATATGAGCAGCGTAAACAGAAGATCCGGTATTCGAAAGGCGGCAGTATAGGCGTCGGCGGCTGGACCAACGCCAAAATTGGTGGCGAGCAGGCGATCGCGGAACAACCCAAGCACACGACTGAACAAAAATGACAGCGATATTAAGAACGCCGCCACACCAAGCGTGTGTGACTTATTTATTTTTCTGATGATGTCCTTCACTAGTGGCTATTATACCAGTAAATCTGGCTGAAGTTAGCCGATAGACTAGGCTGTTTCGGGCTCTACGGCAGTCTCGGTGTCTTTCTTGGGAGCTTTTTTATCGACGTCGTCGATCAGCTTCTCAAAATCTTTACCCTCGATCGTCTCCTTCTCCAGCAAGGTGTTGGCGATCAGATCAAGTTTGGCGCGATTTTTGCTAATGACATCTTCGGCGTGCGCTGAGGCCTTTTTAATGATCTTGGCGACTTCTTCGTCAATTTTTGCTGCGACTTCTTCAGAATAGTTTCGGCCCTCTGAGAAAGTACGGCCGAGAAAGACCGATCCCTCGCTGTGACCAAACACCTGATTGTTCAGGTCTTTACCCATACCGTATTCGGTGATCATGCGCCGTGCCAATCCGTTGGCGTGTCGTAGATCACTCTCGGCGCCAGTTGTTATCTCACCAAAAACAATTTTTTCTGCGGTACGACCACCAAGGCTCATCGCGATATCGTCCATAAAGTCCGACACTGAGTGCATGTGCTTGTCTTCGATTGGCAGACTCCACGTCACACCGCCAGCCATACCGCGGGATACAATCGAAACCTTGTGAACTGGATTACAGTTTGGCAACAAATGCGAAAGTATTGCATGCCCTGCTTCGTGAAATGCTGTGATCTTTTTCTCCTTTTCATTGAGCACATGACTTTTGCGCTCAGGACCGAGGGCAACTTTTTCTACTGCTTCATGAAAATCAGCTTGCGATACTTTCTTGCGATCATGGCGTGCAGCGTAAATGGCTGCTTCGTTGGCAATGTTTGCCAAATCTGCACCTGACACACCTGGAGTTTTGCGAGCTATCTCAGCAAGGTCGATATCATTAGCGAGTGGCTTCTTCGCCGTGTGAACACCGAGAATCTCTTCTCGCGCCTTCATATCAGGTAGATCAAGTGTGACACGTCGGTCAAATCGACCCGGTCGTAGCAACGCAGGATCAAGTACGTCAGGACGGTTGGTGGCCGCCATCACGATCACGTTGGTGCCCTGCTCAAAACCGTCCATCTCAACCAAGATCTGATTGAGTGTCTGCTCGCGTTCGTCGTGACCACCACCGAGTCCGGTGCCACGCTGACGACCAACCGCATCAATCTCATCGATGAAAATGATACATGGCGCATTCTTCTTGGCCTTGCCAAAAAGATCACGTACGCGCGAGGCACCAACACCGACAAACATCTCGACAAACTCTGATCCGGAGATTGAGAAAAATGGCACATTGGCCTCACCGGCGACCGCTCGAGCAAGCAAAGTCTTTCCAGTACCTGGACTCCCAAACAGCAAAACACCCTTTGGAATCTTCGCACCAAGCGCCTCGAATTTCTGAGGGTACTTCAAGAATTCAACAATTTCCTGCAGTTCAGTCTTCGCCTCAATTGCTCCGGCTACATCAGCAAAGGTCACTTTGCCCTTCTCTAGACCAAAAACTCGAGCTCGCGACTTACCAAAGCTCATCGCCTGGTTGTTACTACCCTGCGCCTGACGCATCATAAAGTAGAAGAAACCAATGATGATAATGATCGGCAAGAACGCTAAAACAATGTCCAGCCAACGACCCGAACCGTCATTTGGATTCTTGGTCTCAACCTTCACCTTGGTTGGATCGATGCCGTAGTCTTTGATGTTGGCACTTGGCTCTTTGAAAGTTTGTTCTTTGGTGCCGTCTTTGAGTGTAAGAGTTAGGGTTTCTCCCTCAACAACAACGTTATCGACTTCACCCTTATTGATCTGTTCGATTGCCTGACTTAGAGTGACATCGGCCACCTTGGTGGTGCCTGCAGCACTAAAACTAATAACTGCACCGAGCAGCAAAAGGCCAGCAATTACATATAAAATAGTTCGGTTCGATTTTTTCATAACACCTCACAGATTAGTTGATAATTGCCCTGCGGTGTGTCCTTAGTCATTTCACGATCTGCCGCGAGACCAGGAACCCAGATAACCTTGTTGGCCCGATTTACTATAACTGGCCATAGTTTACGTTCGATGCGAGAAATTTTTTGATCGGTAAAAATGTCTGACAACTTCTTGCTGCCCTGCATGCCAACCGGTCTGAGTCGATCACCGGCCTGAAAAGTCCGGATATATACTTCCTGTGGCTCCACAAAGACCGCGATGTGGTCTGTCGCTTGTGGCTGGGCACTGAGACGAAAACGTCGATTAAGGTGCGTGAGCGTATTGTCGGGACGCAATATCTGTGTGGCTGGGGTTGTCGTCAACTGTGCAATACTATCTTGCAACGCAAGGACAAATGTATCATAGCTACGCTCGACGTGCAACCCGGAAATCAGGTTAGCAACGCTACCGGTCGGAGCTGAAATCATATAGCGCAACGTCGCCTTGAGATTGGCCTGGCTCAGTTCAAAACCAGGACGCAACTGCTCGATCATCCAAACCAAAAGTGCTTTCTGTACATCCAGACTTAATTTCAAAAACCCACTCCGCGAAAAGGCAAGCGCACCCGGCAAGTTCGTTGGTTGCCTCATGAGCTCAAAAGTTTGCGACAATGCAGAGTTGATCCGGTCATCTGCCGCCTGCAGTCGGCCAAGACTCGCGAGGTAGTCATTCCGAAAATGTGGCGCAGATAGCGGGACGTCAGTTAGTACATGCTGGCGTAACACATTACGACTATAGCTTGCATCCTGGTTCGTAGGGTCATCTCGCCAATCCAGTCCTCGGCTGTGCGCATATGCGACAATCCGCCCTTTTTCGATACCAAGCAGTGGTCGAACCAGACGACCCCGCTTTTGGCGCAAGGCATTGAGGCCACGTCTATCCGAACCGCGAATCGTATTGAATATCGTCGTCTCGATGAGATCATCTTGGTGATGGGCGGTCACGACATAATCGGCGCCGAAGCCATCAGCAATTTCATCGAGAAAATCATAACGAAGCTGGCGCATGGAGCCTTCATCCTGGCTCGTGCCGTCGAGCTGGCCCAAGAAAAACTTATACCCATAGCTATCTGCTAAACCAGAGACAAACTGTGCATCATCGGCCGAATCGTCCCGGACGTTGTGATCAAGATGCGCCACCCCAATCTGCCACCCCCAATCAGGCTGCAGTTTGCTCAGGGCATCAAGTAGTACGACTGAATCAATGCCTCCAGAAACTGCCAGCACTAACTTCGCATTACGCGGCAGCAAATCGGTCTTCACAAGATGGTCGTTGAGAATTTGTAGCATTAGCACCATTGTACCGCGCAGTGAGGTGCTATACAAAAACCCCACAGGCCACAACCAAATTGTGAACTATGGGGTTTGCTGGTATTACGCGACCAGCGGCGCAGTTGATCACTTGACCATGAACGATGTCGCCATGATGCCGAGACCGACACCGAAGACGCCAAGCGTCTTGCTGTAGGCCAGCACCGGGATCTTCGCCATGATCGGCGTGGCCTCGAGGACGCGGACGCCCCAGATGAAGCCGAAGATCATGATCGGGAACCCGACGCAGTTGAGCACGATCCCCCAGAAGGGCCAGCTCGCGTACGGCGTGTTCGCGGCGATCAGGATCAGGCCGATCTCGGCGACGCCGAGGTAGTAGGCCGCGATCAGCTTGTCGATGGGCTGGGGCTGGCTCTGCAGGTAGCGCGAGCCGAAGATCCAGCTGTACACCAGCAGGCCGATGCCGGTCGCCATCCAGGCGACCTGTGTGGAAATCATTGCTGTGAGCATGTCGGCCTCCTGAGCCGTCGATGGGATTGTCAAATGACCGCACAATATTACCATAAGTATTATTAATTGTCAATAGATACAAAAGCAGACCACCTCTGTGATCTGTATTTGGTGGCTGCGGGAGGAATTGAACCTCCGACCTCAGGCTTATGAGTCCCGCGCTCTAACCAACTGAGCTACGCAGCCATACAATATATGGTACAAGAACCACGCTATATTACTATTTTTTGGCCTCTTTTTCCAGTCCTAATCATTTCACCAGCTCAGTATAGACAACGAGGCGCTTGTTGTACGAGCGCGACCCTGCATCCCAGTCGCCAGCGCAAGTAATCAGATTGAGAGCTGCTTTGTTGTTTGGTCCAAAGATCGCATTTAGTGGCGCGTTATCGACTGGGTAGTACTCTTTCCGAACAACCTGATACGTCAGGTTTGGATTGTCTTTCACTACAATGGTTAGCTGATCGCCTGGGTTGAGCTGATCGATTGAACGAAATACCCCCTCTTGATCAGGGGCGCCATAGTGGGCAGCCAGTACCACATTACCCTTCTCGCCCGGGCGCGCACCGAGCTTATACCACGCTACCTGATACAGCGATGGCGTCGTGTCCATATTGCCGCTGGCCGTCTTACCAACAGGTACAACTGGTGCTCGCAAACCAAGTTTTTGGATCGCCAGGGTATACGTGCCTCCCGTGACCGTACCATTGTAGCCACTTGGTGCTGCAGATGGGGCGGCATCGGCCCTTTCGAGCGTGGCGGCCGGAACTATGATATTGAGATCTCCGACCGAGCCGTCAATCTGCGGCGTATTATGGCTCGCCCACCAATACATACCCATCACTTCAGCGATAAAAAACATCATCACAAGCGCGATGCGTGATCCCCAAAGCAGCCATCTATCCTGAGTCGATCGTGGCTGCTTTTTTTTTGGTGGCTTCTTACCCCAAAAATCTGCCTGAACCTGCTCCATCTCTTTCTTACAATGATCACAAAGAACAGGCTCAGGTGAGCTCATGAGAGACCTCTAGCGATTCTTGCGTCCAAATTCGCGCTTGTACCACACGAACCCAAATGCACCGAGCAACAGTACCGCACCGGCTGCTAGAATTGCTGGCAGTAGACCATTAAAAGGCTTTGGTGCTTTCGATCCAGTGTCAGGTAGCCCAGTGTTGAATGCGTCACCGCCTAGGTTATTCGTTAGAGTCGCGTTATTGGTCCCCCATGTCAACGAATACAGATTTCCGTTTGACTGCGCACCACTGTTGGCGTCGAAAGAGAAAATTGATGTCGTCGCGCCACCAGCAATTGTGTACACACGGATGTCATCCACTGCATTAGGTGAGCTACTGCTACTACTGCGAATAAAGGCGATTTTTGTGCCATCAGGAGAGTATGATGGATAGC
Source organism: bacterium (assembly GCA_020852295.1). GTDB lineage: Bacteria > Patescibacteriota > Saccharimonadia > CAILAD01 > JADZBC01 > JADZBC01. The sequence goes on along the minus strand of JADZBC010000009.1, from coordinate 123,753 downwards.
CTTTGTACATATTGTCCGATGCAGCAGTAACCAGAGTGGCATCACTGCCGCCCCCTATAGCTACCGTACGAATCGATTGTGACGTACTGGTATCGCTTAGCGAATACACAACTGTGCTACCATCTGGCGATACATCTGGGTTCTGTCGAGTTGCGCTACCTGAAGTGATGGCGGTGGCATTCTGTTCTGTTCCTGTCGAATCTAGCGATACGATCGCACCCGTGCCTCGTACGAAAACAATTGAGTTCCCATCTGGCGTATAGGTTGGATCTTCGCCCCCACCGGCTCCATTCGTGGTGATAGCCTCCTCGCTACCTGTTCCATCAGAATTTACAGTGATTACCTCACGATCACCAGATACATTTCTAGTGAATACTATCTTGGTTCCATCTGGGCTCCAGCGAGGATGCTCGTCAAAGCCTGATGAGGAGCTAGTAACACGCGTTACAGTACCAGTCCCATCTGCGCTTCGAACAAGGATATCAATGTTAGTATTACCATCTACATATTCGCCCGCGTAGGCAATCTTTGTGCCGTCAGGGGAGTATGAGGCACTTGTGTCGCCACCTGTATTCACGAACGGCATGCTGAATTGATGCGGTCCAGTACCATCATTTTTTATGGTGAACATACCGGTCCCTACTTCTGTTCCGCCATTATACGTGCCACCGATATTAGCAAAAATCAGCCGACCATTCGTACCGGGCGTTTGTGCAGATACGCTTGTAACGCCAATCAATAAACTAGCCGATAATATGCTTATCGACTTCGTAATACTATCTCGAGAAATTTTCATGGGAGTCCCTTTTTATTGTACTTATGCTCCAGTATAGATTGACTAAAGCATAAAAATCAACAAAAAAACTCCCCGATGGGAGTTATTGGATTATTTTGGTGGCGGGGGCAGGACTCGAACCTGCAACCTCCGGGTTATGAGCCCGACGAGCTGCCAATTGCTCTACCCCGCGATAACAAATGCACCTGCTATTCTAACCTGTTTTTGTACTCAGGTCAAGATCCGAACAAGAAATCAATCCACTGCTGAAGATTGGTCTTGGCGCCGTCTTTCCCGGCACCAGCCTTCGTACCTGGTGTGCTTGGCTGTGCCGCCTGATCATTGTTGCGAATAATGATGACTTGCTCGCCCGACTTCTGAAGACCCAGTTTTTCCCGAGCAAGTTTTTCTTTATAGAGATCAGTCTGGTAGTAGGTTACCTTATAACCAAGATTCTCTATCTCACTCTGTAGCTTTGCGATGTCAACATCGAGACTGTCGGCCTGCTGTCGCAACTGATAGTTCTGCGAACTCTCGTGTACGAGCACAGCAAAGATATAGATCACCAAAAGAAGACCTATCCAAAAAGCTATTCGAGTGAAATCAAACGCTTTGCGCACGTTCCTATTGTATCACTGACCGGCGCTGGACAACTACCAGCCGCCGCCACCACCACCGCCAGCACCACCGGCGCCACCGCCACCGCTCATCGAGGAGCCTGAGGTACCCATCGTCGAAGACATCGATGACACAAAGCTACTATTGAGATCGTTGGCGAGCATTGTTGAGTTGAGATATGGTGTCGATCCCACGTACCAACCAGTCTGCGCTGCGGTCAGCGAGATATCGGCAAACTGATTGGCCCACTTTTTCTCCACACCAAGGGCAATGGCATATGGCAATAGCTTATTAAACAACGCTGGGGTTTTTTCAGGCGCATTTTCAAATTTCATTCGATCCTTTTCAGTGACCGTCATGAACTGTTCAAATCCTTTTACCTTTGCCCATTGTTCATACCCGAGCTTGGTGTAGCGCGCTGGACGCATGAAAAACAGCGCCATAGCTGCAATGCCAAAATATAGCAACATCTCGGCGATTCTAAAATTGCCATTGAGGTAAATAATAAGTCCAATAAATAGCCCAATGGTGCCTACTATCGTAATGATCGTCATAGTTCTTGGATGTATTTTTCCGGCAGCTTTTTGTTGCTTCTTCCAGAACTTACGTGGTAAAAAATATCCTTTTTGCTCAAGTCGGTCTTTGAGCTCTTCATTGATGGTCTTAAGAATTCCCTCGCGCGCATAGTTCGCTTCACGCTTCAGGACTGCTTTTGAACCATTGGCTAGTGGTGTTTTGACGAAAACAAGACTCAAAACGCTGAGCTCATATTTTTCTAGCCCGGTCAGGTCTTTGAGAATCTCAAATTCATACTGAGCACCAGACCAGAAGGACTTAGGCTTGATTTCACGAATACGAATATAGCCACGTATTGCGATATCAACCAATGTCGCCGTCAGCTCCCTATTGCCGGCGGCTTTATCCGACAGTAAACCAATCTCGGCAGGCTTCAGCTTGTCGGGTGATTCGTAGTGCGCGATCACTGTCTGTTTTCTTTTGTAGGTCCACTCCCGAAACTTACTCACAACGAATCGAATCAAGCCGATAACGAGCATAATGAAGAAAATAAGCATAAACCAAAGTACCGTTTTCATACTGCCTAAATCGCCACCCGAGGTATCGGTGTCGGCATATTTTGCACTCGGTTGTTCAGCGAGCCCCAATACGTTAGCAAATGTTCCGACCGGATAGTCGACTTCCATGCTGATAGTTTCGCCGATGGCGAGTGGTGAGCGAGACTCTACGCGGACAGTATTGCCAAGAATATCCACCGAACAGTCAGAAGCTTTTGATCCAGATGTTCCGGTGTAGCAATAGGTCTGGCTGAGAATCGGCGGCTTCTGGAGTGTCATCGTGGCAGTAACTTCCCGCACCGGAATTGGCCAATCAAAACCGACGATGTTGTAGCTGATATAGTCCGCCACATTGTCGCGGCGTGTGATTGGTCCAAAGCTATAGCGTAGTCGGTAGGTGTGAATGCCTGTCTTCGTCACATTGGCATCACCTATTCGCACAACTATTACCTGGCCATTCTCTTTTCCGCTGACGGTGTACGGTGCATTCGCATTACCATCTTCGGCGGCCTCTAAAAATTTAAAGTCATAATTGAGGTATTTTTTGACACCTGTCGAGGGATCTTTGATGTATTGGACAATCGGTATGATTCGTTCAAGGCCGTGATGCTGAACACCGCCCATGTCGTAAGTGATTTCTTCCACCACATCAGCCATGCCATCGTCGCCCACCACAATCTGGCTATTGAACTTAGTGAGGCTTTCGCGTGTAGGATCTGACTTTATGGTGCGAGCTTGCGCGCCAAATGGCGCCAACAAAAAAGCACTGACGAGTGTTAGGACGACGAGTGCTTTTTTCATGACGCTATTGTACTACGCTTATGCTAGCTGCACTACTCCCACTTGAAGACGCGGACAGCGATAAAGTACACTACCACACCCCAGACGATGAGACCGAGGATATCACCGCGCAACGACCACAGCGAAGCGCCTTCGTTGGCAATCTTTCGCAGCGCGTCGGACAGGAATGTGAGCGGCAGATAGTCAGTTACTTTCTGTAGGAAACTTGGCAAGCCCTCGCGGGTAAAGAATACCCCTGACAAAAACAGCATCGGTAACTGAATCAACTGTGCAACAGGTGCCGCCTGATTCTCGTCCTTGGCCCAACCAGCAATCGCAAAACCAAAACCGAGAAAGACGATCGCACCAATCGTAGCAACCAGCATAAAGTCCCAAATCGGACCAACCAGCTTGGCGCCAAATATCAACATACCGAGTCCGAGCAGCAAGCCAATTTGCACGAAAGCAACCACCAAACGAGCAACACCCTGCCCCAGGACGAAGGCAAACGGATGTACCGGAGTAGCCTGCAGGCGTCGAAGCGCCCCTGTGCTCTTATACTGAATAAAGCCAAAGGCGACCGAGAAAATACCCAGCTGCATGATCGAGAGTGCGATCACGCCTGGCAGGAAGAAGTCGATCGAGCCGAGGTTATTGGTTTTTACGCCCTGCGAATCGACCGACACAAGCACTGGCGACTTCGTGATGCCACTGTTGATGCCAGCCAAAATCTGACCAATGATCAGGTTATTTGTCGTACCCTGCTGCGGACGCGCTTCGTTGTAGTAACTCTTGAGCTTGGCGGGCTTGAGCTGTTGGGTAGCAGGATCAAAGGCGCCAAACTCCTCAGGGATCACAATCTGTGAATCGATCTTGCCCTTGCCGAGCTGATCACGGGCCTCCGACTCACTCATCTCAGTAATCTTGAAGGCCTCAACCTTCTTGAGCGTTTCGACCGTCTGCTTTGCAAGCAGATTTTGACTGTAGTTGGTCAGGGCAATCTTGGTAGAGAAACTATTGTTCTTGAACAGGTAACCAAAAACAATGATGAGCAAGATCGGGAAAAACAGCGTAAAGAAGAGTGCAGTATAGTTGCGCATATACATCTTGGTGCTTGCAACCGTCAGTGATCGAAAAGCAGTTAGCCAGCGAGTAGATTCTGTAATTTTTCGTTTCGCCATAATTAGTCCCTCAACTCATGCCCAGTTAAATCAATAAATACATCCTCAAGAGTCGCCTTTTTTACTTCCGTCTTCGGCTTAAAGCCTTTTTTGAGCAAGTTATCAATGAGCTTACTTGGGGTATCCAGAGCAATAATCTCGCCGTGATCCATAATTGCCACCCGATCACAGAGCACTTCTGCTTCTTCCATATAGTGCGTGGTGATGACGATCGTCTTGCCGGACTTCTGAATGTCCTGAACTAGATCCCACAAGTTGCGCCGCGCCTGCGGATCGAGTCCAGTTGTTGGCTCATCAAGAAACAAGGCAACGGGGTCATTGACCAGCGCGGCAGCGATACTAAAGCGTTGCTTTTGCCCGCCCGACAGGCTCTTGACGTAGGCCTTGGCCTTCTCGGTCAGGTCGACTTCGCGTAGAAGCTCTTGCGGATCTTTGTTTTGGGCGTACAGGTTTGAAAATAAATGCAGTATCTCTACTAGTGAAAGATGATCGAAAAAAGCCGATGCCTGGAGCTGTACGCCAATAATTTCTTTGACGCCATAGGGGTCGCGGACGACATCAAGACCGTTGATCGTGGCTTTACCGTCATCAATCGATTTTAAGCCCTCGATCATCTCGAGCGTCGTGGTTTTACCGGCACCATTTGGCCCCAGAATGCCAAAAACTTCACCCGGCTTTACTTCAAAGCTAACACCTTTAACCGCGGCAAAATCGCCGTAGTATTTCTTGATGTCCTTTACCTTGATGAGTGCTTCGTTCTTTGCCATACCATATCTATCCTACGACTACCGAGAAAATTGTGCAATCATCAATAACGACAAACCCCGACAAGCGGAGCCTGTCGGGGCGATTCACCCTTCCTCGTCTGGGATGTCGTGCCAGCCGGTGTTGCCGAACCAGAGGTCCGGCACGTAGCCGTAGACGAACATGCCCGTCGCATCGATCCTGAGCGTGGCCGGATCAATACCGGGCCGAAGCTTCTCGATTGGAGCCTTGATGCGGTTCCAGATGTCGGACGACTCATGTGTGCCATCCGCCAGCTTGTGCTCGTTGCGCACCAACTCACCATGCACCTGGCCGACTACGAGCACCCAATCACCTGCTGGGTCGTCGCAGTCAACACAGTACGGGCCGGCCCAACGGGCGCGCCAGCGCGTGCTGCGAAACTCGCACGGCCACCCTTCGGTGATGGCGGTACCACGAACGAGCGCTGGCTGAGGATAGACCGGCATGTAGCTCGGCCATCCGATCGCTCGATACCAGTAGAAGTTGGGGCGGGCGCGAAACGACTCGCCGGGCTGAGATGTGGACACATTCTGGAGTCCGGGCGGGAAGCCATGGCGGCGACCCAGCTTCAGGCGGGTGCGCAATCGGCACCATTGCTGGTAAAGCTTCATGATAACCTCACAGGTTGGGAACGGGATTGCTATAGTACAATAATTCCCCCTCCAGATCAAGCTTAAGCATTAGATGCGAAATATATTGACTTTTTTTGTATTTTATGGTATCTTATGCCTTCCGTGTTTGCGCCGCTTCGGCTGGCCGCACCACGGTGTTCCCCACATCCCCAGAGAAAGTTGAGTTTTCAAATGCGCCAATTGCGTATTCTCGTGGCGGCCCTCATCGGCTGCCTGTTCACCATCGCGACGGCCCAAGTGGCTGGCGCGTGGACGGTGGAAACCAGCGCGTCGGCCAGCTGCCCCGAGGGCAGTCAGTCGGTCGTGGTGAAGGTCTCCTTCACCAACAACGACCATCGGTCGATGTACGTCTCGGCCGTTGATCGCGACACCTCGGTGTACGCGAACCTCGGCGAGGTCAAGCCCGGCCAGACCGCGTCCGCGAGCCTCAAGCTCGCCAAGACTTCAGTCGGCCAAGGGTTGATCTTCTTCGACATGGAGTGGACGGACGGCGATGGCGGCGACAGCCGCGAAGCCGTCTACGAGGCCACCGGCTGCAAGCCACCGGTCACGACCACCACCATGAAGACGACCACCACGACCGTCAAGCCACCGACGGAGCTGCTGGGTTCGACCCAGGCCTACGCCAAGTGCGAGACGGTCGGTGTGTACTCCCTCCGGGTGGAGGCGTCCAACAACGGCGACGTGAACTGGACGGTGACGAGTTCACCGACCTTTCCCGGCCTTGCCGGACTCTCCCTCCGCGAGGGTACGGCTGAAGCCCACAACTACCAGCTGCCCGGCGCCACCACGGTGACGAGCTACCAGCTGGTGGCGCAAGCCGAGGACGGACGCACGATCACCCTTTCGGGGGCGATCACGCCAGGACTGGACGGCAAGTGCACGAGCGACATCGTCACCACGACGACCAGCACGAGCACGACGTCGACCACCGCCCCGGCGGTGACCACGACCACCCCCAGCTCAGCCGGCAACAGGCCGAGCAGCGACTGCCCACCCCGTGGGCTCGCCTGCACCGGCCCCAACAGCTACACGCCGTGGCTGGTGGCGGGCGGCCTGCTGCTCTTTGCGGCGGGATCGTCCATCCTGCTGGCGCGCAAGCCGCGCCGGCAACAGGCCGACGAGGCCTGATCTCTGGGGAACCGCCCGAATGGGCACACGCGGCTCGGAAGAGTCCTGCGGTACAACGACGTACTCGCGGGGCTCAACCGAGCCGCTTCCCTTTGTGCTAATTATTTAAGTTTATTTTCGAGATATTTGCGAAAGGCTGGCCCAATCTTCTTGTCTTCGAGCGCAACGTCAACAATGGCCTGCAGGTAAGTCGTCTTACTGCCAGTATCATGCCAAGTGCCTTCGATAACCTTTCCAAAAACCGGACGCTTAGCGGCCAATTGGTCAATCGCGGTACTCAGATAGACTTCACCGGTCTTGTCGGGATGCTGTGCCTCTAGTAGTGGAATTATGTCGGGCGTGAGGATGTAGCCACCAACCGACCCAAACTTACTTGGCGCTTCATCAACGCCTGGCTTCTCGACGAGTTTTTCGATCTCAAAAAGGTCAGCCTCGCGCTTGCTGCGAATCGCTGGCACGCCGTACTTGCTCGCATCAGACGGCTTGATCGGGATGAGTGAGATAACGGGCGCCTGAAGCTGCTCATAGGCATCAACCAGCTGCTTGGCGCGCGGCACGGTAGAACGCACAAAGTCATCGGCCCAAAGTACGAGAAATGGCTCATCGCCAATTAGATGGGCCGCATTGAGGATCGGCGTACCGTTACCATAATGGCCCTTTTGACGAACATAAATAAAATTGGCCATATCGGCGATGCGGGCTAGCTCGTCAGCCACCTCATCTTTACCTTTTTCGCGTAAGCTTGCCTCAAGCTCATACTGGTGGTCGAAGTGATCCTCGACCGGTCGCTTGTGCTGCCCAGTAACAATAATAATGTCGGTGATGCCGGCCGCGACCGCCTCCTCTACGACATACTGAATAACTGGCTTATCGATGATCGGCAACATCTCTTTTGGCATCGCCTTAGTCATCGGGAGGAAGCGGGTACCAAGACCGGCTGCCGGGATAATTGCTTTTCGTACTTTCATGTATGCCCTCGCGTTACTGTGAGGTCATTATAGCAAGCCAACCAAAGGTTGCTCTACATCTTCAAAAAACCGAGCAAGGCGTGCACCAAAAATGCTGGCCAGAAAAATGCCTTGAAGATTCCGACTAATACCATCCAAAAGTTAGTGGCATTCTGGAAGTAGTAGATGAGCGCCCCGATGAACCCCAGTCCATACACTGCATCGCCACCGCCACGATTCATACTGCTATTTTTTAGCCTTTCCTTCATGTTTCTCCTCCCTTTCTACAACTATCGTACACTCGGTAACGAGTGCGGCAATAGCCCCCACGGCGGCCAGTGGTGGCGCCAGTACTGCGCCAACCACCCCAACCGTGAGCGGCAATTCAACAATTTGCTTACCATCCTTACTCAAGATGGATATCCGGCGAATATTGCCCTCATTGAGCAAACTCTTCACCTTTTTGAGTAGGTCTTCGCCATTCACTCGAAATTCTTCAGTGTGCTTTGTCATGCTTTTATTATACTCCGACTTTCAAGCAACGACAGCTAGATGAGATTCAAGGCTCTTCTAGCCCGTCGCAAACAAAAAAGGCTTACTGTGAGCCTTTTTTAAATATTATCTTTGGTGGGCCTGGTTGGGATCGAACCAACGACCAAGCGGTTATGAGCCGCCTGCTCTAACCACTGAGCTACAGGCCCCCAATATTTACGATCACAATGAGGGATCGTAGCTCAATAGTCGTGGTTAGATCAGTATCATCTGAAGCACGCCTGACGATGCAACAACCACTGAGCTACGAGCCCCTACGTCTCACTATTTTACTGTCAAACCTGTTTTCTGCCAAATCAAAAAGCCCCGCAAAACGTACGGGGGCTTTTTGAGAATGGCCTTTAGCTACATTCCTGGGGCAGCTGGCGGAGTATCGCTAGCAGGTGCAGCGGCATCTGGAGCTGGTGCATCACCGGCTGGAGCGGTTGGCATGTCGCCTGCTGGGTTTACTGGCTCTTCTGCCGGAGCAGCTGGAGCTGGGTCGGCAGGCATTGGTGCCATTGCTGGGTCAGCAGCTGGTGCTGGTGTTGCAGCAGGATCTACTGCTGGAGTTGCTGGATCAGTTGGGTTCATAGGAATCCTCCTTGAGTTAATTAGTCGCTACTAGGCCTTCTTGAGAATTGGGAGACCGGTTCGGGTGTTTTCTACGATGGTCATACCTGCTGGTAGTTCATCGATTGCACCATCTTTTACTTCGCGAGCGAAGAAGTAAATGGTCTGAAGACGACCACCCTTAAGTGTTACTTCGCGTTGGTGCAGGTAGTAAGTCTGCCCTTTTGAGTTGACGTGTGAAAATGCCATATGGTTTTTCTTCCTTATTTACTTAATAATACGCTTACGGTTTACAGATTACGCAACCTGGTAATGCTTGTCAATAGGTTAGGACAGATTACGCTCGACTCTGAGAGCGGTGTACTGCACTGATACGCTCGATCGAGCGCGCCACGAGAGCACCCACTCCGGCAAAGAATGCCAGCAGTGCCACAAATACTCCACCCACCGGTATCAGCTTGAGAGCTGCCAATACAACGAGTCCGGCGAGGAGTGCGAGCGCATTCGCGCCTACCTTGGAGTCGGTCGTCTTGAGCAGTGTACGTCCTACCCAGAGCGCCACAAAGAGCTCACCGACAAAGAGCGTTACGCCATAGAGTAAGCCCACAACCACTGCTAGCGGAATACCGATAACAGTTACAAAGGTAAAGATCACCGCCAGCGGTACAAGGATGACAAAACCAAATCCAGATGCAACCGCCACAAACGGTTTGCGCTGGATGTAGTCAGCTACTGCTGCAGTACTACGTGGTGCCAGGTAAAGCAGCGTGAGTCCAAGCACAAGGCTCGCAAGAAGACCATAGATGACCGAGGCCAGTACAGTGGCTGCGTTTGTCCTCGTCTCAGCTTGTGGCTTCACATAGGTAAGCTGACCAGCGACTTTTTCTTTGGCAACCTGATCTTTGGTGTCAGAGTAGTACTTAAGGTCATTACCAAACTTGCCGTCACCCGAGACTACAATCTGCTCGGCGCCGATCGTGGCAGAGCCAGTTACCTCGTTTTCGAGATTGACCGTCGATGCACCGAGATACATTGGCCCACCGACTTTTCCGGCAATGTCGGCGGTGGACACACCGCTGACCAAACCGCGGCCAAAGCTCCCCTCTTTGGCAACCTCAAGGTCAGAAGCAGCCACCAGGCCGGTGCCATCGACTGGAGCTGAGACATCCACTCGAGCGGCGGCCAGATGTACGCTACCGGTCACCTCGCCCTTGATCGTAATCGTCTGGGCTGCGGCGTAAACATTTCCATTGATACGCCCCGCCAGAGTGATGTCCTGCCCAGCCAAAAAGACATCACCATTGACTGTACCGTTAACTTTAATTATGGAGCCGGCTCGTACAAAAAAGCCGTCGAAGACTTCATCTTTGCCGAGTGTCACAAGCTTCTGCGTCTCGGCCGCGTGAGCCACGCCAAATGTCATGACCGCCAACACAAGCGCGACGAGCCCAACTTGCATAGCTAAAATTAGTTTTTTCATACTCTACACCTTATTTACTAGCCTTATTAAACGCCGAGATACAAAAATTCGCAAGCTTAGAATAGCGCTCATGATTGCATTGTGAGGCGAGCTGTGCGAACCTGAGGCTAAATTCATACTAAGGGAGGAGGTGAAGAAAAATGCAGTTTTACGACGTAAAGGCCCGTGCCAAGGTCGAGATTGACGACAGCAAACTGACCAAGAAGAAGTTTGTCCGCGAGACCAAGAATGGCAGCACTCAGACTCGTTACGCAGTTCGTGCGCAGAACAACGGCACCAATCTAACTCGATTTGTTACCGAAGCTCAGTACAACGAACTCAACGTACCTGAAGAAAATTAGACAACAAACAGATGCGGGAAAAGCTTATAAGCCTCCCGCATTTGTTTGCTTGACAAGTTCGGTTACTGTTCGTTATACTATAGCCAATATAGTTTTTGTAAGGAGGGAATATGAAAAGTGCCTTGACCAAAAAACAGCGTCGTACTCTAGACTACGTCACGAGCTTTATTGAGCAACGCGGGTATTCACCAAGCTACCGCGAGATCGCCAATGGCTTAAAGCTTAGCTCGGTCGCCACCGTGGCGCAGCACATCGAGGCTTTGGTCGGTAAAGGCTTACTCACCAAGGGCAATAACTCCGCTCGCTCTCTCCTCCCCGTCGAAGAAGTGGAAGCGGCTATCACTCAAGGCGATGGCGTAGCTTTGCCAATTCTTGGACTGATCGCTGCAGGTCGACCAATTGAAACGACCGAAGGACACACCGAAACACTCGAAGTACCACCATTTATGGTTGGCCGCAAGCATAGCTATGTATTGCAGGTAAAGGGTGAGAGCATGATCGAAGACGGCATCCACGACGGTGACTATGTGGTCGTGCAAGAGAAGGAAGTACCGAGTAACGGTGAAGTCGTTGTTGCGCTCGTCAATAACTCAGAAGCTACACTCAAACGCTACTACAAGGAGGCTCGTCGCATTCGTTTGCAACCCGCCAACTCCTCAATGGAGCCTATCTATGTAGAGCCCGGCACGCCCCTGAAGATACAGGGCGTCGTGATTGGCCTCATCCGAAAGTATTAAATCACTCGATTGATATAAGCGCGGTAAACAATACCTTGACCACATAGGCGTTGAGCGAAAGCCCGCCAACAGATATCAAGAAGTTAGGTATGCTCCCCAATAGATCGGTTGGAATTCGCCATACAAACTCTGCAAAAAAGACAGACCATATCGGAAAAAGGTTGTTAAAACTCAAGCCCAAAACAAGCAATGTGGTTACTAGTAACGCTATCTGGATGAGAGGCACCCTTAAGCGATCTTTAAGCGGTCCACGATTTACATACTCAGTCTCAACAACGATGTCGTTACGAGCCTCTGTCAAAATCAGCATACCAATCCAGATGATGGTGTAGGCAACGAGTCCGACGCCACTCCATGTAATGACAATGACTGCGAAGTTTAAGACTTTATTATCATTCAAGCCCTGTAGCTGCGTTGCAAAAGACTGTTGGGCAACCGGCGAAACAGCATTGCTAAACTTTGAAGCAATGTTGGCACGATTAGAAATAACAAGTGCAGCCAAGCTCAAACTTATAATGAGTAGTGCACCAGCTAGGCTAATGCGAAATATTTTAGGAAACAGGTGACGAAACATTGAGTTTAGTGTAGCACAATACAGCTATGCTTTGAGCTATTTCTTAGGGCCAACCGTGAGGTTAACGCCCGTTCCATTGCTTCCATTCTGCGTCGAAGCCGTTAGTTGTACGGATAATCGTCGACCATCTTTCTCAAAAGAAAGTACCGTAACTTTACCGAGCGAACTCCCCTGACCAGTCAGCTTCCAGCCCTTAGCAACAGACTCTTTCTTGTAGGCATCGGTGACTTTGGCAATCTCAGTAGGAACATACATGATGACATTGGTAGAATCGCCAGACTGTATAGCGGTTCGAATATTTGCCCCGTTATAGATCAGTACATCGGATGGAAAGTTTTGAGGAAGTTTACTACCGGTGGTGACAGATTTACCATTTGGCCCTTTGAGGGTCAGTCGCCCGTCCTTCGTCTCAATACTTACATTTGGTTTTGGAATCTCTGATAGTTTCTGCTGAAAAAGCATACCAATAACCAACTGATAGATGCCATAGCCAAGCACACCACAAACAACAATTGCCGAGACGACAATCAGTATCTTGCGTCGCTTATTGCCGGATTTGGCAGGCGCATCGCTTGCGGCAGCCACCGTATTGGTTGGCTGTGCTGCTGGTTTCGTGCTTGTTGGTCGTCGTTTAATGTCCATTATTTAATCAGCGTAATATTTCCGATTACTGGTAGTGGCTTCATCTCGCCATTGAGCGCATTAAGAATACCGAGGATTGCGAGTACAACCGTAACGGCGCCTGGTACCCAGAACAGGAAGAACAGGCCGCTAAAGATGAGAGCAATGCTCAATACTGAAAAGGCAACGTTGAGTACAACTGAGGTTAAGAGTACGAGCAAGCCCTGATTAGCGTGATACATGGCGAATTTCGAGTCGCGGTTGGTCAGAAGCGGCAAGAAGAAAATGATATATGCCAGAGCGGCAATCGTCTTAATGTTTTGATCTTTTTCTTTTGCACTCGAGGCAGCCTTTTTTGTAGCTGGCATAATATTCTTTCCTTAGTTATTTACTATACCTACAACTATAGCTCTTACGCCTATCTGCTGCAAGCTAGCCAATCTTAGGCTTTGATTCATGGGCCCGTTTTTTGGCAACCGCCCGCATGTCGTGATATTTATCAAATTCATCAACTATTTCCTTGTGGATGATAGCCTCAAGCACATCCTCTATACTCAGTACTCCTTCAACCTCGGCGAAGTCGTTTACGACAATGAAGAGATGGTGATGGGTTTTAAGGAATTGGTTGAGGGCATCGTCGAGACTATCGTGTTCATGAATAAAGAAAACCTTCTCACGACATAAGTCACCGGCCGTTTTTTGAGTACGCGTGACCCCTACCAGGTCGCGCATGTAGAGCATACCTACAACGGTATCGATACGCGTATCATAGACGGGTATCCGGGATTGCCCACTCGCCTGCAGCTCTTCAATCTTCTGAGTTGTTAGTGGCGTATGCTCCTCGATCGCGACCATCATTGAACGGGGCGTCATTACCTCATTGACGAGTCTCTCCGAAAACGACAATGCACCTTTTATAATGCGCTGCTCGTCAGTATCAACGTCACTATGTTCAGACCGACGATGCTCCTCAACAATTTTTAATAGTTCTGTTTTTGAGTACACTGTCGGCAATTCATCACCGAATATTTTGTCCAGCACCCAAGCAATCGGTGCACAAATCGGCCACAAAACTATTACAAAAAATCGAACAATTCCAGCTAATTTTGAACCGACACTTAAGGCGTATCGTGAAAACAGTGCTTGGGGTATTATTTCTCCAAGAATAGTGATGAGTGCTGTAGAGACGAGAACCGCTACTACACCAACTGCGATGGAGCCCATAAAAATTGCAAGGGTTGAGTTGACGGCGACGTTACCAATCAACAGGGTAACCAGTAATAGATTGCCGCGTCGCCGCAATGGAAATATTTTTGCAGCGCGAGCATCACCTAACGCAATCTTACGCTCTAGTTCATGAGGGTCGAGGCTCATCAACCCAAGATTCATGCCGGAAAAAAGCGCTGAAAGCAACAATAATGCAACGACTATCAGATAAGTCATGCTCGAATTATAGCATAAGCAGCTTCAGGCTAACGGCGCAGATATTCTGGAATCGGTAAGCTTTTGTACTCATCAAGCAGTGGTCTGCCATACATGAGTCGGCTAAAAGCCTCTGCCTCCAGCTTGGCGCCATTGAGTCCGTTGTGTGGCTTGGGCTCGGGCTCGAGACCAACGTACTGGAGTGTTTCATCGAGGCTCAACTTTGAAAGCCCTTTTTGCATACGCGGCCGGATGTCTCGACTTAAATGATGAGCGTAAGACAGCGAGTGCAGATCAACGGTTCGATAACCAAACGGCATAGGGCCCTGGTAACTAAACTGCGACTTAAAAGCAAACTCATGATCTATGCCAGTACGCTCTGCGGTTGCGCTAATAATTGCCAGATCAAGCCATACGACATTTTCTCCAGCCATAGTGATTTCGCGGCAGCCCTGTGCCCATTTGAAAAAGTGCTCCAGCAACTCACCATCAGACTGTTTTTTAGGGTCGGTCGCCTCTTGAAGGGTGAAGCCGCAATATTCAAGCGCGCTATGATCAATCTCGGCACCGTGCCAAACACGACACTCTTCATAAAATTGGTTTGTGGGATTGAAAAAATCAACTGCCCCTAGGCTAAGAATAGAATTTTTCTTCGGGTCGATGCCACTTGCTTCGACGTCAACTACAATCATTTAACCTCCTCCACCGCCCTAGCTATTGCATCTACAACGGTTTTATCAAAAACTGATGGTATGATCTGCTCGGCCGTAGGCGACTCGATGACAGCAGCCAACGCCGCGGCGGCGGCCAACTTCATCCCGTCGCTCACATGGGTCACCCCAGACCGAATAAGTCCTTTGAACAAGCCCGGAAATACCAGTACGTTGTTTATCTGATTAGGATAGTCGCTCCGGCCAGTAGCTACCACTGCTGCGCCGCCCCGAAGTGCATCTTCTGGGAGTATCTCTGGCTGAGGATTTGCCATGGCAAAGACAATCGGGTTCGGTGCCATGCGAGCAACATCTTCCGTGCTAATCACGTTTGGCTGCGATAGGCCCAGAAACACATCTGCGCCCTCCAGGGCATCACCAACTGAGCCACTCAAGCCCTGTTGGTTCGTCACTTCAAGCAGTTGCCGCTTCTCATCATTGAGATCTTCGCGCGCAGCACTCACGATCCCCTTACTATCTGTTACGACAATATCGGCGACGCCCCAAGCATGAATCAGGCGCGCCACACCACTACCAGCTGCTCCCGCTCCAGAAATTACCACCCTTAGCTTAGACGGTTCTTTATTGACGACCTTAGTCGCATTCATAAGGCCGGCCAACACTACAATAGCGGTGGCGTGCTGATCATCATGTACCACCGGTATACTGAGTTGCGCCTGTAAAGCTCGCTCGATCGCAAAGCATTTTGGAGCCGCGATATCCTCAAGGTTTATTCCGCCAAAAGCTGGGGCAATCCGCGCAACAGTATCAATGATCTCCTGCTCGTCTTGCGTATCAAGCACGATCGGAAACGCATCGACACCAGCGAGCTCTTTAAAGAGCATGGCCTTACCCTCCATGACCGGCAACGCACCCTCAGGGCCGATATTGCCCAGGCCCAACACTGCTGAGCCATCGGATACGACCGCAACGGTGTTGCTTTTGATCGTGTAAGCTTTGGCGAGCTCTGGCTTCTCGCCGAGCAGCCGTGAAACCGCGCCAACACCGGGCGTGTAATACAAGCTCAAATCCTCCGCTGTGCGCACAGCCGTTTTGGCGACAACTTCTATCTTGCCGCGAAGTTTTTCATGGGCCTCAAGGGCCAGTTCATCAAAAGAGTGGTTTTTAGTCATGTGACCATTTTACACCACTTGGGCGACTAGACACGAACCTAGTGAGTATCGACCCGACAGATTGGACACGCCTCTTCGCGGACAACACCGTAGTGCCAAACCGCGAAGGCCTGCGAAATACTGAGTAGCATAAGGAATAATCGCAAATCAGCTATGCGGCGAATCAGCCAGCCAAGATAGCCGTAAGCTTCAAAATTACCCCATCGGACAGCCGCCCACTTTGGCCCGACTGGGATTACGTAGACTGGTCGCTTCGGCCGATACGGAGTTACGTCCCAATCCCAATATCGACGAATAAGCTGATCGGCAACGTAGTTGGCGTCATGGATCGCGGTTTGCGCCATACCCGAATACTGCGTGTCGGCACAATCACCTATCACGTAGATGTGTTTTGCGGCACGCATATACATATCGACCTTCACTTTGCCTTTTTTGCTGAATGAAAATACCTCTGGATACTGTGCAAAAAATGGATGTGTTGTTTGACCAGCTGTCCAGACCACTGTATGTGAATGAACCGATGTATGCTTGAGTTTGAGCTCATCAAGCGTCTCTTTTACAACGCACGAATCGGTCATAACATGAACGCCGAGGGCACCGAGGCGCTGGCGGATCTTCTTTGAATATCGTTCACCAAGTGATGCCACCAACCGAGGGGCTGCCTCCATCAAATCTACCTGAAACTTATTCTGCACGTGATGGGCCCGGCGGATGCGAGATTCGTAACCAACCAGTTCCCCGGCGAGCTCGATGCCCGATGCGCCACCACCGATTACGACATACGTATGGTCGTGATCGTGGTTTGTGAGTTGTTCATGAAGATGCGTTTTGAGCTCAAGAGCCTCCTGCACACTTTTCATACCGTAGGCAAAGCGATCAACCCCAGGAATACCAAAGTAGTTCGTGACTGAGCCCAGCGCAAAAATCACCTCATCGTATTCATAGTGAGCCCCTGATTTGCCAGTAAGCGTCTTCTTCTCGGCGTCCATACCGACAACCGCATCCTCAACCACTTCGACATTGTTCGATCTCGCAAAGAGCTCGTCGAGCGGTATAGCAACCTCAAGTGGGGAATGTCCTGTCGCAGATCGATACAGTGCTGCATGATACTCAAAATACGACTTTGGCGAGATGAGTCGCACCCAGAAGCCTTCTTTATTGGCAAGTCTTAGCGCTGCCTTAACACCGCCAAACCCGCCGCCAACTATTACTATTTTGCGATATCGTGTCATGCTTATGCTTCTACTCTATCACACCAGGCTCATATCGTCTGATTTCTTCGTGCGGCTAAAGATATACTTTGCGACCCCCAGCGCCGTACCTTCGTAGTATTTTTGACGGATTATCTCTTTGTGGCTCAGCTCTGCCTGTCGATGCAATATATCATTGTTTTGGCTTATGCCCCCGTCAACAACAATCTCTGTCACCGAATCATCGATGATCAAATCAAGAACCTTTTGGGTTTCTTGGGCAATTTCCATCATCGTGGCGTAGAGCTCTTTGGGCTTATTCAGAACCGGCGAGACCCGAGCCGCAGCATTATCAATTTTGCCCTCCCATGCATAAACCGGCTTAAGGTTACCGCCGATCGCAAGTGTAGTCATGAGCGAATCATGCAGAATAAAGCGACTACCGACTATACGCATCGGAAAGACTCCAGTGCCATACGTGATTTTGCATGTGCCCGGATCACTCCCGGCCGCGAAAAGACTCGACTGCTGGTCGCCGATCGTTACAACTAGATCAAACTCACGATTAAATATGTTCTTATCAACTGGGCCAATTTTTTCTCCGGGCACGGATAGTGCCGGCAGTATCCCCTTGGGGATGTTGAATAATTCAAGCAATGTATCATCCCAATGATGGCGGCGAATATCATACAGTAGGGTCCTACAGGCATTAGTGCAGTCGGTCAGTGCTTGGCCGGTCAGCTTATAGGCCAGCCAACTATCAAGCGTGCCGATCACAAGATCCTTGTGCTGCGTGATTTGCTCCTGATCCAGCAGCCATCGAATCTTGCTTGCCGAACTATACGGACTGATGTGAAGCCCCGTGCGATGCCGCACGAATGAATCGTGCCCCTTGTCGATCAGTTTTTGACAGAGCTCGGCCCCACGATGGTCTTCCCAGACAAGTGCATTATGAAGTGCTTTGCCGGATTCTCGGCCCCAAGCTACAACCGTCTCGCGTTGGTTGGTAATACCAAGCTGAATGTATTCACCGGGATATTCACCAATGATTTGCGCCAGTAACCGCTGTGAGATTTGCCATATCTCTTCTGCATCCTGCTCTACCCAGCCTGATTGTGGCTTGGTCTTTTTGACATCAGCCTCAACGTGGTGCAGCATCGTGAGCTGACTATTGAAGGCCATGGCCTTTATTTTTGTTGTACCAACATCCAGCACAACGGCGAGCGCACTAGACATCAATCACTTCCCGAAACGTTTCTGGCTGAGTATGCCCCTGCACAATGCGATACAAAACATTGAGAATTGGGTATTGCGTGAGCGTCAGCTTGCTCGAAACCTCACGGAGGCTCACAATTCCTTCGCTTACCAAGTCGTCGCGCATACCACTGAGTGCGATTGCCTGGCCGACTCGATGATTAAATGACTGATCACCCCAGCCAGTCGCAAGCAGATCACCGGCACCAGCCACACTCAAGACTACCAGCGGATCACCCTCCAGCTGATCGACGATATGCTCCATCTCAATGAGGGACCTGGTGAGAAGCGCCCCCTTTGTGTTCGCCCCAAAACCCAAACCATCATGAATACCAAAGCCAACGGCGTAGATATTTTTAAGAGCGCCGCACAACGCAACACTATGAATATCGTCAGTCAACTCCGCGTAGATGTGCCCCAAGGACAGGTCCCGGGCAATCTCGTGAGATAAGTTGGTCTTCTGGAGCGCCAATAGGCCATAGCCCGGCTGCGCATTGCGAATCTCAGAAGCTAGCATTGGACCATAAAGCAGACCATAGCCTGACTTCTTGCCGACCACCCGCTTCAGCACGTCATCCATCGTAACAAAATCCCTATATACCCCCTTGGCCACCGTGATAACAACCTGCTCCGCACCGAGCACTTGAGACAGGTCAGTAGTTACGTCGCTAACCACCCACGACGGTACGCAAAGAAAAATTACATCCGAATTTTTTGCTAGCTGGTCAAGCGAGCCAACCGTACTCAGCTTTTTATCGCGATCATAGTATTTAACTTCACAACCGGCATGCTGTAATGCGCCACCGATCGCGCCACCGATCGCGCCAGCACCAACAAATCCGTAGCGCAGCTTCGTCTCTTTCATGCACTAATCATAACAAATATCACGTATTTCGCCGACTATTCGTAGCGTAAGGCATCGATCGGATTGAGGCGGGCTGCCTTGGCTGCTGGGTATATCCCAAAAACTAATCCCACGACTACCGCAACGCTCACCGCCAAGACTACCGAAGCAAGTGATACTTCTGGCGCGAATCCGCCAGTCGTTGATGAGAGTAAGCGACCAAGTACGCTCGATAAGCCTGTACCAAGCCCGACTCCGGCTATACCACCGACCAAACAAAGTAGCGTTGCCTCAATCATAAACTGCAGCAGAATATCTTGTGTACGTGCACCGACAGCCTTACGAAGACCGATCTCGCGTGTTCGTTCGGTTACGGCAACAAGCATAATATTCATAATGCCAATACCACCAACAACCAAACTAATACCCGCTATGCCAGTCAGCAGAACTTTAAATGTATCAACTGCACTGGTGATCGTAGAGAGTAAATCTTTTTGACTAATAACTGTGAAGTTTCGAGTTTTTGGGGTTTTCTTGTGAAGCTCTTGCAGACGGTCCTCAATAGCTTTTTTTGCCGAATCGACACTTGCTTCATTTTTGGCAGCTGCATAAATCGTGCTGTAATTCTGATAGTTTAACGTCTGCGACAGCGCAGAAACAGGTCCGTATATTTGGTTGTTGGGATTGATAAAGCCACTTTCATCCTTCGGCTGCATTACTCCAATCACCTCATACGTTTCGGTACCAAACAGCAGCGTCTTACCAATTGCCTGTGCGGCCTCACCAAAGATATCTTTCGCAGCTGCCGAACCGACCACCACCACTTTTGCCTTATTCACTACTTCACCTTCGGTAAAGCGACGACCCTTGTCGACCTCAAACCGCTGTATATCAAAGTAATCAGGCTCAGTACCTACAATGGTAAAGTCAACCTGCTGATCTTTGCCCTCCGCATCCTTTTCTTTGACCGTAAGGGCCTGGGCGTCACTTATGTAGCCAGCCACTCTCCGCAAATTGTACTTATCTATATTTTTCTTGAGATCATCCAAGTCAGCCTGCGTAAGGGTAGGGCGAGTTACTTGACCAAAATTGCTGCGCTGCTGCTGGATTTGTTGTTGACCAGCACGAGACTGAGTGTTTGGTAGCGCAAAATTAACCTGCCCAGAGCGAATAGTAATTGTAGTGGTACCGAGTTGCGCCAGACGGCCCGTAATGCTGTTTTGGGCACCCTGTCCAAGCGCAAGCAAAGTGATGACCGAGGCGATGCCAATAATAACACCCAGGCTCGTTAAGAAACTACGACCCTTGTTGTGTGTAATAGCGCGAAGACTTTGTCGAAATATCTGTACTGTTTTCACTTCTTTGTCCCTCGCACTATTTCGCCATCGCGCAAGCGAATGATGCGGTCAGCATACTGAGCCACCTCTTCTTCGTGAGTAATTAGAACGATTGTGGCGCCCTCTTTGTTGATCTCGCGAAACAATTTCATGATTTCATCTGAGCGCTTGGTGTCGAGATTGCCGGTCGGCTCATCGGCTAAGAGGATCGATGGGTTCATGACGAGCGCCCGTGCGATTGCTACGCGCTGGATCTGACCACCCGAAAGCTGATTGGACAAGTGTTTAGCACGATCAGCCAGACCAACCCGTTCGATTAGTTTCTTGGCATGCCGCGTTGGATGCTCAACCTTGCCGTAGATCGTTGGCAATAAGACATTGTCCGTTACTGTTGTGCGTGGCAATAGGTTAAACTGCTGAAAAACGAAGCCGATTTTTTGATTACGTATAGTGGCTTGTTGCTTCTTGGTTAATCGGCTCACGTCTTGTCCGTCGAGCTTGTAGTGGCCAGCCGACGGCTGATCAAGAAGTCCGATAATATGCATCGTGGTAGATTTACCAGAACCCGATGGTCCCATGATCGCCACAAACTCTCCGGCCTCTATCGTAAGATTCACTTTTTTTAGTGCTGAAGTTACTTCGTCGCCAGTCTTGTAGTCTTTTCGTATATTGGTCAGCTCTATGACATTGGTCATTTCTTTCTCCGCAACAAGTACATTGTGCGTTTCGTCCCCTTCACCTCGTCCTTGCTAACAAGATTGTATTTTGCCAGGAAGACTTTCTCAAAGTTTTCTATAGAATACTCGGTAAAGATATCCTCTCGGGCAATGAGCAGCTCTTTGACCTTCTCGTCATCCTTCGGTACAAATTCGATGATAAGATACTCTCCAAGTCGCGCGAAATAATCACGCATACTGGCAAATGGTATGTTGTTCTGAATAGCAAGATGATGCATGAGTGCCAGTGCCATCACGACGCTCTTCGTGTCCTCGGCGCGTTCAGCCAGACCATCACGCTCCTGCTGCGCCCAACCAGTATTGACGCTCGGGCTCGACAGATCGAGATAGAGTGGCAGAAGATTTTTGTTTTTATCTTTTTGTAACTGTTGGTAATTTGATTCAACGGCAGCATAGTCAAAGTCAAAACAGACTGCTGATTTTGCGCCAGCGGCGAGCACAATACGGCTAAATGTTCCGTCGTTGCCACCAATGTCCCACACCGTCTTCGGCTTCACCCGACCAATATAGTCTTTGATGATCACGCCCTTCTTCTTGAAGCTAGACTGGTTGTAGTGATCGGCGTTTTTATAATAATCACCCCAGGTAGTGATTTGCTTTGGTGCAGCAATTTTTCGTACCGTTTTCTCAAGGTGATTCGCCAACGCAATTTGTGAGATCTTCGCCCGCTCAAGATTGAAGTTTTTTGGTGCAGGGCGCTTTTTTTGGTACTGCTGCTGCGACCGAGCATGCAAAACAATATGCATGAAGAGCCCCGGTAGTAACTTTGCGCGAGTACCCAGGGCCCGCTTGGTGAGGTCTAGCGGGAAACCATCAATGTGATCACGCAACATACTAATAAACCGAACGTCGACCCTGCTGGCTAGAGCAAGGGGTGCTAAAAAGTGCTGGCAAAACTGTCGATAACCATGCCAGTATTGACGCGAAAGCTTCGCAAACGACAGTGTGTCGATAAAAACTGGCCGTCCAGCGATAAATTGCACATTGTAGGCCGACGCATCTTTGAGCACCATGCCATGTTCGAGGCATATTTTTTGAATCTCAATAGTAAGTAAGGCCGCGTCTTTGAGCATGCCAAAACTCCACTCATATGGATACGAAATAAAGTCAATCTGCTCGGGCATAATTGCCTTATACGCCCGCGAATCTTTGATGCCTAGCTTTGTGAGTGAAGTTTCTTTGTGAGGAATCAAAAAACCTCGCTTAACCAGTACATCATAAAGACCAGAGCTCATCATGAGTTCATAATCGTCCTTACCGGACTGATTGATTTGACGATAGATCTTACCGTCTTGACGAAATATATGCCCGGCAGGATCACGAAAAGAAGCAGGCAGAAACTGAGTTTGCTTACTATTGCGCGGCATATCTACTCCTTCGCTTCTTTTTTCTCGCCGCCCTTAGTTTTGTCTTTACGTCGAAACCGACCAAGTACCGCTGCAATGCTTTTGCGCGCCATGTAACCCATGCCGAGTACTCCGCCCATAATCACCTGAATTATAATGCTACCGCTACCCGGGTCTAGGTATGCCAGAAAATGTCGCATCTACCCTCCTTTGTTTCTCTGTTAATTATATCACTTCTCGAGACCGCCACTCTACTTCACGAGCTCCGCGCATTTCGGATCAGTCGGCTGACCAGTGATGCGCTCACCGAGATCCTTGTAGGAGTAGGGTGTAGCATTATCAAAGACAAAGTGACAGTCCGGTAGATACGGTAGGGTTGAGCCCATGTAATTATTGAGGAGGAAACGGAATAAATTAACCGAGGAACTGAGCTCAGTCTTTTTTTCTTCGGGCATGTCGGGCAGATAGTAAGCGGCCAATATCCCAGTTTTTTCACGTAGTGCATCGTCGGTTGCCTTCGTGAACGCCGTAAAGTCAGTTTTTTGCGGATACGGGCCCTCGTCGGCCTGAATTGCAATAACTGGCTGCTTCTCACTCTTCTTGAGACTTGTCACCAGATCTTCAATCATTCTGTTTGTAAACTGCAGTTGGTTGGTAAGCTTGATGGCTCGCGGCAAATCATTGTCAGAATCGGTAGTATCATAGCTTGGCTTGTTGCCATCCGCCGTAAATACGTAGTCCGGGTGCGGGTTGAGGATATGGGCAAAAATAAAGCGAGGCTTATCTGACTTTGTCGCCGAAATCGTCTTGAGGGCCTCGAGCTGACGGAGGAAATTGTCTCGCAAGCCCTGCTCTTGAACACCAGCCAAAACAAGGCCACCAAATGACAGGTTAAGGCTGAGTAACGGACCCCATACGCTGCGCTTTATCATATTGCCCTGATACTCCGTTGGGATGTATTTTTTGCCAAGCAGCGTCAACTCTGGCGAGACATACAGCGGCTTAGATCCATCAAGTACCTTGGTCGAGCCCCACCAACTGCCGACGTTATATATCTCGTAGCCACTTTTTTTGAGAAGATTTACTGCGTTCGAATTTTGCATTTCAGCTTGATAGGGCAGCTCACTATAGTATGGTTTCCCTGCAAAGTTCTTGAGTAGGTCGGTATGGAAATCCATATTGAGAGTCGATGATACTGACGGTGACGTAAACTGAAAATTAGAATAGGCGTTATCCCGAATCGTAAAACCTTGGCCCCTGAGCTTCTCAATAAAACCACTGTTGTCGAAGTTATAGTAATTTGCCAGAGATGCTTGACTGGGGTATCGATCAAACACGATATAGTAGATGTCGCGATCCCCCTGTTTGGCTCCATCGGCAGTCAAAGAAGGAGTATTCTTGTACGAATAATACTGGCTGTATTTGCGAACACTATTAATAAACCCGAGTAGTAAGTAACCCGAAACAAATAGGGCCATTACCGTCAAAACCCCTCGAAGCCAATCCGTGTTGTGAGTCATATTCGTTAAAATTTTGTCGGCCAATCGAACCAGCAGTAGCACCCCTACAAGCACAGCAACCACAAAGGCCAATGGGGCAATTAGCGCACCAATACCTCCCTCTGGTAGAAAGACGGCTGCAAATTGCTTGACCAAATCAAAGCGCTCCGCAAAATTCACCAAAAAAATATAACTTACTACTATTGAGCTTGTAAGCCGAACCCCGCGATTCGATTCGATAGGCCAAAGGATGATAAAGACCGCAACGGCAGTCAATGCATAAAGGGCAACGATTGGCGCTGCTTCAATCGGCCGGATATTAATAGCGTCTGCCTTTGTAAACGCCAGGAGTGGTAGCGCACCCGCAAACGCAGCGGCTACAAAAATATCCTGAATTAAATGTTTTTTACTTTGTTTCTGCCACTTTTTTTTGAGGCTGCGAAAAGTCCGCTGTACTGCTTTTATTTGTCTCACCCTTCACCCCCTATTTTTTTGAACGTCGATACCAATGATAGCAAACGCCAGATTGAAGCGCTACTCTAACACGCCGATCTTGTATTGGTTCAATATATTGGCAGCCTCTGCACTATGGGCACGGCTGCGAACAGACGAGCTCATGCCATTAAAAATCTCTGTGGCATCCTTGCCGCAAGCTTGCAGGATTTCCTGGCCGCCCGGATGCTTGGATGTAAAGTCAGTTATGTCGTAGACGCTCTCATTGACTATCGTCCAACAGTCGCCCTGACTGTTGTGTTTGGCAACATCTGCTGCAGTGTATTTGGTTGTATTATTACCGCCTGACGGCTGGTTAGATACGGTTGAAGTACTTGCATTTTTATTGGCGTTGAAGCCATTGACGCCAAATACCACAAGCCCAAGTGCAGCCAACACGACGATCCCTACAACTATAAAGGCACCATTTCTCTTCATGACTATTAGTATACCTACTCAAAGCTGAGAAATCACTGTAATCACAAAAGCGCCCTGCGGCGCTTTTGTGAAGCTATGTACGGTAGGCTAATTTACGTCTGGCGCTCCACCCATCATGCCATGATGACCACGCGGTCCACCGTGACCCATTGGCTTAAGATATCCAGAGGGGATGTTATTATCTTTCTCCCATTGCTCGATATCGGCCTTGAGCTTATCCTTGGCGGCCTTTCGCTCGTCGGGAGTTTTGTCCCTGAAGCTATCCTTGTTTGCCTCCATTTGCGACACAAGTTCTTCATGCTTCGCCAAGATCTTGTCGCGCTGCTCCGCAGTTAGCTTATTGCTATCTACCGCTTTTTGGAGCATGTCTTCATAGCGCTGCTGGTGTGCCTCTTTCTTGTCGTCACGATGTTCGTCGATTACCTTCTGAACATCGCTCTTATTGAGGTTGAACCGCTGTGCTAACGTGTCAGCAAGCGACTGACTATTGGTTGCGTTTGCAAGAGCAACACCCCCAAGTGTGGCTGCTCCTACTACTGCGATACCAATAGGCAGCAGTATCTTCTTGTTGATTTGCATATATTCTCCTATTTATCTACTTGGAGATTGTACTGCTTCAACCTGAGAGATGGCTTAGATCGGTCAACACTCAATTTGGTTGCACCAATCACTGGTTCACGCTTAGCGTTCTGGCGTGCTAGCCGTTCGGCACGAATTGCCCAGCTACTAGCCATACGATCCCAAAGCTCATCAATCTGTTCACGCCCTTTGAGTAAGTTGGTTACTCGGCGACCTTGTCGGTGAAGATACTTTTTCATTCTTCCTCCTTTTTGTTATACCTCAAGGATAAGAATGTTAACTGAGTATTGGCTTAAATCACGTGTGCAAAAACTACTTTTTTTGCTCGATTGGTAGCTTCACAGTAAAGACGGAGCCTTTGCCAACCGTGCTCGTCACTTCAATCGAGCCGCCGTGCAGATCGGCGACTTTCTTGGCAATCGACAAGCCAAGGCCATAGCCCTCGGTCTTGAGTTTTGAACGTGAGTTATCAACTCGGTAAAAGCGATCGAAAATATTTGGCAGATCCTTGGCGGGGATACCAGCGCCTTTGTCTTCAACAGAAATCGCAACACAACCTCCAGATTTGCGGCAAGTCACCGTCACAACTGATTTCTCGGGGCTATACTTGATGGCATTATCCAGAAGTACAACAAAAAGCTCTGTGAGGCTCGTACTATCCCCGACGAACTTGATATTGCGGACATCATTTTTTATCGAGATGCTGTGCAGCTGAGCCTGCTTCTTGACTCGCTCAACCGCTCCTGAGACCACCTCGAGCGCATTGGTCTGACGTAGCGCAATGGTATCGCGGTTGGTCTGAGCGAGTTTGAGCAATGCGTTAGAGAGTAGTTCGAGCTTGGAGACTTCTTCGAGATTGCTATTGAGTAGCTCCCTGGCTTCTTTGATAGTGAGTTTTTTGTCGCGCAGCGCCACCTCGATCTCTGCCTTCATCGCAGTCAGCGGCGTGCGCAACTCATGACTAGCATCAGCGGTAAAACGAGCTTGGGCAGTGTGCGCCTCCTCAATCGGCTCAAGTGTATGTCGCGCGAGTTTGTAACTCGCAAACACACTCAGCGCCAAAATAATGAGATTGAACTCGAGTAGGTAGTTGAGCAATCTTGCCGAACCTTCGGTTAGATCGGCCGATATATCATTCGGCTGGACAACGATATTGAGACGCTGATCGATTCGGCGTAGCCACTGTCGTCGCAAACTCGACTCGAGCTGTCCTCGCGAAATAATGTAAAGTGCCGTACTAAAAACGAGGCTGACCGCCATGATGATAATGGTGTACCAAACGGTGAGGCGTAATGTCGCCGATCGAAACATCTAGTCCTTTTCCTCCAATTTATAGCCAAAGCCCCGTACGGTTTGTATCAACGACGGGCCACGGAACGGCTTATCAATTTTGTTGCGCAGATAACCCATATAAACTTCGACTGTGTTTGGTAGCACATCAGCATCGTAATCCCAGACATGCGCGATTATGACATCCTTGGTTAGAATTCTGCCAGGATTTCGCATCAGGTACTCGAGCAGGGCAAACTCCTTGCTCGAAAGCTCGATCGGTCTGTTGGCTCGTCGCACTTCAAACGTGGTCGGATCAAGCGACAAATCGGCAAAAGTCAGCACAGTTGACTGAGTGTCTTTTGGCCGGCGCAATAAGGCGCGCACCCGAGCAAGTAACTCCTCAAAAGCAAACGGCTTGACTAGATAATCGTCAGCCCCGGCATTGAGACCAGTCACCCGATCACCGATCTTATCCTTGGCTGTTAACATAAGAACCGGGGTGTGAATATCCTCCTCGCGCATCGCCCGGCAGATATCAAGACCTTCGATCTCACCTGGCAGCATGCGATCGAGAATCACAACGTCGTACTCACCGGTAAGTGCGCTGTCGCGTCCAGAGTCGGCGTCATAACAAACATCGACCGCAAAAGTCTCCTGCTCGAGACCGCGTTTTATGGCGTTTGCTATCTTGTGCTCGTCTTCAACAACTAAAATTCGCATAGCGTGATTGTACCTTATTTTGGCTGAAAATTGGCTGAGTTCTAGTAGTCTGCAAAGCGCATGATGCTGTAGTTATAGCCCTGCAATAATCGAAGGTTTTCTTTTCGATCATAGCTACTCGTGTAAAGCGGATCCTTATTTGTCTTGGTCATCTTGTAGATTGGTGTAGTTCGGGACGGTAGCGAGTCGACAATCTCTGGACTCGCTAACAGTAGAGAATTATAAGCATTGATCCTACCCTGTCCACCATTACCGGACACGACTGGATCGGCGCCAGTCTTGATCCAGCTCGTTATCATTGCCGGGGTTGCGTCCGGTCGCACCCCTTTTAGTAAGGCGGCGAGGCCGCTCACGATAGGCGCAGCAAACGAGGTGCCATAAATACTGCCGGAGGTATAGCCACTCTGGCCGTTAGTTGCTGTCCAGGCGGTAGTGTAGAGGCTACCAGCGCCCGGCGCAGAAACATCTAGATTTGCACCATAGCTACTAAAGTTCGATACTGCGTCCGTAGAATCTGTCGCGCCTACAGCAATTACCTCTGGGTAGTTGGCCGGGTAGCTCAAGCAGTCACAGCCATCATTACCGGCTGCCGCCACAACGGTCACATTGTGATCAGCGGCATATTGCAGCTCGATTTGGAGCACCTCGTCAGGCTGATCCGTGCCCAAGCTCATGCTAATCACATCAACCCCTCGATCAACTGCATAGCGGATTGCCTGTGCGATCGTAGAAGTATAGCCGGTGCCAGTGTCATCAAGCGCCTGCAGTGGTAGTAGTTTCGTCTGCCAGTTGAGACTTGCCGCGCCGATGTTGTTGTTACCAGCCGCACCAACGAGACCAGACACCATTGTGCCATGAGAAACCGCTGAATCTGTTGGAGCGACTTTTCCGGCCTGGGGGTCGTTGTCGCCACTATCAAAGTCCCAACCGCGCCAATCATCAATGTAGCCATTACCATCATCGTCGATATTATTACAGCTCTTATCGAGTGTAAGTCCGCGCGACGTGCAGTTTGGAACTGTGCCCTCTTGGTTCGTAGTGCCCTGCTCAGAAGTGTTGAGTGCCCAGCGATAACTCAGCTCGTCATGACTCAACGCAAAGCCAGTATCAATCACCGCCACCGTCGTGCTATCGCTACCAGTGGTCTTATTCCAGGTGGCCGGGGCTCCAATCTTGTTGGTGTACCACTGAGTTGGGCGTAGGTCATTTGGCGTATAGAGCGCTTGATAACGGATATTTGGCCGTTCAATGTATCCATCGGCTGTGCGAATTTTGATTGTCTTAGGCTTTGCTGAACCCTCGGCTTGGGGCGCATATTCAACAGCCTGTTTTGGGGAATAATTACTTGTTGGCGACCGATCAGCCTGCGTAGCTTGGCTGTTCTGCCTGTCCAATGAAGCGACTGGCGTGCTTGCAGGAGTGCTGACTGGTGATTGATACGAAATTTGTCGATTATTAGCAACAAAACTTACCCCTGACAGGGTAAGTCCGATAATAAATACAGCTGTGATGGTTTTTCGTAGCATTGGTTTTTGTTTCTTGGTCGTATTATACAACAAAAAAGTTATGATTAAAGCTTTTGGCCTCCTATTGCACTATTGAAAAAATACCCATTTTAGGGCATAATGCGCCGGTACCTTGACCGAAAGAGAGTGCTGCATGAAATCGAGGCGACGAGCATTTATCTTGCTTGCCCTGCTGTACCCAATGCGATTCTGGCTGTACGTAACACACGCCAAGATTCGCGTACGTCCATTTGTCCACCCATCAACCGAACCTCACCGCTTCGGTGAGCACCATGATCCGATCCGACTGCTGGTGCTCGGCGACAGTATCGGCGCCGGCGTTGGCTGCAAGCTCGAAGACAGTATGTCGTGGCAATTGGCCACCAAGCTCAGCAGCCAGCGCGCAGTCGAGCTGACCATTCGAGCGGTCAGTGGGTCGTGCGGACGAGACGTGCTCTTCGACCAGATCCCGGCGGCGGCCGACGATAATCCAGATGTCGTTCTGATCTGCGTCGGAACCAATGATGTGGCCCAGCTCGTGTTCATGCGCAGCAATTTCGAGTTGCTGGCCACTGAGTACAAGGAGCTGATTCGGACCGCACGATCGATGTGGCCCGAAGCCCAGATTGTACTGACCGGGGCCGGAGATGTTCAATCCTTGCGCACCTACGGTCGATTGATGCGCCAGCTGGCCGACAAGCGAGCCCGCGAGCTCAACCGACTGATCGATCGGCTTGCTCGCGAGCACGGTGCAACCTACGTACCACTGGCCAAGCTGGTGAGTGACGAGTTTCGGAACACGCCCGGCTGCTTCAGTGCTGATCGGTTCCATCCGAGCAGCCTTGGCTACGGTATCCTCGCACAGAAGCTCGAAGCACCAGTTCGGCAAGCAGCTGCCGCGGTCGGAAAAATCTAGGAGGTACTACCCCCCCCCGCTATACCAATGAGAACCCTCGTCGTATGGCGGGGTTTCTCATTTATGTTATTTGGGCGGGAGCGGTATGATCACACTGGTTCGCCGACTGTACTCCTGATACTCCTTAACGTGGGCGTATTTCTTCTCAAGTAACGGCACTCCGGATACTTTCCATATCAGATACGTTATCATCGCCGGGCCGAGCAGACCGACCGCTCCTCCTTCTACCCCAATCGCCATCACGCCTAGCCCCCACCATTGAGTGATCTCACCAAAATAGTTTGGATGACGGCTGTATTTCCAGAGGCCTCGTGTCATGAGCTTGCCCTTATTGTGCGGCTTGCTAATAAAAATCCGCAGCTGCCGATCAGCAATCGATTCATAGGTGAAGCCAAACAGCCAGATAAAAAAGCCGATTGCGAGATTAGCACCGTAAACTTCCTGTCGTGAACTTGCCACTACCAGCGCGGGCGTAACCACGCATAGCATCAGTAAGCCTTGTAGCATAAAGACCTGGAAGTAGCTGCGGACATAGACCCACTTGCCCCACTCCTCGCGCCACTTCGCATAGCGATAGTCCTCATCTTTGTGGCGATTGCGTCTATAAATATGCGAGCTGAGGCGTCCTCCCCAGATCAGAACCATAAAGAGAACCAAAAGACCGGATCGAGAGGGCATGGAGCTCTGAGTGAGAGCCACAAATGTCGCCAGCCCAAAGCCAAGCCCCCAGGCAACATCAGCAACGTCATTACGTTTTATGATGACCGCCCAAATAAACCAGGCTGTCATATACAGCCATACCGCCCAAATAACTATCGGCAAAGCGAGGAGATATTCGGGCGACATATCACTTCCCGATGGCGCGCAAGATTATTACTGATAGTACAGATACCGAGGCCGTCAAGAACGTACCCCAGATGAGATCAACCACTGTCACCGTGATAGGCCAGTTTTTTAGAGTAGCCTGGTTGGTAAGATCGTACGTGGCGTACGCTGCTAGCCCAAAGATCGCACCCGTCACCGCAACTTGAGCAAGGCTCTTCCCCTCTTGCCAGCCTGGTAAGACAACCAAGTAGGTTACCGCAACGGTATAAATAAGATAGAACAAAATCGCCGCCCACCAGGCTGGACTCTCGGCCATAATGAAGCCGATGTATTTTTTGTAAAAGCGTGGTGCAGCCAGACTTAGCCAGATTCCGTCGAATACCGCCATGACACCAAGTGATACGAGAAAAGGTTTTACAAATTCCATGATGCTTGCATTATAGCAAACAAATCTTGACTTTTTGCACTACCGAAGAGTATAGTGGGCACCACCTAGGGACCGGTTGGGGTTCTGAGGTGTCCATGGGGGCAACAAACTCCCGCAGGACTTGCAGCTTGCTCGACACCGTCTGGATCGCTGAGCTATCCGACAAGACGAGCACAAGACAAGCCGCAGACACTAAGGGCAGAGGTGCGAAGCTGCCACATCAATGCGCACGCATCCCACGCAATGGGGTTGTAGTACCGGGTCGTTGACAACATACCGATCCAAGCCAAAAGAGGGACACGATCATCCCCGCCGGCCCCGAGCCGGACCTCCGAGCGCCGACCAGCGAGGCGTATTGACATAAATACTGGGTAGTGCAGTCTCGCACGAAAAATCCCGCCCACTCTGGGCAGTCTACCTAGACAGGGAGGCGCTTCGGCGCTGAGGCACAGGGAGGCGAAAGCCGTTTTGATCGCTGACAACGTACTGTCACCATGTACCCCTCCAAAGGTACACCCGTCCTGCCGACTGGGGCGACACATAATCGTTGTTCGGGCGCGAGTTCGGACACAGGACAACGTGTGTGGGAGGGTGGGGCTTCGGCCCTGCCCTCCTGCCACGCCGCTACTATACTTTGAAAGACTCAGGCAGCAGCCTGTTTTTTATTACTACTCGCCAGCCAACTCAATAAGATTTACCATAACCGTTTACCAACGCGTCACAACATGCAATAATATTGGTAAATTGCGAGGAAATTAGCGTGCAACCGTCACAACAACCGTTTGGCCAATCGGCCCAACCAACACCAAACCCACAACCAGCGAACCCTACTCCGCCCCAGCAACCACCATTTCAGCCAAGCCCGACGGTAGCACCACCAACACCCCCCGCTTCAAACCTCAACAACATCCAGCCTGCCCAACCTGCCGCACCACAGTCTGTGACGCCGGCACCAACCCCTCCTACTTTTGCACAAACTGCCGCACCCCAAATGCCGCAACCTGCGACCCCGCCTGCTCCGACCCCTGCGCCCACACCGGCAGCAGCACCTACACCTGTGCCAAGTGCAGCCACTTCCATACCGGTGTCTACTACTCCATCGCCTGCACCAATGCCCGCGATGCCCGCAATGACTGCCGCCATGCCCGCCGTCGCTACCGCAGCACCAGCGGCCGTCCAGACCAGCACATACTATGGTGCTTCGGGCAACGAGCTCGGCCTGTCCACTCACCGCAAGCCAAAAGTCGGTCTCATCATTGGCTCAATCGTCGGTGCGATCACATTCGTCGGGATTGCGCTTGGCGTTTGGCTCAACTGGGATCATCTCGCGATCATTTTTGATCCAAAGTTTGCCTACTACACGGTAGACTCTGGTTCGTACGGCAAGTTTGAAATGAAGTTTTACAAGAATGCCAAAGTCGTCAAAGCCTCCGAACTTCGTATGGCAAAATCTAGTTCGAGCAGCAGTAGCAGTACTAGCAGCGGCAAGGATGTTTCATATATCGTGCAGACGGATGGCAAAGATGACCTTCAGCTCGCAGTTGGTGTTGGCCAAGAAGACTCTTCACTCAACTGTGGCAATGACTCGACAACAATCGTGACCACAGTCAACAACAAAGCAAATCAGCTCTGTACTCTGCTCAAATGGCCCGGTTCCGGTAAGCCGTTTATCCAAGCCATGCAGTTTAGCCAAAACGACAAGAACTATGCTGCAGTAGCGCTGCTTGATTTTGACCTCAGTAGTGCCAGCACGAGTCGTGAAGCTGCTCAAGCACTGATCGACAAATATGATCTCACCAGCTACAAGGAAGACTTACGAATCATTCTTGGTTCAATCCGCGCCATAAAGTAAACTCCATCTTGCATTTTTAGAACTAATATGGTTTAATAACGCCACCTTTCTATTTGTTCCTCGACAGCACCTGGAGGTGCCATGAAAGTATCAGTTGATTGGCGCACCACAGGTCCAGTGGTCGAAGAGCTCGACGCGGAAGACCTGGAAGTCGCCGGCAAGCATGACGGGGTCGATAGTGACCTCTACGGCCTGCCGCTCTCTGAGCGTTTGGTCATGTACTACCTGCTCGAGTGCCTGAGCCAAGAGGCGAAGGCCATGGAGCACATCATCGCCCAGAGCACTGGTCTCTCCGAAGATCAGCGACAAGCAATGGCCGATGCCTACTTCAGCGGATGGTACGAGACTGTTCGCGAACTCCTTCCCTTCATCCCTCTCGAGGTGGCCATTCGCGTGGTTGCCGAAGAGACGCTCGGCGTACCAGAGTGGGCAATCGCCAGTATCAACTGGGACGAGGTCGGCCAACTCGCCGGTATGTCAGAGCTGATGGTGCGCAACGCCGCCAATGATGACGCCCGTGGCACGGCAACACTCGACCAAGTCGATGCAGAGCACCAGGAGATTCGCACACGCGAAGAGCAGCAAGCCCTCAACCTCGAGGCCGCCTGCAAGCTCACTGCCCTGACCCGCCAGTACATCAATATGGCGAGCTCGCACTGCTGGGACGAACTGACCGACGACCTGCAGACCGGCCTGGCCTTCGCCACCGCTATCTCGGTGGTCTACGCCATCGGCCTGCTCGACCCCGAGCTCGTCAAGCTGCTCGACTGGAGGGACTAGTCACAATCACGAGAAAGGATCACCCTCGACGGAAACCCCGGCTTCTGTCGAGGGTTTCTGTTTGTATTCATTTTACTCATCGCAATTCTGCTATCATTGGACTATGAGCAGCAAACAAATCTCGGGCGGAACAATCCATGAACTACCAAGTGACCTTAAGCTGGCACTTGAAAGAAACCCTAAGTCTTTAGAGAAATGGGAAAGTCTTACTCCACTCGCACGCAATGAGTGGGTCTGCTGGACGATCAGCGTCAAGCAGCAAAAGACTCGTGACGAACATGTGCGACGAGTGGTTAGCGAACTCACCGAAGGTAAGCGCCGCCCCTGCTGCTGGATTGGCTGCATCCACCGAACCGATAAGGCCATCAGCCCGTCGATTCAAGGGATTCTGAGTAAGCGTAAGTCGACTTAGGCAGGTGTGATTGCATACATAATTTCACCTGGTAGCTCGTCGCGAAAACCCGATACTGGCTTTTGAAATTCACGATCGTCGGCCAAATTTATGCGAGGGTCCATCCATTTACCTTCGTGATACGCAAGGTAGTGCCCGACCGGAAATTGAGGTGATCGACGCAGCAGCACGATCATTCCCTCTTTTGGCTCAATTCGAGCGCCGGGCCTCACATGCCTGGACTCGTATTTTTGACCGTAGCGATTCAGTTCTTCGCGAAAACGCTTCACGATGAAGCGATTGCTATTTGCCTGCTCAGCTCCCAAAAACTCTTCAGCCTGGCGGTAGCTAATGTCGAAGACAAATGCAAAACACGCAATCCCGCAGCCATTTGGCTTTTCTTGAGTGATGCTTTTTCTCATGTGACCAGCTTAGCTTTTCTATTTATTAATGCAAGATGAATTAAATCATTGAAAGCAGTGTCTTTCGATGATTAGAAGTATGCCAACATAAGATATACAATATTGCTATGATGCATCCTGAGAGCCCCAATCAACATAGCGATGAGTTTGACGCAAATGAATATCTTAATGTTACGCGTAACTTGTTTCGAGATAACAAATTAAGACGCGGTGGTAGCGCCAAGGTAGATGTAAAGGATACCGCAGAAGCATTAGCACGTCTGGGCAAACATCAACTTGAAGCCGAATATGACGCTGTAAAGAGCATCGCGAAGTTCCTCGCTCAAAGCCCAGAGTTTGATGATCCATGGAGGGAGCCATTTATTGAATACTATGGGAGATATATTGAAGCACTCGTGATTGCAACCGAGCGTGCCGAGAGAAAAGGCTTAATACCTACAGAGCTCGCAGAGCTTCCTCCGGAGCATAGACAAAAAGTTTTCGATCAATTACTGGATGACTATAAAGAGCTTAATGGGGTACTTGCAGGAGAGCCTTTTGACCTTACGGAATGGAAGCTTTCAAAAAATCCTGTTCTTTACTATACAGCAGAGATGTTCGACAAACTAAAAGAGCAGCATCCAGACCTGCCTGACTGGGTAGTTCTACAGATGTCCTATAGAAACCCTGTCCATCCCGAGATTGCAGCTGAGAGATTTGAGAAATCTACGGATCGGCTAGCAAAAGCATTTCCCGCTATACCGGAAAGTTTTCGCATGCAACTTTGTATCATGTATCCTCGCGAACCAGATTCTGCTGCCCAAAAACTAATAGATGATACTGCGCGCCTAGTCGAGGTATATCCCAAAATACCTGAAAGCTATTTAATGAGAGTCGCGATATCTAACCCCACTAAAGCAGATCTAGCAGCTGCAAACCTAGTAGCAAACATAGAGAAAATCTGTGCAAAATTCCCTGGACTTAGTGATGCCACAGCAACCGAAATATCAATAAGGAACCCGAGTGATCCAATTTCTGCCGCTGAAAAATTAATCAAAAACGGTCAGACCATACAAGCGCTATATCCAGACATGCCAGCCGGGATCGCAAACCAGATTGGTATCAGCAACCCAGCTAATCCGATAGTAGCAGCGAAGCGCGTCCACGATAATGTAGAAAATCTCCTCGGAAGATTTCCCAACATAACCAAAGGGTTCGCCTATGGCGTGGCTTTTCGCAACCCTACTGACCCCGAATCTGCCATAGAAAGTCAAATACGAGCTTTTGAGCTACTCAATGACAGCTTTCCGAACATTCCAATTGGTATGCGAAGAAGATTGGCCAGCTCTAATCCGAATGACCCCATCGGTGCAGCTGAAAGACTACTGGCAGCAACCGAGCACCTAAAACAAACCTTCACAGATATGACACCAGGGCTCTTAATGCAAGTGGCTTTAAAAAGTCCTCAGCACCCAGAGATGGCAGTAAGGCGACTACAAGAAAGAATTCACTTGATAGAAAAAAACTTTCCTAGTATTCTGCCAAGCTATAGGGTCGCGTTAGCAGTTGGCAACCCAACCGAACCAATTATTGCTGCCCAGAGATTTATAGATAACTTGGAGTTTGTTGTAGGGTCGTACCCTGCCATACCCCACCATATTGCACTTCAAATTGCATATCGAAACCCAAGAGATATTCAAATGGCAGCTGAACGATTCTTAAATAGTGGTGGGGGTCGTGAGTTATTGGAAGATGAATCTGATTTTTCTGGTGAGGATATTGAAGAAATATAAAAAAGACCCAAGTGGGTCTTGAGAATTTTCTTTGGCTCCGCCTAGTTGAAACATTACGAACTTCATCAAGCAACTATGAAACTTACCAGTTCAAAGACCTGTTTGATGCAGTTGAGCAATACGAGCCTGGTCTCGTCGCATCAAAAGATTACTTACTCACTCGGGCCTCATAAACACTTAGCTTTTTGCCCTTCGGCAACGACTGTCCAACCAAAAGCTCAAGGCCACCAATAATGAGGTCACAAACTGAATAGAATAATGTCTCTGCATATTCTTCAAGACTTTGTTGTTTAAGAAAGTCAGTCTTATCTCCGCCGACATCCACCGTTCTTGTTTTCAATACACTAATGTCTGCACTTTCAGCGGTATACTGAATATTTATAGTCCCTGTTGGAAGCGAGCCCTTATGAACAGCGTGGTTTCTCTTAGAGCTAATTCCATCTTTATTACGAAACTCGTCAATCGTGATGCTATGCTCGCTTTTCGCTAGGAGTGCCTTAACTTTCACTAACAGCTCACTTGGTCGTCTTACCTGCTCGGCGTCGTTTACAAGCGATATAATATTATCAGAACCTAGCCCCGATGGCTGAGACAGCATCATAGCAAGTATATCTAGGCTACTCTTGAGTGTAACCAGTAAGGCTTCGTATTCGTATTCAATCGGCTCATAGGGAGTGCCAACAATTCCCATAACGCCCTTGGGAGTATGCTCTTTTGACTTCTCGGCAATCTCTTTACCTAAGTTAATAATAGATTGTTCATTCTCTTTTAGTTTTTGTAAGTGGTAGAAGCTAGCATTTATCTTATTAAATAAATCAGACTTTCTCTTCAAGAAGGTATCAACATCAACACCGTTAGCGGTAAGGGTCTGCCGTTTGTCTTCAACCTTATTGAGGCTTGTGGTCTGGATAGACCAAGTATAGCTTGGCCAATAGAGTTTTCGCATTGCGTATTGTCGTGCAACTATGGCTAACTCATCTTCGGTTGGTTCAATGCCTTGAGATATATCCACATTTTAATTATAACCCCTTAAACAGTTCGCTTATGTTTACTCTCAAGCTCTTAGCAATCTTACTTAAGGTTCCGAGCCTAGCCCATCGCTTACCAGTCTCAATATACGCAATTGCAACGACACTCATACTAACTTGTTCGGCTAATTCTTGTTGAGTAAGACCACGACTTTTACGCACTTCGGAAACCCTTTTCCCAAAGGCTTTCATCATTCTTTGTTCTTGCGCATTGGTCATACATTAAGAGTAGAAATAATAAACAGGTAGTAACATAAACTAACTGTTTATCTTTGTGATTAAATGTGATAATTTAACAGAGATAAGTAAATATAAGGAGCAACTTCGATGGCTAAAGAAAAATCAACCAACTGGTTCGTTAGACATAAGATATTAAGCGTAATTATTGGCCTTTTTGTCATCGGCGTTATCGCCTCTGCTGCTGGTGGCGGCAAGCCAAGCACAGACTCAAATAGCACAACTAAGCCATCAACTAGCACAGCTGCCGAAACTGCTAAAATCGGCCAGACTGCCAATGATGGTAAATTCGAGTTTACTGTTAGTAGTGTTCAGTGCGGTAAGACATCAGTTGGCTCAAACCAATATCTTACCAAGACTGCTCAAGGGCAATACTGCCTATTAAATGTATCCGTTAAGAACATTGGCGACCAGGCCCAAAGCCTTATATCAAGCAATCAATACTTATTTAATGCGAGTGGTCAAAAGTATTCCGCCGACGATGTTGCAACTATGTATAACACGCCAAATGGCACAAGCTGGTATAACGACATCAATCCTGGCAACAGCGTAACTGGTGCAATCGTCTTCGATGTTCCTAAAGACCAAACACCAACGGTAGCCGAGCTACACGACAGTGCATTCTCTGGTGGTGTTAAAGTAAATCTGCAATAGGTTCCTGCATTTCTAAACCCACCAAGGCTTCTTTATCCACGAACTTGTGAAAGTAGAAGTTGTCAGTAAACTCTCTTGGCAGCTCTTTGCCCGCATAGTTTGCAAAAACATGCGGGCGATTTGTTGTATCGTCAAATCTTCCAGACCCTACTCCTAGCAGTTCTTGTAGATTTGAAGCCTCGGAAAAAATTACACCGTCGATAAATGAAAAGTGCTGGCCAGGATATAAAAATTCCTTTTTGACCTTCACTCCCGACTTCTTAGTAAATTCTGCCCCAACCGTGTGTGTAGGGTGATTTGCTTTTTCGTCTAGAGATATGTCGTCTAGAGAAAAATAGACTACTGGATTATCTATTGGCAACACCGCTCGCATAAACATATCAATATCTGACCGCATTGCACCTGGTGGGAATGCAGAAACCGCAATAAGAACGTAGTCATCAGGGCTGATTAAATCACTATACTTAGAGCTTATTTTTTCTGCCTTAGCAACAAGGCTCGTTGCATACCTTAGTCCAGTTTCATCTCTTGGTGTGTTATAAAGCTTACCATTGGAAGCCATTGCATCTTTCCAAATCTGCTCTAACTCAACATCTGGTCTTGATAAAGTTGCTTCAATCCAGACTTTTGAACCATTGGTTAATTCAATGCAAAAATCTGGGCCGCTACCATTTGTGGGTATCATTTTTAAACCCACAAGCATTAGCCACTCAGCTAGCTCAAGTTCCCATAGTCGACCATAAAAATCTTCATTTCTAAGTTTATTAACGAAACCTTTGTCGAGATATGCAGATAGACCCTTGTCAAAGTATGCTTCATCAACCCATCGACGCAAGTCAACAGAAGTTACCGAGCTAGACAGTCGATAATGCTCAAAGTATTTATCTTTCCCATCTGGGAACCATACGGTAGAATGGCTAATCTCCTGCACTAGTAACCTCTCGCAGCTTACGTGGGTCACCATCAAGTAAGATATCGAATTTCGCCTTTGATATGAGTAGTCGCACTGTATCGGCTAAGTCAGAAATCACTGGAACAGTCTTTGAGCCACGCAGTGAATATTCAAATTCCTTGTTAGAGTAGTGCTGGTTAACCAACCTAATCATGGCTTGGCTCGATGCATCAAATATCAAATTGTGTTTACTATGAAGCACAGCCATTATGTCTTCTAAATTATGCCCCAGCTTTTTTATCTCGAAATAAGTTGCACCCTTCTTCTTCAGCCAAGCTTTCATAATTAACTCAAGTGAATGACATAAGAGGTAATACTTCACTGCGAATAACTTTATGAAGTCAGGCTCACTATTCTGAATAAGCTCGTAGCCAGCATAGTAATCTACAGCATAGTTTAGTAGGCCACGAGCTGATGTCCGCTCATCAAGCTGCCTGATTGCTTCGCTCTTTTCTTGTTTAGACGGCATTAGCCACTCTCCTACATGCTACTCATCGTGGAGCAAAGAGATTATTTGATACCCATACTTGTCAATTTCTTTATCTGTCCAAAAGTCTAGCTCTTTAGTCTTGCCAACAAAGCCAACCTTGCGGCTCATCGTTCTACCTGTTGGCTGTTTTGTTGTGGTATCAATCTCATTCAGAACAAGCGTGTCACCTGGCTGACAGTCCCAATCCGCAAGACGTAGTTCGTAGGTTTTCTGCCCCGCCTCAATAAGGTCAAAGTATTCTGGTAGTATCTTCTTTTCAATAACTTTACTCATTTTGTCTCCATAAACTTTATTAAATCTGCCTTCTTATATCGGTATATTTTACGGCCGCCGATGCGAATTGCTTTAAGTGTGCCATTTTTATCCCAATTTCTAAGTGTGTTTGGATGAACCTGCAATAATTCGCAAGCCTGTTTAAGCGTTAGGTATTCTGGTTGTTCTTTCTGTGACATATAACCTCACAATTGATACTATTATCATACAAGAGTGCGACTGCTTACGATAGTCTGAGCTTAGGAAAGATGTGATGAAGAAAGATGACGCTAAACCAAATAAGCCAGAAGAGAAGCCTGCCAAGAAAAAGGCTAATACCACCGTGCCTAAAGACAAGCACGAAGTTGTCGAGGGCAAGCTTATTGAGCAACGCCGAATTAACCTCAACACCAAGAAGCATAAGTCAGGCTTAACACTGGGCCAGTGGCAGGAACTAAGCCAGTTAGACCACACTCAGCTCACACCTACACAGCGAAAACAGCTTGAAGATGTGAATAAGGCTGCTGCGGATACGTTCAACGCAACATCACAGCAATATGACTTTGCAGCGATGTTTAAGACTGTGAGTTTGTTGCCAATCCAGCAAATTACTGAACAAGCTCGTGACGCTATTGTAGCAATGAATAGGGTTAACTCTAGCCTAATACTTCCTGCTCAACAGCTAGCTCAATTCCAGCAAAACCTTTTAATGACAAACAGTGTAATAAGTCAGGCACTGCTCGACACCGCAAAAGCAGCCAGCGTTGCACGCAGTATATTCGCCAGTTTTGAAGACATAAATACGCAGTTCATTAAAGCGT
This sequence comes from bacterium, assembly GCA_020852295.1. Taxonomy (GTDB): domain Bacteria; phylum Patescibacteriota; class Saccharimonadia; order CAILAD01; family JADZBC01; genus JADZBC01. The sequence continues at coordinate 82,676 of JADZBC010000009.1, read as the reverse complement.
TACAGATTGATATTCCGTCGCTTGGTATCGGCCTCACGCACATATCTGCCACTGAGATTGTCACTCTTGGCAATACAAAGGTCGGTAAACAAAAAGGATATATAGCCGCTCAAAGCGACACAACACAAGTTCAGTCTATCGAGCAATATGAGCTTGTAAGCAAAGGAACAATGGAAATGGTTTTCACTAAGCTCGCCTCTACCGAGGCCGAAGTTAGGACAATACGAAGCCTTATCGAGTCGGGCAGCAAGAGCAGTATAACTAGGCTTGAACTAGCTGATATTAAGCTGGTTCGTGAAAGTTCAACTCTCAAACTTGCCGAGTATGAGATACCCATCACGGTGTCCTCCGACCAAGCCAGGTTCTGTGCTTTCTTCTTTGCATCACTCGAAAATTTTCGAAAGAAATGGGACATTGTTGAGTTTATGGAAGACGCATTTGGCCGCCGTATAGACATTGATGGTAGCGAAGCAAAGTTTAAAAACCAAATCAAAGGGTTGGTTCATGCACTCAATACAAAGTTCGCAGCTAACGCCGAGGGTCAATTTAAAGACTTCTTTATGCTCGTCGATTATACCGTTTATATTAACCCAAAATATATTTCCTAACCTGTTAACAGCTAGTTTTCCCCAAGTTTAAACTCTGTTAAACACGCTCGCTGCCTTAATGGTTATATGCACGAGCAAACTAACCAGCAGCCTAAAAGCTTCATCGCTTTGCAAGACTTCCTTGCACAGCTAGGTCGAGATGAACTGGCAACTGCCAACCTTGTTGGCTACTTTGACGTGCTAATAGAAATGGACCTCGAATTAAAAGAACAAGAAAGGATTGATGAAAATGAGCGATACCAGCAAACAAGCAGTGACCGAGGCGGTTTTGGCTTGGTGCAATGAGTGCCGACTACACGCTGCCAAACTGATAATTTGGAACGCCGATATAGACGAGGTTGAATTGATTGCACGAGAAGCAGAGAATTATTCACCCGCCGACATAAGCGGTCAAGAAACCTCAATGAGAATACGGTCGTTGCTACAAAGCGGCCTAGACCATCGGGAACTACGAGCGATAAGGGCTTTTATTAGCCTATTACTTGGGAGTCCGTGTAAAACCGAGCAATGCGAAAAGGATTGTAATGATGGTTAGCGAAGTAAACATTGTGCCGATTAAGCCCAATGATGGGCTTATAGCGTTTGCTAGCGTGGTCGTTAATAGAAGCCTTTACCTTGGCTCCATCGGCGTTCACAGCCGACCTAACGGCTCATACCGTATAACCTACCCCACCAAGAGACTAGGCAACAAAGAATTAAGTCTGTATCACCCGATTAACCGTGACATTGGCCAGCAAATTGAACTTGCGGTAATTGCAAAGTGTCAGCAGATTTTTGAAGGAAGTGACGAAGATGATAGACACAATAAAGCTAGTTGTGAAGTTCGACAGCCCACTACGCTGCAAGGCAAACTTTCAGCCACGGATTGACTCGATTAGGGAAGATTATCGTGGTCCGTTTCGAGCTTATGCGAACCCGTCTGCTGCTGATAAGAAACAGGGCAAGTATCTTCCAAGGCTTACCTATGTTCAGCGACCAAAGACTGGTTTTACAACGAGTTACGAACTTGCCATTGAGTTGTCGTTACCTAAGTTGCTATACAATGAAAACTTCACAGAGTTGACCGACCAAGACTTTCCCAAGCTTGTTAAGCAGCTACAAACTTCTTTGCAAGAAATTGGCTTATGGTTGTTCACTCACCAAATTGAGCAAGCAGAGGTTCGTGCAATCCACTTTAGCAAAAACTTTGTATTCAAAGACCATACCTCAACCTCGTCAGTGTTGCAGATGCTACGCACCGCAGACGTCAGCAAGAGGCTCGATGTTCAGAATACAGACTTTCGTAATGGCGGCTATGTGCTGCATATACACACAAATTCAATGGACATAGCTTTCTATGACAAGATTGCTGACCTTAGGCAGTCCAAGATAAGTGAGAAACGAAGTCAAGAAAAAGACAACTACGTGCAGCTTGATATTCTTGAGACTATTAAGCGTCAGCATCCCATAGCTTCAATGCGATATGAGCTGCGATTTAACGGCAAAGTAAAGATTAAGTCTGCACTTGCAAAGGTTGGCTTTGAGCAGCCACTTACGTTTGAAAATGTTTATTCAGCTGACTTATCGAGGAGGTTGCTGTTGGCTCAATGGCAAGACTTCTACGACAACATACCAAAACTGCCACTGGACACCGATGAGCCCGACAAGCTACTGGCAAACATTCTGCAAACGACAGAACAAAAAGGTCCGATAAAAACAGCGGCTCAACTAGGTATGATGCTTTTGCTCAAAGACAGTGACCAGAGGTATGTCAGGACAATGTTTGAAGAAAGGTTCGGCACACACGCCTGGTCTAGCTTAAAGCCGTTGATGAGGCAGCCGAGTAAAGTCCAATACAAGACACTCTTAGCCATTCAAAAAGGTTTAGAAGTATTTGAACCAACCAAAATAGAAGACATCAAAGACAATATTTGATTGTTATCAATTGTTAGTAAATGTTATATAATTCAAGAGAAAGGAAACTATAAGATGAAAATCAAGGCACTCCTAATCGCAAGGGTATCTGACCCAGAGCAGAAGAAAGCATTACCAGCTCAAAAGAAGCGGCTATTTGATTATGCCGACAGTAAAGAATGGACAGAAGGTCGAGACTTCAAGTATATCGAGTTTGACGAAACGGCATTTAAAAGTGATGTGAGGATAAAGTTTAGAACGCAGGTAATTGAGCCACTCCGAAAGGCTGAGGGCAAAGTTATAGTTGTTTTTGATAAGATTGACCGATTTAGTCGTGACAGTAATTCAGAAGAAAAAAGCTTCTTAGACAGCCAACGCAAAAAGGATTTGATTGAACTGCACTTCCCTCACGACAACTTGTTCATTCATAAAAACTCACCTGCGGCTGACTTATTCAGGCTGGATATTGGCGTTGCACTAGGCGGCTACTACTCTAATGCCATCAGCGACAATGTGAAGCGTCGTTTCGAGCAAAAGCTAAATGATGGCGAGTGGCCAGGTAAAGCACCTATTGGATACCTAAATCACCGCATAAGTGATAAAGAAACGACTGTCATTAAAGACCCTGAGCGTTTCAAGTATATTGTGCGGATTTTTGAACTGCGGTTGCTTGGCAAGCCGTTTAGAGCAATTGCAGCTCAACTTAAAGAAGATGGCTTACGTAATAATACAGCAAGCCAAAAACCAATCGGCCAAAGCACAATTGAGCAAATCATTAAAAACCCTTTCTACTATGGAAAGATGCGATATAGCGGCAAACTTTATCCTCATAGATACGAGCCGCTTATCAGCCGCAAAATGTGGGATAACGTTCAAGCCGTCAACGATGAAAGGTCAGTAAATAAGTCGAAAACGCAAAAGACTGACTATACATTCAATGGTCTGCTCAAATGTGGAAGTTGCGGTTGTAGCATATCGTCTTATACGGCAAAAGGTAACGTCTATATGCAGTGTAGCAAGGGCAAGGGTTCGTGTAACCAACCGCACACTAAAGAAAAAGACTTGGTGCCACAAGTCGCCGAGGTAATCAGCAGTTTGGAAATGAATGAAGATATTGTTAATTTTGTGATTGATGAGCTTCGCAACCATCACGAAAACCAGCAACTCTACTACACAAATGCCATAACTCAAACACGCAAAGAATATGACTCTATCAAGATTAAGTTGCAGCTGCTTTACGAAGACCGACTCGACGGGCGTATTACTCTCAATAACTATGACGAATACGTCAAAGACCTTAAGGCCAGACAGGAACAATTAGACGAACAGCTTGTTAGCTTAACCCACGATGATAAAAGCTTCCTTTTGACCAGTTCCTACCTGTTAGAGATAGCTACAAAGGCACCACAGCTATTCAAAAGTTCGAAAGCGGCACTAAAGTCCAAACTTTTGAGGTTCTTACTTTCGAACCTTGTTTTAGACGACAAAAAGCTCGTTTTCAATCTAAAAACACCCTTTGATGTAATCTCAGAGTGTTCTCAAAATCAATCTTGGCTCCGGCGGTCAGATTCGAACTGACGACCAACGCGTTAACAGCGCGCTGCTCTACCACTGAGCTACGCCGGATTACTTGGATGATTATACGCATTTACAGGTACAAAATCAATCCGGATGATACAATATTGTCATGGCCCAAGATCCACTCAAAAAATACGAGACCAGCACCCTACCACCGGCTCGCACGCGCATCAAAAATGCCGGAGCTGCACTCACTACTAAAAAGAATCGACTCGGACTCATCTTGCTAGCCATCTTAATACTTGCCGCTGGGGCTATAATCCTAATGATTCGCCGATGAAAAAACAGCAGCGAACCAAAAAGCAAAAGATTCGCCGCTGGGGATTTATGGCGCTAGGGTCACTCGGATTATTCCTTCTATTTAGCGCTATTTGTATGTGGTGGTATGCAGCCCGCACCGCCAAAGACCCTGAGGTAGTTGGTATCACCTTCTCGCAGCTACAGTCCGAGCGCTATGGACTCGACTGGAAGGAGAACTATCTAGCCATACTCGACGACCTTAAGTTTCGGCACTTTCGGCTAATTGCCTACTGGGACCGTATTGAGCCACAGAAAGGCCAATTTGATTTTGCCGAAACCGACTGGATGATGTCCGAAGCTGCCAAACGGGGCGCAAAAGTTACGCTGACGATCGGCCAAAAAGTGCCGCGCTGGCCTGAGTGCTACTACCCTGGCTGGCTCGATCGCAATGACTACAGTCAGGTTCGCGAGCGTGTGCCCATCATGCTGCAAGCGATCGTACAGCACTACAAAGGACACCCCGCCCTTGAAGCGTGGCAACTTGAAAACGAGTTCTTGCTCCGTAGCTATGGCCGCTGCCCAGGCAAGAACCTCAATCGCGACATGTTGCGCGATGAGCTCGCTACCGTAAGGGCTGCTGATCTAAAAACCCCTGTCGTATTCACGCAAAGTGACCAGTTCGGCATGCCGATATGGGGGCCGTTTGCTGACTGGTTTGGCTTCTCGATGTACCGCCACGTCTATGTCGAGCACAAGGGCTACTGGACCTATCCGCAGCCCGGCCTGCACGCCTGGTGGAAAGCTGCCATGATCAGCCTCTTCACCGGTAACCAAATCAAGGTCCATGAGCTGCAAGCCGAGGCATGGGGACGCACTGGTAATGAGTTTCTTTTCTTTGAAGAGACCGAACGCACTATGTCGCCCGCCCTTTTTGATGACAATATCCGCTATGTCCGGGACACCAAAATAAAACGCTACGACCTTTGGGGCGCCGAGTGGTGGTACTTCCTCAAAACACGCGAAAAGCAACCACAGATGTGGGACCGCGTAAAACAATTCATGGTTGACGGCCGGGTCTAGTCTTGGCCAAGTACTTTTTTGTACACAGCTAGGGTCTTGCGGGCAGTTTCTTCCCAGCTAAACTTCTTGATCTGTTCTTTGCCGTTCTTGATGAGCTCGGCTTGACGTTTTTTATCGCTATAGAGCTTTGCAATGACGCTTGCCATATCATCCACACTCAGCGGATCAAAGTATTCGGCTGCATTACCGTAGACTTCCGGTAGACAAGTAGCATTTGAGCTGACGACTGGTAGGCGATATGCCATAGCCTCAAGGCCAGGCAAACCAAAACCCTCGGAGAGCGATGGAAAGACATAGAGCTCGGCTTTTTCATACAGACCAGCCAGCTCTGCATCAGTTACGTAATCAGTGAAGACTACCCGGTCCTCTAGCTTGTCTTTGACGACTTCAGCTTCGACGCGCTCATGAAACACATCTTTTTTGCCCGCGATGACGAGCTGAATATCGAGCTTGTGCTCATCGACGATCTTGGCGAAGGCCTCGACCAGTCGCTCGAGGTTTTTGTGTGGGTAGGCGTTACCAACACAGAGCAGGAATGGCTTGGTAATCGAAAACTTCTTGAGATCAATTTTGCCAGTAGCGGCCAGTCGACCATCAGATGCTTCGTGCGTGACGCACACCCTCTCGGGATTGAGTCGATATTTTTTAACGATCTGCCTCTTTACAAACTCCGTCGGTACTATTACGAACTTTGCCCTATGTGCCCCCATCCAAAACGCGAAACGCATCGCCAAGTGTTTGATCTCGTAAACGAGCCGTGTATTACGGCTACTATTGATGGTCTTGTACTCAAACAGAGTGAGGTCATGAACAGTTAGTACGAACTTTCTCGTATAGAGCACTGGGTAGGCAAAGTTTGGGAAGTGCACCAAATCAGGCTTTAGGCTGTTGATTATTTTAAGCAAGCCTAGTTGCTCGCCAAACGTAAACCAACGGTAGTTTGCAGTTACCATTTTGACGTTTTTGTACGAATCAAGGCTGTATTTCTTGCGCTCTTTGTCACGAATTAGAAAGACATAATCGTTCTGCTTGTCTAGCTTAAGTAGCTCTTCAGTGGTTCGTTCGACATAGCGGCCAATCCCTGTTTGTTTGACCCATCGTCCATCAATAACTATTTTCATGCCTTTCATTATACCGCACTTCCCTCCTGATCACGGACATGCTTGACCTGATTTTTGTTTTTTTCTAATGTAGCAATTGTACTCGTTTCCGTTCACAACCAAGGGGGTGCAAATGAGTACTCGCAAGAGGGTGGCCTTCGGGCCACTCTTTGTTTTGATGGTGACGTTCATCGTCGTAACCTTCACGACGCCTGCTTCAGCGGCAAGTGTCGGATCTGGCGCCACGGTTGGTGGCAGCATCTACTTCACCGATGCCTACAACCGCATTGGTGGCAGCACCTTCATCGGCGGCGCTATCAACGACGTTCATCCATGGGGCGCCGGCTGCAACCAGGATTTCAGCGGTGGGCGCTATGGCGGCTCAGCAATCATGCAGCCTGGCTGCCGCGGTATCGCACATCCGGTGGTCGGCAAGACCTGGCAGCACTTCATCGAACGATTCGGTGGTGGAGCTGTTTCCTGGTATGGCTATCCGCAGAATGACAGCCACCGCTGGGGCAACGCCTGGGTGCAGGACTTCAACGGCGGCAACTACGGCTGGAACATCATGATCTACGGCGATGCGGTTGGTCGCACCCACAACATCCGCGGTGACATCTGGCGCTACTACCGCACAGTCGGTGGCATGAGTAGCAGCCTTGGTGCACCCACCAGCGATGAATACAACTGGAATGGCGTGAGTCGCCAGGACTTCATCGGTGGGAGCCTCGTCTGGAACGGCACTACCACGCAGCCACTCACGAGCACAACGCCGCGCAACCAGCGCGCGGCCAACTGGGCGGTAGCTGAGAAGAACTCCCCCGATCCGACGTGGAGCGATCAATCCGGCAGTCCGTGGTCCGGCCAGTGCGAATTCTTTGTCGAGGTGGCCTTCGGTACAAGCGGGCAGTTTCCGAGTGCAATTGCGCATTACTGGTGGCAGCGCAACGCCGGCCGGATCCATACCGACACGAACCCACCAGTTGGCGCGCTCGTGTTCTACGACGGGGGCGGTGGCTATGGGCATGTCGGTGTCAGCCTCGGAAGCGGCCAAGTGGTCTCAACCCAAGGCTTCCTCGGTCAACGGCTGCCCGTCTGGCAACACGGCGTGACGGCGCTCCAGGCAACCAATCCGTACCTGGGCTGGGCCTACGCACCCGACAATTGGCCCGGGCGATAACAATCTTGGAGGGTGATGTGGGTGGTGGCTACGGTCACCACCCTATTCACTTTTCTCCAGTAACCAAACATTGTTTTTGTTGTACTTGTATCTATATCCATAGTCGCTAATTGCACTATCTCGGAATCTATATATCTGGTCTCCTGTAAATGGCCACTGATCGAACTTGTCGGACAGAATTATAAAATCCGGTTTTAGCTTACTTATATCAAGAGGTGCATTATACACCTTCTCGCGTGATGTTAATTGTGGAAATGCAGACTGGACTCCAACCGATGCGCCTTCTGGAACAAGCTGTATTGCCTCATGGGCGCTTTTCTCGTATTGATCCAACCCGTAAAAAGTTGGTCTCAGCAAGCGTCCAGCATAGTGTTCTCTCAGCCGGCTATAGACCAATCCTGTCCCCACGAGTGCCAGCAAGAGGCCAATGTACACAATAATTACCTTGTTGATCTTTATTTTTACGGACTGAGCTATAAATTTACTCAACCTGGAAAGACCCAAGATCGAGGCCACTATTAGTATTGGCGCCTGGCTTGCTGAATAGTGCTGGACTACAGACCATCGCCAAGGCTGGGTGCTCAGGAATCTCCCAAGCCACAGAGGCGAGAGTAGGAGCAAAATCTCAATTCCGATAATCGCCAATCCACCAAATGATCCAAGCATAAATACGATACTCTTTGTCTTGTCGATTGGTAAGAATATATTTTTGACAAATTCCTTCGGCTGTAAAAAGGCTGCCTTGATCGCATCCAGCATGCTCGCTCCGAAAACCGTATCTTCGTAAGGATAGCTAACCCCCCTTGAAGCAAACGGAAGCCAGTATCGGGTAACCCACCAGAAATATAGGCTCGCGACTACCACCACCAGACTTCCTAGCTTGTACTTTCGATCGATAATGATGAGGTAGAGACCGATCATAATAGCAACCAACGGCATGTCCTCGCGAACCAATAACAACGCCGCTAGGATCATCAATAGGTGCTTGTCATTTTTTGTAACCAACAGAAAGTACAAAGCCCAGGCGATTGGCAGTACGGCCACGGGTGAATCGTGAAATGGATATGCCAATGCAGACCAAAAACCAAAGTAGGTAAAGTATGGTACTAGCCAGAGAGCGGCCACGGTTTTGTTCTTTAAATAATGTTTTGCTACTAGGTAAATTGGCCATGCACTCAATACGATTGCCAGTGCCTGTATAAACAAAAGAAACACCGGACTTTGATAGAGCCAATAAAGTGGCGCCAACAGGACTAAGAAAAAGTGGGCATGATCACCCAAAAGGTTCCACCCCTTGAGTGGATTGGGACCAAAATCAAAATGAACTAAGCTCCACATGTGTCGGTTAAAAAGACCGAGATCAAGTACCGGAAACATAAATTTCCGATACGAGAAATACAGGAAGATCATATATACTATGCCGAATACCGAGACTAGCAGATATGCCAAAGTATTCACCTTAATCGAGTGCTTTATTTTTCGTGGATAATTACTGCCTCTTGGCATGCAGCTCTGGAGCATGACTAGCTATCCCTAAGCCCAACCCAATCCCCGCCCAAATATGAATGATATACAGAGTCGAGAATGTTTGATACTGAATTACCTCGGCAACCACAAAGGCTAGTAATGCAATAGCTACGAAGCCCTGTGTCCGCACGGACTTGATGCTGGTAAGTAGTTTCAAACAAAGCGCCAACAAAAATGCGCCCATGAGCATGAGGCCAATTAATCCATACTCTACCCACAGCTCTAGCAGCTCATTATTTACTATCCACCAGCCATCTCCGCCCTGCTTGTTGGGCTGGACGTAGGGACCAAACTGACCCGGCCCAATGCCGATCAAGAAATTGCGAGGGCTCTTCTTGATAATGCTCGTAGCTAACCCCCTAACCTTTGAGCGTTCATCGCCGCCCGTCTCAAGACCCGTCTTGGTCAACTGATTAGTCAGTGCCGCAGAGCCACGTTTGCCATTTGTGAGTCGCAGGTTTTCTGGAAGCTTGTTAAATACCGACACAATCAGAAAGCCCACTGCAAATCCGAGCAGAACTAGCCCAACCGAAACAGCAAGTCTCTTCCACGAAACGACCCGCCACAGCACCGAAACCGCCGAGATTACACCAACGGCGGCGAGTGCCGCGACAATGCCACCGCGAGACACCGTCATAAATATTGCACAACTAATGGCAAATAGGGCTGCGCCAAAGTACCAAGAACGTACTGCTTTGTGCTTGTTGACCAGCCAGGCAAATAGCAGTGAAAATGGCAAGATAAGAAAAGATGCGAGATACAGTGGCTCAAGTGACATTCCCTGAATTCGCGGAAAACCAAACACCTGCCAGCTGTACCGCTCACGTAGTCCGGTCGCCCAATTTGGCAATCCGACAAGGTTGCCGATATATTGGTATCCGCAAAAAGCGAGCACAATCGCAGTCGAGAACGCCAGTGACTTTAGGATAGGCTTCAGGTGCTCCGGCCGATATAGTTGCCTTATAGAGAAAGCCACGGCAATGGTAAAGAATGTAAAGATAAGCACCATGGCACCGCGTTGCAAATTTAGGCTCAAGGGTAACAAAACTGCTATCCAGATACTAAATGCCAAGAGTAGTGCCGACGGGAAGTCGAGCTTGAACTGTAACTTACGTGTCGCAAGTAGGTAGGCTGTCCGCAGTATCACCGCTGCTCCCGCAAAAAGACTGAGCCGAAGCGTGACTGGCCCAGCCTGGATCGAAGGAATGCGCTCGAACGGCAGTGAGAAGAATAGGAAACAAAGCAGAGCTAGATCTAGATCTGACCGCCAAAGTTGGCTAAACCGAGCTGCGCGAGAATTTTTTTTCATAAGACCATTCTACAGGTGTAACACTTTCACGTCACCCTGTATAATATAGAAGATAATTGTTTATGGAGGTTTACTTGGCACACAAGAAGACAGCACTGATTACCGGCATAACTGGACAGGATGGCTCCTACCTCGCCGAGCTACTGCTCGACAAAGGCTATAAGGTGCACGGCATCATGCGCCGCAACAGCACTTTCACTACCGGCCGCATCGATCACATATTTGATAAGCTAGAGCTCCACTATGGTGACTTGGCTGATTCGAGCTCACTTCAGCATATCGTCTCGACCGTCCAGCCAGATGAAGTGTACAATCTTGCTGCCCAAAGCCATGTGAAAGTTTCATTCGACGTGCCTGAATACACAGCTGATGTCACCGGCACCGGCACATTGAGAATGCTCGAAGCAATTCGAACTGCTGCGCCACAGGCACGCTTCTATCAGGCAAGCTCAAGTGAGATGTTTGGTAAGGTGCTTGAGGTTCCGCAAACTGAAAAAACACCATTCTACCCCCGATCGCCCTATGGAGCAGCGAAAGTCTACTCGTACTGGATCACCAAAAACTATCGCGAAAGCTATGACATGCATGCCAGTAACGGCATTCTCTTCAATCACGAGAGTCCACGCCGCGGCGAAACGTTTGTGACCCGCAAGATAACTCGTGCCGTCGCCGCCATCAAGGCTGGCAAACAAGATAAATTATTGCTCGGCAATCTAGACGCCAAGCGTGATTGGGGTTTTGCCGGTGACTATGTCGAGGCGATGTGGCTCATGCTACAGCAAGATAAGCCCGACGACTATGTGGTAGCGACCAACGAAACGCACTCGGTGAAAGAATTTTGCCAAATTGCTTTCGAGCACGTTGGTCTCGATTGGGAGAAATATGTAGAAGTGAGCGAAAAATACTTCCGGCCAGCAGAAGTCGATCTGCTCATTGGTGATCCAGCCCATGCCAAGAAGCAGCTCAATTGGGAGCCAAAGGTTAGCTTCGAAGAACTCGTAAAGATGATGGTCGACGCGGACGTGAGGCTTGGCTAGATACTATCGATAACTTCTTTTAGCTTACGCGCGCTTTTTTCCCAGTCAAACTTCTTGGCCTGCAGGTAGACCGCCTTCACCAGTTTCGCCGCCAGCTTCTTGTCGGTTAACACTCTTGTCATTTCGCGCGTTAGCGCCTTGGTATCATTCGCGGAGATGGTTAGGGCAGCACTGCCTACCACTTCGGGTAGTGACGAATTATCAGAGCACACCACCGGCACCCCACACGCCATAGCCTCGAGCGGCGGCATTCCCCAGCCCTCGTAGAAGGTAGGAAAAACGAATAGAGATGCGCCTGAGTATAATGCTGGCAAATCCTCATCGGCAACATAGCCAGTCAAAATTATCCGCTCGCCATTGTGCTTCGCCAGGCTCTGCCGAATCTCCTCATCCTTCCAGCCCTTCCCCCCGGCCAAGACGAGCATATACTTTCTCTTTAAGTCAGCCGGGAGTTTTGTGTAAGCCTCAATAATACCGACGATGTTTTTCCTTGGCTCGATGGTGCCTGTATACAAAATATATTCGCCGTCGATCTGAAATTTCTTTGCGACACTTTTTTGTTCGTTCGCTGGGCGCCGATAGTAAACTGAGTGGTCCAATGCCGGATGCACAATCTCGATTTTAGCCGGGTTGATGCCGTATTCTTCGACAATCTCCCTCTTGGAATTTTCAGAAATTGTGACAATCTTATCTGACTTGCGCGCGGCTATATCTGCTTGTTTTGTGAGTAGTTGGGCATTTTTATCATTTGAAAATTTCCGAAAAGTGATAAAAGACAGGTCATAGATAAAAGTAATTGATTTACTGCCGAGCGGCAGAGGTGTCCTAACGAAGTTAGTGAAAATTGTAAGATCGGCTTTCATGCCAGTCAACACATCTATTGGCGGGACAAAAAGTCGTCGAGACAAAACATTGTGCACCTTTGATGGCAGTAGCCGTATCAATCTATACCGAGCATTTCTTGGTAGTTTTTTATAGGGCTCCTGAAATTTTTTACCTGCAAATAAAAAACCAAAAATGTAGTAACTGTTGTCCCTGTCGATTGCGAGCAACTTGTCTAGTAGGCGATAGACATACTGCCCAACACCGGATCGATTGCGAAATATTGGTGAGCCTTCAAAAAGTATTTTCATTTAGCTTCTCCCTTTACAATTTAACGATCACGAAGCAGTCTATATAGATATTGCCACTTCTTAAGCCCTTTATCGTTATTAATTGTGGGATTATATTTCTCCACATATTTCGCAATTACCAGAAATTTATAGAATGCAAAGAGAAGGGCCAGTCTTAGGCCGTGGTGCCCATCCCTGTAGCCCTTGTGCTTAAAGAACCTGCTGCGAAACTCCCTGACGGGAACAAGTATATAGTGCCTGCTTCGAAATTTATATCCTTGCCGCTTGAGGGTATCAGCCTCGAATGTGCTATACCTATTGTAACTATCAACAAATCCCGAAACCGTTGCATATGATTTTGACAAATGCTCAATAGCTAAATCTTGCTCCGCGGCGAGATATGTTTCTCTACCGATTGGTTTTGGGATGTCATGTACATTGCTTGACCACTGGATAAACCCTTTTCTAAACAACCGGGGGTGATAGTCTGGCCACAATAGCCCATGTTGAATCCATTCACCAAATACCATATTCTTTTCGGGAACCCAACAAACATCATACTCATTACCATCAACTAAATCTCGTACTTTTTGAGCCAATTGACCTGGAATTCTTTCATCGGCGTCCACTACAAAAATCCAGTCATTAAGCGCTTTTTCAATGCCAAAGTTTCTTGCGGGTTCCACATAGCCCACCCTTTCAAAGTTTAAGACTTTTGCCCCAAACTTTTGTGCTAGTTTTACGGTATCATCATCTGAGTGCATATCCACCACCAGTATCTCATCAGCCCACTCGACCGACCTGATGCAGTCCACAATATTGTCCTGTTCGTTAAGTGTGTTAATTAACACTGTTATCTTTTCACGATTCTTCTTCATCTTCTTATATTAACTTATTCAATAGCTTTACGGTTAAGTAATTGAGGAGATTCTTAAAGGCCAGGAAGAACCGGTTTCTCTTTAGGGCCTGTTTTATGAGCATTTTTTGATCACTCAAAAGGTCGAATACAATCTGTGCATTGACGGTTTTATATGTTTTTATGCGCGACCATAGCCCAAACAGCCGTAACCCCGGAAGGTTGTTATTGCGCCAAAGCTCATCTCTTACTATTTTAGCGCCTCTTAACTGTTGGGTACTTCTTTGGATAGAGACACCTTCCTCATTTACTCTATACGAATAAAGCATCTTGGGCACCACAGAAAAAGATAGTAAATCAAGTCTAGTCCAAAGATCGTAATCCTCAACCGGCCCGACACTATCAGAATACAGTCCATTTTGAAGAACGGCATCCCTTGGATACATGGCCGATCCATGCAATATAGAATTACCGATATAAAATCTCCGTGCCAAGTCTGGCTGCAAATAGGGCACGAGATAGGTGCCTCTTTTTGTGCCTTGGTCGTCGATTAGTAGTCCAAGAGTAGCTACGACCGTTGGCACGAAACTGGATTCGATCATTTGCAGTTGGTATTCTAATCTCTTCTTGTGACTTATATCATCCGCGTCCATGCGTGCGATATATTTGCCTCGCGCCATCTCGATCCCTTCGTTTAAGGAGGCTACAAGTCCTTTATTTTCCCTGCTAATGAGTAGAATACGTGGATCACTATAGCTCTTTAGGATCTCTAACGTATTATCTGTCGAACCATCGTCTATTATGACAAACTCAAAATCCATAAACGTTTGATTGAGTATGGAATCAATCGCTTCCCTCAAATATTTTTCACCGTTGTAAACGCTCATTACAACAGAAACAAGGGGCGTACCGGATCCCTTCTTTGACTTCTTTTTTATAGTTTGTGCCATGACGGTGGGATTATATCTTTAGTATTACTCTCAGAGTGGCTAAACCACTGCTTCGGTGCTATTACAATTTTATCAGGGTTTTCATTGAGCCATGCAGCCCACCAAGAAAAACTAGAGTTTGCAATTATGTTATGCTGACACGCCTTCATGAGTCGCATATCTTCGGAGCCATCGCTATTGTGAGATACATAGATGGTTGGAGCATCGAATTTTAAACTCTTTTTGCACCAATCTGGCTCGTCTGAGAATATGTATAATCTTGGTTTTTTGATTTGTTTCTTTATTCTCTGGTAGGCAGCATTATAGTATTCAAGGCCCGTTAGCCCATGAAATTTTGCAGCATTCTCGTTTGAGACATAATCGCCGCGTCTTACGTGCACCGATACGCTCGATTCATCCTTCTTGATACGCCCTAGTAGCTCCCTATTTGTTCCTTTCGCCTCTTTTACCCAAGAAAAATCACTCAGTAGTTCATCTCGTATATCACTAAAATATTTTTCAGACTGAAAATAACCTTCTAGAGTAGTGTTTTTTGGCAAGGCTTTGAATGCTTTGTCAAAGTGAAAATGCGGTTCCTTATATTGCATCGCAAACCGACGCTGCAGCTTTTCCAGCACAGTTCCTTTGTATCTTGAAGTGCTAGAGTCTAACACAAAGCAGGAGAGCTCATAGTGTCGTGGAGTTGTCGAGTCGTCAAAATCTTGACCAAACCAAGATAAGTCTAGTGTTGGTACTGTGTGATTACGCAGAGCCAGGGACCTTGCTGCAGCATACTGAAACATTTGATTGCCAAGTCCACCCTGTAGTTTGATAGTAATCATAGTCCACCCTTGTAGAGCGTGAGGTATTGCGAAGCAATCTTATCCCATCTAAATTTTTTACTCCAAGCCGAGTAGCCTTTGCCCGCAAGCGCTGAGCATTCACTCTCATTAGAGAGTAAATCATCAAGCATTTTTGCCGACCCACGTACCTCTGGGTGCGCGTAACCATTGCCGTCAAAGCTCGTTGGAAGCACCCGGCCCCCTTGTGTCCATTTCACGATTTCCTGAGCATTACCAACGTCAGTCGTCAAAAAGGGTGTCTTAGCGGCACACGCTTCAAATAACACAAGTGGAGAGGCCTCGATATTTGAAGGAAAAAGAAATACATCGGCTGCTTTCAGTGAGGCGACGGTGCGCCTCCTATCAAGCTGTTTTATGAGTATTCTCTTCTTGCTTCGGATATTTGCTGGGGTGAGATTAAATCGTGTCGCCATCATCCTAAGTTTGCGGTAAAGACTTTGATTAAAAACATTCCCCACCATCAAAAGTACCGTGTTGCTTGATTTAGTTCGTCTATATATTTCAATAGCCTCCGACTGTCCCTTTAGTCCGGTAAAGCTTCCTAGGTGCATAATCATTTTTGACTCTTGAGGTATGCGTAGTTCGCTTCGAATATCTCCATCGTAGTCATTTAAAAACTCACGTTCATCGGCTCCATTGGGAACAATGTGAATGTTTTTTATTTTGTGCTGCCTAGCAAAATCAATATCCCGATATTTATTGGCCAGATATATGGTGGCATCATACTGGCGCAATACATTTGGCATTTTTTTGAAGTATTCGGAATACAGTGGATCGCTCAACGCTGAATACCCACATGGCACAAATATTTTTCGACATTTTATTTTGTCAAGCAATGGAAAAATAAGGTCTGCCGTCCACTCTTGCGCGGCATAGTTCATTACTACATCGAACTTTGAAGTCAAAATGAAATCCTGGTATTCTTTTACATCGCCCTTATATCCTCTTACTTCATTTCCAGAGATTTTAAACTGCTTTATTTTTACCCGGTTAAGAGTGCTGAATTCTCTTTCTGGCAAGAAAGAGGTTGCAACTGTTACGTCATGCCCCATTGCCGCCATCCTTTCAGAAATCTGGCGCACCACTTCTTGAGAACCTCCAATCGAGGGAGCATAAAACTCGACTGTATGGAGTATCTTCATTTAATCTCTGATTTTGCAATCACGCCCGCAGATGATATTCCACGGCTCTTTTTATCTACAGGACTTCTATATAGAAAGATTTTACTGCTCCTGAAGCCAGCGCGCCTTAAGAGTGTTTTTATGGTGACTGGTGAAAAATAGTATAAATGGTCGGGGTGCACAATCTCATAGCCGTGGTACGCCGCGACTTGACCATCAAAACTAAATGCACTGGGTACGGTTATTAATAAATACGAACCCCGGGTGCACACCTTCGCAGATATTTCCTTTAGGTTTTGTAGTGCTTGTACGGGGTTATCTAAATGCTCCACGATTTCACCGAGCAGAATTACGTCAAACTTCTGATTTTTGAATAATCCAGTGTCAATCTTCTTTGTGATATCTATTTCAGCATTATTAAGATCCTTGGTAGCCTTCCTGTATTCATCGATCGCAGCACTATTAATATCTGCACCGAAAACACTTTTTGCTACTTTCTTAATACGAATATGTAAAATCTCATTCGACTTAAGCCTGTTTTTAGTGAATGGTGCGTCTGCAAAGCCAAAATGTAATACCGATTTTCCTTTGCAACTATTCAAGATAAAATCTTCACGGATATGCCTAGGGGGCTCGCCCACGTTGTGCACAAAAACACTATTAGATTTGTCTTTTATGATGCTTTCAAGATTGTGCATCGCCTCCTTATAGTGACTGATGTAGTTTAGTAATTTATACTTCATGATATATGGTTTCCTCTAGTCCACTTGGGATAATTACACTTTTTTCTACCCTTACAACGCCTATCTCTTCCAGAAAGTTCTCCACGGACGACCTCTGCTCATCAAACACTACTAGGTTGGCGCGGTAGCTACCTCCGTTAAGTCGGAGGCTTGGTGTCTGTAGTGTGAGTCGATTATCCCCATCCTCCACCTGAAAGATTTTCCCAAAGCTCAATACGACTTGCCCACTAGAGTTCAGTAAGTTTATCACCAACCTAATTTTCTGGATTTTTCTTATATTGAGATTTACCAAAATCTCTGACTTCGACCCGTACTTATGGGCAATATTCCCCCCAAACTCCACAGATTTCACCGCAGCCTTTGAGTCCAGATTCTTAGCTGACTTAAGTGCACTAGAAAAATCTTCTTGAATATTATACTTCTCTATAGCCCCAACAATCGATCCAGTATACTTCATCTTCCCGCTCTGCATAACAACCCCCTTGTTGCACAGCGATTGCACCGCAGCCATATTGTGGCTCACAAAAAGCACCGTACGACCCTCGCCGGCGACATCCTTCATCTTGCCGAGACATTTTTTCTGAAATGCCGCGTCGCCAACCGCCAGCACCTCATCCACAATCAGAATGTCAGGGTCTAGGTGCGCCGCGACAGCAAAGGCCAATCGCACATACATGCCACTCGAATAAAACTTCACTGGGGTATCAAGAAACTTCTCTACCTCTGAAAACGCCACGATTTCATCGAACTTAGCCTTTATCTCTTTGCGAGTCATGCCCAGGATAGCGCCATTGAAATAAATATTCTCTCGGCCAGTTAGCTCAGGGTGAAAACCCGTCCCAACCTCTAGCAGGCTAGCCACTCTACCGTGCATCGTAATCTCCCCTTCGGTTGGCTCGACAATTCGCGACAGGACTTTCAGTAAGGTGGATTTACCAGAGCCGTTGCGGCCAATAATGCCGACCACATCACCTTTTTCGATGTCGAGATTAACGTCTTTGAGCGCCCAAAATTTTTCCTTCTTGAGCTGGTGGCCCGTGATGAGCTCGATCGGTTTGCGGGCAATGTTGGTAAGCGTATCCCGGAACGTCATCGTGCCCACAGCTGCCTGCTGCTCGTGCCCAATCATGTAGGCCTTAGAAAGATTCTTAATCTGTATTACTGGGTTGCTCATATGATATCCGCAAATTCCTTTTCTCGACCCTTAAAGTAATACAGGCCGCCTACAAACAACAGAACTGAAACCACAATGGAAAGTAGCGTCAGACCCCAGTCGATCGGATTGTCATTGAGGTAGCTCGAGCGCATTGCGTTGATGACCCCCGTCATAGGATTAAGGTATAAAAGCCACTGATACTGCTGAGGGATCGAAGCAACAGGATAAATAACCGGGGTCAAGAATAGACCAGTTTGAACCAAAAATGGCAGTGCCTGTTTTACATCACGATACTTCACATTGACTGCCGCCAAAAACAGTCCGATGCCGGATGCTGCGACAAATGTGACGAGAATCGCTGGGACAGTTAGTAAAAGGCCTAAAGCCGTCGGCGGGAACTGGAAGAAAAACATAAGCCCCACAAAAACAAGTGCTGCAAAAGCAAAGTCGATAAGACTGACAACGGTCGAAGATATCGGCGGAATAATACGCGGGAAATAAACCTTGGTGACTACCGACTGGTTGTCGACCAGGCTATTGGCTGAGCGCTGGAGGGCTTGTGAAAAATAGTTCCAGAAAAGCAATCCTATAAACGAAAAAATCGCATATGGCACCTGGCGAGTACCAGCCTGAATGCCGGCGACTTTATTGAAGAATAGCGTGAATACGACCATTTGGATAAACGGCTGGAGAACCGCCCAGACAATGCCGATAGCTGTCTGCTTATAGCGAACCTTTACATCTCGCCATGCGAAGTAGAAGAAGAGCTCGCGATATTCTCTGAGCTCTTTCCAGTCGATGGACAAGCGTTTCTTGGGACGGATAACGATCGTCTGTTCCATATGTAGTAATTATACTATATCTGTTAGCTATTGTGTTGGTACCACTCGATGGTTTTTCGAAGTCCGTCTTCGAGTTCAATCTTGTGATGCCAGCCGAGCTCGTGAACTTTTTCTACATCCATGTAGCGACGGAAGGTGCCGTCTGGCTTGCTCGTGTCAAACTCGATCACGGCACTCGTGCCGACGATGTCTTTGATGAGACCTACTAAATCCCGAATGGAGATATCCTTGCCCGTGCCGAGGTTGATGTGTGTATTGCGAACCTCTTTAAGCCCCTCGGCTAGATCTGGAAAATCTACATTATTCATGATATACACACAAGCTTCGGCCATGTCATCGGAGTGCATAAACTCTCGATATGGCTTGCCGCTCCCCCAGACCTTGAGCACCACCTCGTTATTCCGCTTCTCAATACCATATTTTGCAACTTCTGCCAGCACGGCCGCCTCATCGTCGTCCGTCAGCCCAAGGTTTTTGGCCGCCTCGGCAAAATCGGCATTTTCGATGTGCTTGCACAGTATCATCTTGCGAATTAGCGCCGGGATAACATGCGATTTTTCAAGGTCAAAGTTGTCATTCTCGCCATATAGGTTGGCGGGCATCACAGAAACATAATTGGTGCCATACTGAAGATTGTAGCTCTCGGTTAGCTTAATGCCAGCAATCTTGGCGAGTGCATATGGCTCGTTTGTATATTCCAGCTCACCGGTGAGCAGACAGTCCTCACGAACTGGCAGTGCCGCGTGCTTTGGATATATACAAACACTCCCGAGAAAGACCATCTTCTTGACACCATGTTTGTATGAAGCACTAACGATATTGTCTTGAATGGCAAGGTTTGAGTAGATGAACTCCGCCCGGTAGATATTGTTAGCATTAATACCGCCAACCTTAGCCGCCGCCAAAAAAACAAACTCCGGTTTTTCTGTTTCGAAAAATTCGTCAACAGCCTGCTGATCGGTCAACTCAAGCTCGGCATGAGTTCGACCAACAAGATTCGTATAGCCGTTTTCTTCTAGGTGCCGCCATATGGCACTTCCAACTAGCCCGCGATGACCCGCGATGTAAATCTTACTGTTTTTTTGCATACTTACCTCACCTGTGATTTCCTAGTTTACCAGATGAGTGCAATGTTGCTAAATTCTTCCACTAGTTCCAGTACTCCATATTGGGCGTCCCTGAGAGTCATAAAGCACCAGGTTGCCGTCGTTTTGCATATTCAGAAAGCCAAGCTGACGACCCTGTGTCCAAGATGCCCAGTAGTAGCGACCATCGTTGCCATAAAGGACAAGGTTCCCATCACCCTGGATGTCTAGTCTGGTTGATGGCTTACCGCTTGTTCGCGTTGACCAAATCGCCCTGCTCGGCGAATAGAGAACCAAGTTTCCGTCGCCCTGCATTATCAATCTGTATCTCCCGTCTTGTGAGACTAGTGCCTGGTTCGCACCTAGACTTTGACTGGAGGACATTGTGCCAACTGGCGTGTTCTGTTGGCCGGTTACTGTAATTGGATGTGATATATTTTGACCAAACCATCGGTATCCTTCTGCGAGTAACTGAAAGTTCTCATTGTAGCCACCTGGCTGTGAGGGTGCCTTGAGGGCGAAGCTAAACGTGGCGTTTTGACCTGGAGCTACGACTGCTTCCGCCATACGGGTCGGCCTATTAGGGCCTAGCCACCCTGCAGCGATAAATGCACTCGAACGATCGGTCGGGTTGCTCGTACCCAACAGTATCGGATTGCGTCCATTGTTATACCAAGCTACATTGCTGTCGTTTCGGATTACTAAGCTCCCCGAACCACTTACGCCTACTGCGAGAGAAGAAGGCAACGAGTCTGACAGTTTTGTGCCTGAATAGTTGGCCGCCACCACAGTCACCCCCCAGAATAAGCCTGGGTCATTTAGCCAGGTAACTCCTTCGGCAACGAGATTAAAGTACTCTTTGTAGCTACCGGTTGCAGTTGGCGCCTGCACTTCAAAAGTAAAGGTCCCATTTTGGCCCGGAGCAACCGAGGCCTCATTGAGTGTTGCGGCGCGTTGACACCCACAAAAGACGCTTGCGCGATCTCGTGGACTATTTGTGCCAAGACGGATTGGATTTGCTCCAGAATTAGTCCAGGTGGCAGTACCAGTGTTTTTTGCGGTTAAAGTCCAGGTGGCTTTTTGGGTTGCAACAAAGTTGCCGCCTACTGAGCTCGTCTGACCCACATATTGCCAGGCATAGCTCGGCTGTAAGGTGGAGCCAAACCAATCGGTGTAGTCGCGCCAGAAGTTGCGATTGCCGTACGCACTGCAGCCGTCGCCAGATCCATAGAGGTTATTGAGTGCAGCGGCATTTGGTTGGTACGGAGTGTAACTGTAAAGTGCCGCCGTAGCTTTGTTTTGGATATTGAGAGTAGTGCCACCACAACCTGAATTTGGGTTATATTGAATAAAATTATTACCCGGGCGATACGGCACAAAGCTCAGGCTGTTGTCAAAGAAGCCGCGGAAGTGTCGAGCGCCCTGATTGACCTGATTTGTAAAGCCATACCACTGCGCATCACACGGCGCACCGTCGGGACAACCAAATCCCATCGCCGTGCGGTACTGCCACGGGTATGGCCAAGTATCGGTGATGAGGCCATTTTCTTTTTGGAGCGTTACAAGAATTACACGAGGATTGATCGAATATGTCTGTGCGGCGTCATAGATAATTTGTGCCGCCGAACGACCGCCTTCGCTGTAGTTCTTGAGACAAATCCATGGCGGCTGAGCCCCTTGAGCGCTCGGACCAGCTGGATGATAGGTGTCACATACCGGCACCTTACTATTGAGAAAGTTCTGGATGTCGCTAACCGACATAGCTGACTTATTGGTAAATACAGCATCATCGATGATGCGACCGGCCTGAAAGTCGCCTGCATTGGCCGCGTGACTTGGCTGGGCACCAAAAAGCACCACTGCCAAAAGTGTGCCGAGTAATATTTGTGGTATGTGTCTTACTAGTTTTATGTCACCCTCCTCTAAAACCTATTTGATGTCGATCGTCATTGGCGTCGATTCGCCGGCGTATGTACTATTTTCAAACTTAACCTTGAAGCTCCAATTGCCACCAGCCGGAAATGCTGAGCGTGGCACTGAAAAACCGCAGCCGTAATAGTTTACCACCAATCCGGCTTGCGCGCTGCGCACAACATCACTCTGCCCGGCGCGAGAAAATGTGATGGTGCAAGTACCCGCGCCAGACTTACCGAGTACCGCATTGACCGTTACTGGATCGCCACCATTGTAGTTGCTAATGTTCGGCACCAAACTTTGCTTGCCGCCACCCGGCTGAGTAGTTGGCACTGGGGTCGGCGTAGCATCTTTGGGGTTTTCTTGGGCTGAAGCACTACCTGGCGATGAGGTCGTCTGAGTGGTGGGTGCAGGAGACGGAGAAACGGACACCTTTGTGTCGCCATACTTGCGATACACGAGGAAGCTCAGTGCGGCCAAAATAACGACCACTGAGCCGATGATGATTATGCGAGTTCTTTTTTTGTTGATTTGTGTTTTTCGTGGCATATGCGCACCCCCGTTCTTGGCCTACATTATAGCATAAAAGCTTCATTATTATTGCAAGACAAATTGCGGTTAGTGCTATAATGCCGTACATGATAGTAGTGATCATCTGTGGTGGCCAAGGCACTCGCCTCTGGCCAATCTCAAAGCCAGAATACCCCAAACATCTGCTTCGCCTGATCGATGAAAATTCACTCCTGCAAAATACTATTAAGCGCACCGAGTGCTTGAGTAGAGATATCTACCTCGTTACCGAGGCCTCACACGCCGATGAAGTAAAAGCTCAGCTTCCTCACATTCCCGATGACCACGTCATCATCGAGCCAGCTCGACGCGGTACCGCATCATGCATCGCGCTTGCTCTAGCAACTATCAAGCAGCACATTACCACCGACGAAACGGTCGTCTTTCTGCACGCCGATCACCACATCGCTGATGCCGACAGTTTCTGCAAAACCGCGACCGTTGCTGCACAAGCCGCGGAAGAAGGTAGGGCCATTACTCTTATCGGGCTAACCCCGCACTACCCAGCCACCGGCTTTGGTTATATCAAGATGGGCAAGGAGCTCCATTTGATCAGCAATACTCCCGTATTTTCAGTTGAGAAGTTTGTAGAAAAACCGGATGAGGTGACGGCTAGAAAGTATCTCAAATCAAACCAATACCTGTGGAACCTTGGCCTATTTGCGGCACCAATCTCCATCTACGAAAAGGCCTTCAGTGCACATAACAAGGAACTCGATGCGAGCTACCGCTCACTCATTGACTGTATTGATGAATCAAATAAAGCTGAGCGTTGCTATCTAGAGTTTGCCAATGAACCGATCGACACCGCCCTGATCGAGAAGCTCGATCGCGTACAGGTTGTGCCGGGTAATTTTGACTGGGCTGATATCGGTAGCTTCCGCGACCTTCATGAAATACTGCGAGACGACAATAGTGTAGTCATGCGCGGTAAAGCAGTGCAGATTGACTGCGAAGATACACTCATTATCTCGGAGACAGAGCAGCCGGTTGTCGCTATAGGCCTGGAGGGCTTCATTGTCGTCAATACCGACAACGGCATACTGATCTGCCCAAAGGATCGCGCCCAAAATGTAAAAGACGGCGTGGAAGCACTCAAAAAACTGACAGACTAAGTCCACGTTGAGCCTTTTTCGCGTTTTGTACGACTGTTGTATATAATGTAGGCATGAAAATAAGTAAGTCGTCAAGTCATAATTTGAAGCCAAAAACCGAAGGTGTAATTGTGCTGCCAACAATCCATCGGCGCCCTTGGTACTTTAAGGTAGTCATTGCTAGCATGGCTACGTTACTCGCGGTAGCCTTATTGCTTCTTGCAGTACGACTACTCAGTGCTGACCGCTTTTATCCTGGAAGCTCTCTGTATGGCGTAAGTATTGGTGGCATGACGAAGTCTGAAGCGGTCGATAAGCTCAAGGCCGAGACTACCGCTTACGGTCAAAGTCCGATTCTGCTGAGCACCAACTCAGCGGTTTGGCGAATCAAGCCGGCTAAAATCGAGCTAAAGTTTGATATTGAGCAGGACATACAACGACTCTTCTCGATCGGCCGTAGTGGAGACTTCTTAACTCAGGGCGTAGAGACGTTGCGGCTCCTCATCGGTCAAACCCAACCCCTCGAAGCAACTTATAGTCTCAACCAAGAGAAGTTGGCCGAGACACTATCTGAGCCAATCGAAAAAATATCCTCCCCTACTACTAATGCGCTTTTTCGTAGTGACAACGGGATTGTTTCGGTTGAACCCGGAGCCGTTGGTAAGCGACTTGATCTGGGTGGCCTGAACTACGCACTACTCAATTCGATATCGACGCTGTCACACGGCCCAGTCGACCTGCCGATTGCAAATATAAAGCCCGCCATTAGCGAAGAGGCGCTCGCCAGTCATCAGACTGAGCTTGAAAATCTTGCTACAAACCCACTCATTTTAGTGGATGGTCAGCAAGAATGGAAAATCACGACCGACAATTTGCTCAGCTGGTTTAGCTTGCCAACTCAGTCCAATCCACCGACTGTGGCAAGTAGTCGCCTGCTTAATGACTACTATCGTCTTGGGGAGAAGTCAGCTGATTTCTCATTTGATAAAAAGGCCGTTAGTGACTACGTCGCTAGTCTCGCCAAACAAGTTGATGGTAGCCCAGTAAATGCCACACTTGGGCTTGCTGAAGGTAAGGTAGTGGTCACCAAAGAGGGTACAAACGGACGAAAACTCGATGTGGAAGCAAGCGCCAATAGTATCTTTTCGGCACTCAAGGATAGTGCGGCCGACCGCCGCATTGCGCTCGTGGTCGAGACCACAAAGCCAGAAATTCGTACCGAAACCCTTGATAGTCTTGGTATCAAAGAGCTCGTTGCTGAAGCAACGACGACCTTTCCTGGGTCTAGCTTTGCTCGACTCACCAATATTCGTGTTGGGTCGGCGCAGTTCAATAACACCGTAGTGAAGCCAGGTGAAGTATTCTCCTTTGGCGAGCGCATGGGTGAAATTGGACCAGAACAGGGATATCTGCCGAGTAAAGTAATCGGCGAAGGCAGGGTCAATAATGAATATGGTGGTGGCATGTGCCAAGTCAGCACCACGGCGTATCGCGCTGCGCTACTGGCCGGCTTCCCAATCCTTGAACGCGTCAGCCACTCATTTGCGGTCGAATACTATACTGAGCCGTATGGTGTGCCTGGTGTCGATGCTGCAGTCAACTACCCTGGTGTTGATATGAAGTTTAGGAATGATTCTGGTCACTACCTCTTTATTCAGACGGAGATGAAAGGCAGTACCCTAACATTTCGCTATTACGGCACAAAAACAAAATCTGGCGTCATCCGTGGGCCACAGTTTATAAGTGGCAACTTAGACCCTAAGATTCCATCGCAGACTGTGTTTTGGCGCGATGTTGTGGTCGATGGAAAAGTCGTAAAAACCGACACTATCAATACTTGGTACCGCTCCTCACTCGATTTTCCTGCTATCCAATAACCGGATTCACTTACCAATACAAAAGCCAGAGAATATTGCCGAGATTGTTTCTTCGCTCGCCTGTTTGCCGCTCAAGCTCAGTAGGTCATCGAGCGACTGCTGGAGTGCTGCCACAATGATGTCGGTTGGCATTGCCGACTCTGCTGCCTGCGCCGCATCCTCTACTCCGTCTAGGGCGCGGTGCAACACCTCATACTGTCTTTTCGTCGTTAGCTGTGTGCCTATTTCACTCGTCTGATGCACCCCTTGCCTATAGATCGTTTCTTTTAGTTGCTCTACGCCCTCGCCTGTTTTTGTCGATATCGTAAGAGACGGGAGGTCGTCGATTGATTTCTGCAATTTCTCGGATGAGTGATGCTTGTCAGATTTCGTATGCACAAGCACAACCTTACCGCGAAGGGCTTTGCTCGACATGCCCATATCACGCATCAGTTTATCGGTAGCGGCCAACTTTCCCGGCTCGACGAGTAGCAGGATAAGTCCAGCCGTCTCGAGTTCTTTGATAGCGCGCTCAACTCCTATGGCCTCGACTTTTCCGGCACCACTCCGTAGCCCAGCTGTATCAACCAAGCGCACGAGCAGGCCTTGAATAGTAATGGCCTCCTCGATCGTGTCTCTGGTTGTTCCTGCTTGGGAAGTAACAATTGATCGATCGTGGCCTAGTAAGTAGTTGAGGAGTGATGATTTGCCGGCATTTGGTAGACCAACTAGCGCCACCTTGAAGCCGTCGCGAATAACGCTCAGCTGATCCTCGCCTTCTAGCAATCTCTGGATATCATGCTTGATCTCACTAAGCTCACGCTTTAGTTGCTCGGGATCCGTACCACCGAGATCTTCCTCCGAAAAATCAAGATTCGCGGACTCGCGGGCCGCAATGCGTGCAATTTCCTGAGCAAGCTGGTCGGTTTTCGTACTGACCGAGCCTGCTAACTGTTGGGATGCAAGCTCGGTCATTTTCTGATTCGTACTAGAAATGAGTTCCCCGACCGCTTCAGCCTGGACAAGATCAATCTTCCCGTTGAGATAGGCCCGTTTCGTAAACTCGCCAGGCTCAGCCAATCGCGCACCGGCAGCAATCGCTAAATCAACAATCTGGTTAAGGACAACCTGCGAGCCATGCGCCTGAATCTCAATGACGTCCTCACCAGTATAGGAATGCGGCCCCTTCATATAGATCAAGAGAGCCTGATCGATCTTAATGCCTTTCCGCACCACCCAGCCAAGTGATACCCGGTGACTATGCCGCTTCTCATCTTTGGTGACCGGTCGCCAAAGCTTCTGTGCTATCGTTAGCGATTCAGTACCGCTGAGCCGCACAACCCCAACCGATCCCACCCCAACTGGCGTGGCGATTGCTACTATCGTGTCGTTGTCTCGCATATCAGTCACGTGGGCGCACTACGATCGTGCGATATGGCTCCTCGCCTACACTTTCGGTTACGATATCGGCTTCATCGGCTAAAACCATGTGGACCTGCCGACGCTCAAACGCATTCATTGGCTTAAGTCGTACCTCGGCATGTTCATCGCGAGCCCGATTGGCAGCCTCTTGCGCGATCTTCATGAGTTTTTCTTGGCGTGATTTCTTGTAATCAGCGACATCAACCGCCACAAATGGTGCCAATTTATCGCGCTTCCTCACGAGCGTATTGAGTAAGTGCTGTAGTGATCGAAGGTTTTCGCCGTGCCGTCCAATAAGAATGGCGTGGTGTTCCGTATCGATATTGAACGTCAGCGCATCCCCTAGATTTGATTCGGTGATCTGCGCATCGTCGATCGTTAGTTTTTCGAGTAACTCTTTGAGCTCAAGCTTGATGTCTTCAACACTCATTTATTCCCCCGTTTTGTCCTCTTCTTGGTTTTGACTGACTTCTTCGCAGCGGTCTTTGTTGATTTCTTTTTGGCTACTACGACCGCCTCGGCGACCTCTTCCATCTTCTCGGTCTCCTGCGACATGATCAACTTCTGCTGGA
The DNA here is from genome assembly GCA_020852295.1 of bacterium. Taxonomy (GTDB): domain Bacteria; phylum Patescibacteriota; class Saccharimonadia; order CAILAD01; family JADZBC01; genus JADZBC01. Next base: position 54,989 of record JADZBC010000009.1, on the reverse strand, counting down.
AGATAGCAACCAAGTTAGCCGCTGTCCAGTAGAGGGGTAATGCAGCCGGTAGGCTCCAGGCAATGAAGATAGTAAGTGCTGGAAAGATGAGTGTCATGCTGGCATTCGCCTTGGCTTGCGCGTCACCATCGGTAACCTTTGGAGTGATCATCTTGACCTGTATGTACTGCGTAAGACCAGCAATGATGGCGAGTGCAATACTCGGCTGCGCCATACTAACCACACCAAGAAGCTTTGGTGAGAACAGGGCAGGATTAGCCAATACTTCCTTAATGTATGGAATATTTGCCACAAAACTATAGAGACTTGGCCCAAACTTCTCTACACCGTGAATGCTCTGCTGAAAAACAAAAAACAGGGCGATCAAGAATGGGAACTGAAAGAGCGCCGGCAGACAGGCAGAAAATGGATTAATCTCCCGCTCCTTATAGAGCTCCATAAGCATCTGACTCTCCTTCTGACGGTCGCCGCCGGCCGAGGCGCGAATTTTTGAGATCTCAGGCTGTAAGGCCTGTAGTTTCTTTTGCGAATGAAGCTGCTTACCAGTGAGCGGCCACAGTGCAAACCGAATAATGAGCGTCATAATAATGACAGCTATGCCAAAGTCATGCCCTGGTATAATTCCGTAAATCGCCATTAGGAGATTTAAGAATGGATGTATTAATAATGCGTCAAACATAAACTACTGCTCCTTGGCTGAAAATTTTTTCTGATCAAGATGAGAAAAATCCACCGCTGGCTTTGCCCATGGGTTACATCTTAACACTCGCCACAGCCCGAGTCCAACTCCTTTAATCGCCCCTTTTTGCTCAATCGCCAACATCGTGTAGTCGCTACAAGTTGGGTAATGTCGACAATAACCAGCTGGATATCGCACTTTGCGTGGTCCGTGATCTGGCGAAAGTGTCTTTTGGTAGATCTTTATCAGTCTTATGAGGTGTTTTTGCGCTCGGTTCACCGAACCACTCCGGCGCGCTTCAGACACTCCAGTACCTCGTGCTCTAATTTTGACTGATCGAGCGTTGCAATATCCTGCTTGAGAGAGATGATGAGATTGTAGCCAGGAGTAACCTTATCCCAGTTAACTCGGACTATTTCTGCAACGCGACGCTTGATCTTGTTTCGATCCGTAGCCTTCTTTGCGACTTTTTTTGAGACGACCACTGCACATCGACTAATCGGCTGACGGGTCTGAAGTGCTTTTATATACAAAGTAGCCGCATTGGTGCTGCGGCCGAATTTGTAGGTCTTATTGAAATCAGTTGAGCTACGGAGTCGGAAGCTCTGCTTGAGCATTAAATAGCTACCCGCTTACGGCCTTTTGCCTGGCGGCGCTTCAATACAGCCTGTCCTACGCGTGTGGACATACGAGCCATAAACCCGTGTACTCGCTGACGTCGTCGTTTTTTCGGTTGATAAGTTCGTTTCATAATTCCGTAATATTTTAGCCTAAATCACCTTAAACGTCAATGAGCCATTATAAAGTTTTCCACATAACCCACAATTTCTGTGGATTACTTTTGTGGTCTTTTACAGTTGTGGAAAACTCACAAAATCGCTAGTATAGAGATATATTCACAGGGGGTGAGGTAGTTATGTCACAAAAGGATCTCGATAGGATCTGGCGAGCCGTTCTTGGTGAGCTAGAGGTCTCTATGAGCGGTGCAAACTTTAAAACATGGGTGAAGAACACTCACCTGCTCGAGCTCGGCGACACTCAGGCTGTCGTTGCAGCTCCTAATATCTTTGCACGAGATCGACTTGAGCATAACTATAATGGTGAAATATTGTCGGCCCTACAGAAGCAAGAGCCCTCGATTGAATCAATTACCTACCAGATAAAGACCGCGAGCACGGCCGCGGAAGAAGATATTCGGCTCGATCGGCCAACCGAAAAGCCAACTACCCCACAGAAAACAAAGCAGTCCGCCAATAATCGTCAGTCGCAAATCAGCCTGCCGAAGAATCTCGAAGCAAAGTACAACTTCACCAACTTTATCGTTGGGTCCGGCAATCGGCTCGCTTTTACGGCAGCTCGCCAGGTTACTGAAAACCCCGGTGAATCGTACAACCCCCTCTTTCTGTATGGGCCAGCTGGTGTCGGTAAGACTCACCTGATGTGGGCGATCAGCTTTGAGATCGCTCGTAGTCACCCGGACTTTAAGATCTTATATGTTACGAGTGAGGACTTTACGAATAATTTCATTAACGCCATTCGAAAAGGTGAAAAGTTTGCCGATACGTATAGAACGGTTGATGTCCTACTGGTTGATGATCTGCAGTTTATTGCCGGCAAAGAGAAAACCCAGGAAGAGTTTTTTCATACTTTCAATGCACTCCACCAGGCCAACAAGCAGATTGTGCTCTGTTCCGACCGACCACCAAAAGCTATCGCCACCCTTGAGGACCGCTTAAGGAGCCGCTTTGAGTGGGGTATGGTCGCCGATATTCAGCTGCCAGACTTCGAGACACGGGTCGCGATCTTACAGAGTAAGGCTAGCAGTCGTCAGTTCGACCTCCCAGACAATGTAGCGAGTCACTTGGCTGAGCTACTACAGACCAATATTCGAGAACTTGAGGGTGCCCTCACTCGACTGATCGCCCATTGCCAAGCTAATGCCACCCCAATCACAACCGAAATAGTCGACCAGGTGATCGGCGGCGGGGCGACAGCGCGACCATCGCGGACCACCTTGAGTCCAAAGATAGTTATCGAAAAGACTGCCGCTTTTTACGATCTAACGACTGCCGATCTCATCGGCCCCCGCCGCGACAAGGAGATTGTGGTGCCCCGTCAGGTAGCGATGTATATCATGCGTGAAGAGCTTGGCATTAGTTTTCCACGTATCGCTAGTTCTCTTGGTGGTCGGGACCATACGACCATCATGCACGGGGTACGCAAAATCAATGCCGAACTCACAAAGAATGATTCAGTTAGTCATGAAATAAAAACCCTGAAACAAAAAATCCTCAATGGATAGTTATACACAGGCCCTGTGGTTAAGTGGTGGATAAGTTGTGTAATAGTTGTTTAAAACCGTGTGTTTTTCCACTAGATAAACACAATTGACAGACTCACTAGATTATGAAAACACAAAACATGCACAAGTTATACATTTACACACATATTCGTATGCAGTGCTTGTACACAGTGTAGAAAACAAAAACAAACGATAAACATAGTGTTTTTTCGACTTTTCCAAGCTATCCACAGACACTATTACTATCACTACTATTTATTAATTAACTTATAATAAGCAATAGCTTGAGGGGATAAATATGAAAGTATCAGTAATTCAAGAAAATTTAAGTAAAGCCTTAAACGTGGTGAGTCGTGTAGTAGGTAATCGATCGAGCCTAGCCGTACTCTCTAACGTATTACTCAAGGCAAACTTGGGACGACTCGAAGTAATTGGTACAAATCTAGAAATAGCTATCGTTTATCAGGTAGGTGCCAAGGTTGAAACTGATGGCAGCCTCAGTGTGCCTGCTCGCCTTCTGACCGAGCTCATCAATTCCCTCCCCAGCGACAAGCTACTGCTCAACGCGGCGGCACAAAACCTCCACATCAAGACGACTAACTTCGAGTCAACCATTAATGGGATTGCGAGTGAAGAGTTTCCGAATGTGCCGGTCATCAAGCCAACCACATCGCTTTCATTTCCAGCGGCAACACTCGTCACCGCGCTCAGTCAGGTGGGGTTTGCGGCGGCTGTTGATGAGTCTCGACCGGTTCTTTCTGGTGTGGTCTTCTCTGTTCGCGGAAAAGAGTTGCTATTAGCTGCGACCGATAGCTATCGACTCGCTGAATCAGTTGTTGCCCTTACGCAAGAGCAAAAGGCGGATGCTGATTTTATCGTGCCGGCGAAGACGGTCAACGAACTCATTCGAATCCTCTCTCAGTACGAGGGTGATGTTGAAGTTGGCGCAACCGAGACAGAGATAGAGTTTAATATGGGCGACATTCGGCTTGTTTCTCGATTGATTGAGGGTAAATTCCCTGATTACAAAAAAATAATTCCTGATAAGAATGAGACGGAAGCGGTAGTTGATACGGCCGAACTACTCTCAACGATTAAGGTAGCAGGTCTTTTTGCTCGAGAAACTGCCAATACGATCAAGCTGACGTTTGAGGCTGGCAAGCTGTCAATTTCGAGTAGTGCCGCCCAGGTTGGCGAAAACCAATCTTCACTCGAGACCAAGCTCGTTGGTGATCCTGGTGAAATCTCGCTCAATGCTAAATACCTACTTGATGTATTGACAGTCGTCAAAACCCCGACCGTTAAACTTGGTATTTCAGGCAAGCTCAACCCCTGTCTTGTCACGCCTGTCAAAGGTGAACAGGATACCTCGTATCGACACATTATTATGCCACTACGTAGCTAGGCATGTATGATCAAGCATCTGGCGCTAACCAACTTTCGATCCTACAAAGATTTTGGTATTGATTTTACATCCTCTATCGTCGCGATTATTGGCCCAAATGCCGTCGGCAAGACTAACCTACTCGAATCGATCTATGTAAGCGCTACGACAAAGTCATTTCGAGCGCACGATCCCGAACTCGTAAATTTTGAGGCTGATTTTTATAAGGTTCGCTGTCAGCATGAAGATGAAATGACAGAGGTTCGGTATGTTGTTACTGGCGACAGTCACCACAAGACAGCTCTACTGGGTGATGTTAAAAAACCTCTTTCATACTTAGTTGGCCGTCATCCGGTAGTTCTTTTTGAGCCCAGGGATCTGTCGCTTCTCTATGATGGGCCAAGTCAGCGCCGACGCTATTTGGATACGATATTATCGCAAGTCGATCGCGCCTATATGAAGCAGTTATCGCTCTATCGGCGCATACTTAAGCAGCGCAACAGTCTCCTCCATCAAGCTAAAAAATATGGTCGAGCAGACGATGCGAGTCTGTCAGATCAGCTTTTTGTTTTTGATGTGCAGCTGGCTGAACCAGCACAACACCTTATGGTTACTCGAGCTGACTTCCTTAAGACTATGGCCGACCAGCTCAATGGCGAGTATGGTCGCATCGCAAACCTTACCCATGAGTTTGTTTTGGAGTATCGGCCGAGTGTAAGCATGGACAATGAATACCTCTCAGAGCTGCGCAGGGCCCATGTACGCGACGTGGCGGCCGGTTTTAGTACTTTGGGACCACATCGTGATGATTTTAGTATTCTGCGCGACAATCGGCCGGTTGTCGAAATCGTGTCACGCGGCGAAATGAGAACGCTTATTTTGGCAATGAAGCTCTCTGAGATTGAATATATGCAGGCGAAGACTTTACAGCGCCCTACCCTTCTTCTGGATGATGTATTTAGCGAGCTCGATGAGCGCCGCCGACAGCATCTCATAGCTATCGTTGGGCAACAACAAACATTCATCACTGCAACCGAGCTTGATGGGATGAGCAATATGGATATTCAGGTGATCGATTTGAGCGGGGTTGGCCATGGATGACATCAAGGACATACTGAGTCGGCGTGCCGATAGTCTTGGCATGCAGAAGCTTGACGTCATGACCGAGGTAAAACTTGCGATTGTTGATATGCTTCGCATTGAGGTACGAGTAGTTAGCTACAAGAATGGGGTCATTAAGATTGCGACCGAGGACGCCGCGGCTGCGAGTGAACTGCGGCATGCCGCGCAGGATATCCTTAAAGAGATTACAAAACGCGGTGTCGAAGGTGTACGCTTTATCGCCGTGAGTGTGCGCTAGAGATCGAGTCGGTAGACATTGCCGAAGGCGTCGAACCGAGAGTTTGGCTTAGTGCTAAGAAAAACTGTTTTTTCGTTGCTATCGACACCGAGAGATTGAACAAGCATACCGGCAGGGATATTTGCTATCTTAGTTGTTGTGTTGCTAGCAACCTCGTACTTCCATAGGCTAGTTTTGTCTGGAAAAATCATAGTATCATCGTTGATCCAACTTATGAATGTAGAGAGCTCCCCACGATTACCTAAGGCAATTTTGGTTGACTTATCGTTATCGTTGTAAAGCATGATGTTTTGTCCGTCTGAATAGACCAACTTATCGCCGCCAGGTGACCAACTCATAAATCCAGGAATTTCCTTTGTCGACAAGGTTGTTTTTTCGTTGTTCTTAGAATTGTATATTTCTATTGCTCGCTTTGAGATGTCCTTAGAAGTGATATTTTCCTGCCCCAGTGATTCGTATGTTACTAAAGCTATTAACCCTTTGTTAGAAAGTTCGAGTATAGAATCGCTCAGTAGCTGCCTATTCGTAACAAGCTTAGCCTTCTCCGCCAGGCTTGGTTTGTAAAAAACTTTTCCTTCTTCAATGAAGGCAAATGCCCCAAGTTCATTCACCTGTGCATGTAGAATCTGGCTATTAACGTCACTTTCTTCGGCTTCGTCTGGTTTGCTGCTGTCCGGATAGAGCAAGCCATTAGGTGCACTTATATCTACTACTCGGATTTTTCCATCCTCGAAGTAATAAAAAATATTATCTGATGTCTCAAGCAGCGCGAGGTTGCCCCCAGTAGCCCAGTGGATTGTGCTTATCTCTGGTAAACTCTCCTCGACTACGGTTGGCTCTGATTCAGAAGAGTTGAATTTATTAAACTCCCTGGTAGAATCGTTTCTAAAATAGAGTATGTTATCTTTAGCATGAAGATGACTTGCTGAGTAGTACAAAAACTGATTAGGAGACTTAATGTCTGTAATCTGTAAATTCTTACTTGTTGTCTTAGATGTCACTATTTCGAATCCAGTTCGCGTTATCCGGTCATCTAGTTTTGCCTCAACTGTATAGGTACCAGGCTTGAGGCGGATACTCCCGCTGCCTTTGCCCACAAATTGACTTACTTTGCCGGTGGCGGGGTCAATGATGTTTATTTCCGCTGATTTATTGCTTGTTGTGACTTTAAGTTCACCAGTTGTAAGAAATTGGATAATCCAGTAAATCGCGAGGATCGCAGCGACTGTAAGGACGGTATAAATGATTAGCTTCCTGCGTTCTTGTTGTTGGTTCATACTAGTTCTCCGGTAACTTAGCAAATGCTGCAATTAATACAGGCTGTGGATTGATGAGGTAGTTTTGGCACTCGAATCCGCATGCACCGCCACGTCCTCGGGAGAAGCCATTTTCGTGGTCTGCAATATCGAAGTGTAGGTGTGGTGCCGTTCCCTGAGCATCTGCTGAAGTTCCTACTGCTCCTAGTTCTTGGCCTGCAGTCACCTTATCGCCCTTTTTCACCTTCAGTGTCCCATCCCCCATATGTGCGTAATAATACCAAAGTCCATCATCACCCTGTATGCGGAGCGTATTGCCGTTTTCATAATTAACCTCAGTTCTCGTACTTAAGACAGTCCCACCTCTCGCAGCAACTACAATCGTTCCGGTTGGCGCATGAATGTCCGCCGCATTGTAATCATGGTGGCAATTATTCTGGGCCTGTATACACCATACGGCGCCATCTGCTCCTTGCCGGATAACTGCTTTAGTGGTTTTCAATGGAAATACAAAGCCATCAGCAGATACACCGAGCCCGCCGCCAGGAGTTGTGCTCGAGCCATCGCTACAGGTTTGATTTGTAGTGGTGGCACCCGGATCAACGTTTAGCTGTCCACCAAGACGCTGGTAGTAGTTCACTCCATTTGTTACATATTTCCTAGTCTCGGCTGCACCGATACAGGACAGCGAGGTTCCGCATCTCCTCCATTTGTTAAGATTTCCACCACCTGCATTGTATGCAACCATAGCGGAGGTAAGTGTGTTCTCGGCCATAGGGTTAACGGTATCACCAAGTGGGGTCCCCACTTTTCCACCTGCCTCGGCAAGGTATTGCGCTGCACCAAAGGCGGCGTCGGCTAGATCCTGAATGTCTGTTGTACCATCTCCACCAACCTCGATTGTTTCGTTCGAGTTGAATTTCTTGACAGTCATTCTGTCGGCATCTTGTTTTTTACCCGCCCAAGTACTCACGAGAAACTGAAATGGACCATTAGCACCCTTGTTTGACGTTGCCCAGCGGCCACCTGTACCGTATGGCGGTGGCGGATTAGGGAATCCTCCGCCGTGCTCAGCGAGAAAAATTGTAGCGAGAAATATCGGGTCTGTGCCGTGTCGAGCAGCGGCCTTTGGGAAAATTGAGGCGTATGGTTCTGGGACTGCAATTGGTGCTGTGTTGGCCTGACCGGTGTCAGCAGCTAGTATTTTTAGCTGACTGTCGATAATCGCCTTGGTTCGAGTGTTCATTGCAATGGCGGCTTGTGCCGGAGTTTGTCCTCCGATATTCTGCAACACAATATCAGCCATTGCTTGCTTCCCTGCGTCAGTAGGGTGAACGTTGAGCCCATCGGCTGTCGAAATAAGCTTACCGGTGTCTGGTGCGGTGGATGATGGGTTGAGAGGATCAGAAGAATCTCCAAACACTTTCTTAAACCAAGATATTACTTTATAACCCGAAGATGTCGAGTTGTTATAGATAGCGGTATTGGCGTTTTTGATGTGGTTTTGAAAATCCGATCTACCGGGGCTCGCCGTATCAATCCAGTAGATAGTTACGGCTGAATTTAGCTGTTTTATTGCTTGTACAAACTCAGGTACTTTTTTACTGAATTCCGATGAAGGGTTAGTGCCAAGCTCGATCACAACAGCTTTTGCAGTTTTTATAAAATCACCATCAAGCGCAATAGCGCCAAAACCATCAGGATTTGGTGGTGTTCCGCTAAGCTTTCTCGATACAAGAGTGTTGAATTTAGGCTGCCAACCCGCTGCTGTAATAGTTGGCTCGACCTTAGATTTTGCACCATCCATCACTGAGTCGCCGACGATATATATTGGACCCGGCTGTACTGTAGACTGGTTTGTGCCTGGAGCGGTTGTATTTGTGCAGGCGATGTCTGTAGGGTCAAACCAGGGCCGACGCTCGATATTAATGCGCTGTTCTGGACTTGCGGCGAGTGTGTTTAGGGGCTGCAGGAGTAAAGAAATTATGAAAACAGCAATACTGGCGGTAGAAAATAGTTTACTTTTAGTTTGCACAGCGCTCACTCCTTGGTCCTCTAAATTCATCCTTTATTCGCACATGGAAGTGGTCATCGTGCCCTGACCAAGGCCTTACCACACTACTACCCTGTCCCTTCTCCCTATAGTAAGCATCAATAGCCGACCCTGCCTGCCCATCTTGGTATCCGATATCCGTGACGATACCAGTATCTACGAACATCTTTCCTAGTTCGATCGTCTTATCTCTAGAATAACCACCGCGAGAGTAGTCGGCTGCCCGGCTGCCGTCACCCGCTATTGCAATAAGGTCAACATCTACGCCGTTGCGGTGACTTTTGTGGCCGGAGGCGTTGAGGTCTCCGATGTAGAGATTGCCTCCAAATCTTGCCTTCCAGGCCTGCGAGACTGTATAGAGTGTTTGGATGAGTGCAAGGCTACCACATTGCTCACCAGGCGTACTATATGTTCTGTATGAGCCATCAGCGGATGGAGGTAAACGATAATAGCCCTGACTATCTGCTGCTCCTAGGTTTGGTGGGCTCTGAAGTCCATTAACACCACTTGGACCCCCTGGCCCGGCGCTTGTTGAGGGCGTCGCACCCTGGTCGCCATTTGCGTCGAGATTTTTATCTTCCTCGTCGTTACTCAGGGTTACTAGGCTGTCCAATACTAGAGATCGAAAACGGTAAACGCGATACTGTACTTGGAGCGAGTTAATATTATTTGATGCACTACTCAGCAGTGGTTTACAGCCACTAAAGAGTTCATACTTACGCTTAAACTCATCTCTCTCTTGCTGAGGAATCTCGGGAAGATTGGCACCAAAATTTAGCGCCGCTAGGTAATTGTCGTCAAAATATATTTCCGATGTAATCTTCGAGGTGAAACAGTTGTCCCATTTACTAAAGAGTGTATTGGCGTCAACCTTTGCGCCATTTACGAGTGGGTCAGGATCAACTACTTGCGTTTTATTTTTCTTCAGTGCCTCAATAAACTTTGCATTGTTTTTCCAGTCGATTGAGGTTTCCTGCTTAGTGAAGCCGACAGGACTGGCTTTATTGTATCGGGCATCATTGTAAACCGCTTGGTCTGCGGCCATCGCAATATTTTGTTCCCCTTTGAGCACATAGTTGGCAGCACCATCTATCGTGGCAAAAGTACGTATGGGGTTAATTATCGCTTTCAATATACTTCCGAACATCCAGGCTATTGCGCGTTTTGGTTCAGGTGGGGTGTGCTGCATCAACCGGCTAGCTATAGAACTGACATTATCGGTATTAAAGACCCGGTATGCTATGCCGTAGTTTTTGGTTTGCCAGTCACGTAATTCGGCAAGCTCTTTTGCATTCTGGTCATTTTCTGCATCTGTCAAAAATCTACCACCGTATACCATACTGTAGTCGTAGTTTAACTGGTTTAATCCCTGTATAGCTCGTGAAAAATTTTGATTGCCATCCTCGAGGCCGGTAGTAGATACCCCAGCGCCAATCTTAATAAGTCGAGTAGTAATGTCTTCGGGTGTTACCTTCTCGGGGCTAGTGTAGTATTTTTGGCTTCCACGATATATCTCTTGCTGAAATTTGTTGAAGTAGTTTCGTAGGATTGCGATTCTAAAGGAATAAACAGCACAACGAACCTTATCACTACTGTCACTATTTGGTCGCAGGGGATCGCAGGTTGGACTGTCTCTATATTCAACATAATAGCTCTGTATATCCTGCACAGTAACATTTGCGGTGCGGATTTCCCGATAGTATGTACGGATAAAGTTGTTAGGACTTTCATCCGACCAGACACTCGCGTCCGCAGCCTCATCGGCCCTTCGCTGGTCGAGGTAGCGCAATGTTCCGCAGGTGTCAGACATATTTTGGAGTATTGTTTGTGCGCTAGCGTCATACTTTTCTCGCGTGATAGACATAGCAGCCTGACCAATCCCATCAGGATCAACTGCCTCGCCCGAAAGTCGGCCATATACAATTCTCTGGTAGGACATACTTTTTGTGTAGTCAGCCATCTGTTGAATACTAAACTTCAGCTCATTAGTGTCTAGTGCTGCCTTATTATGAGTGTCTTTCAGTGTCATAAATTTTGCACCATCACGCCTAGCAGCATTTGCTCGACTCTCTACTGCACTAGCAATATTCTTTGGATCCAGCAGAATTTCCTGGAACGCACACAATGTATTGCTTATTCGCTTTGGCGATAAGCGCTCTTGACCAAATTGATCATATGGCAGCTCTATTTGTAGTTTCGAAGGCTCGTAATCCTTTACGATGTCATCTTGAACCTTTTTAATCGAATCGACGATTTTTTGAGTGACTAATTTTGACTCATCTGAACCTACAACACCTACTGTCGGCAGAGTAATGCTGGAGCCACGCACGCGTTTATACGTTTTTTCCTTTAGGAACTTTTGAAGCTCTTCGTATGGCCGATTAAGATTTGCATTTTGATTATCTTTGTTCTCGCCATAGTTTAGCGCAAGCCCAAGGTCTGGTGCTTTGTTTAATTTTCTCGTCGCTGGCTGGCGGATCATAAACTGCATGATTGGGATTTTCTGAGACAATACTGCGGCCACAATGTTTTTCTGGCCGATTGGGCCTGTCGGGCTAGCGGCGTCTTTAATGCTAATCGACGATCCGCTGTTTGTATTTACGACCTTATCCATGACGGTATACGACCTTCCGTCAGGACCATTGATTTTTTTGGTTTCAATCTTAAAGGGTATTCCAGGATTGTATGAGCTAGTCTGAATTTTTTCTGCGTCTATCTGTAGGAGTTTGTATGCTATCGTACCCTCTTCCGGCATAATTCCTGCACTATTGGTTGCTGCCACTGACTTCATTTGTTCATTGAGGTCATTGATGGTCAGTTCGGCACTAAATCCTGCACCAGATATTGCTGCTCCAGCTGCAGTTTTGAAGGCATTAAACGCGGTGTAGCCAATTTTTGAAATTGATCCAAAAGGGTCGCTAATAATCCATATGATTAATAGAAATACGAAAATGAGTGGCGATATCAGGACCGCACCGATCTTGAGCCAGCGCTTGTTGCGCGAAAGCCATTCCAGTGCCTTAGCGGCCGCCTTGATTACTGGCCTTACAGCTTCGGCTGCGCCACCAGTTGCGGCGTCGGCCGCGTACTGGGCGCCCTTCTCAAATCCCTTTACGGCCGCCTGCCTGCCAGCTTCAACGGCAGCCTCTTTTGTGCCACCCTGCCTAGCTGCTGCTACTTTACCCGCAGCACCACCTCGAGCATGCTCAACGCGTTTTGTAAGGTCCTGTCGAGCTTGAGCTCGCTCAGCCCTTGTTTCGGCATGGAGTCCCTCCTTTAGATCCTTGTCTACTACCGGTGCACCGGCTTGCCTGGCGGCATTTTTTGTCGGGCCCATACGCTCACTCTGCATTGGCCGAAATCCGCTACTTTGGCTTCCACCAGTTTGACCTTGGGGTCGCGGGTTTGGTTTGGGCCTATTTCCGCCAGTTGGCTTGGGCATCGTAGGGCTAGCCATTTGCTACTCCAGCATCTGTCTGCTGCGCCAGCTCAACGGGCCCAGCGGTTAGTTCGTCAGTCAGGGTTTGTGCCTGTGTGGCAGCTTCGCGGTCGAGCAATTGTTGTGGGTTGGTGGTGATGAGTTGTTCTTCTGTAGGAGAAGCAAGAATACGCAGAATCACGTGCGACAGTCCAGCAAAGAATAGCCCTTCACCGACTGGGAACTGTGTGAGGCGGTTGCGCTCCTCGGAAGTTAATTTGAAGGTATCAGCTACAATATCGACAGCCGATGGTGATTGCTTAAGCAGGAGCTGGAGTGATGAGTTGCTGACGACTGCACGTCCAAGGCGGGTACTTAAGAAATCCTCGACGTCCTGCGAGATCGTAGTAAGTCCAAGGTAATACTTACGGGCACGCTTGGCGATCGAGAACATAAACTGAGCCGATTCTTGATATTGCATAAGTTGCCAGGCTTCATCCACCACGAGAATGCGCTTTTTCTTCTCGCTCTTCACGCGATTCCAGATATAGTTAAGTGTGATGTACATGCCGATCGGTCGCATTTCGTCTTCCAGGTCACGAATATTGAACACGACGAACTTTGAGTTCAGGTCGACATTGGACTGCTGTGAGAAGATTCCAGAGAAGGTACCTTCAACGTAGCGGCGCAAACGAGCAGCAATTGATGGGCCGGTCCCGCCCATGCTGATGAGGGTGTTGTACAGGTCGGTCATGGTTGGCGGCACGGCAGTATGCGTGAGAGGGTCATTGGTAATCCCCTTTTCGGCGTAAGTATTGATGAGCGCCACATCGAGGTCGGCCAGCTCGGTTTGCGAAAGGTCGCCACACATCAGTCGGATGAGTCCAGTGAGCATAATAATATTGGCTCGAAGCGCATTGTCGGCTTCTTCTGGGTCTACTGTCTGAGGCAGGTCAAATGGATTGATGCGGGTGTCACTGGCCAGCGAGAGGCGTAAAAAGCCACCCCCGACTGCGTCACACAGGGTCTTATATTCGTTTTCTGGGTCGATAATGATGATTTCGGTACCCATCATGAGCGAGCGCAGGCATTCAAGCTTGACCGCAAAACTCTTACCACCACCAGATTTAGCAAAGACGGCCATATTGGCGTTTTCTAAGCTAAACCGGTCAAAGATAACCAGGCTGTTATTGTGCCGATTAACGCCATACATAATTCCCTTATCCTGACTAAGCTCCGCAGTCGTAAAAGGAAAGCTTGTTGAGAGTGAGCCTGTGTTCATATTGCGGCTGATGCCAAGTAGGTCGGTCGCAATTGGTACCGAGGAGTTGAAGCCTTGCTCCATCTGAATAGTGGCTGGTTTGGTATAGATCAGGCTACTACCAAGCATACTCTCGACTTTGCGCTGAACGAGGTCGAGCTCCTCGAGGTCTTTGCCGTAGATTGTGAAGTACAGTCCAAAGCGGAAGAAGCGTTCTTCTCCAACCTGTAGGGCGTCACGGAGTTCCTCGGCATCTTGGACTGCCGCTTCCAGGCCCGGATCACGCACCATGCCCTTTTCTTGGTTGATAGTGATGCTAGCTTCAAGTTGCCCTACTTTTTTGCGAAGGTTTTCGAGTACCACTCGGCTTTCGACTGGCTCGATAAACATACTGATGTCGATAACCTCGTCTAGGTTGATGAGCGGGCTGAGCCAGCCAGTAAAGAGCGTACGAGGGTATCCATAGACAAACAGCGTTCGTGCATAGCGCTTGCCGATCTTAATGAAGTTACTTTCTATCTCGAAGGATGACGGAGCGATGGTGTCACGAAGCGTCACCACACCTTGTCGATAGACGGCCTCTGCCTGCGCATTTTGCGCAGCTTGAGCGGCTGCCTGCGGATCGACTTGGGGCTGTTGAGGTTGCTTGTTGCCAAAGAGACCCATTACTGCTGCCCCCCTTGTGGTGGCTGCTGGTAGGCATTTGGATCGGCCGCTTGTGGCGCAGCCGTTGCTTGTGCCCCAATACCCTCACGCTGAGCTGCAGTATACATGTCATCTGGCTCGATCGGTGCTGGCGGCGGCGGGCCGGCCGGCATTGGGGCTGCGTTGCCTCGCTCTACAATAGGGGTCGTAAGTTCATCCACTTCGACGAGCGACTGGCTCTGTGATTCGTCTTCGTTGTAGACGGAGTAAAAGAGCTCAATCAGCTCCTGGGTATTCAGTACTGCCGCACGAACACCCATTTGTGCAAGTCCCTGGGCAACGAGGTTGGTGCGCTGTATAAGATCTCGCTTGTGTGCCTCAAATGTCTCAGCAGTTTGGCTCACCTCGCGATTACCCTCAAATACCTTACGAACCTTGCTGGCCAAACCTTCCTTGGTGACCGCTAGCGTGTAATAAGGTACGACGATGTAAAACTCCTTATCCATGATGTTGATGTCCTGAATGAGGCCGCGAATGTTGTAGATATAGTCTTCCATGAGACCAGCGAGGAGTTGGTTTTCTTGTTCACCTTGGAGTCTCTCCAGCTCGGCCAGATAGTTGTCGAGGTTCATTCGACGAGACCGTACTAGGATTTGGATTGGGAAATGAAGACCGTTAAGAAATCCTTGATACGAGCTTTCGATCGCATCTTGTTCTTGGGGACTTTTGAGGTCGAAATTGAGCGCAGAAGCCATGATAACCATGCGAAGGCTACCATCGCGCATCACCACTATGCCATCACGTATTTCTGATAACAGTAAGTGATTCTGCGTACTTTGTCGCAGGTCCTTTGCTTTTTTCGGCGGTGTTGCCGAAGGATCAGCATTAGCTGCGACTGGTGCAGCTGGATTTTGATTTGCATTGGCCTGTGGCTGCAAAACTCCACTCTCCTTGATAATTCACACGGGTTAGATAGGGCTATTGCTCTATCTTGACCGCCTTACCCTCCTCAAGGGTTAGGTGGCGATTGGCTTGCTGGGCGAGCTGTGAAACAGATATGCCGCCGCTCTGCATAGCCATTTTGAGTATAGCATCTTGGGCGTGGGTGTGAGAAGTAGCTTGCACGTTCGTTGGTATGAGGTCGGCAGTTTTTCGGTCAGACTTTAGGAGGTCTTTTTCCATAGTTGCCCTGGCTTGAGCACGGACGTCTTGTTCGACATTTTGAAGCAAATTGCCGACCGAGCCGGCGCGAGCGCTGTTCGGATCAAGGATATCGTCACTTGCTTGTGCCATGTTGTTGATATGCTGCTCAAGCGACTGGTTTTGTGGCCCGGCGATGCGCTTACTGATCTCGGCTGCTTCGTTTTGGTCATCCGCCAGCTGGAGCGTCTCCCCTTTTTGAAACTGGCCATGTGTATCGATAACGGTGGCTAGTTTTTTGAGTGCACCACGTATCTCGTCAGGGCTACGGCGATAAGTTGGACCGGTGTCGACCTTCTTCTTTGGCGCCTTGATGGCCTGAACCATTTCTGGCTCCTTGGTCCAAACCAGCATGCGCGGCACGAAAAAGTAACGAACCATTGCCACAAAATAGTTCTCAAAACTTTGTCCTTCTCGCTGGATGAGACCGAGCGCTAAAAACACTCCACTAACCGGCAAAATGGTAAGCACTGCGATCGGTATAGCCGCCGAGAAGATTCGCCACATGATGAATCCCCAGGCTAGAGCAATGATCACATAGATGAACTGCTTGATCGTCAGCGGACCCAAGATCTTATCTTCGGTTTCTACGTTTTGTGGTACTTTATATTGTCCCATAGTGACTATTCTTCGTTACTTGTGTCGTTTTGCGGAGCCTCTGCCTCTGTACCTGTATCGCCGCCCCCCTCAATTCTGTTGCCGAGTCTTCTCATGTCCTCACGTCTATTTTTTTCGGTGCGCTCGATGAGCTTTCGAGTTTCTTTAGAGCTTTCACGGGCGGATTCTTTCGCACGATCGGCCGCTTGACGAGCTCGTGTTTCGGCATCATAGCGCGCCAAGTCGCTTGCTACACTTGAGCCTGCGTCGACGCGGCTGCCAGTTGCTCGACCAGAAGTTGACGATGTAGGGACTGACTTGCCGCTGCTCGCACTAGATTCATCGGATGAGGAGCCCTGGACAGTTGTGCCTGTGGTTGTATTGCTTGAGGATGCGGTGGATCGCACGGAATCATCAATCGGACTAGTTGGTGCTGGAGTTTCGGCTGGCAGTGGAGTCGGTGGGGTCCAGTCGGCTGCTCGCTCAGATGGAGGAGTCCAGGCACTTCTCTCACCTGCTGGCAATGAGGAGCCAGGGAGTTCGCCGATATCAAATGGCGATGAGCCAGAATCTAGGTGTGTTGCAGCTGCTTCGCTCGCGCTCTTGCCTGCCGCCATATCCGCCAAGATACGAGACTGAGCTTCCCTATTTGCCCCATAGCCCGGGTCAAGGTCTGAGCCAAGTGGGTCAAAGCTTGCGGTTGGAGGAGGAGGCGGCGGTGCTCCTCCAGGAGGCGGTGTAGGTCCCGTAGGTGGCGGTGTGCTTGGTCCGGGGCCGCCAGTCGGTGGAGGAGGTGGCGGTGGTGCTCCTCCAGGAGGCGGTGTAGGTCCCGTAGATGGGCCAGACCCTGATCGTGCAGAGCCTCCTGTGCTATTAGGCACCCAGAGCCCACTTGCGTTGACGGTTCCTGTGTGGCCACCAGCAGCACCGCGTGGCATTGTGGTGGAGCCTCCAGACGAGCCAGTCCCTGTGGATGAGGATCCGCCTGAGCCGGCGGGTGCGCCGGCTGCTGGTGCGGTCCAGTTGCCATTTCGGTCTAGCACAGTCTTATACTCATTCGCCCTGGCTTCAACAGCATCCGCTTCAGTTCGGTGGCCGGCTGCCCTAAGTTCAGCTGCCCGACGAGCTGCCGTCATTACGGGCTGACCGCTTGCGTCTACTTCATTAGCTGCGCCGTGAGCCCAAAGTCCAATATTCTCCCTCGCTGCCTGCGGAATTGAGGTGCGCTGCACATCGGTAGCCTCAGTAATCACTTTTGGCGAGAGTGTTGATTCTAAGAATTCTGGGCGAGTAAGTGTCTTTTTTACGCCCCCTGCCACATCGGCAAAAGATCCGGCGGTCAGCTTGGCTGCTTCACCGGCGCGCTCGGCGTCGGCAAATGGTCGCAAGTGTGGAACCTTGTCGAAGTCCCCATAATTTGCTTGTACCGCACGCGCCCATTCTTGACCAGCAGCAACCTCGTCTACTACGCCCGTAGTGCGGTCTGTGTGCGCGGCGCGGATGCTTTGGCGAACAGCCTCAATACCTTCCTCATTGCCAGACTTCGCAAGGGTACCTAACGCTGCAGAACGAAGTGCCGGACTTGCCTGTTGTCCTGTTATGACTGACAGGGCGGCTGCTTTATCATGGTTATAGTCAGGTGCGCCGGCATAAATTGACCCAGTCATGCCAGAAGCGTGGGTAGATACTGCATCAGCGACAGCTTTCATTGAACCAGGGTTGGCATTAATAGCGTCCAGCCACGCCTGTTGGCCGCCGGCACGTACTGTGTTCTCATGCGCAGCAACCAGTCCAGCGCCATCGCCCGCTGCTGCCATGGTCTTTACCGCGGCTGCGCGCAGCTTAGGTGTAGCACCCGCGCCGGTAAGCATTTGGTTGATGCTATTTCGCTCAGCACTACCGGGTGCAAGTGTCTGTGCATGGGCATGCATGGTGGCCGCTACTGCATCATGTGAGCCGGTAGAGTTAAGTGCTTCCTGCCACTCCTGCGCGCCGTTGCGCCGCCTACTGTATTCGCCATGTATTGCTGTTAATGTTTGGTGGTCGCCTGCATTTGCCGCTGCGTTTAGGGCAGCAGCCCGCATAGCAGGAGTGGCGCTACTGCCGTAGAGCTTTTCGCGGATTCTGTCTCGTTCTCTTGCAGCCGCCGCTCGCCGTCTTCCAGAGAGGTTGGTATTGCGTGCATCGGCATCTAAACTATTTGCTTGGCGAAGTAGGTTTGCTGCCTCTCTATCTGCCGCAGACTGGGCGGCATTTTTACGCGCTGCTACAGCCTGCCGGCTTCCGGTAGTGCCTGCATATGAAGCGAACAGTCCGCCGCCCGACAAGAAGCGGCCGGTCTTGGTGTTTTGACCAAAACCAGTTTGGCTCAGTCGGTCTTGCGCTGCATTTTTTAGACCCGAAGCACCCTTCTTAACTTGATTTTTGCCGTAGCGGGAGGCAGCGCTACCGACCCCTTTTGATCGAGCTACGGCTGCACCCATGATGCCGCCCGCGATGGCCGAGGTTAGGTTGCCGCCCCATTTGAAAGTCTTCGGCAGCATCAGCAGCGCTACCATTGGTACGAGCGCAGCCATGATTGTGGACAGGCTAAATTCTTGCTCGCAAGCGCTTACCTGAATAACGGTAGTACTAAACAGTACTGCCGCAGCAAGCATAGAAACTGCGATTGGGAACATGGCGAGTGACTTAATAAGGTTATCACGCCAGAGCTTGAAGTATTTTTCAGTTCCCGGTAGGATCCATGCAGCGAAAGCCAAAGGCGCCGTAAGAACGAGAGCGAAGATTATGAGCTGTCTCGCAAGCAGGGCGATAAATGCACCGATGGCGGCTATAGCGATCATAACCACAAGGACGATTATCACAACGACTCCAACGAGCGCTATAGGTCCTCCAACAGGACTAGCGAGAAGGGCTGTTACACCAACGCCCAATCCTGCTCCAAGCACAACCTTACCGGCCCCTGTGCCGCTGGGACCAGTAGCTACAGTCGAGCATACAGATGTCGCAGGCGCCAGTGATAGGATAAGACCCGATACGGTTTTACCAAAGATATTAAAGATATCTACCAGTAGGCTTACTATAAGTAGCGAAAACTGTATCAGTATAGCCGCCGCAACAAGTCTGGGCAGCATCTTTTTAATTGTGTAATTGTCAATGCCTATCGTAGCCACGTTAGCAAATATAATTACTAAGAATATCAATATAAAGATCGTGAGCGTGATGTTCTTCATGTTGTTCCACATGACTTTTATGGAGCAGGTGTAGGCTGTGTCTGCGCCCCCTGGATCGCTTGCGTCGTCACAGATACCAGAGGTAACAGCAGATCCCGAGGCAGGAGTGGCGTCACCGAAAGAACCCCCTCCACTACTCACCTTTGCTAGTAGGGGACGCACTTCTAAAAGAGAAATGAGTAAGCCCTTGGGTTCAGACGGCGTTTGCCCTTCTGCCGGAAAACTACCATTTAGCCTTCCCGAAGGTAGATTCTCTTTCCCAATCATGGCAACTATCGTGTTGTTCATATAGCCAATGATCGGGCAGATTATAAAACTAAGTATCCCAACGGCGTTGTCGCAGGCGCGTTTGAGGGCATCGGCATCACGCCACTGAGGATATCCACTAACAAAACTACTCAGTGCTGATATATCTACGTCCCTAGTGCCATTGAAGCCCGTAATGCACGTACTTGGCGGCGGCGCATCGCCACTAAACATTTTTATGTTACATATCTTATCCCGATCGGCGTCCGTATCTATCCCCTTCCAGTCCGGATCTTTATCGAACTCGCCGACATTATCTATCGACCAGTCTTTTGAAGGGGCTAAGTCAATACCCTTGTAGCTCCACCCGGTCACGGGTCTTCCAGAGGTGTAGCCTTGGGCGGTTGTATCAGTCAGGTCCTTGAGGGCGTAGCAGGTGTCCTCGGCATAACCTCCCTGTATACTACAGACGATCCACCCCTGGTCGCCATCTCCGGCGTTCTGTCCAGAATCTGATCGGAAAACATCTAGAGATGCATACTTCTTGCTGTTTATTGGGTCATACCAAAAATCAAACGTGTCATCCGCACCCGAAACCCCACCAATCTTTTGTTCGCACACGATGCGTGCTGAGGACAAGAAGCCACAGTGTATCCTGCTTTCGTCGTCGGTTCCATTATCACCAATCCCATCCCTCCAGGCTGGCTGGACCCAGTCCTTATTGATCGCAGCTTCGGCGCGGGGAGCGCTGAATATACCGAAAACAGCAGTTAGGGCGATGACAAATACAGCCAGACCAAGCATCCTCGATAGCGCCCTGCTATATTTTGTCCCTCGCACTCTCATATTAGACTCATCATAAACTTTTTATGGTGTTCGGGCAATCGAAACTCTTCACTTTGACTCGCCCGATTTACAATCGTAGAATATACCTATATGGATGCGCAACAGGAAAATCTCAAAGGTAGAATATTACAAACACTGATTGGCGCACTACTCGTTGCTATGAGTGGCACACCGGCTCATGCGGCACAATGCGGCAACGTGACGGTAGGTACACCTGGGCTTAGTGCGATATGCGGTGCGGGCGGCGAAAACGCAACAATCATGCTAATTAACGGGATTGCCAACTGGGTAACTGGGCTTATCGGCGGGGTGGCTGTCCTGGTTATTATTATCAGCTCAATCCAACTCATTACTTCTGCGGGTCAACCGGACGGAATTAAGGCGGCGAAAAAACGAATAGTAACCTCGATAACAGGATTGTTTGTTCTTGTATCTATGAGGGTTATTCTTAACTTGATAATCGCCGGAGGTAACTTTTAATGAATCTCTTTAATGGTGTGGACCTGTTCTCGCTCGATGGGCCGAAGCAGATACTTGCAAATGCTATGATTATCGCCTTTTGGTTCGTGGGTGTACTATCGGTAATTTTTCTTATTATTGGCGGCATTATGTACGCATCCTCATTTGGTCAACCTGATAGGCTGCGCCAAGCGAAAAATGCGATTACCTGGTCTATTGCTGGTCTTGTAATCGCAATGTCTGCCTATCTCATAGTTAATGTAGTAGTAACGCAGTTTAAATAGGTAAAGATGTGAAACCAAAGTATTTATTTACATCGGCGATACTCATATTGGGCCTAGCGTTGTCTTTCGTGGGAATGGCATCGGCGGCATTGCCACCTGAAGATATTGGCCTGCCTTGCACCTTGCCCGACGGAAGCACCGGAAAGACTGCTCAGCCAGACGGTAGATGTGTAGTTGGGGTTCCTCGTACTCCCGCCCCTACTCCAGCTCCAACAAATGCCTCGGGCGCCAAGGTACCCTCATCGCTTGGGGGTAGTGCCACTCCTTCTACAGTCAACCAGCTTGTCTCAAGAGTCATAACCTTCCTTGGCTGGATCGTCGGGGTTGTGTCAGTCATCGGCGTACTAATAGGCGCGGCGCTGTATGTGTTCTCGGCGGGTGATCCCAACAGAACGCGAGTCGCCAAGGATGCAATTGTTTACTCGATTGTCGGTCTTATCGTTGCCATTCTCGCCTACTCTATCGTCACATTTGTTATCGGAAAGGCCAACTAAATTCGATGGGAAAAATATTTTCAGACATCGTGGTTAGTGTACCACCCGACGTAGCGGCCAAATCGTTCACGACCCAAGGTAATCTCGCTACCACTATCATTAATACGATCATCTTTGTCATTGGCAGTGGCTCGGTCATCATGATCATCGTAGGTGCCCTTATGTATGTGGTCTCGGCGGGTGATCAAAACAAACTGGCTCGAGCGAAGGATACTATCCTCTATGCGGTTGTCGGTGTAGTGTTGGCAGTACTTGGCTATGCCATCGTCACCTTTATCATTGGCCGCCTCTAGATATAATTGTCACGCTCAAAAAAATAGTCTACAATCAGGTCAAGAATTATATTAATATCACAATACCAAGGAGAAATTATCAGATGAGAAACGTATTAAAAAGTGTGCCAGCAGTTGCCGGAGCCTACTTCACGATGGCTGCTAGTCGCGCTTTGGCAGTTGACGCCCCCGGGACGCAACCAAATGTAACAGTACCAAGTGCCCTAAATCCAGATGACCCGGGCGGACTGAACAAAATTAAGCCGACTGGTGCATCCACAGATTTGCTGCTCAATATTCGTGTAATCACAAACACTCTTATTTTGGGTGTCGGTATTGTTGCGGTTCTGATGTTGATCATCGGAGGATTCCGCTATGTGTTCTCTCAAGGTAACGAAAAGGCCGTTACGGGCGCGAAGGACACTATCGTATATGCCATCATCGGTATTATCGTGTGTCTCGTAGCTTACGCTGCTGTTAACTTTGTCCTTGGGCAGTTTACCCAAACGCCGGCGGTGTAGGGGTGGCTGCAAAGCAAAAAGTAAGTAACCAACTGCTAGCTGGATCAATCCAGCTAGCTTTGCTGTTACCTGGCTTATTACCTAGTCCAGCGTCGGCTGCCTGCACTGACAATACGATTCAGGGTGGTGCAGACTGCGCTGCTGGCACTGGTGCCACGAGTAATTTGCTCGATAGTATTCGCACCATCACCAACACCCTGCTTATTGTAGTGGGGGTTGCATCGGTTATCATGATCATCATTGGCGCTCTGCGATATGTATTATCGGCTGGCAACGAAAAGGCTACCACCGGCGCCAAAGACACGATCGTCTACGCGGTAATAGGGCTTATTATTGCTATACTGGCCTACGCAATCGTCAACTTTACTCTGGGGCAATTCAAGTAATAGAGCAAACCTCTCGTGCTAAAATAAGAGCGTGCAAAGAAGTCTAACAAAACTCAACTGGCGCGCTCTTTTGTTGCTACTGGCCTTTGGTCTGGTAGTGTATTTTATTTACAAAGCTGTACGCGAACGCACGATCCCCTTTTTCTCACCCCCCACCTATCAGTCACGTGTGACCTATCCGACGGAGCCGATCACCTTGACGTATTGGCGTCCCGACGTTGATCCGAAAGCGCTTGACGCAATCCTGGCCGACTACAAGGCGCTCCACCCAAATATCACCGTGAAGCTAGTCAATCAGCCGGCTGCTTCATACGATAAGCTGCTGTCGGACAATCAAGCAAAAGGCACACTGCCAGATATATTCACGGTGCGCAACGACTGGCTGCCGCGCTACCAGAAGTCTCTTGTGCCGGCACCGACGACTGTCTTTACGCCCCAGGAGTATCGCGATACATTTGTCGATGTCGCGCAGCGTGATCTTACTACCGGCGACACCATCAATGGACTGACCTTTGGAATATCTACGCTTGGGCTGTATTACAACGCTGATATCTTTGAAGCCGCGAAAATTGCTCAGCCCCCAAAGAATTGGCAAGAGTTCGCTGATGTGGCTAAAAAACTAACCACCAAGAACGGCCAATCGATTAGTCGAGCCGGTGTGGCTCTCGGCACCCCGGGTGTGACCAACTATGTCGATATTCTTTCGGTGCTCATGATGCAGAACGGCGCTCAGATGACCGACTCGCCACCCACTAAGGCGACCTTTGGTTTGCCGGATGCAAACAACTACTACCCTGCAGCGCGAGCGGTTGACTACTTCAATAGCTTTAGCAATCCCAACAAGTCGGTCTACGCCTGGAATGACGCGCTCGGCAATCCAGTCGATGCCTTTGCGCAGGGTAAGCTAGCGATGCTTATCGACTACGGGTATCGCGCGCCCCTACTTGAGCGTCAAAATCCGGCGCTCAACTACAAGGTGGCAAGCCTGCCCCAGTTACCTGGGCGTGACCAGATCAACTACGCGAGCCACTGGGATGAGCTGGTCAATAAAAACTCCAAACACACCGAACTAGCCTGGGACCTCCTACGTTTTATTAGCTCTCGCGAGGAGCTTAACAAGTATTCCCTGGCAAGTTACCGCCCCGCCAGTCGCCGCGACATGGTGGACAAGCAGCGCGACGATCGATCTATCGGTGTATTTGCTGGGCAAGTTAATACATCACGTACCTGGTATCAGGGTAACAATTATAATGTCGAAGGTATCTTCGCCGACCTGATCAACGGCGCTCGAGGTGGTCTCGATGCGGCGGTCTCTACCAAGGCGGCAGCCACGCGCGTCACACAAGAGATCGCGCGCTCTCGTCAATAACAAAAACAGACCACCTGAAGGTGGTCTGTCGACTGCACACATAAATCTTTTTAAACTGGGCTGACCTTGATCTTCTTGATCTTGTTTTGGGCAACCTTAGGAATCTCGATGGTAAGTACGCCGTCCTTGAGGGTGGCAACTGCTTCATCTGCGATCGTGCTGGTTGGCAAGATCACTGATCGGCTAAATGAGCCCCAGAAACACTCCTGGACATAGTAGTGCTCCTTCTCAACTGCCTTTTCGTCTTTGCGGTCACCACGGATCGTTACAACGTCTTCAGAGATGGCAACGTCAATATCTTGTGGACGAACACCGGCGATTGGTGCCTTGATCACTACTGTCTCTTTGGTCTGGTAAACATCAACCGCCAGCTGACCTTCAAACTCTTCTTCGTTCATCCAGTCTTCAGAGTTGGTAGCTTCGGTGTCTAGAAATTCCTCTTCTAGGATCTCGTTTTCAGCATTCTTGTCTTTTCGGGCCATAGCTTACTCCTTATACTTGCCTCACTGGCTTATTTCTCCCTATTATATCCACAATCAAAAAGTTTGCAAGGAAGAAATGCTCAGTCTAATCAGTAAAATCATTGCACCGCACAGTTGTATTTTTTGCAACACCGAAGGTAGGACGGTTTGTGATGGCTGTTTTTCGCAGCATATTACCCCTCGCACGCAGGCTTGCGTATGGTGTAATCGACTCGATGACACCGGGAGAACATGCCGATCTTGCCGACGACATACACCGCTTTTACGCCTTACTACTCTATTGCGGCTCGATGAAGCGTCAGAGCGGCTGATCTATGCGCTCAAGTATCATGGTAATCGAGAGATTGCCGCACTACTCGGGCGGCGATTGGCCCAGGAAATACCAGATGACGTTGAGCTGATCACGTTTGTGCCGAGCGATGGACCGGCTTTGCGTCGTCGTGGCTACAATCAGGCCGAGCTTATCGCCCGGACAGTGAGTGATGAGCTCGGTGTACCGATTCGACCAACCTTATTGCGTCTGCGTCACACGCCGCAGGTTGGTCAAAGCCGACAGCGCCGCATAGAGCAGACCAAGGGCAACTTTATGATAGGAGGTGGCGCCTTGGCTGGTCGGCGGATCTGCATTATCGACGATGTTGTGACTACTGGCGCCACACTAGGTGAGTGTGCTCGGGTTCTGAGGGCGGCAGGAGTCCGTTCGGTGAGTGCCGCCACGCTGGCTCGAAAGTAGTTAGTATCGATAGAAATAGAATTGGCTCGCAATTATCGGGCCATTCTCGACCTCGATGGTCTTGAAGGGGCGCTTACCTTTTAGTGGAAACTGACAACTTATCAGGATTGTACCCGGCTTTAGTTCTTTTTTGAACTTATCTTTGAGTTGGGATACAAAATCATCCATTAGGTAAACAAACACGATATTGGCTGGGCTCAGATTGGTGTTGCGTATGTCATTAGACACAAACTCGAGCCCCGGTGGGTTGCCAGCTCGCAATCTCTTCAGGTGTGCCATTAGCATTGGCCACCTCCCCTTCTCAATAGCGAGGTAGCGTTTGGGTCGAAGTCGGTGGGCCACCTCCAGGGCGACCCGCCCATCTCCGCTCCCGAGCTCATAAACAGTCTTGTTGCGCAGGTCTGGAAGGTTTTTTAGTAGTGCCTGAATAGCATTACTATCCAGTGGCACATAGGGCGCATCGCGCACCTGTATTAGGTCGATCAGACGGATGAAGTAAAGGCCAAACGTAATAAAGGCCGAGCAGAGAATGAAGATCCAGAGTGCAGCGACGATCATTGATGCTTGCCGACCACAGATCGCGCCCGTTTCCAGATCCGACCAATTGCCTTCGCGCCCTCGGCCATATCATGAAGCGGCGACACCTTGCTAGCTCTTCCGGTGAAGCGCTCCTCGATCCAGTGTATCGGCACTTCATGGATAGAAAGGCCGGCACGATGCACCATTACTACAAGTTCGGTGTCGAGAAACCAGCCGTTTTCACAGCAGCTGTTTACAAGTATATTGATGGCATCTGGCGACATGGCCTTGATGGCGCACTGCGAGTCCGATACTCGGAGGCCAAAGGCGAGCCGATTCAGTGTTCGCAGGGAGAGGGTCATGGCGCGACGACCAAGTGGTCGACTGCCAACCCGGTGCGACACGACCAGGTCGACTCCTTTCTTAATGGCCGAGATATGTCTTCTCAGATCAGACAGTTCACATGGTAGATCTACATCGATGTACATGCCAATCTTGCATTTATACTTTGCAAAGACGGCGCGAAAGGCATTGCCTCTGCCCTTTTGCTTGATGAACTCATGTATGACGGTGTCTTGATAGGTTTGCGCAAGCTCATCGGCAACCTTCCCGGTGTTATCGGTTGAGCCATTGTTGGCGACAACAATTCTGAAGTTTCCTGCAGTAAGTTTCGTGAGCTGCTCATGAAGGAGCTTGATTGCCTCGGCGAGAATTTCCTGCTCGTTGTAGACGGGCACCACACAGAGGATCGACTTGTTCATAGTGGCTGCCTCAGGTCGTAAACGTGCCAGCCCCTCACGCTCGGCAGCTCAGAGTAGTTCTGTTCAAAAAACGTCAGGCTCGCTTCACCATTTGCCACTTCTGCGTCACTGATCACGGCGTGAGTGAGGCTATACTTTTCAATTAGGTTTTTCGCCTGTGGTCCACCTCGCAGCATAGTAGTCCTGTCGGCCCAAACCGTTTCCCATTTATCGTCATACAGGTTGTACCAACCACCGTAAGTCATCAATACCTTACGGCCGGCGAGCATGGTGATCGGATGGTTGTGTCGATCCCCAACCAGGATAAATGCATCTTTTGGAAGACTTTGCTGCATCTGTTCGCCAAACGCCACTTCGGTTTGGCTTAAGAGCTCAAATGACAGCTTGGGGCCCGACAGCACAAGGGTATAGAAGCCCATTAGTACAAGGGTTGCTGACACTCCGGCAACAACTGGGCGGAAAAGAGGCCGCCTCCACCAGTAGGCCAAAATATAGGCTGCTACCATCATTATGAACCAGAAGCCATACTCGAAGAACTTCATGTTATCCCAGATATTGGGCTGGAAGACATAGACATTGCAGATCGCAAATATGGCAAGCCCGGCGATGTAGAGTAGCCAGATTTCCATGCTGGCTTTCTTGTCCTTGAGCCAAAGTCCGCCAAATACCATGACGACAAACAGGAAACCAAGTGTGCCGAGCCAGAAACCAACAAAGTTGATATTGGGGTCATGGCCAAAACCTTTCAGTGTCCAGCCGGCAATCCACTTGGTAAAGCGACTGTTGTAGCTATTACTAAACTGCCAGGCTAGTTGAGGTGCCGCGAGTACAAGACCGGTGCCAAGGCTGGCAATCCAGGGTACCGGTATCGGCTCACGCCTGATAGCGAGGATCCCCATCGCGAGCACAAGCAGCCCGACCAAAACTAAAAAACTGTGAATATGTACGAGCGGCATCATGCCGATCAGTAGGCCCACCAGAATAACATCAACCTGGCGGAGTTGAGCCAAGACGGAGGGTAGGCTGATCGACTTCGACTTATTATGGCGGTATTTTTCGAGCAGTACGGTAGCGATCGTGATAAATAGTGGCATACCAAAGAGGTAGGCACGTTGTGGAATTGGGTGGGAGTGGATGAAGTTGAGGTAGTTGTCCCCTGCTGCTAGCGCGACTGACACTCCGACAAAGTCATGATATCCCTGGACGCCCTTCTTGATGAGTACATCAGTGAATTTGACCGCCCCCTGGAGTGAACCAGAAAAAACAAAAAACAGATACTGCAGCCAAGCCGCTCGCGCGCTTTTGAGGATGCGGTACCCAAAGCTGAAGGCTAAATACATCAGCGCCAACACCATAGCAGCAGACGGAACCATCAAGACAAAACTCCAGTCGCCACCAAGCCGCTTGAGCACGGCTGAGTAGAAGTCAGCAATCACCGGATACGTCAGCGGCACCTTCATATATGATGGCGAGACCATGTCTACGGTGTTGCCTTGCGCAAATTGGTTGACATAGGCAACGTGCAGCGGCCCATCGCCCCAAGCATTCCCATTAGAGACCCAGGCGCCCTGGGCGTTCGGAAACTGATAGCTCAATACGATGAGCTGAACGACAACGTAGGCAGTGCCTAGCGCGGTTATTGCCAGTAGCCAGCGCCATTTTTTAGAGTACGGCCGCGTCTCCCATCTGTACCGGCCTGGGATAAGCTGCCCACCGAAGGCGAGCACCGCGATCAAGCAAATGGCGAGCGGTAGGCCAAGCGAAAATCCGAGCCCTAGCGCTGCGATAAACACAATCCAGGCGCTCAATGACATGCCGACCGCCACAGACATAGCGAGCGCTTCGAGTCGGCGCAACGTCATATCGAACTGGCGTACGAGCGACCAGCCCAACAAAATGGACAGCGAGATAAAAAACCACCCAAACATATAAACTTATGCTAGCAGGGATTGGCTACCATTGCGAGATGGTAGTGAACGCCTGAGCAGGGGCAGTGGGCTACTTGTCGGACGATTTCTTTTTGAAGAAATTGCGGATTTGTCCGTATGAGGTATGTTTGGTTGCTTTTGACGATGAGTCTTCGCTGCGTCGGTGCTTGAGATACTCCAGGATCATAGGCACTACAGAGAAGATGACAATGGCGAGAACGGCATACTCAAAGTTTTCTTTCACAAATGGCAGTGCACCCAGGAAGTAGCCAGCGAAGGTCAAAGATGTTACCCAGATAAATGCACCGATCACATTGTACAGAAAGAACGTACCGTAATTCATGTTGCCGATACCGGCCACGAAAGGCGCAAAAGTGCGCACGATAGGCAAGAACCGTGCGAGGACAATCGTCTTGACGCCGTATTTTTCGTAGAAGGCCTCGGTTTTATCGAGATACTTCTGTTTGAATATCCGGGAATTTTCTTTTTTGAAGACCTTCGGTCCAACATATTGCCCGATCCGGTAGTTGACCGTGTCGCCAAGAATAGCTGCGACCAACACGGTCACGTATACCACCCAGATATTGAGCAGGCCACCGCCAGCCAGTGTACCCACTGCAAAAATTAGTGAGTCGCCAGGCAAAAATGGCGCCACGACTAGGCCCGTTTCGGCGAAGATAATTGCAAATAGTATGACATACGTCCAGCTACCGAAATAAGTAATGATTGCGGCGAGATATTTATCGATGTGAAGAATAAAATCTAAAATATTCATGTGCACACCTCCCATAGGCTATTGGCGGAGAGAGTGGGATTCGAACCCACGATGCGAGTAACCCCGCATACTGCTTTTCGAGAGCAGCGCCTTCAACCACTCGGCCATCTCTCCTTAGTTGATCTGCAATATTGTACCAGGCTCGAGCGGTTTAGACTATAATCGAGCTATGCCTGGCGAAACACCACTTCCCTCCCACGAAAACCTCCACCAAGACTTATTGCACCTAGTGGGGCGCGAGTTTGATCTATCAGACACGACATTTTTTAAGAGAGAAGAGGCCGAGAAGATATTACGCCATGTCGACTCTTGGTTGCCGGCAAAACTCGGACCTGATGCCAAGATAGACTATGACTACGAAATAGATCCACCGCGCGGGGAAGAAACAACAGACGATGAATACCGCTCCATAACCCAAACTTTTCGTTGGGGAGATATAGATTGGCCAACTGTGCACGGCGCGGGCACTGCAGTTGAGTTTGCCGGGCCAACCGAGCGCAGGGCTGATTCGCACATTCTGCCAGATGCCAAACCTGATTTCGTGACAAACGTTACACACTCGCCGCTGGGGATGCCAGGCGCGAAGCTGGATGCGATTGCTGACGTGCGGCAGATGCCACTAGCGCATAATTCGGCTGGCTCGGTTCATATTAGTGCCCTCAATGGGGCTCTGCGAGAGTTCGAACCAGACCATGAATCTGATCTCCGTGATGCGGCCCTACAAGAGGCCGCCAGGGTCATAAAGCCAGGTGGATATTTGGTTTGGGATGGTGGAACACAGCAAGATTATGATCTCATTGAAAAGCTTGGCTTCAGGCCGGTTAAGTTGGTGGTCGAGACACGGATTTACGAGGCTATTCAAAAACAATCTGACGAACGATATTTCGGTCTCGAACACACTCTGCACGGCGTTTTTCAAAAATTATCGTAAATAGCAAACCCCGGCATAGAGCCGGGG
This sequence comes from bacterium, assembly GCA_020852295.1. Lineage (GTDB taxonomy): Bacteria > Patescibacteriota > Saccharimonadia > CAILAD01 > JADZBC01 > JADZBC01. Next base: position 24,568 of record JADZBC010000009.1, on the reverse strand, counting down.
TGGTTACCCTGGACCAATCCAAGGTAACAATTTGTGCGTCCGGAGGGATTCGAACCCTCAACTCCTGTTTAAGAGACAGAGCTTTGCCGCTTAAGCTACGGGCGCGTGATCATTGAGGCTGATCGAGCCTTTGAGCCCCTGGGCTGATTCGAACAGCCAACCTCTGGGGCGTGGATTCCCCAGTGTTCTTACCGCGAACTACAGGGGCGTGGGGTGGGTGGATCGACAGTTTACGCGTGTCATGCGTACATTCATCGATCCACCCACCAGAGGGAGTTGCCTACTCGGCTTGCCGTGCTTTGTGGGCTCCCTCTCGTCGGGCTGGCTGGACTTGAACCAGCAACCTCTGCCCGAAGGCAGCGCGCTACCGGCCCGAAGGCACTTTGCGCTACAGCCCGCGGCATTTTGTGGCATGCCTGCCTCGAGCGAGTAGTGGGACCCGAACCCACGATAGGCGAGATCACGAAACCTATTCCTGCGGCAACAGGAGCTGGGGTGCCATCACCCAGCGTTTACTCGCAAGCGAGTCCCGAGACGGCACATGGCAGCGTCTCGAGACCCAGTGAAGGCGGGGGGATTTGAACCTCCGACCTCTCCCTCGGGTTGAGGGAGCGCTCAGCCAGGCCGAGCTCCGCCCTCGCTGTAAAAGCAAAAGAAATTCTAACCTGAAAATCCAATAGAGTCAACCAGAAAACCAGAGGCCCACAAACCATTGCTGATTTATGGGCCTCTGGTGCGCTCGGCAGGATTCGAACCTGCGACCTCCGGTACCGCAAACCGACGCTCTATCCAACTGAGCTACGAGCGCGCGTTAGAACCGGCTTATTTTACCTTAAACGAGCAATAATTGGAAGGCTAGAAGCGGAGGAAGCGAAAGAGTTTGTCGATAGCGTCATTGCGCGTCTCGGTCTTGGGCAGCACCTGACTCATGAGGTCTTCGATGTCGTCCTCGAGTTCTGGCGGTACTGGTATAGAAACAAGCAGGTCAAACCGCTTTACCGGCACAAAGTCGATGTATTTGTGACCGTAGTCGTCCATCTCATAGTACGAGCGGAATTTGTCGAAGTCGTAGTCTTTGTCGTTAATCTTGATGCCGTAGTTGGTTATTTCGTAGTCGAGCTCACGGGGCTCCCGGTTGGCATATACGGCGACCGCGATAGCCATAACGGCCAGTAGACCGATCGTCAGCCACTGTTGTGTGTAGATGGCGAGCGCAACTAGGCCAGCAAAAAGCACGCCGAGTGCCACAAACCAACCAACGGGCTTCTTGGTGTAGGCAAACTCGGGTGCGCGCCACTGAAGAAGTGACACCTCGGGTTCGGCCGGCTCTTCGTCTGGGTGCGAAATAACCTGTTCCTTGTCGGGCCCAACGAGCGCCCCAAAAGCTGCGGCAAACCTCCCCTGTTTTTTCTCTGGCTGCTGGACGGGCTGCTGTCGCGGCCCCTTTACTGGTTGCTGTTCGTCGTTCATACCCTCACCTTTGGCCTTATTATGATGCAGACTGCTTATGCTGGCAAGCGAGTGCGGGCCCTTTCGGCGGCAGCGATTGCCGCCATGACCCAGTCGCCCCGTAGTCGCCCTGCTGCGTGCAGCTTTTTGATCTGGTCAAAAGAAAACCAGTGGTGGCACAAGACATCGTCAGTTGCTCGGGCTTGTCTATGTTTTCCGCGCGCCAAAAATAAGTGCTTTTGTATATCGTGATCTATGGCGGCGAAAAGTTCACGTTCAAGTGAAACAGATAATGCGACTTCTTCGAACACTTCCCGAACGGCTGCCTGCTCGACTGTTTCTCCTGGGTCAGTTTTGCCACCAGGTAGGCCCCAGAGGCCGTATTCAGTAGGGATTTTTTCGAGTACGAGTAGATAACTCCCCTTGTGCTCTATGACTGCAAAACCAGCTGTTTTCATGGTGATGAGCTCAGTGTACGCTTGTCGACAGGCGTAATCAATGAAAATAAAAATCAGCCGAAGCTGATTCGGGATTTACTATTGGCGGCTCTCCTAGAACAGGGGTTGAACCAGGTTTTTTGGGATGACCTTGCGGCGTTAATTCAAGCGCACGCTGGTTGCGATTATGTAAATGCCTATCGAATTCAGCAAGAAGGTGAGTGCAACAAAATGCCACCGACGCATCTTTGACGCGCCTAGTAGACCAACGCCAGCTTCGTCTGGTAAAGGAGAGGCAACGATCGCAGCACCAATGATTGGTAATATCCAGGCGAAATAGGGGCTGCGCATGAGACCAAGCAAACGTTTTGGCCGGTGCCTGCGAAAGAGCGGCTTGAGCTCATCAAACACATGGTCACGGAGCAAACTGAAGACAATCAGGTCGCCGACTACAGCACCAGCACCACCTAATAAAGCTACTTCGACTGGATCAAGGCTCTGCGCAAAGTGGATCAAGACGAGTGCAGCGGGCGCAACCGTAAAGGTCGACACAAAGAATATGCCCGCTATGAAAGCACCTACGTAGCCCAACGAGCCCACCGTCTGGACGAACTGATCAAGAGCTGGCGTCTGTGCAAGCACACCAAGCAACACTAAACTGCCGGCCAACAGTAGCGTGTTGCTATATCGCCAAAACCAACCCCTACCCTTTCTTCTTTTTTGAGTTAGCATAACAACTTCATTATACAACTATGTAGCTTGGCACCCGGCGCATGTCAGGAATGACTACAGAGGATGCGCGGCAAGTCCTGTCGGATGCCCCGAGATGCAAAAAACCCCACTCTCATCCGAGACCGGGGTTCAAACGTTGCATTATTGGCGGAGAGGGTGGGATTCGAACCCACGATACGAGTCACCCCGTATGACGGTTTTCAAGACCGTTGCCTTCAACCACTCGGCCACCTCTCCAAATAAAAAAAACTTGGCGGAGAGGGAGGGATTCGAACCCTCGCGGCAAGTTACCCCGCCCTACCGGTTTAGCAAACCAGCCCCTTCAGCCTCTTGGGTACCTCTCCGTATCTGAATTTGACCACGCTATTATACCTTTTCACGGGTCTGAGGCCAAGTCTGAGGGGCGACGCTTGGCTTATACACAGACTATCCACACCATATAAAACGAACAAACATAGTATACAAGATGTAAAAATATCCTTTAAATAAAGGCTTTTTATCCATATGAAAATGAAAGGCTTTAATAAGGGAAGCGTAGTAACTTGAGCAGCTGTTGATGAACTGTGGATTGTTCCTGGTTGTTCTGGATTTGATAATAGCGAGCAAGCTGCGCTTGAAGCTCTACATTGGTGGGGTCGAGCTTTGCGCCGGCCTCGCTGCGCTCAATGGCTTTGGCGTAGTCTCCCCTGCTGGCCGACAAGTTTGCCAGTGTTGCCCAGTCACTCGGGCTGAGCTGCTGCTGCGCAGTCAAAAATTGCTCTGCTTGGGGTAAAATGTTGAGCTGTAATAAATCGTATGCTTCTTTGCGCTGGCTGATGCCGGCTTTGAGAATTTGACAGGCGCTAGTGAGGCGCTCCCCTTGAAGATTATTAAGATCATTCTTGCTGATCTTGGCAACGGATTCGCAACCCGGGCCTAGCTTTCCCTGGTTGAGCTGGGAGGTGGCAAGCAGTGCATAGTTTTCAGCGACGGGATCTTGCTTGATTGCCTGCTCAAGCAGCTGCTCAGCCTGGTCGTAGCGCTGGCCGAGTAGGTAATAGCTCCCCACCCTCTTGTTATCCACCTTGAGTGGCCAGGCGCTGAGCTGCTCTGCTGCCTTGTCGTAGCGGCCAAGCTTAACGTACAGATCGGTCCAGCCGTCTGCTGGTATGCGGCTATAGATACCAAGCACACTTGCCTTCTGTAGTTCGATCTGTGCTGCAGCGATGTCGCCACGCTCTAGGCTTTGCTGAGCTGACGACACGAAGGTTTTGAGTTGGGAGTCTCGCCAGCTCAGTAGTCGTGGCCAAGCAAGTGCCCAAGTCAGTCCCCCGATGAGAAATATTAGAACGCCGAGGCTGAGAAAATTAGTTTTGAGATGATGACGAATCTTGGAGTGTATCAATGGTTTTTGCTAGCTCCTGTAGCTCCATTGTAACACTCTCAAGCTTGGCCTGTTCTGCCTCGACCAGAGCCGCCGGAGCATTCTCCACGAAGGCCTTGTTGGCGAGCTTATTTTGCAAAATCTGCTGGTGGTTTTTCTTGAGCTCCAGCTCCCTCTTGGCTGCGGCGAGAGCCTTTTCGGAGTCGGCCTTAGCTTTCACGGCCAAAATACTCTTCTCAAACAGCTTAGCCTGGTCTTTTTTAGTACCCTCAATCATGTTCGGCCAGTGTTCTGATATAAGCATAGAATCGGTCCACGGCAGCTGTTGCCAAATCGCCTCAGATACGAAAGGCGCAAATGGATGAATGAGTCGAAGGCAGGTCTCAATCAGGTGGGCGAGGAGGGGGGCGTTGAGTTCATTTTTGGTGTGCTCGATGTAAGTGTCGGCGACAGTGTGCCAGATGAAGTGGTAGGTGAGCTCAACGGCTTCCGAAAAGCGGTATGCATTGAGCGCATCGCTGATTTGCTTGATAGCATGATTTGTCTCGATGGCGATCCAGTGATCGGCCGGGGAGGTGAGGGCGATATCCGATGGCTTGTAGTTGTCACCGAGCTTCATGAGTGAAAAGCGCGCGACATTCCAGAGCTTATTGCAGAAATTGCGGTAGCCCTCAACGCGCTTTTCGTCAAAACCCTGGTTAAGACCGGCGCTGCGTCCCGCGACTAAACCCATTCGGGTTGCATCGGCACCAAATTTATCAAGTAACACCATTGGCGCGATAACGTTTCCGCGTGATTTGCTCATTTTTTTGCCATGGGCATCGAGCACAAGGCCGTGGAGATAGACAGTCTTAAAGGGTACCTCTCCTGTCACATAGAGACCGAGCATGATCATGCGTGCAACCCAGAAGAAAATGATCTCGCCGGCTGTCTCCATGACAGAAGTGGGGTAGAAGCGCTTGAAGTCATTGCCGTCAGGGAAGTGAAGCGTGGTGAACGGCCACTGACCGGATGAAAACCAGGTGTCGAACGTATCTGGATCGCGCTGAAATACCTTGCCGCCGCGCTCGATCTGATCGCCTTTTTCGTCGATGTCGACGATGATCTCGCCATCTTCAGCAATAAAGGCGGGGATCGGAATGCCCCAAACGATCTGACGGGATATATTCCAGTCGCGAATATTTTCGAGCCACTGGAAAAGTATTTTGAGCATGCGATGAGGAACTATCTTGATCTTACCCGCTTCAAGAGCTGCGATTGCTCGCTGTGCCAATGGCTGCATACGTACGAGCCACTGATCCATGACGAGTGGCTGTATGGGGGTATCACACTTGTAGCAGTGGCCAACCGAGTGCTGATGGGGCTTAACGTCAACGAGGAACTCTTGCTTTTGGAGGTCACTGATCACTGCTGTGCGGGCGGCATCTATGTCCAGGCCGATGTATGGCTTGGGGCAGTCGGTCATAAGGCCGTCAAAACCAATCACTTGGTAAGAGGGCAGGTTGTGACGTTGGCCAATCTCGAAGTCATTCGGGTCGTGCGCCGGAGTAACCTTGACTGCACCGGTCCCGAATTTTGGATCGACCAGCTCGTCGGCAACAATAGGAATCTCTCGGCCAACGAGGGGGAGGGTAGCGGTTTTTCCAATCAGGTGGACGTATCGCTCATCGTTGGGGTGCACTGCAATGGCGCTGTCGCCAAGCATCGTTTCCGGGCGAGTAGTGGCGACTTCAATATACTCGTCAGCCCTATCTGTCAGCGGGTAGCGAACCCGCCATATCTGGCCAGCATCTTCTTTGTACTCAACTTCGAGCTCTGAAAAGGATGTACCGTGCTTTGTGCAGTAGTTTACAATTCGCTGACCGCGGTACAGCAGGTCGTCATCATGGAGCTGCTTGAATGTGCGGTACACCTGAGCGACAACATGCGGATCCATAGTAAAGGTGTTGCGGCTCCAGTCTACGCTCGCCCCGATACGACGCTGCTGGTCTTCCATCTTAGACTTATTGGCTTGGACGTAGTCCCAGATTTGCTGGTAGAGCTCCTTGCGATCGAAGTCAAACCGACTCTTGCCTTCGGCCTCGAGGCGGCGTTCGTAAACTACCTGGGTTTCAAACCCGGCATGATCGGCCCCTGGCAGAAAGAGGGTAGCTTTTCCTTGCATCCTGGCGTAGCGCACCATGATATCTTCCAGCGCAGTTGTCAGTGTATGACCAATGTGTAGGTCTGCGTTTGCGTTGGGTGGCGGCATAAGGATAGTAAACGGCTCAGCATTTGGGTCATCGGTTGGCGCAAATGCACCAGACTTTTCCCATTGAGCATAGATCTCCGCCTCGTATTTTTGTGGCTGGTAAGCCTTCTCCATAGGTAATAGAGTACTAAAATTTGACTCACTTCACCAGTGAGTACAGCATTTGACCGGATAAAGCACAAGCGATAAACTAAACATAAGTATAATATCGAGGTAATTGTGGCAGACGACACTTCGGTGGTAACACCGCCGGCCCCTACAGTATCAACCGACGCATCACCATTTACGCCAATGGCCGAAGCTAATGCGCTTGGCACCCCACCGACTGCAGTCGCGGGCGATGATGCTGCAGCTATGCCTACTCAGGCAGTGAGTGTGCTGGTAACCGCCGAAAGCACTGATAGCACGCCTCCGGCATCGCCATTTACTCCTCCTGAGGCGCCCGCTGAGGATAGCGCCACTATGCCAAATCCAATCCCGATGCCACCAGATCTCGATGAAAAGCCCGAGGTTAGCACACCACCGGCTCCGCCACTCAATCCAAACCCTGCCTCCCCTGCGCCAGCTGCTCAGCCAGATGACGCTGCCGCGATTGACGATGCTGTCGCAAAGCTAGGAGCTGCCAAAGCTGATGACGCAGTAGCCGATGCGAAACCGCCAGTAGCTCCACCAGAGCCACCAAAAATGGACGCACCGAAGACAGACAAGAAGGCAGAGGCCAAAAAGCCAGCTGCGCCGTCTGTATCGTCCGACAATCCTCGTCTCAAAGAACATATCGATAAGGTAACTGCACCGGTAGACACCATGATTGCAAATGCGCAATCGATGGACAATAGGGAGCTCGTAGCACTTCTTCAGAAGCAAAAAGAGGCCCTCACGCAGAAGGCTCGCGAAGACTTTGCTCGTAACGACAAACTCAAGAGCGAACGCCTCAGCAAGGCTGCTACAGTGGTTTCGGAGATACTTCAGACTCGCTCGGCGGGACAAAAGGTAACCGAGCAAGTTCTTTATGAATTTGACCCTGCAACCGCCTCACAGAGTAATGTGGCTGAGTTTCCAAATGCCGACATGGCACTTGAGACTGCGCGAGCGGTCTACCAGCTTGTTGGTGCCAAAGAGCCAAATGACCTCCAGGAGTCAGAGCCTGACGAAAATGGCAACAAGGTAGCGACTGCAACACGTGAAACGGACATTGGCGTCCAGCTTAAAGAGTGGGTTAGCTTGGCGAGTGATGGTTCGATCGCTCAGATGCGTATCAGTACGGTTGGTGAAATTTAGAGCACTTCGAGGCTAGAGTCAGCTTTTAGTTCAAAAGGCGAGGTCACGCGGCCTCGTTTTTGCATTTGGTAGGCCAATGCGCCAATCATGGCAGCGTTGTCGGTACAGAGCACTGGAGGAACGAAGATGGCGCCAGGTACAGCTTGGCTGAGCTCTTCGCGCAGGCGTTTGTTGGCCGCGACGCCACCACCCACCACGACACTGGCTGGCTGGTATTGTTCGATGGCTAGCTTGGTATTTTTCACGAGTGTATCAACGACTGTTTTCTCAAATGAAGCTGCAATATCGGCGAGTACTTGAGGCTCGAGCTCATAGCTCTTTGGGATGGTGAGATCGCCCGGGTTGACGCCGGTGATCTGCTGCACTTGTCGCAGTACCGCTGTTTTGAGCCCAGAAAAACTAAAGTCGAGCGGATTACGGAGCTTGGCGTGAGGAAATGGGTAGGCCGTGTCGTTGCCATCGGCCGCTACTTTACTGACGGCTGGACCGCCAGGGTAGGGCAGGCCGAGCAGCTTGGCCACCTTGTCGAAAGCTTCGCCAGCAGCATCATCTTGGGTTTCACCGACGATTTCAGCGGAAAGGTCGTCTTGGTAGAGTGTCAGTGCGGTGTGTCCGCCCGAGACGGTGAGCGCGAGCATCGGAAAGCTCGGTGGCGTATCGGTCAGGTTGGCAGCGAAAGCGTGCGCCACGATATGATTGACCCCAATCAGGGGCTTGTGCTTAAGCTCTGCGAGAGTCTGGGCGGTGAGGGTACCGATGAGGAGTGAACCGATGAGTCCCGGGCCACGCGTGACTGCAATAGCATCAATGTCATTCCAGTCGGTGCTCGCTTCTCGGAGAGCCTGCTCGATCACTGGTATCACGACTTCAATGTGGCTGCGCGCCGCCACTTCAGGCACAACGCCACCAAACTGGGCGTGAATATCTATTTGACTGGCAATGACACTGCTTAAGACTTTGCGTCCGTCGGCAATGACGGCCGCTGCTGTTTCGTCACAGCTACTTTCGATAGCGAGAATTTTCATGGCCTCTAGTATATAGATAGGCGCGATCAAGCTCAAACCTTGGTAGAATAAAGATATGCCAAACTCCACGTTGCCAAAAGATTGGGATGAGCGGCTCATTGATCAAAATGGGCACTTTTTGCAGAGCTCGCACTGGGCGGCATTTCAGCAATCGGTTGGCAATGAAGTGGTTTTTGACGCTGGTCCAGGTTGGAGCTATCTTGCCAGTGTGCGCAATGTGCGTCGGCTGAAGTACCTATTTGTTCAGTGCGGGCCGACCATTGCCGAGCCAAAAAATCTTACTCAGGCGCTACAAAGTTTGTATACAAAGGCCGATGAATTGGGCTGCACTTTTGTGCGGATCGAGCCACTGGGTGATGTGTCGGAGCAAGATCTTATGGAGCTTGGCGCGCGAGAAGTTGCGCCAGTGGAGCCAAAGTACCCTTGGGTGCTAGACATAAGTCCAAGCGAGGAAGTGCTGCGTAGTGGATTGAGCGCTGGGCATCGTTATGGTGTCAATTCGGCCAGTCGCAAGGGTTTACGCTTTGCGGAATCCAAGAAAGACAGCGACGTGGAGCTATTTCTCAAGATGATGCACGACACAACTAAGGGTCGATTTAGTGCCCACGAGGATGACTACTATCGCACTATGCTTAAAGTGCTCGGTAAGCGTGATGCTGCCAAGCTATTTATCGCCAAGCACGAGGGTGAGCCGATTGCTTCGGCACTCGTCTTTGACTGGAACAAAACACGCTATTACGCTCACGCCGGAGCATTTCAGGCACAAAACCGCAAGCTTAGCGCCGCCATGCCGCTCGTCTGGCATATGATACTCGACGCTAAGGCGCAGGGCTTTACCCGGTTTGACTTCTGGGGAGTTACACCCAGTGATGACCCGGCACACCCCTGGGCGGGCTTTACGAAGTTTAAGAAAGCCTTTGGTGGCAAGATGCTCACGCGGGTAGGGACATGGGAGGTGCCAGTTCGCCAAAGTAGCTATCGATTGTATAAACTAGCTAAAAGGATTCGACGCGTATGATACGAGAAGCCACCGACCAAGAGATTGCTCAATGGGACAAACTGATTGAGGCTAATCCCGACGGCGGGCATTTTTTGCAGAGTCGTGAGTGGGCTGAGTTTAAGCTCTCACTCGGCTGGAAGCCACTCTACAAGGTGTACGAACACAAAGGCCTCAAGGTGGCGATACTTGTGTACCAGCGCTCAGTGCGCGGCCTTGGCACAATCTGGTATATCAGCAAAGGACCAGGGGTAACGAGCCAACACGACCTGTATGAGGTGGTCGATGCGCTGGTAGCGAGCAAGCCCAAGGCATTTTTGCTCAAGGTAGAGCCAGAACTTGATGTTGATGATGTTGATTTGAAGCGAGCTGCTACACACAAGATAGTCAAACCAGCGCGCAATGTGCAGCTCAAAGCCACAATCATGGTAGATCTGCGCCCGAGCGAGGAGGAGATCCTGGCGGGATTTAAGCAAAAGGCGCGCTATAATATTCGTCTTTCGGCGCGCAAGGGTGTGGCGGTTAAGCCAGTTGACCCAACCCCGCAAAATATTGATATCGTGTACAACCTGATTACTTCGGTACACGAACGAGCACATTTCTTTTTTCCGGCGCGCAGTTACTTTGAGGAGTATTGGCGGATTCTGACGGATTCAGGACACGGTCAGTTTTTTGTAGCCGAGCACGAGGGTGAGCCAATTGCTGCTGCATTTATCATCCAGATGGGCAAGCACGCCTGGTACAAGGATGGCGGTTCGACTCGAAATAAGCGCGAACTCATGGCGCCACACCTGATGCAGTGGGAGATTATGCGCTGGGCCAAGGAGCGTGGGGCAGAGAGCTACGACTTACTTGGCTCACCGACGCGCGATGCGCTCGATGGCAGTCATCCGCTACATAGCCTGTATCAGTTCAAATCGGGCTTCAATGAGCATATTACCGAGTTTGCCGGCACACTCGATGTGCCGCTCAATGATCGTAAGTATCAGCTTTGGACCGGAGGGCTCGAGCGAGCAACGTTGGCGGTCAATACTCGTCGCAAGCACAATCTTTGGTACTAATGGCTACGTGACTTTGTAGCTCAATTCATTCTAGGATGCAACGGGATTGCTGAATCCTAACATATCCTTCACAATATGCTTATGTCTCATCAAGCAAGCACACAGCACGACGATTCGGATCTGATTTATCTTTTCGAAAACCTCGAGAAGCTCATGACTGGGGACAAGGTCAATATGGACTGGACCACCACTACGGATTTTAAGCTTTTTAGTCAGTATCTATTACGCGATATCCAAGATATTCAGAACAAGCTTAGAAGTTGTGACGACGATTACTTGTACTACGTCTGCCGCCACATCTTTAATATCCAGGACTGGATCAAACTTATTGTAGAGGACGCTGGATTTCCGACTTTTGGCACAACCTGGGAGGCTTTTTTTGCGGAGCACTTTGAAGATAAGCATATTTTGCAGCACCTTTATGATCAGAGCTTTGCAAAATGGCTTAAAGGCAAGGGTGGCCAGTATGAAATTGGTATCAATATTTACACCGTTCTAGACGATAAGCTATATTATCGCAATCGCTTCGAGCAGTGGTTTGAAGTTGATAAAGCCACTGCCTTTGATCTTCTGCCAAACAAACAGCCCATCCAGGATGCCAATCTAACTCAGCAACTAAACGGATCATACCAGGATACTTGGCATGACAATATTCTGTCGAGATGGACACACAAGGACTATGTAGGCAAACTAAACGACGATTTTTTCGAATATCCCCTGCAAGAAACCGATCCAGATGAGTATCTGAACTATTCGCTCAAGCAGATTGACTGGCTGCTCAAGAACCCTATTTCGATTGACGAGCTCGAACGCTGGAATGGCAGCCCTATTATCGATATAGAGGATGTCATCAAGATCGCCTCATTTGTCTTGGATACCGTCAAGAAGCGACGGCAAGACGATAGTTATACTCTATATCTGCTCCGCGACTGCATTATCTTTCATGAGGCACAAAAAACCCTTGATATGCTCAGCGGCAAAACGACATCGAGCGACCAGGTATTAATCGGTCGAAAATTACTCAGCCATATGCCTGGCGCTTGGGGATATTATTCTGGGATGCTCGATGCGCTTTACAATGCACACTTACGATATCCGGATGATTTTGCCGAATTTTATGCTGAGTTTTCGAGGCTAATGGATTTATTTGGGCATGTAAACCCAAAATTTGCGGGTGTGATCGATGGCCTTGCCGAATATGTTCGAGCCCACCTGAAGACAGACAAGAAAAAAGTCGTGGTCTTTGACATAGGCTTTCAGGGCTCTATTGCGCTTCTCGTCAAATATATTATCGATACGCAAATTGCCGCAGAAAAGGGCATTAGTACAGATGTAAAAATCGCAATCGGTGCTCAGTGGTCGATGAAACTGTTCGGTGAGCGCTATGACGGCGATTATTTTCCGATGCTCAATCGTGTACAGCTTCTCAAGCGAAGCAACGAGCTATACCAATACAAAGACAATAGCTTAGAGTCGGCCAAACTTACGGTCACAATGGGAAATTACGAACAGCAGCGTCGTGCTGCCATAGAGCTTGCAGTGCTCGTCATGGTTGCACAAATAGAATCATAGCAGAACTAGAGCCGTCTAGATCCAGGTGATTTTTGGTGGTTTCGGTTTCTGCTCAGTGCCCGCAACGACTGGAGTTTCTGGTTTGGTCGAGGTAGTGTCGTCACTTACGGGTGCGTCGGGCGCTGGTGATGTGGTGGTTGGTTCATTTGTGACAGCCTGATCGTCTGCCTGAGTGTTGTTTTGCTGGTCTTGCATAGGTTTCCTTAATGATTAATTGAATAATGTTCTAGTTAACGTTAGTGGTCGAGCATCTCGCAGCTCTTGCTAATGTACTCCTTGGCGCGATTGAGGTCGGCCGGAATTGTTGCAACCAGGTGACCTTCTGAGTCTCTCGGGCTGTCTTCGGGTTTTAATCTGCCCTGGGCGTCGATGGCAATGTCCGGAAATTCATCGGCAATTGGCTGGAGAATGTCGAGTGAGTCTGGCCCTAGACCGCCAGCTACCGCCAAGCCCAGATCTGGCATTTCTGACTGGAGTAGGCGCAGCATTTCGAGTAGGCTCTCGCTATCCATGCCCTTACCCTTGCCCATACTGGTGTCGAGGAGCGCATAGTCGATAGAGTCTCCGTATTGGCGAATATTATCTAGCACTTGCTGAGGGTCATTGTTGGCTTCCCGAAAAGAGAACACTCCAACCTGAAGTACTATGAGAATATCGGGGTGCTTTTGCTTAAATGCCTTAATGTCCTCGACGTTTGGCCAGGTAACATCAAGCTGTATTGCGTGCAGGTTTTCTCCACCGTACTCGACGCACATTTCTAGATGCCTGAGGATATCTGGGGATTGCCCACTCTTCCAGGGCCCCTCGGGTCCGTATAGGTCAGCGTAGTGGATTGTATTGAGGACATCCGGGTCATCAGTAAAACCAAGGGCTATCTGTTCTCGAGTAGGGAAGACTTCGCTGATCCCTTTTCGTACTGCTTCAGGCACAGGCTTGTCTAGGTCTAAAACTATCGGGTGTGTCATTACGCCAATCATCACTTTTCTATTTGGGTTTTTGCGGTGCTCACGAAGCTCGTCGGCCATCGCCCTGGCTTCGTCTGCGCTAATTACATCGCAGACACCGGTATAGCTTTCGTACTGCTTAAGGACTGCGAGTTCTTCGGGTGAGATTGCTTCGACTTGATCTGTCTGTTCGGGCAAAACAGGATCAACAAACTCACTTGGTGACTGCTCTGGCGATTGTCCAGGGATTGGTTCTGGCATATTGATACCTCGATTATGCTTAAAATTATGGCCAATAGGGTTGGGTGCGTCAACTTGGCTATATAGTAATATTTTGTGCCGGTTTGTGTTCTCATGGATAGCTAACTGTATTACGATACATATATGAAGTTCGCTACAGACATATTTAAAGCCTACGATATCCGCGGCAAAGTAGGGACTGAGCTCACACCAGAAGTGGTCGAAGCAGTTGGTCGAGCATTGGCCGACTATCTACCTAAAGGAGTTGTCGCCGTTGGTCATGACATGCGCAATGACAGCTCACAGCTGGCGGCCGCGATGATAGCCGGGCTGACCAAGCAGGGCAGGGAAGTGATGGATATCGGACAGGTAGCTAGTGACATGATTTATTACGCAGTCGGTAAGTACGATCTGGCCGGCGGAGCCATGATCACGGCAAGTCATAACCCAGGGGAATACAACGGCATCAAGCTGACTGGCCAGGGAGTGGCACCGATTGGTATTGAGTCGGGCCTTGCTCAAATTCGCGATAATGTTGCGGGCGACACCTTCAAGCCCTCGAGTGAGCAGGGGGGTGTCACCAGCAAAGACATCATGGATGAGTGGGTGCAGCACACGCTGGAGCTTGCTGGTGAGCTCAAGCCACTCAAGGTGGGCGCCGATGCGGGCAATGGCATGGCGGGCCCAGTCATTGAACGGCTCGTGGCCGAATCGCCGCTAGAGATCGAAGGCCTCTACCTGGACCCAGATGGCAATTTCCCGAATCACCCAGCCAATCCGCTCGTGGAAGAAAATTTGGCCGACTTGCAGAAATTGGTTCAGGGCAAAGGCCTCCAGATCGGCGTGGCCTTTGATGGCGATGGCGATCGAGCATTCTTGGTTGATGAAAAGGGTGAAGTGGTTACGGGCAGCGTACTCGGGGCGCTGATCGCTCGCGAGATGCTCGAGCTGCACCCGGGCGCAACCATACTCTACAACGCGATCTGCTCACACATCGTACCTGATACGATCTCGGCACTGGGTGGAACGGCGATCAAAACCAAGGTGGGCCACAGCTTTATCAAGGCTAAGATGAAAGAGACGGGAGCGGTGTTTGCCGCTGAGCACTCAGGGCATTTTTACTTCGCAGACAACTACCGAGCCGACAGTGGCCTGGTGGCCGCACTCAAGGCTTTTCATATCTTGGGCCAAAAAGACCTGCCGGCCTCCGAGCAATTTACGCCTTTTCGTCGTCGCTATACCCAGTCGGGTGAGATCAACTCAGAGGTGGCGGACGCCCAAAAAGTGCTCGAGGCACTCAAGGCCAAGTACTTGGATGGCCAGCAAGATGAACTCGACGGCCTTACGGTTGAGTACAAAGACTGGTGGTTCAACGTGCGTGCCAGCAACACTGAGCCGGTTATCCGGCTCAATGTCGAGAGCGAAGATGCTTCTGTCGTGAAGCAAAAAACCGAAGAACTACTCAAACTCATTCGGGGCTAAGCCATGCGGCTACGAGCTGCTATCCTGGACTTTTTGAGCTACATGGCTGTCATGCAGCTGCCTGTGACCGAGGAGCAGCTCCTCGAGTATATCCGTGTGCGCACCAGCCATCTGGCGGTTAAGGATGAATTACAGAAGCTCGTCGCCAAGGGCCATGTGGTGCGTATCCAGAAAGAATACTGGGGTTTGCCAGGGATCAAGTACCACAACATGAAGCGCCAAAATACTATCGTTGACCGGCTCCTGGTCAAGGCGCAGCGCTGGAGTTATCTGATGCGGCTCATCCCGGCGGTGAAGGCGATCGTGGTGGTCAACAGTGTGAGCATCGGTAACCCCAACAAAAACAGCGATATCGATCTGTTGGTCGTGACGACGCCGCGCCGTATCTTTTTGAGTAAGGGTATTCTCATGTATGGCCTCAAGCTTCTCAAGCAGCTCGAGACCCAGAAGGACAAAGCCGCGCGCTTTAGCCTCGGTATGTTCCTGACGACGGTTGGTGTGAAGTGGGAGCGTGACATCATGAAAACCAATGAGCCCGATCTGCTCTGGCGTTATGCACTAGCCAAGCCGGTATATGGCGCCGATGTGTGGCATGGCCTGCTGCGAAAGAGCGGCTATTATCAGGAGAAGCTACCAAACTATCCGTGGCCGCATCACCCATTGCGAATCTTTCGCGGTGGTTGGCGAGTGTTTGATTGGCTTGATGACATTGGCTACCGTCGTCATCTCAAGCATACTTCTCGCCAGCCAAAGAATCATACTGAGCGCGCGTTTGTTCGGATTCGCCCTGATATCATCAATCTTCATGCCCTCGATCGTACCACCGAGATAGCCGAGCGATACAAAAAAATCAGATCAGAGCAGGGGGCTTGACAAGTCTGCTACATTGCCCTATAATGTTCTCACAATTTAATAAGCTATAGGTATCGAAATTCCCGTTTCGCCAAAGACCAAGCCTACGAGGTCCGCGGCCAGCGGATTTTTTTTACCAAAAAAGCACAGGTCCTGACACAGAAGTGTCTTCCTCTCATCAAGCGCTGTACACGAGTGATATAACGAACAGAGTGATGAGCGGAAAACGGGACCGCTCAAAAGAGTGACAGCAGGTTTCACCGCCTGTCTGTCACAACCAAAAGAGTATTGACAAGATATACAAAAAATGATATTGTAATTATCATTTTTGATCAGGTTACATCACCTTTGCAAAGGGTAGTGAGGGTGAGGTGGTCTGCAAGGATCTATCTCAAACAGTGGCAACGACTGACTCGTTGCGAGAACCTTCCCAAGAGGAGAACTTCGTGTTGAAGAAGATGGGCTACGCGACCCTCATCGCGCTTGGCGGCTTGGCCGCCCTCGCCCTGGTGTGGTGGCTCATCGCTGCCATCGCGGGTCTCATGTGGGACCAGGCGGGCTTCTCCGCATGGCGCGCCTACATGGTTGCCGTTTCGCCGATGTCGCGCTCGGGCCAGGTGTTGAGCCTGGTTTGGGTGGCGATCTGCTACGGCGTTGCGGCTTTCGCGTCGTACGACGAGGATGAGAACCCCGTGCCTGGCGTGTTGATCACGGTTGCCGCCGTGGTCGTGTGCATAGGCATGATCGTCTCGTCCATGACGACCGATTCCAAGCTCGAGGCCGCGCCGTTCGTGCGTTCAGTCTCGATCGAGTATGCCGATAAGGATGCGCCCCCGCGCATCCTGGCTCGGTTGCTCGAAGGGCGGCACGATGTCGGTCCTGCCAGAGTCGTGGCCGGCGTACCCATCAGCTATCTCGCAAGTGGCTTCGAAGAGCGCCCCGCCTCACTGGCTGGCGCCCAACGGATCACGAGCGAGAGGGCCACTGGCTCGTCCAAGGCTGACATCCTGGATGACACCTACGCCTACATCTCGGACCGAGAGGGCGGCGGCAGGTGGACGGCCATCCGCGATGGCAACGGCAAGCGGATCCACATCGACAGCATCGTCGAGTGGAGCGGTGACGCCGAGCAGGTGCACCAGTGCCGCTTCGAGGGCAAGAACCGCCTCGATGCGGCCATCACCGGCAACTTCGCCAACAGCCTCTCGGATCGCATCCGCGAACAGGTTGGCGCGAGCGTGTACTGGAGCCTCAGCGACGTCTACGGCTACTGCGACACCGATGACAACCCGGTGATCGTGATGCCGGTCAAGATGGACCGATGGAACGGTTCGCGCAGCATCGAGATGCCGGCTGGTGTCATCGTGGTGCGTGGCTCGGAATCCGGTTCGCCGGTGATCGAGTACAAGCGTTCGGTCGAATCGGGTGAGATCCCCGGCCCGGTGTACCCCATCAGCGTGGCTACCAAGCAGCGTGAGATGGTCAACTGGTCGGCAGGGCGCAAGTGGCACAACAACGATGCCTTCGGCTTCGAGCCGGTGGACATCGATGCCAATGCCGAGAACCCGGCTGACTACAACCTGCGGAGCCAGGAGGATGGGCGGATGTACTTCGTGACGCCGCTCACCGCCAAGGGCACCCGCAGTCAGGTCATCCAGGCCATCAGCTTCGTGCCCAGCGACACCGTCACGTACGGTCAGCTGAACACGATCCGGGTCCAGGTGCACGGTGATGAGGACGGCGACGTCCTGACCGAGCAGGATCTGGAGCGGCGAGCCCGGGACATCCTCCGTCGCGTCGATCCGGCGTTCCTCAACGAGGGGCAGAGGGGTCGACTGGAGGAGTTCATCCCGGGTGAAGATGGCAACTGGGTGGTCTTCGCAACTCAGTCGGGCCAGCCCCGCTACTTGCTCCGCATCCGGCCTGGTCAGCTCGACCAAGCTGTGGAGCTCGATGGTGGGGAGATCGGTCGCGTGTTGATCGATGGCTCTGAGGATGATCCGGGTGCGCCGGGCGAGAGCCCGGCCCCCGGTGAGTCCGACGAGGAGCTGTCGAACATGACCGACGCCGAGCTGCGGGCCAAGATCGATGCCGCGATCGATGAGCTCGCACGCCTCAGTGCCGAGGAGCGCAGCCGCCGCACCCAGCCCACGAGCGGCAACTAGGCAGCAACCTCGCTGCCGTCACAACAAGTGTCCCGGAAACGGGGTGCGAGGTACAGGAGCAAAACCATTAAACTCCTCCCCGGAGCTTCGGCTCCGGGTGGCAATTCAATAACTGTGCAGTTATTCTGATGAGTCCAAAAGGACGAAAATTGCAAACCCTTCACGGGCCCTTGACGCCCAAAAACCAACTCGCTACACTGTATTTAGCACTCAAAGCATAAGAGTGCTAATGCTTTGAAGAAATACTAAATATTATGTGTAGGAGGAGAGCATGAAATTGCAGCCACTCGCTGATCGCGTGGTACTCGAGCAGGTAGAGGCAGAGGAAAAGTCAGCTGCCGGGATCATCCTGCCAGATAGCGCCAAAGAAAAGCCCAGCCAGGGGAAGGTACTGGCCGTAGGTAAAGAGGTCAAAGAAGTCAAAGAGGGCGACCTCGTTCTCTACAGTAAGTATGGCCCAACCGAGTTCAAGGTTGATGGCCGCGAAGTTTTATTGTGCAAAGAAGAAGATATTCTTGCAGTCGTAAAGGGAGGTAAGTAATGGCAAAAGACATATTGAGCGGGGAAGAAGCCCGCAAGAAGCTAAAGAGCGGTGTCGACAAGCTTGCCGATACCGTCAAAGCGACACTCGGGCCAAAAGGCCGCAACGTCGTACTCGATAAGAAGTACGGCTCACCAGTTATTACTAATGACGGGGTGACGATTGCTAAGGAGATTGAGCTCGAAGATCGTTTCGAGAACATGGGAGCTCAGATCGTGAAAGAGGCCGCCGATAAGACCAACGACATGGCGGGTGACGGTACGACCACTTCGACCGTATTGGCTCAAGCCATTATCGAAGAGGGTGTAAAGAACGTTGCTGCTGGTGCCAACCCGATCGCGATTCGTCGTGGTATCGAGAAGGCCACTGCTGCAATCGTCAAGGAGCTTGATGGTATTGCTAAGCCGGTCAAAGAGGGTGATGAGATTGCTAACGTGGCTACTATCTCAGCAGGGGACGAAGCGGTTGGTAAGCTGATCGCCGAAGTAATGAAAGAGATCGGCGAAGATGGCATTGTGACTGTCGAAGAGAGCCAGACGCTTGGCCTCGAAAAAGAAGTCGTCGAGGGCATGCAGTTTGATAAGGGCTACGTCAGTCCATACATGGTGACCGACACAGCTCGTATGGAGGCAGTCTATGAGAATGCTTCGATCCTGCTGACCGATAAGAAAATTGGCTCGATCCAAGAACTACTGCCATTACTCGAAAAGCTGGCTCAAGAAGGCAAGAAAGAGCTTGTTATCATTGCTGAAGACGTCGAAGGTGAGGCACTGACGACTCTTGTGCTCAACAAGCTACGCGGTACCTTCAATGCACTCGCGGTGAAAGCTCCGGCCTTTGGTGACCGACGCAAGGAAATGATGCAAGACATCGCCGTGCTGACTGGTGGTCAGGTGATCAGCGATGAGGTTGGTCTCAAGCTCGAAGACGCCACTGTCGAGATGCTCGGTGAGGCCCGCAAGGTGATTGCCGACAAAGACAACACCACAATTGTCGAAGGCAAGGGGAGCGAGTCAGCTCTCAAGGAGCGCGTCGAGCAGATTCGTGCCCAGATGAAGACCATTACCTCTGAGTACGAACTCGAGAAGATGCAAGAACGACTAGCTAAGCTCGAGAGCGGTGTCGCCGTTATCAAGGTTGGTGCTGCCACCGAAGTTGAGCTCAAAGAGAAGAAGATGCGCATCGAGGATGCCATCAACTCCACCAAGGCTGCTGTCGCCGAAGGTATTGTGCCTGGCGGTGGTGTGGCTCTCCTCAAGGCAGTGTCAGTGCTCGACAAGCTTGAGCTCGATGCCGAAGAACAGATTGGTGTAAAGATCGTCCAGAAGGCCGTTGAGGCGCCAATTCGACAGATCGCTGCCAATGCTGGCATCAGTGATGTGGCGGTTATCCTCGACACTATTTATGGTTCGAAGGACAGCGCAACTGGTTGGGACTTTGCCCGCGACGAGCGCAAAAACCTGCTCGAAGCTGGCATTATCGACCCGGTGAAGGTGACCAAGTCGGCACTAGTCAATGCGGCGAGTGCAGCGGCCACTCTGCTGACCACCGAAGCGGCCGTTGTCGACATCCCAGAACCACCAGCCCCAGCACCAGCTGGCGGCGGCATGGGTGACATGGGCGGCATGTACTAAGCCAAAAAGAGTAATGTGTGCAAGAAAGACCCGGACGTATGAGCCGGGTCTTTTGGTATACTAGATCTGATGGAACGAGCTGAGCAAATACTAAAGGATGTCCAGGCTGAGGGCTTTACGGTCGATCATCGTCTCAACGAGGGTGACGAACGGGGTCGATTCTTTGTTTACAAGCTTACACTTGGGGATCGGACATTTGTACTCAAGATTGCCAGCCCAGACCAGGAGCGCGAGCTCCAAAATGAGGTCTGGTGGAATCTAACCCTCGCTCGATTAGTCGAAGCCTACCCGGACTGCAAACTAGTTCCGCCGCAGATCCTGATGTCTGCTCCGAGCCACTATATCGGTCAGTATTTCGACGCGCCAGCCCTACAGACCGACTCGCGTGATATGGCACAAACTGAGCGGTGGGTGGAGCCCCTTGCGCAGGTGCTGGTAGATTTGGATCAGCTAGCTCTTAGCCCAAAGCTGCATGGCAAGCCGGATTATGAGGCTTCACAGAGTGCGGCGTACACCAATCTGTGGGGTAAGGTCGAGAAATGGCTCGAAAAACCGCTTGCGCAAGGCATGATTACCGAGCAGGAAAAAGCTCGAGCCAAGGAGCAGATCGAGAGCCGATTGTCGGATATTCAGCCAGCACTGCAGCACGGTGATTTTGTGCCGTGGCATATGTTTGACCTTGGAGATGGTAAGATCGGCCTGATTGATGGTGAGCACGCCAGCCTCACCAAGCCTCGTTACTACGACTTGGCTTATCTCTATACTCGCCTTGCGACGCGTCAGCAGAGCTTTGAACAGGCCAGCAAAGTGCTTCGTGAGTTTCTAAAGTTATCGATGGTAGATGAGGCTGAGTTTCTGAAGAGTTGGTTGCCAGTTATTACGCTCCGCTCCCTGGGAATGTATAATGATGCTATTGCTGATCTGAAGATTCAGGATTATCGACCGCAAGCCAAGGAGCTCCTGCAGCGCAGCTTCTCGGGGCAACTAAAAGATTTTACAAAGGAGTGACCATGGCCGACTTTTCAAAACTTACTGAACTTGATAAACATCATATTTTTGACGCGATCGATGCACAACCTGGCCAGCTGACACTCAACTTCGCAGACAGTATGCGCGATGACATCATTCCGAAGATGGGCGAGGGTTTGCGCAGTGTGGTTATGGCCGGTATGGGCGGCTCGGCATTGGCCGGCAACATCTTACGCAATTGGCTGTACGGGCGCATGAGCGTGCCCTTTGAGGTGGTACGCGGCTACGATTTACCAGCTTACGTTGGCCCCAGCAGCTTGGTGATCGTATCGTCACACTCAGGTAATACCGAGGAGTCACTCAGTGCGCTCGATAAGGCGGAAAAGCTCAATACGCAGATTGTCATCATGACTGCCGGCGGAAAGTTGGCCGAAATCGCCAAACAAAAAGGCTATCTATTGCTGGAGCTACCAGCCGAAGGACAGCCCCGACTCAACGTATTCGCGGGGCTCAAAGCCTTGGCTTGCTTGCTTGGTGATCTCGGATTAGTCGGCGAGGTGGATGTTCGTCGCGAACTCATCGAAGTCGCCAATTGGCTCGAGGTGCAAAAGTCCACTATGAGTCTTGATAATGACAGTGAAGACAACTTGGCTCGCCAGATCGCGGGCAAACTGCACGGCAAGGTCGGGCTGGTCTATGCTGGGCCTGCACTCGGATCGGCTGCCTATAAGTGGAAGATCGATATCAACGAAAATGCGAAGCAGCTGGCCTTTTATAACACCTACTCAGAGCTCAATCACAACGAGTACCAGGGCTGGGTGTTTCCGAAGGCAAAGCATGTCCAAGCAATTCAGTTAGAGAGTAATCTCGACAATGAGCGCATCCAGAAACGAATGGTCATCACGCGGACTATCCTGGGTGAGCATGGTTTTGACCCGATTCGTGTGAGTGCCGTCGGCGATACGCCGTTGCAGCAGCTGCTCTATACAATCTTGCTCGGTGACTATGTGTCGGCCTATCTGGGGATACTCAATGGCATCGACCCAACTCCAGTTGAGATGGTCGAAAAACTCAAAAAAGAACTTGGTTAAACTATAAAAGTGTCCTAGCCGCGCTTACTGCGTCGGTCGCCGCCGTGGCTACGATCTATCTTGCCACCTTCCCAGCTGCGACGTTTGTGCATATTGTGCTCACGTGGTTGACGCTGATGATAGGCTGTTGCACTATGATCTTCAGGTGCTTTACCCCATTGCTTTTGATAGAGGGCGTCTTTGGCCTCGTGAGTTGGCACTGGCTCTGGTATCGGTACTACTACTGCCTCTGGCGCGAGGACTGGAATAAGCAAAAACAGTGGAATCTCAACAGTGATGACGCGCTTTTCTCGCCCCTGGTGATGAATCGTGTATGGCTCAGTGTGGGTTTCTTTTGTTGAGACCATCTTGTCATAGTAAATGGTGATCTCAACCTTGCGTTCACTGCGGAGTACTTGGTTGAGATAGTCCACAACTTCAGGTGGGGTGCTCGCGGGGTCACGATTGAACTGTTCGATCATTGTTGTTGGCGACTCGTACCCAAATCTTTCAGTATAGGTGTCGATCTGAGCAACTTCATCATCGGTTAGTAAATCTTCGACCGAAGGGAGTTCGGTGATTGGCGGTAAAGTCTCACCCCGTTGACCAAGCTTTTCAGCGAGCAGTACTTCTAGTACTGTTGCTCTCTTGTCTCCGAGCTCTGGGTTTTTTGGGTTCTCGACCTGTAATCCGGCTGTTCTGACTCCATCAGCATCGACGGTATCGTCTTCATCGGATGCATAACCACGAATATCCATACTCCGAACTGTGAAGCCAGATTTTCGCAGCATTGTGATCTCGTTTGTAATCCTGGCGACGTCAGAGGGGTCGATTAGCTCACCGGCGGCCGGGTCCTGTGCAAACTCTCGGGCCCAGACTTCGCGCGCGACCATTGAGTGGGCACCTTCGACTGCCCTCTGGTGCTCTTCTGTCACGGTGCGCTGGCCGTGCTCGTCGTATTGCCAACTAACCTCTGGCAGCTCTATCTTAAACTCAGCTTTTGGGCCACCTGCGACACCCCAAAGTGCGAGGGTAGCCATTGCTGAAGCCAGGGCGGAGCGGCCAGGACTAATATGCCGCTTGGCTTCTGCTTTTTTATCTTGCTCGTTGTCGTGCAGCTGATCTTGGGGTAATGGAGATTGTGGGGGAGTAAATCCTTCGGCCATAGTTGTTATGTATAGGGTAGCACACCATGCATTTACTGTGAAACTTGCTATAATCTATCAGGTACGGAGAGGTCGCATAGTTGGTCTAGTGCGCCATCTTGGAAAGGTGGTATATCCGCAAGGGTATCGAGGGTTCGAATCCCTCCCTCTCCGCCAAAATTCGGAATCAGAAGAAACGGACAAAGCGGGGTCGCGCCGAAGGCGCGACACTAATGCATTCCCCCCGCCGAATCCAGAATCCAAAAGGGTTTTCCACGCTCCGCGTGGCTCAAAAAGTACGGTTCGATCTAAAATTTTAAAGTTCGAACCGACTTTTTTGAACAAATGAAGTTTTTCTTCATTTGTTCGGTCGTTTGCCAATTCCATATTGTATTTCAAAAACTTTTCTGTAAGTTCGAACCGATTATTCGCTTTTTGCTCAAAAGCCGATAATTTCTCTTTGAGAAGCTGTTTTTGATTGACCAACTTGTTTTTAGCTTCGCGATATTCTTCAAGCGACAACGCACTTTCTAAATAAGCACTCATCAGCTTCTCTATTTTAGAATCCAAAAGAGAAATTTCGGCTTTTATTGAATCCGCAAAAAGCGTACTCGATTGGACTTCGGATTGCCGATCTTTTGCATTTTCGGCAATCATCCATTCCGTCCAATCGAGAGGCAAAGAAACTTTTTTGATTTCCTTTTGTATTTGAGAAGTGATGAGCTCCTCGCGGACATATTTTTGTGAGCAAGGATTTTTCCGTTTGGTACAGCGGAGGTAGTTATGACCTTTTTGTTGCTCGGTGGTAATGAAGCAACCACATTCTCCGCAACGGAAAAATCCGCGATAGATATATGGTTTCAAACCTTTGCTATGCGGTTTAGATTTTCGGCTCATCACTTCTTGAGCGGAATCAAAAAGTTTCTTTGTGATAATCGGTTCGTGCTTGCCCTCAAAAATCTCTCCGTTATATCTCATTAGACCGGTGTAAATGGGATTTTTGAGAAGTTTTTGATAATTCGACACCGCAAGCTCTCTACCGCTTTTTCGCTTCAATCCAAGTGCGTTAAATTTGTCGCGGACTTCCCGCAAAGTGAAGTTTCCAGTTGCATAGGCCTCAAATGTCTTTTTAACAAGTGGTGCTAAATCGGGATGTGGCACAATACCTTTTCCTTTCTCGTTCACATATCCAATCGGGGACATTTGAGGCCATATTCCTTCCTTCACTTTGTTTCTATGTCCGCGCTTGATATTCTCGCTCAAATTGTCCACATAATACTTGGATTGCGAAAAAGCGATTGAGAGCATGAATTTGCCTTGCGGTGTCGGATCAAACCAAAAAGTTGGAAATTTCATTTCTG
>JADZBC010000008.1 GCA_020852295.1 bacterium | reverse complement strand
TGCTTGGGCTGTCGACCGCCGGAATCATGCTGGCAGGCGAGATTGAGCGCGACACCGGGAACTTGCTCTTGAGTTTGCCAGTCAGTCGGACAAAACAATATATTGGCAAATACTTCGCAGGTTCGGTCCTTATGCTAATATTCGTGGTGCTCTCAACCGTTTCGATCATACCGTTTGCTCGAATCTACGACATCTCGATTTCTCAATCCCACATCGCGACTACGACAATTCTCTGTTGGGCATTCGCGCAGTGTATTTTTTCAATCGGCTACATGTTTTCGGCGATGTTCAAGGAGCGTAGTCACGTATATTTTGTATCGGCTGGAATACTTATGATGATGTATGTCGCCAATATTGTATCCGGGCTGGTCGATTCACTTGAGAAGGTGAAATACATCTCGCTCTTTCACTACTTTAGTCCAGACAAAGCGCTAGTTAATGGTGAGATCAGTGGCCGTTCATTGCTCGTATTTTTTGGCCTCAGTATTATCGCGACAGCGATAGGGTTTATCGTGTTTCGCTCTCGCGACATATAGTGCTTCAAAAAATATAGTGATACAGCTATACTGATACAATGAACGCCGCCGCACATCAAAACCCAATCAAAAAGTGGGGAAGCCTGTTTGTACTCAGCTTGGCATTGGCGATTATCATTATCGATACGACACTCCTCAACGTCTCACTCGGTACAATCATCCGTGAGCTCAATACCGACATCGTCAGTATTCAATGGGTTATCACCGCATATGCTCTCACCTTGGCGGCCCTCACCATAACCGGCGGACGTATCGGTGACCTCTTTGGACGCAAACGTATGTTTATCGTCGGTGCGATCATTTTCGCGATCGGATCATTTCTTGCCTCGGTGAGTACAAATGTCACAGCGCTACTGTGGGGCGAATCAATCATTGAAGGTGTCGGAGCTGCACTCATGATGCCAGCAACCGCCTCACTACTCATTGCCAACTTCCATGGCCGCGATCGAGCTATTGCGTTTGGCCTATGGGGCGGTGTAGCCGGGGCAGCTTCAGCCATTGGTCCGCTTTTGGGGGGCTGGCTGACTTCAGCATACAGTTGGCGCTGGGGCTTTCGGATCAATGTTTTTGTCGCGGCCGTTTTAGTGCTTGGAGCACTCTGGCTTGTGAAAGAGTCACGCGACACCAAAGAAAAACCAACTCTAGATATTGGTGGCGTACTACTTTCTTCGGCCGGCCTGGTGGCGATTGTGTTTGGCATTATCGAAAGCTCGACTTATGGCTGGTGGCGAGCCAAGGAAGCCTTTGAGTTTTTTGGCAATCAATTCAGATTCTTTGACCTATCGATTACACCGGTTGCAATTGCGATTGGTGCCATATTCCTAGCACTATTTGTATGGTGGGAAAAACGCATGGAGCTGCGAAACAAGACTCCGCTCGTATCGCTTGGCCTCTTTAAAAATCGCCAGTTCACCTCAGGTATGATAACCCTTGCTGTGATCTCGCTGAGTTTAACTGGTCTAATTTTCTCGCTGCCAATTTTCTTCCAGGGAGTAAAGGGGCAGGACGCATTTCATACTGGCCTTAGTTTGCTGCCACTGTCAGTCAGCCTATTCTTTGCCGCTCCAATATCCGTAGCGTTCGCTAAACACTTTACGCCAAAGCGGCTCATCCAGTTCGGCTTGCTGTTGACCGTTATCGCAATCATAGCACTGCGGCAAGCTATATCACCGTCTGCTGAAGTGAGCGATTTGGCATTTGGACTGGTACTTTTTGGCGTTGGGATGGGCTTCGTCCAGTCTCACATCAACAACCTGACACTTTCAGCCGTCTCGGTTCAACAGGCTGGAGAAGCATCTGGCGTCAATAATACCGGCCGGCAAATTGGTAGCTCCCTCGGATCAGCAATCATTGGCGCACTCCTCTTAAGCGCGCTGACTGCAAATATTACCGCTGGCATCAACAGCAGCTCGGTTATCCCATCGGCCTACAAAGATAAAATCGCCAGTGCCGTTAGTGCTCAAACCTCAAATGTAGAGTTTGGTGGCGGTGCAAAACTTGGCACTACCGTGCCTGCTAAAATCTCAGATGAAATAAAGAACATCACCGATACAGCCACTGCTGATGCGGTAAAAACGGCCCTGCTCGTTGCGATCGGCTTTGCCATCTTCAGTCTACTCATCTCACAGAGTCTGCCAAATGTAAAAAATCTTGAGACCGGCAAACCGGCCAGCGGTCACTAGACCACAAAATCATACAGCATATCAGTCGGCTCAAGCTTGGAATAGCTAATACCCAGATCATCGATCCGCGTCAGGAGGCGATCATAGTCACTGGCTTTTTGTAGTTCTATCCCGACGAGCGCAGCACCTTGTTCACGCGAACTTTTCTTCATGTACTCAAACCGGACGATGTCATCATGTGGCCCGAGGGCATGATTGAGAAAGGCCCGTAGCTGACCTGGCTTTTGAGCAAACTCGATCATAAAATAGTGCTTTTTGCCCTCATACACCAAGCTTCGCTCAAGTATTTCTGGATAGCGTAGAAGGTCATTGTTGCCACCACTGATGATACAGACGACCGTTTTGCCGCGGATTTGCTCCACCAGACTATCGAGCCCAGAAATCGCCAATGCACCAGCCGGCTCAGCAATGATACCTTCGTTTTGATATAGATCAATCATCGTGGAGCAGATTTTGCCCTCTGGAACCGTCACGAGGCGTGACAAGTGCCCTTTGAGTAGCTGAAAGGTGTTGTGGCCAATTTCTTTGACAGCTGCTCCGTCAACAAACGTATCAATATTGATTAACTTAGTTGGTCGTCCGGCCCGCAAACTCGCCTGGAGCGACGATGCTCCGGCCGGCTCTACACCATACACTTTCGCCTGCGGAAGCTCATTGCGCAAGTACTGGACCACCCCCGCTGCGACGCCTCCGCCGCCGATTGGACAAACTACCGCATCAAGCGCCTCTCCCAACTCATCCAAAATTTCCTTACTGATCGTCGCTTGGCCATAGATGACACGCAAGTCATCGAAGGGGTGCACAAACGTAGCACCTGAGTCATCACAGTACCGATTCGCCAAGCGGCAAGCCTCGTCAAAGTTTTTTCCAGCCAGCTCGATAGTGACAAAGCGACCGCCAAAGTGCGCAACCCGCTCAACTTTTTGGTTTGGAGTAGTGAGGGGCATATATATCGTCGCCCGAATCTTAAGGCGAGCGGCCGCGTAGGCAACGCCCTGTGCATGATTGCCAGCACTTGCCGTCACCACACCCTTCGCCAACTGATCAGCGTTCAGTTGCGACATCAAGTTGTAGGCACCGCGCAGCTTGTACGACCGCACGATCTGTAAATCCTCACGTTTGAGATATATTTTGGCATGATATTTTTTACTTAAACGCGGGGAGTACTCTAAGTTGTCACTCTGTACAATTTTCGACAAACGTGCGGCGGCACGGGCAACTTCAGTCGCATCAAACTGTTTCATAGCTATCTCCTTACTAAAAAGCCCCGGCGAACCGGGGCTTGGTTTTGTAGTGTTATCGCTTACGACAAAGCCGCCCCAGTCAAGGGAAGTGAAATCATCGCAATAATGATTTGGCTTTGCAGCATGGTGCCATCATACCACAGTTCTTAATCACGTGATTTCTGTGGCAGTCGAACTTGGATTTCACCCATATCAGCAGTCGGATCTTCATCGATGCAGCTTTTGAGCTGCTGAAGAATTTGCTTTTTGGGCATATCTCGGCCGATAAAGACGAGCCGAGTGGCTGGCGTCTCATCGTGCCAATTATCATAGGTAATCTCCGCACGTGTCCCAACAACTTGAAGTATGTATTTCCGATGATGGCCCTTTGAGCCGAGATCGATAAAGCCCTTCGCCCGGTAAACGGATGTGGGCAGCTGCGTATTCACAAACTCCTGAAAGCGCATTGGGTGCAACGGCTGATCTGCCTCAAAACTAAAGGTTTCAAAACTCTCGTGGACATGTTCATGATCGTGGTGCTCGGTCATATCAGGATTGTGGCTGAGGAAAACGTCTTGATCTAATACGAGATGCAAATCAATTTCGCCACGGCTCGTCTCTAGAATGCGCGCCTTCGGGTTAATCGAACGAATCAATTGGCGAATCTGCTTAATCTTATCTTTCGGAATCAGATCCGTTTTGTTAATGAGCACAAAATCAGTGTACTCAATCTGCTCGGTTGCAATATCGGAACTTGCGGCATTTTTTTCGAGGTTGAACCCGTCAAGTACCGTAATGATGCCGTCGAGTCGAACGCGAAGACCAATAGTATTGCGGAGCGTTAGGGCTAAGTCTTTGGGCTGCGCGAGACCACTGGCCTCGATCAATATGTAGTCGATTTGCGCACTTGGATGGGTGAACTGATCGATCGCCGACTGCAAGTCGAGCGTCTTGAGGCTACAGCAAATGCAACCGTTGGTGAGCTCCAGTTTATCTTCGGTCTTGGCAGCAACCAGTTCGTTGTCGATATTGATATCGCCATAGTCATTCACAACGACACCAAACTTCAGACCCTGGTTGTGCGTCAAAATATAGTTGAGTAGAGTGGTTTTA
>JADZBC010000007.1 GCA_020852295.1 bacterium | reverse complement strand
GCCATGACGATACGGTTTTGCTCGAGGGCATATGATGCGCTAATGAGTGAACCGCTTTTTGCGTTCGCTTCAGTCACGATCACCCCAAGGCTCAGTCCGGCGATAATGCGGTTGCGCTGCGGGAAGTGAAATGGCAACGGAGCAGCATCTGGCACGTATTCGCTTATGACGGCGCCATTTTGTGAAATTTGCTCGGCAAGTTTTTGATTTGATCGAGGATAAATCCGATCAAGGCCGCCACCAAGTACGGCAATGGTTTTGCCGCCGACCTCAAGGGCTGCTCGATGAGCAATCGTATCGACGCCGTACGCCAGCCCGCTCACAATTACAACGCCAGCCCGTGCCAACTCGCTGGCCAGGGCGTGTGTTACCTGAGCGCCATAGCTTGTGGGCTGTCGGCTACCGACGACTGCAACCGCGGGAGCTGCTGGGATTTCGCCCCACACATATAGTGCTTGTGGCGGCTGACTAATCTGCTGTAAAAGGTCTGGAAAACCCTTGAATCTAATGTTCTTATGTTTCATAGTAACTATTCTTTTCTAACCTGTTAATTGGTATTAGTATGATAATAAATCTATAAAAAGTATTGACAATAGTTACGCTATGTGTTAGTATACTCGCGTTCCTTAAATTGCAGTTTCACACCGCATTGAAGGAGGTAATCTGCTATGCGAGACTACAACCTAAAACTCACCCTCCTTTAGGTTCTCGCTAGCAGGTTACTCCCTCCAATCGCCACGGTCACATACTATTTCGTCGACCGCACAAATCCCAAGTCCCTGGGGGCATTAGAGGGTGTAATAAGCACAGGCTTCAGCGTTTATCGCGAGGCCTGTTCTTATTTTATTCGTATTTTTGCATCAAGAAAAGCGTGGGCAGTTTGACTATAGGAAGTTGTGGCTGACGTGCTCAATGCCAGCTTCAATACCCTCCAATATATGGTCCGTGGTGGCCGATAAGATGCCAGAAAGATCTGCCTCTTGGTTTTTTGAAAATTTCGATAAAACAAAATTGTGCGCCCCGACGGTCTGAATGCTTTCATCACCTATCCCGATTCGGATACGCCAGAAATCTTTGCCGATCAATTCAATAATTGAGCTGAGGCCATTTTGTCCACCCGAGCTGCCACCTTGGCGTATCCGCACCCGTCCAAAGGTAATTTCAAAATCATCAGAGATCACCCAAATATCGGAGTTGTCGAGCTTATAGAATTGTTTTGCGGCAAGTACGGCTTTACCCGAGTCATTCATGAAGGTGGTCGGTTTTTGTAGCAGAATTTGCTCACCGTTATACTCGAACTTTGTCATTTGAGCAAAGAATTTTGGCTCGTCTACAAACGGCGTAGCTGCCTGCTTGCTTGCCAGGTGCTCGATGGCCGCAAAGCCAACGTTGTGTCGAGTATTCTTATATTTTTCGCCTGGATTTCCCAGCCCAACGAGGAGTTTCATCGCCATCCTTGTATTTACTTCTAAATTCTAACTTAATTGGCGTACCAACGAAATCTATCGCTTCACGAAACTGGTTTTCGAGAAAGCGTAGATAGCTAAAATGCATGGCCGATGCTTTTGAGCCGAAGATGGTAAATGTCGGCGGCTTGGAGTCAGTTTGGGTGATGTAGTTGAGGTGGATACGGGCATTTTTCATGCCAGCTGGCGGGTGACCTACGACGCTACGCTGAAGAATCTGATTGAGTTCCCGGGTCGGCACCTGCTTTGTATAGTTGGTATAGGATTTTACTATTTGCTCTAGAACGTGGCGAAACGACTTCGGTTTTTGAGTTGAGGTAAAAATAAGTGGCGCCCACCAGGTAAATTGAAAATTATGACTGATCGATCGCTCGATTGTTCGGCGCATGAGCTCATCTTCGATCAGATCGCTCTTCGTCACTACGATGATGAGGCCGCGGTGAGTGTCTTTGACGAGACCGGCCAGCTTCTTCTGCATGGCGGCGCGGTACTCGGTACTGTCAATCAATACGAGACCGATATCAGCCTGTTCAAGCGCCCGTTTGGTGCGTACCGAGGCATAGAACTCAACATCAGTCTTGCGTTTGCCTGCTCGACTCAGACCGGCCGTATCGGCAAACTCGATAGTATACGCTTCCGTATCGAGCTGATAGTAGTTGATGTCTCGCGTGGTATTTGGTATCTCGCTCGTGATGGCGAGTTCTTTGCCGGCGAGACTATTGAGCATGCTGGATTTGCCGGCGTTTGGTTTGCCGATAATGGCAACCTTGATAAGGGGCTTGGTGCTCTGCGGTGCAGTACCGCCTGGCCGCATCTTGGTGATTTGATCGGTCAGATCAGCTATACCAATATTATGGAGTGCGGAGATCGGGACGATCAGTTCAAAGCCAAGTCGGCGCCAGTTTTCTAAGTTCCTCTGGGCTGCTTTACTATCTATTTTGTTGGCAACGACAATGACCCGGCTCTTGGTACGGTGTAGCGTGCGGCTCAACTCGTGTTCGAGTGGACTTGGCTCAACAGTACCATCAACTACCAGTAGTACAATATCGGCCTTAGCAATTGCGTCACGACTCAGTTGTTGTGAGGCTGTGGCCAACTCTTCTTTACTCTTTATGAGTCCAGCACTATCCACGATCTCATAGGTTTGCTGGCCTATCGTGCAGGTGCCACGCAAAAGATCGCGCGTCGTCTGTGCGGTTGAGCTGACGATGGCACGTCTCTGACCCATGAGTCGGTTAAACAGGGTCGATTTCCCTGCATTGGGCTGACCAACGAGCAGGATCTGAGGTAATTTACTTGACTTACTCACAAATTATTTCCAAATATAGTTCGCAAAGGCCCAGTCTACCATATTTTTGCTTTCTTGGAAACGGTTAGGGCTGTTGAGGACGATACAAATGATTTCGTGGTTTTGTTGTCGTGCGAGTGTGATGAGTGTCTCGCCGGCATTGGCGGTGGTGCCAGTTTTGACACCATAAATGTACGGCACGGCCAGCAGCTCATTGGTATTGTTGACGGCATAGACTTTGCCTGCCGTATTTTTTACATTTGCTCGTTGGGTGTTGATGATGGTGCGAAACTCTGGGCTGTGCAGCGTAATGAGCGTTAAGGTGAGTAAATCGCGTGCGCTGCTGTATTGGTTTGGATCATCAAGACCGATTGGATTGGTAAAACGAGTATTTTGGAGTTGCCATGTGCGCGCGGTGGTATTCATTTTCTCGGCAAAAGCTGCGGTGCTGCCGGCATCCCAAATAGCCAGTGCTTCAGCCATGTCGCCGGCCGAATACACTAACAGGGCGCGTAGTGCTTCGTGGACAGTGAATTGCTCGCCCGGCTTAACCCCGATACCCTGCACATCTGTACCGACCGTCAGATTGTTTGGAATTGTGACGATATCATCCTTTTGATGATTCTGCAGGATGATCGTGGCCGTTACGATCTTGGCGAGAGATGCCACTGGTATTTTTTCTGTGGCATTACGTTCAGCCAGTATTTGAGCAGAATTGACATCATAGATGAGCGCTGCTTTTGCCTGTATCGGTGCGGCAGCATTGCCATTCTTGATCGCAACCGGTCGATATTCGGATGGTGAAACCTTATCGTGCGCCGCGATTGGTACTGTTTTGAGCTGTTTGGTGGCTGCACTACTGGCTTGGCTAATCAGCTGATTGGCGGGCATCACAGTAAGCCCAAGCTGCAATATGATGAGACAAAACGAAATGATGGTGCTCATGGTAATTCTAGTTTAGCAAATTCATAGTGTCCGACAGGAAGTCTATCGAGTTGATATTGGCCAATGCGCGTGCGCTGCAAACGAACTACTTCGAGACCATTTTGGGCAAGCATGCGGCGTATCTGACGATTGCGCCCCTCTGAGAGCAGTACCTTGATGTTGTATTGATCGATTCGCTTGATATCGTCAAACTGGGCTGGCTTACCATCGATTTTTACCGGTTGCTTTAAGAGATTGAGGAGCTGATTATCAATGGTGCGATCCACTTGCACGATATATTCCTTATCAACGTGGTTGCGCGGGTGGCTGTATTTTTGTACGAAATCCCCACTGCTGGTTAATAGCATTAACCCTTCAGACTCTCGATCAAGTCGCCCGACAATCTTTAGCTGGTGAAACGCTCGGGGTAACAACTGAAAAATCGTGGGCGCACTGCCTTGGCGCGTATGACTACTGATGTAGCCGACCGGCTTATGGAATCGCAGCAAAATGTCGTCACGCACCTGGCCAGATTTGCCATTGACGGTGACGATATCGGTTGGCTCGACAAAAGTAACAAGCTCGGTCGTGGCGATATTGTTAACCTTCACCATGCCGCTGACAATAAGTTCATCGGCTTTACGGCGTGAAGCAGCTAGACCGAGCTCAACGAGTCGGCGATTGAGACGTGTGCCGCTATTTGGCATCATTTTCCTCCGTCATGACGGGCAACTGATCTATTGACTGCAGGCCTGACTGTACCAGAAACTGAGCGGTCGTCACGTAGTGGATGGGCTTACCCTTGGATTGCTTCTGGGCGATCAGTCCACGTGATAAGAGGTTGCGGAGGGTTTGGTCGCTCGCAATGCCTCGGATTTCATCAATCGACTCTTTATCGATCGGTTGCTTGTAGGCAATGATTGCAAGGGTTTCGAGCGCCGCCGCCGAAAGGCTGTTTGGTCGGTCGCCGAAGTAGGTAGCAACAACTTCAGCAACTTCACTCGTCGTGGTGAGCTCGTATCGGCCGTTATGCTGAACGATATGTAGGCCACTACCATGCAGATGGTCATTGAGTTTCGTGATCGCCTGGCTGATGGCTGCCTCATCGCTCTGGTTCAGTTGAGCAAGTTGCTTGCGACTAATCGGCTCGCTCGCCACGAATAGCAAAGCCAATGTATTCTTTAGGGTTGTGTCCATCGCACCTCCTTCCCGCTCTGTGCGATAGTCGCCTTGCCAGAGTTCACAGCTTCGAGAAGTGCGAGGAAGTTGGCAATTTTGGTTCGCGGCTCGATCGATACATGCAACCAGTCGCTAATGACAACTTTCTTTTGCGCGGCGAGAGTCGCCAGGAGCGATTTAAGCTGATCCATGATTGGCAAACTGCGCAGTCGGACAGCTGGCTTTTGTCGGAGATCTTTTTGTTTTTTTAGCTTCACATTGATCTGCGTGAGTTGGGCATGGAGTTGCTGTGGGTCGATTTTGGTTACCGTAAGTGCTGCTGAGCGGATAATTTTTGCGGAGCGGTAGCTTGGTTGGGTCATTTTTTGACCAAGCGTCTGTGCTGCATCGGCAAATCGCTTGTAGGTCCTGAGCTGCTCGGCTAGCTGTTCTTCGCTCGGTAGGTCTTCATCGAGCTGCGACGCTTCTCCGGGCAGCAAATCCTGACTTTTTATCAGTATCAGTGCGGCAGCGACGCGCAAAAAACTGTTGATCTCATCTTCGTTGACCGTCAACGACTCGATACTTTTGAGGTACTCACCCGTGACGCGTTCGAGACTGATCTGGTCAATCGTGAGCTTATTATTTTCGATTAACTTAAGGAGTAGACTAAGCGGCCCCTGATAACTACCTTGCGAAACGACAAAGTCCCCTCCTGTTTGCATCTCTATGGTGCAAGACGCTGCATATCGCGAGGAAACAGCGCAGCTTCTTTAATGTTGTTCAGTCCCAGTAGCTTCTCAACAGTTCGTTCGAGCCCCCAGCCAAAGCCACCGTGTGGCGGCATGCCGTGTTTGTAGGCACTCAGCAGTGGTGCATAGCCAGCACTCTCAGGGTCTCCCCCATTTTTTCGTAACTGCTCGACGAGGACATCATAACGATTCTCACGCATACTCAGCGTCGTGATCTCGACTCCGCGGAAGAGTAAATCGGCTCGATCGGCCAACTCGGGGTTTTCGGCGTTTGCACGGTGATAAAATTTGAAGGTCTTACTTTTGCTCGACCAGCCGGTCACAAAAACCGCTTCTGACTTGAGTTCTTTTTTAGCGTATTCGCAAATCCACTTTTCTTCTGCCGGTGCCAGGTCATCTTCCTCAGTGTGATCTTCGCCGGTTGCGTCGCGGAACATCTCGTGAATCTGTGTGATCGTGAGACGTGGTATATCAGCCCCATCCTTTGGAAGCACATACTCCTCAACTTGCCAGGCTTTAAGCTCCTCGGCGCAATGTTGACTGATGTAGTTGGCGACATGAACGAGTCCACCACCGACGAAGTTTAGTAAATCATCAAAGCCAATGAAGCCCATCTCGGCATCGACCGTGATGTATTCAGTCATGTGTCGAGTAGTCGCCGACGGTTCGGCGCGATAGGTTGGATTTGTTTCAAAGACACGCTCAAAGACCCCGACCATCATTTGCTTGTAAAACTGTGCAGACTGAGCTAGTGTGGCGGTTTTGCCGAAGTAATCAAGCTTGAAGGTCTCAGCGCCGCCCTCGGTAGCTTCAGCGAGGAGCTTTGGGCTATTGATCTCGGTAAAGTCATGTTTGGCAAAATAGTCACGGAATGCCGTCAGAGTTTTGGCTTGGACCCGAAAGATCGCGGCTTCGCGAAGGTTGCGCAGCGCGATTGGTCGATTGTCGAATAGTGTATCGAGGTTTTCGGATTTGTGACTCAGGGGCTTATCAATCTCAATCGGCATTGGTTCTGACACCGGAACGACAACTTCGATTTGTGGCTGGTGGATTTCAACACCACCGACTGCCCGCTCATCGGCAACGACTGTACCGCTAACCTTCATAACGGTGCCATTTTGAAGACCATTGAGCTTGTCGGCCTCTTTGCCCTCGTGGTCTAAGATCTGAACTAATCCAGCTCGATCACGCAGTACTAAAAAGTTCAAACCGCCCATCAGGCGTTTTTTGTGTAGCCAACCCTCAACTTCAACACGTTCACCAACGTGTTGCAATAAATCACGTGTAATTGTTCTCATAGCTCTATTTTAGGGTG
The DNA here is from genome assembly GCA_020852295.1 of bacterium. Classification (GTDB taxonomy): domain Bacteria; phylum Patescibacteriota; class Saccharimonadia; order CAILAD01; family JADZBC01; genus JADZBC01. The sequence continues at coordinate 3,092 of JADZBC010000007.1, read as the reverse complement.
AAAACCAATCAGTAGCAACCTAGGCAGTTGGTGTAGCGGGCGGCGGAGTCTGTGCTGGTGGCTGTGACTGCGGAGCCGGTGCCGCTGTTGGAGCTGGAGCTGCTGGGCCAGCGGCCAGTCCGAGAACTTTTTTCACCGTGGCAATCACATCCTCGAGTGTTACCTGTGATTTGACGAGATATTCGTTTACACCGAGTTTTTCACCGCGTTCTTTGTCTTCTGGGGCTGAGAGTGCGGTCATCATGATAACTTTCACTTTGGCAGTTTCTGGTGTGCTGCGCAGAATATCAAGAACATCAAAACCGGAGATTCGAGGCATCATCACGTCAAGTATTACGAGATCTGGCATTTCTTTAACCGCAGTAGCTAATGCCTCTTCGCCATTGCTTGCGACCGAAATCTGGAAGTTCTCCGCTTGCAAGCGCGCAGTGTAAACCTCGCGTAAACTGATATCGTCTTCAACTAGTAGTATTTTTGCCATATCACCCTTTCATAAGTCATTGTAATTAAGTTCGGCGTGCCAATCAAGTTTGCTTCTTTATGGGAAGCGAGAAACTAAAGGTCGCACCTTGTCCCGGACGGCTCTCAACCCAGATACGGCCGCCATAGTGCTCGATAAGATTTCGAGCGATAAACAGCCCGAGGCCGGTGCCGCCAATTTCACGCGTCATGCTATTGTTGGCTCGATAAAACTTTTCAAACAGGTGTTTTTGGTCCTCAATCGAAATGCCCATGCCGGTATCTTTCACTGAAACAGTTACAAAGTTTTCATTGCTAATAACTTGCACGTCAATCTGTCCTTGCGGTGTGTATTTAATGGCATTATCGATGAGGTTACTGATAACCTCCCGCAGTCGCTCTGGGTCAGCCTCGACATTCACGATTGGCGCCAAGACTTTCTCTTTTGAACCATTGGCTTGAGTGTAGGCTGCGCTGAGCTTGAGTTTTTTCTTAGCTGCAATGACCTCCATCTCGGTACATATCTGTTTAACGAGATCGTTGATATTGAAGATCTGACGCTTCTCATTGAGGTGCTTATCTTCGATCTTTGTGACACTCAAGAGATCTTGAAAGAGCCTACCTAGGTGGAGTGAGCTTTGGTGAGCCTTTTCGATAAATGATTTGGCTCGATCATCAATCGTGGCGAGTTGCGGGTTGGTCGCCATAGATAAAAAACCCTCGATGGCTGCAACGGGCGTACGCATCTCATGTGAGGCAGTTGATACAAACTCGTTGCGTTCTCGTTGGACAGCCTTTTGTTCGGAGATATCGTGAAAGACCGCCACTGCGCCGGTGCTTGCGTGGTTGCTGTCATAGGTGGGGGCGATTGATATTGAGAATGATATCTTTTCGTTGTTTTTATTGAGCATGTAAAAATCATCGGTTCGCAAGTAACGTCCAGATTTCATCGCGTGCAAAAAAGGATCGGTTGCCGGCGAAATATCTTTGTCGTGATTATCTTTGAGCTTGAAGATATTGTTGTAGTAAATTCCTTGAGCGCTTTTGGCATCCCAGCCAGAGATCTGCTCGGCCGCAGTATTGAAGAGTATGACCCGACCGATTGTATCAACACCGACAACCGCATCGGCGATCGCGGTAAGCATCAGACGTTCTTTATTTTGCGCGCTACTAAGTTCACCGCTGAGATTTTTGGCGATTCCGACGGCGCGTAAGAGCTGGGTTTGCCTCATGGCAATAAAGTAGGCAAATATTCCGCCAACCAGTACGGCAATGACGAGCTGCATATTGTCAGGGGCGAACACGGCTGCACTCCCCTTGGCTAGTGCCTCTACGCCAAAATAGCTCAGGCTGAGTAGTAGGCTACTCATGACCCCGACGATACCAAACATCCCGCTCACAATCAGTAGAATCGGCCATAGTGCAAAATAGTTTGACTGAAAACCACCCTGCGAATAGATGAATATCAGTATCTCGATATAAACAAAAAAGCTACAAAAATAGCCAGCTACGACCGGTCGAGACTTTGCGAGTCGGCCATAGAACAAGAAATTATACAGCAGCCCCAAGAAGCACACCGGTGCAATGCCAAAAGAAAAAAGCGTCTGGTGGTCGAAGCGTACGCCAAGTAGCGTCAGCACGCCTATCAACAACAGGGCTGAAACCTGAATCGTTGTCGAAGCCCAAAAGCTGACCTGGGCTATTGAGACATCATAATAGCTTGTCCGTTCCAAGGAGGTAATTACCCTAAATAACTAGGGTTATTATAGCATAAGCACTTCTGTTAGTTTGCGGATTGAGGGCCGCTAAAATCGTCTTCGTAACCCGGGAACCAGTCCTGGTGGATGTTTTCGGCTGCAACGCCCATTTTGACCAGGCGTGGCTTGAATGCCTCTACCATTGGCTCCGGTCCTGACACGAACGCTATTCGGTCGGTCAGATCTGGTGCACATTCCAGTAAGGCGGCTTCATCGATTTTGCCGGTTTTGCCAGTCCAGGTGGTCGATGAAAAATTCTCGACGATTGGCGCATAGACAAAGCCATTGATTCTCTCGGCGGCAAGTTCGAAAAGTTCTCGGTAAGCAATGTCTTTGGGCGATCGATTGCCATGAACCAAAATGATATCCCGTGTCTCTTCTTTATCAAGTAAATATTTGGCTTGGGAATGGAATGGCGTTACCCCAATTCCTCCGGCGATCCAAAGCAACTTCCCTGTCTTCGGAAGTACAAACTCACCCTCTGGCTCCCCTGCCTCTATCTCTTCACCGGCTCGTAGCTTGGCCAGGTCACCCTTGAAAGTAGAATGCTCTTCGACTAGTCGAGTGGTGATCGATAGGTCGTTTTCACTTGGTGACGAGCTGAGTGTGAACCATCGTTTAGTCCCCCGCTTGTCGGCTTCACTGTCATCGATAATCAGTTGAACATACTGACCAGCGATATACGAAAAGCCGTTTGGCTTCTCAAAATCAAATTTCCAGATGTCAGAAGTAAGATTCTTTTTACCCTTGAAGATAAGTTTCATGATGATTTCCTCTTTTCACGATATAATCATAGTATGACGAATCAAGTTAAAAAAAGCCATCGACTACCAATCACTGCTATCACCGGATTCTTGGGTGCCGGTAAAACCACTC
>JADZBC010000006.1 GCA_020852295.1 bacterium | reverse complement strand
GGACTTGCTGAAGGTAAAGAGCAGCAGCGCGCCGAAGATCAGGCCGCCTTCTTCGCCGAGCAGAACGCCGAATATCGAACATACAAGGCTCCGGACGCGTATGGGGGATTTGAAATAGGCTTTCCGAGAGCTTGGAGTTTTTACCTAACAGCCGAGAGCGGTGATCAGATAAGTGGCCTGGCGAATCCTGACCTAGTTGATAATACTGGAGAGAAGAGGTATGGGCTACGTTTTGGTTTACGAACAACAAAATTCGCAGAAATTAAGCAACAATATGAACAAAAAATGAAGGTTCGAAACAGTGGGATCACATCACAGACTATCACTGTTTCCGGTATTGAAAGCATCCAATATACCGGGAATCTGGACGGAAATAAAGCGGGCATTAAGGGTTCGATTGTCCTGATTCCGGTGCGAGATAAGACCTTCTATCTGCGAACCGATAGATATGATGGCTACAAAGATGAGTTCGCTAAAATCCTTTCATCAACCAAAGTCTTTCCTTAGTTTGACATGAAGCAGGCTAGTCGCTGGCGACGTTTTACGCAGAGCCGGTGGTATCCGGTTTTCTGGCTATTCATTTTTCTTGTTGTGGTCTGCTCTGTGGCAGGCATCTATTACTGGCGCTACGTGCTCGGCTACGGACAGCCGATTGTGAGCACTACGGCAACTCCATCGCCAACCCAGTTCGACAAATACCGGCTGAAAGTATCCGTTGATAAAAATCGGTTTGTGGCGAGTGACTCACCAGAGCGAGGTGTTGATCTGCGGCTGACACTTGTTCAGTCGGATGGCAAGATTTACTCGCCGGACGCCGAAGTGATCGTGACGCTTTCGACCAATAATCCATCAGGTCAGTTTAGTACCGGATCGTCAGCCACGATTTCTCGCGGAGTTGGTGCTGTCAACGTGCGATATTTTGCCACCAAGGCTGGTGTCGATACCTTATCTTTGTATATATCAAACCAAACCCCATTATCAACGACTATCACGGTCGATCCCGCACCCGCTGCTATGCTCAGCCCAGTTCAGATAATGGGGCAAGAGGGAGGCTCAATAGTTCGGCCAGACCAGGATGTTACCTTCGAGACCAAGCTCACAGATATTTATGGAAATGCCGTTTCTGATGGGAAAATCCAGTGGAGACAGGTTGGCACGAGTAATTTACGTGAAGTAACTACGAATAGTGAGGGTAAGGGTTACTTTGTGGCGCATTTTGTCAACCAAGGAGCGAGCTACACAGCCATAGTTGAGGCTCAGTTTGGTGGAAAAAAACAATCTCTTTACCTGACGGTGCAGCCTTAGGATAATTCTTATTCTTGCTTCATGGATGATCTTGGCGTAGTTTGTGCAAATAGATTATGGATAATTTTGATCAAACATTCGTCCAATTGCTCATTCGTTCTGTCGAGCATCAGCTCGCGAGTCCGTTGGTGGCCGCCGCGGGATACATCGAGATGGTGACCGATGGCGCACTTGGTCTCTCGCCCCGGCAGCGCGAAGCGATGATTATTCAGAGCCAAGAGGCGATTGAACGCAGTATCGATATGCTTAGTGCGCTTCAGCAGCTACAGCAGCTTGAGCGTGTCTCGCCAAAGCTGATTAGCTCAAATCTTAAGTTTGATGTGCTCACCGAACAGCGCGACGATATGCAGCTGGTGGATTTTTCAATAGATCGCACCTATCGATTACCATCGGTGCTTGTGGACCCATACTTACTGCAGGAGGCATTGGCAAACATAGCAGATTTTATTGTTTTGACACGTCAGATTGATCAGGTAAACATTTCCTTTCGCAGCCGGACAGGGGAGCTCATTGTGAAGCTAGATGCAGGCGAGAAGTTAACGGCCTGGCTTGGGCACTTCCGTGCGTTTTGGCAGCACCTACAGACCAATCATCAGCTTGTGGACACGCTTAGCCCTGTCATGAGCCTTGTAATGGCCGATCTGCAGCTTGAGAGAATGGGTGCAAGCTTAAGTTACGCCAAGATTCGTAGCAACCCTGCCGCTATCTATCTTCATTTGCCGCTCGCCAATCAATTATCACTTCCGGTCGTGTCGGGGAAATAAGGTATAATACTCTTAAAGAGACGGAGGGTAGGTGAAAAATCGGATCCTATTAGTAGATGACGACCAAGCTCTGATAAACATGTATGCGACACGTTTAGAGTTGGCGGGCTTTGAAGTGGCGACCGAAACAGGCGGACAGGCGGCGATACGGGCAGTTGAACATAAAATGCCTCATATCCTGGTACTGGACATTATGATGCCTCGTATGAATGGCTTTGCAGTTATCAAAGAGCTGCGCAAGCGCTTCGCCGACTCACTGTGTCCAGTGATTATTCTCTCAAACCTCAGCAGTGCTCAAGTCGAACTCAATGATGAAGTGGCTAATACATTGGGGTTGGCGCATTATCTAGTAAAGTCGCGCACTACGCCGGCCGCCCTAGTGCGAACGATTGAGGACACACTAAGACTGCGACAGCTGGCAAATGACAAACTATAGCACCAGTGCGTTTGTGTTGCATCGCCATAATCTCGGAGAGTCTGATCGTATACTGACGCTTCTGACGAAAGACCATGGCTTGATACGTGCGGTTGCCAAGGGCGTGCGTCGCTCAAAAAGTAAATTAGCAGGCCACCTCGAGCCTTTTGCGCGCATCGCACTATCATGCGCCAAGGGCCGCAATCTTGATATTATTACATCGGCTCAGGCCGATCGGCCAATTATCGATTTTGGTGCGACGCTTGAGGTAATGCAGGTTGCGCATGCTATCAATGAATTGGTTTCCCGGATCCTAGAAGAAAATGCTGGCGAGCCTGTGGTCTTTGAACTCTACGGGCAGGCAATAGGGGGACTGGCAAAAGAGACGACGCCAGAGCTTGTTTACAACGCGTTCGCTTTGAAGTTCCTGCAAATCCTGGGTCATGCACCAAGGCTTGATGTTGTGTCGGCTGATAAATATTATCTCGCGTTTGATAGTGGCACGATTGTAACTCAGCGCCCAACCGAGCAGTCGGAAGAAATTTTTGAAGCCGAGATTAAGCTCTGGCGCTACCTACTCGACCAGCCATTCGGGCGAGTATTCCAGCTCAAGGGCAGTGAACGACACTTAGTACACTCCACGGAGCTATTGGAACGGTTCATAAGTTGGCATATGGGTATTCGTTTGCGAGCCATGAAGGTCTATATCTAGGTTTTGAGTCCGAGCAGGTGTCATATATAATAGGGCGCATGGAAAAATCATCAGAAAAACTCAGCATGGAAGCACTCGTAAGCTTTGCAAAACGACGTGGTTTCGTATATCAGGCAAGTGAGATTTATGGCGGTGTCGCCGGAATGTACGATTTTGGGCCATACGGTAGTGAGCTCAAAAATAATCTTAAGCGCGCCTGGTGGCAATCGGTAGTTAACAAACGAACAGATGTGGTTGGTCTAGATAGTGCCATCATCCAGCACCCACGCGTCTGGGAGGCGAGTGGGCATACTGAGCGCTTTGCTGATCCAATGGTTGACTGCCGAGCTTGTAAACACCGCTTTCGTGCCGATAAGGTGGTTGATATCGATAGCACCGATCAGGCTGAGCTTATTGAGGGACTCAAACATACTAATTGTCCAAACTGCGGAAAAAACGACTGGACCGAACCACGCAGCTTTAATCTTCTTGTAGAGACATCACTCGGTTCGATAGAGGGCGAAAAACAAATTAGTTACCTGCGTGGCGAAACGTGCCAAGGAATTTATACGAATTTTGCAAATGTAATTGATACGACGCGGGTAAAAGTGCCCTTTGGTATCGCACAGATCGGCAAGGCTTTTCGTAATGAGATCACGCCGAGTGATTGGCTGTTTCGTCAGCGCGAATTCGAACAGATGGAAATGCAGATGTTTGTACATCCGGATGATGCTGAGAAAGTATTTGAGTCTTGGAAAGCCGAACGCATGGCTTGGCAGCAGGCAATATTTGGCAGCGATGCAGTGCGATTTCGAGAGCATGGCCCAAATGAACGGGCTCACTATGCGAAAGCAGCCTTTGATATCGAGTACAACTATCCATTTGGTTTTAAGGAGATGGAAGGTATTCACAATCGAGGCGATTGGGATCTTTCGCGCCACAGTAAGTATTCTGGTAGAGATTTGAGCTATTTTGATGAAGCTCGTCAGCAGCGCTTTATCCCATGGGTAATAGAAACTTCGGTCGGCGTTGACCGCTTGTTTATGGCGACACTACATCATGCGTACGATGAAGAAGAGGTGAATGGGGAGACGCGTACCGTACTGCGATTCCGCAAAGATCTTGCACCGGTTAAGGTAGCAATTTTGCCGCTTAGTAAGAAGCCAGAGCTGAGCAAGCTTGCCACAGAAGTATTTGGAACCGTTTCAGGTGATTATTACGCCGAGTACGATGAGACGCAATCAATCGGTCGACGATACCGACGACAGGACGAAATTGGGACGCCTTACTGTGTAACGGTTGACTTTGAATCGCTCGAAGACGGTGCGGTGACGGTCCGTGAACGTGACACCATGAAGCAGGAACGAATTAAGATAGATGAACTGAAGCAGTACCTGAGCGATCAGCTCAAAGGCTAGTCGAGTACTAGATTTGTTCAGCCATATTCACTAATTGTTCGGTATAGTAAAATAACGCTTTAAATAAAGCATTATTTTATGCACTTAGCTAAAGAATATCTCAGCAAAATATAGCCATAACTATTTACAGTGGGTGATGAAACCCGGTATAATAATGCCAGTGGGTAAAAGTGGGTTAGACAAAAACAAAACCATGGACTTCTTCGAAAGAAAACTAGACGACAAGAATCGACTCAGCCTTCCGGCTAAGTTGCAAGAAGAACTTGGTGAGCGAGTAGTCATTACCCGAGGCTTCGGCCAATACCTGCACCTTTACTCAGAGGAGGTTTGGAACCAAGAAATGGAAACTGCCTTGCGGGGCGACATTCTCGATGAGCGGATTGCTGATCTGAATGTGAAGTTTCGTACCGGTCGAACGACCGCTACCTTGGATGCCAAACAGGGAAGAATCACCCTAGAATCTCATCAACTGGCATATGCCGGCATTGACCGCGAAGTGGTCGGTGTGCGAGCTGGCAAATACTGGCGAATATCTGCCAAGTAGCCGCTAGTTGATGGGACTTTAGTCCGCGTACTTTCAAAATCAAAAACAAACATCAAGATTAGCTACTTGACAGTCAGTAAGCGCCCCCAAAGCAGCCAGCGCTAACCGGCTGTCGCACCTCAAACAAAACTCCACCTCACACATTTAGGACTTATTTTATTAAGTCCTTGCCACAAACGGAGTCTTGAACTTACAAGAGGCTCCACACAATTTTCAAAAAAAACAAAAACAAAAATAGACAACTGGCTGTCAAATAGGTAACCTTGACAATATGGATCAACACTTACCAGTCTTAGCAGACGAGGTTTTGCGAGTATTAAATCCGCAACCAGGAGAGACATTTCTCGATGCAACCGCCGGATACGGCGGACATAGTGAAAAAATCCTGAGCCGGATCGGGAAGAATGGAGCAGGCTACCTAGTAGATCAGGATCAACATGCGATCAATGTCTTGCGTTCGCGGTTTACGAATGATAACCGAGTTCATATCACGCAATCAAACTTTCGGGATATCACGGAGGGTGAAATACCAAAAGTTGACATGATTCTGATGGATCTTGGTGTCAGTTCACCACAGCTTGATTTACCGGAGCGAGGTTTTAGCTTTCGATTCGATGCACCACTGGATATGCGCATGAATCAAGCGAGCGGCAATACAGCGGCAGAGCTGCTGGCCAATTGCTCTGAAGGAGAATTAGCAAAGATGCTCTGGGAATTTGGCGAAGAGCGACAGTCACGACGTATTGCTCAGGCAATTGTGTCATATCGCAAAACACAGGCGATTACGACCACTGCTCAGCTTGCCCAGATCGTAGAGAGTGTAAAACCACGACGCGGCAGGATACATCCAGCTACTCAGACTTTTCAGGCGCTCCGAATCGCAGTCAATGATGAGATCGGCGCGCTCAAGCAGGCGCTTGGTGCCTTCGAGTCATTGCTCAAACCAGGCGGTCGCTGGGCAGTCATTAGTTTTCACTCACTCGAAGATCGTATTGTGAAGCAGTATTTTGCCCAACTCTGCGGGGTAGAGCGAGACTGGATGGGGCAAGTAGTAAATGATCCAACCTACCGAAAAGTTACCAATAAAGCCATTAAAGGCGATCAACATGATAACAACCCGCGCGCCCGGAGCGCCAAGCTTCGCGCCGTCGAGAAAATAAAATAAACAAAACAAAAAGGAGAAAACATGAGCGTTGCAGTCAAAAATCAGACCCCTCGTGCCATCAAACTCAAGGTCCGAGTCGTTAAATAGTTACTCGCGTAACTCAAAAACAAAAACAAAAACAAAAAACTTAAAACCAAAGGAGAAACCAATGTCAACAGCAACCCTATCGATTCGTCGAAATCAGAACCTCACCCGAGCATCACGCAGCTATGAAGCTGGACCGCTGACGGTTGGATTTATGCTGATTGCACTGGTTATTCTTTTGTCACTGTTATACTTAAATCAGGTTACAAAGACCTCGACATTTACGTACCGGCTCTCAACGCTTCAGGCGAAACGAGATGACCTACAGGCTCAAAAAGAAAAACTTCAGATTGAGGCAGCACGCCTGCAATCACTCAAAGATCTTCGCGAGAGTAGTGTCGCAGCCAACATGGTGCCAGTACAAAACGCAACATATGTGAATTCTGTCCGATAAAGGGGGAAAATGGTTTTTCTACAAACGATCCGAGCAAATTGGCGCATCAATCTATTGCTCGGATTTTTTGGTGCCTGCCTTTTGATAGTGATTGGCAAATTAATACAGGTTCAGATTCTGCAGCATGATGAATTTTTGCGTAAAGCAAATTCGCAACAGTCGCGTAAGTATGAAATTGCTGCCAAACGAGGAGAGATCTACACCGAAGAGAATGGTGAACGCTATCCCTTGGCGCTGAATCAGCGTTTAAGCTATGTTTTTGCTGATCCTAAGTTTATTACTGAGCCGCAGAAGGTTGCGAATCAGCTTGCACCAATACTGGAAAAGAACCCGGCCGAGCTTACCCCGAGCCTGACCTTTAACGGCTCGCGCTATATTGTCTTGAAAGAGCGGGTGAGTGACGAGAAGGCCCAGCAAATAAAGGATTTAAAAATACCTGGTATCGTGCTAAAGGCCAAGGATTACCGCTATTACACTGAAGGTAACTTATTCTCACAGGTGCTCGGTTATGTGAATAACGACGGTGAGGGCCAATATGGTCTCGAGCAGTTCTATGATCGTGAGCTGACTGGCGAAAATGGACTACTCAAAGCGGTGACTGATAGCCAGGGAGTACCAATCTATGGCAGCGACAACACACAAATCGCACCAAAGGATGGCAGTAGCGTAGTATTAACGCTCGATCGCTCTATTCAGAGCATCGCCCGTAAGGCTCTCGAGCAGGCTGTCACGCAAAATCGAGCTGAATCGGGGAGTCTGGTTGTGATGGATCCAAACAGTGGGGCGATTCAGGCGATGGTGAATTACCCGGATTATGATCCTAACAATTATCAAAACGTAAAATCGGAAAACTATGGTGTATTTCAGAACGCTGCCGTCAGTAGCCTATATGAACCAGGTTCAATCTTTAAGCCAATCACAATGTCGGCAGGTATTGATTCAGGGAAAGTAAAGGCCGATACCAAGTATACTGATACAGGTGAGGTGACGGTGAGCGGCAAAACCATCCGCAACTCCAGCAATCGACGCCTCGGGGTTCAGACAATGGCAGATGTCATTCAGCAGTCGCTCAATACAGGAATGGTATATGTACTCATGGCTATGGGGGGTGATCTCGGTAAAGTAACTCGATCAGGTAAGGAGTTACTCTATAGCTATGTCACAAAATTTGGTTTTGGGAAGGTGACTGGTATAGAGCAGGCTGGTGAAGTAGCCAGCAAGATTAAAGATCCGAGTACGTACGATGTTGATTATGCAAGCATGATGTTTGGGCAGGGTATCACAGTGACGGTTATGCAGATGATGCAGGCTGTCTCGGCCATTGCCAATGGCGGCAAACTTTATCAGCCACACCTGGTTGCAAAGGTAATTGATCGCGACGGCAAGGTGAACGAAGTGAAACCGAGGATCGTCAATGATCGGGTGATTAGTCAGCAGACTGCTGCTGTGATTGCGAATATGATGATCTCAGTCGTGCAAAAAGGTTCGGGATTTGCGACGCGCATGAAGGGCTACAATATTGCAGGCAAGACCGGTACTGCTTCAGTGCCAAAAGCTGATGGCACAGGATATGAGGAGAATAAAAACATCGGGAGCTTTATTGGATTTGCTCCAGTTGAAAATCCGCGATTTGTGATGATGGTTCGGATTAATTACCCCAAGGTTGATGGCTTCGCCGAGCGTACGGCAGTACCCGCTTTTGCCGAGGTAGCAAAGGAGCTCTTTAAGTATTATCAAATTCCGCCGAGTAGTTAGCGACTGACTTATAACAATGATAAAATGAGACTACACATATGAACCCAGACCAAGTTATTTTCTACAATATTTTAGCCCCAATTCTTCTGCAGGCGTTCTTTGGTTTTACTCTGGCAATGTTGCTTACACCGATCTATACGCATTTTGCCTACAAATATAAAGCCTGGAAACAAATTCGCACCACGACAACGACCGGGGAGAAGGCGGTAGTGCTCGCAAAGCTGCACGCCAATAAGCACAAGCGCCACATTCCAACTATGGCTGGTGTAATCGCGGTAGTCGCCATTACGATCACGACGGTCTTAGGAAATTTATCGCGCGCTCAGACCTATTTGCCACTCTTTAGCCTTGTCGCCGCCGGTGCCGTTGGATTTCTGGATGATTTGATCAATATTCGCGGTCAAGGTCTGGGTGTTGCTGGTTTGCAAACCCGGATCAAGTTTTGGTTAATTTTTGGCATTGCCACTGCCGGCGCCCTCTATTTCTACTACAAGCTTGGCTTTAACATCATTCATATCCCGGCAGTTGGCGATTTTAATATCGGCATCATGTATATACCACTGTTTATCGCTGTCGTGGTCTCAACGGCAAACGCAGTCAATATCACCGACGGTCTTGATGGGCTCTCGGGTGGCCTGATAGCCATTGCCTTTGGTGCCTATGGCATCATTGCTGCAGCGCAGGGGCAGTATGGTCTAGCCGGCTTTTGTGCAGCTGTAGTTGGGGCAGTACTGGCGTATACCTGGTTTAATATTTTTCCAGCGCGCTTCTTCATGGGTGATACTGGTTCGTTCGCACTGGGCACCACACTGGGAGTGGTTGCGATGTTGACCAACTCGGTTGTTGTTTTGGTCATTATCGGTGGTGTTTTTGTGATTGAGACCCTCAGTTCGATTGTGCAGATCCTTTCTAAGAAGCTCTTCCACCGAAAGATCTTTTTATCGGCGCCGCTCCACCACCACCTAGAGGCGATCGGTTGGCCAGAGACAAAGGTGACAATGCGGTTATGGATCATTGGTATGGCGTTTGGTATTTTAGGGCTGTTGATCGGGCTCATTGCGCGAGGTTAATATGGTCAATCGAGCCTCTCAATCGATGCAAAAACGGGCTCATATGCCTGATTACTCACTTACCATTATCGTATTGCTGCTGATTGGTATTGGCATGATCATGCTCTATGCCACAGGTGGTATTGTGAACCTAAATCTGACTGGTGGCGAGGTCGATCGCAATACATACTTCTCGAGCCAATCGATCAGCCTACTTATTGGCATCGTCGGTTGGTATGTTGCTGCTCGTTTTCCGTATCATCGCTGGCAAAAGTATGCACCGTACATCTTTTATGGTTCGATCATACTAATGTTTTTGGTGCTTATACCAGGCTTATCACAGGCAACCAAGGGTGCCTCGCGATGGGTTAAATTTGGGCCGCTCAATTTTCAGCCGGTCGAGTTTTTTAAACTAGGTTTAGTACTCTATCTGGCGAGCTGGCTTGAGAAAAACCGCGACACGCTCACGAGATTCACGACAGGTGTCCTGCCCTTCATGATTATTATTGGCCTGGCAAGTTTTTTGACAATGGTAGTTCAAAAGGATATGGGCAGCGGGCTGGTATTAGTAGGGATGGCGCTCTGTGTCTATCTCGTGTCGGGTGTGCCATTCTGGATGTTTGGTTCGGTACTTGGTATGCTGGCGGCCGGTGGTGTTGGTATGATACTTTTATACCCACACCGGCTGGAGCGCGTCACAACATTCTTTAGTCATACTGAAGATCCTTCTGGGGCGGGCTATCACATCAATCAAGCATTAATAGCGCTGGGGTCAGGCGGCATTCTAGGAAGAGGTCTTGGTCGGAGTTTGCAAGCCTACGGTTACTTGCCCGAATCGACGAACGATTCGATTTTTGCACTCATTGGTGAGCAGTTTGGTATTTGGGGTACACTGCTTGTATTGATACTCTTCGGATTTCTCGTGTACCGAGGCCTCGAAATTGCACGCTATGCGCCAGATAGCTTTTCGCGTTCATTAGCAATTGGTATTACTGGTTGGATAGGTTTTCAGGCTCTGATCAATACAGCCGCGATGCTCAATCTTATTCCGCTCACCGGTATTCCACTGCCGTTTATCAGCTTTGGGGGAACAAGTCTTTTGGCTTCACTGGTAGCAATTGGAATTTTGCAGAATATATCGAAGTTTACGTTTAGGGAGGTAGCGCATGCGACTCGTGGTATCGGGCGGCGGGACAGCCGGTCACATCTCACCAGTACTCGCCGTACTCGAAGAGCTTAAAAAGCTCGATCGAGATCTCGAAGTACTGTATATCGGATCTGACGGCCCGCTCGAAGAGCGGGTCTTAAAGGCCGCCGGTGTTGAGTATATGGCAATCTCTGCAGGTAAGTTTCGCCGCTATAATCGGCATTGGCTTGAAGCTGCCATCGATGTAAAGACAAACTGGGACAACGCGCGTGATTTTGTACGCTTTAATCGCGGTATCTTGCAAGCTCGCCGGGCCATACGCCAGTTTAAACCCGATGTTGTCTTCGTCAAAGGTGGCTATGTCGGTCTCCCAGTTGGGCTCGTCGCGGCTCAGCAAAAATTACCACTGATCATCCATGAAAGCGATATCGTATTTGGTCTGACGAACCGATATTTGAGCAAGCGAGCAAACAAAGTTGCAGTCGGTTGGCCGCTCGACTTTTACAAGGGGCACGATAAGTCCAACATGGTCTTTACCGGTAGTCCATTGCGACGAACGGCTATCACCGGGAACCGTCGGGCTGCTCTCGTGCATTTTCGTATAACCGAAGAAAAACCGATCATATTTATCATGGGTGGATCGCGCGGTGCACACTCGATTAATCTCACAATTTTTGAAAATCTCGGTCAGCTTCTCAATAAGTACACACTTATCCATGTGACAGGGGAAAGTGACATCGAGCGGGCACGGTTCGTTTTGAGCCGGCAAGAGAAAGCACTCCATAAGTATTATCGCCCATATAGTTTTCTGCATAATGACATGGGGCTTGGTTATGCAGCGGCCGACGTGATTGTGTCCAGGGCTGGCGCCAATAGCTTGTCCGAGGTTGCGGCCTGGTCGAAGCCAGCAATTGTCATTCCGCTCAGTTCCTCGGCAAACAATCATCAGGCTCAAAACGCTCAGGCGCTTGCTCGGATGGGGGCACTTCGTATTCTGCAGCAGCACGAACTGTCTGGTTTCAAGCTGATGAGTGAAATTGATCGACTGATGGTTGATAAAGCGTCCCGTAAGTATCTGGGTGAGACGATTCACAAATTTTTCGCGCCGGATGCTGCCAAAAAGCTCGCCGAAACGATCTATGGTATGAGGGGGCACAAGTAGTATGGCACGAGCGCGACAAGTTCGACGACCATCGCAAGGGCCAACCTATCGTACGAACTATATAAAGCCACGCAAACAGCTGCACCTGCGCAATATTGTGCGACCAATTGGCTATATTGTGGCTGCAGTGTTTGTGCTGTTTCTAATTTTTGGATCTGGGCTGTTTTCAATTCGAACAATTACTGTTACGGGAGCAAAAACAATTCCAGCGGGGGATATACAGAATCAGGTAGAGAAACTCCTTTCAGAGAATCTAACGGGGCGCAATACATTATTTATCAGTACCGACAAGCTAACACAGCAGCTCAAGGCTCGAAATACGCAGCTTGGCGACGTACAAATCAGCCGAGATTTTCTCAACGGTCTCACGGTCAAAGTGAGTGAGCAGATACCTTCAATAGGGTGGAGGAGTGGTAGTTCGGTTTTTGTTCTGTCATCCGATGGGCGTGCTTTTAGTCAAACAGATCAGCCCGACAAGATACCGGTCGTGAATGACTCGGCGAACATACCAGTCAAAATCGGCCAAAAAATCGTCCCGTCAGAATTTATAATTTTTGTTCAAAAAATTGTTTCTGAGCTCCCGAACCAAAAACTTGAGATTGTCACCATGTCGGTGCCGCCGGAAAGTATTGGAGAGCTTTACGTCCAGGTAAAAGGGAAGTACATAATCAAATTTGATACAGGCCGTGATGCAGGGGAGCAACTTGGCGACCTAAAGAGTGTTTTGGCCAGTCTAACGGCGCAAAAGAAAGCACCGGCTGAGTACATTGATCTGCGGATAGCTGGGCGCATATTCTATAAATAAGCTATATTAAGTTCGGTTTTTGTTTAGGTACTTTATGCCACTTTGATTGATGATAATCGCAACAAACTAGCGAGGCTGATGAGCGGCACAAAGTAGAAAAGCAACACAAAAAATCAAAAATCGAATTTAATCGTAAAAAATGTAAATTTTGAGTTTAAGCAGCCCACAGCTTGATTCAGTCGCAAAATATACATTGTACGACACTGACAATTATTTCATCGAGCTGTGTGTTTGTACCTCTTTGTTGTGGTAATACAACGGTAGATTACTTACGACGACGACGTCGCGACTTATTACCACCAGACTTCGGCTTATCGTTTTGGTTCTTTTGCTGCAAGCGATTGCTATAGACTTTTGGTTCAAGACCTTCAATGTGTGGACGCTTCACGATGTTCTCATAATTGACCGCATCAAAGTCGTTGTTAGTAGTGACAGCTGGTTTAGAAGTATCACCATGGGTTTGTGGATTAGCAGCCTTGGGGCTGTCTTTTTTATCAACAAAGCCGGCCCATTCGTTGATTTGAGTTTCGACATCTTCACGACGGGCACTGTAGAATTGGCGTGAATGGGCAATTATTTGAGGCGTTAAATCGTAGCCTGGTTCAGGAATGCGCAGGGTTTTGGCTGAAAACGGTAGGGAGGTCTCCCCGTCTATGCTCATCGTGATGTAGACATTTTGGACGTTGAGATTCACCAGGTCAATTGGTTCGAAGACGGGCTCGAAGTAACGTGCTAATGCATTTGCATCCTCCGCCCCTACCCTAAAGGTAATCATCGATCCAACGTTACCAAATACCGCATCACGTACTTCATCGGGCATTTGTGCGACATACTGGTTAGCAACCGTTAGGTAAAGTCCATATTTACGTGCCTCGGACAAAATAACGGCAAATGATTCGGTGGCGAAGTTTTGGAACTCATCGACATATAGGTAAAATGGGCGACGTTCGTCGAGCGGGATATTTGCTCGACTCATCGCCGCAAGTTGAATTTTTGTAATCAGGAGCGAACCCAAGATGGCGGCATTATCTTCACCGAGTCGTCCACGAGATAGATCGACGATTAGAATCCTCCCTTCGTCCATGAGCTGGCGAATATCAAAACTCGACTTTGGTTGACCGAGCACGTTACGGATCAGCGGACTAGCTATGAAGGCACCGACCTTATTGAGTACCGGCGCTACTGCCTCACTGGCAAACTTATCATTCCAGCTCGCGAACTCGTTAACCCAGAATGCTTTCACGACTGGGTCAGTGACATTACTGACGACGTATTTACGGTAGTCTTTGTCGGTCAGCATGCGAGTAATACCCATCATGGTAGCATCCGGAGTTTCGAGTAGCGCGAGCAGCGTGAAGCGTAAGATATGCTCCAGGCGAGGCCCCCAAGAATCAGCAAACATTTTCTTGAGAACTCCGACGATTTCCGACGCGATGTTACCGCGCATGTTAGGATCGGTGTTCTCCATGGGGTTAAATGAGATTGGGTACTCGAGATCGGCCGGGTTAAAGTAAACGACATCATTGAGGCGGCTTTCTGGGATGTATTTCATAACATCTTGGGCGTAGTCACCGTGCGGGTCAACAACGGCAAAACCTTGACTGTGATAAATGTCGCTGAGTGTCAGCAAATTCAACAGGAATGATTTACCTACACCACTCTTCCCGATGATGTAGAGGTGTCGTTTGCGGTCAGCTCGTTTGATACCAAACTTGATCTGCCCTTGTCGAAAAGTCGTGGTCCCAATCAGGCTCAGATCTTGTGCGGCGGTTGTCTGGAGAGTTGGTAGATTGGTTGGTGGCTCACCAACTTTTGTATTGGTCCAGGCAATGTTCGGTGTTTCGACCGAGACATGTGGTAAGTGATAGAGGCTGGCGAGCTCTTCAGTATTGAGGATAAAACCGTGATCATCAAAGGTGCGTGCCCGGTACTCGTCGAGTGCCTCCTCGTCTTCACGGAGTTGTGTACCGACAAACCCATTGAGATTAATGGTATTAAATTGCTTAAAGCCTCCGACTAACGCCTGCAGTCGTCCATTGGCGGAAACTGCGTCAGTTCCGATGTAGGCTGCACGAATCTTTACTTCGAAACCAAGTTTCTGCGCCTTGGTCTCCACAGCCGTATTGACTGTAGTCTGACCTGGGGATAGCTCTTTTTTCTCATCTTTCTTCTTGTCATCTTTGCCATCACCGCTACCCGGCCCAACGAAAGCTGCCTTAATGAAGTAGGCTATGATTTGAAGCGGCAGAGTCAAGAGGCGCTTTTCCCAATCATCGAATAGGCCTGGCTTCTTACCCTTAGTGACGCCTTCGATATAGCTGAGCGAGCGTGCATGCCAGCTGTCATCGATTGGCCGTACCAAAAACTGCACCCACAGCTCCTCTTCTCCCCCGAGGGCGGCGAGCACAGTGGTAATGCCGGCAAGTGGATCGACTTCAAAGGTCTGAAAAGTCCGAATCGGAAATACCTCATCTTTTTCGAGAGTAATTTCTGAGGTATAAACTTTGCGACCAGCAAGATCCTGCTTTGCATAGTCTTGTTCAATATCTTCAATCTGTACAGTTGGATATTGGGCATAGATCTGACTTTGAACAAAATCTTTTAGCTGGACCGGCACCCAGACATAGAAGTTGATCTGGTTTTTCTCAGAGACAATCTCAAAACTCACATGGTCTTGCAGCGCCCCCTCTTTATTGAGCTCTGACCCAGATTTGAGGATGCCGTGAATACTGGCAAACATTTGCTCGGCGGAGAGCTCTTTTTTCTCATTATTTTTTGGGACGATAATGTGGAGCATCGTGTGCTCGCTTTTTTCGACATAGACAGTCTGGCGACGGTTTTGCCAGATGAGATAGCCCAGATATGCTGCAATCAGAATCCAGCCCTGGAATTTAAATAGTGCGATCCCAAGGATTGAAAATAGCGCACCCAATACGTCAATAAATACTTGCACGATGTCTGTCCTTTTGGTTGTGCGTCTGGCAGGTCCGTTTTATTGCGCGTCGCGCAGACGGTACGTTGCTTTACTCACCCTCTCAAATTGTGGTTTCTCTTGTAGATTGAGCGCGATGGTGGTGACTTTCACCTGGCGTCGAGCTAAAACTCGTCGCACAATCTCATCCTTGCTCAGTGGCGATTCTTCTCGCAGAATCTCTTCTATAATATCAGCTACGGTACCGGCTTGATAGCCCCACTCAGCCAGCGCGTAGATGCCTCGTCCAATCAAGATAAAGCGCTTATCTTTAATTAGTTCGTTGTGAACGGCTTGGGTGGTTACTTTCTTCGGATTGGTTTTGAGGTTTTGAATGTAATCGGCAATATCGCTAAAGTGCATCGGTCGACCCATTTTCTTCAGTACGAAATAGATCTTGTCACGAATGCTCTTTGGGTTCACTTCTGGCCAGTGCGATAGACCGTAGTGGGCTTCGAGATTAGCAATCTTAGCGGATGCGCTGAGCAGCTGTTCGAGCGCCTTCGGGTCGATCGAGGCCGGTACTGCGTCGATAATTTTATCGAGTTTTGTTGGTTTCTTGAGTGACTTAAGGGTATCAATAGCAGCCTGGTGAATCTCCGCGACGGAGGCTGGTTTGATCGCGCTTTCGATGAGCACAATACTGTCGTGATTGTCGTTCTTCTCAATGAGCACCAGTTCTGGTTGGAGTTTTACAAAAAAGTAGAGTTCAGGGCTGAGCGCTGGGTCGAGCTCAAGAGCGGCCTGTAAAAGGCTTAACTGCATCAAGCCACCATTTTGGGCAATCGTCTCATTGATCCGGCCGGTGATGGCATCGACCGGTCGCTTCTGTGAACGAATCCGAGCCAAAGCCGCCTTCTCAATCTGTCGGACTCGTTCTCGGGTAACACCAAGATCGGCACCGATTTGTTCAAGGGTTTGGGCCGGTATGTTTTTTATGCCGTGACGACGTATCAGGACGTCGCGTTCACGATCTTTTTTTAGTAATTCGAGGTGTGCATCAATGGCACGACCAAGATCGGATTGGTTAATGTTTTGCTGTGACATTTTTACCTGCAAAAGACTTCTAGTTATTACGAAAATGACTCATTTTTCCCCACGAGTCATCAAAACGCTAGATAAATTATATCATCTATTGACCATATGGTCAACAAGATTTATTGATTTTTTAGCCAATACATTTCGTAGTTAATCTGTTGGAGATTCTTTTTTTGGCCTGGTCCAAGTAGCATAATCACAATCCGGGTAGCGATTGCAGCCGTAAAATGCCCTACCCTTTTTGGTTTTACGCTCAACAAGCTCGCCTTCATGGCATTGTGGGCACTCTACCCCGGTCTTTTTTAGGATTGGCTTGGTGTTCTTGCAATCTGGCCAACCGCTGCACGCTAGAAACTGCCCAAAACGACCAGATTTGATCACCATGGTTTTGCCGCAAAGTTCGCATTTTTCGTCAGTTTCGATGACAGGAATTTGCACCCGTTCAATTGTGTTCGTTTTTTCTTCGACCAGCTTCTCCATTGGCTTGTAGAAATCTGCCACCACCGGCTGCCACTGGGTCTTGCCGTCAGCGATGTCGTCCAGCCGGTCTTCCATCTGGGCGGTAAACTTCGCATCGGTTACAAAGTCAAAGTTGGCACTGAGTAGATCTGACACAATCATGCCAATCTGTTGCGGTACAAGTCGTTTCTCTTCACTCAGCACGTAGCCGCGCGAAATGATAGTTGAGATTGTCGGTGCATACGTACTTGGTCGACCGACCCCCTCCTCTTCAAGCTTTTTGACGAGCGTTGCCTCTGAATAGCGAGCTGGTGGCTGGGTGAAGTGTTGCTCAGTAATGATTTCTTTCTTTTCAAGCTTGTCGCCAACGCTAAGAGTCGGCAGGATTCTTTCCTCTTCCTGTTTTGAGGCACCGTAGATCTTGGTGAAGCCGTCAAACAGAACTTCGCGGCCGTTAGCACGAAGTATGTACCGGTCTGCAGCAATATCGATACCATTTTGCTGATAGCGAGCCGCGGCCATTTGGCTTGCCAGGGTGCGCTGCCAGATCAGTCGGTAAAGCTTGAGCTGGTCAGCCGAAAGCTCGCCTGTGAGATCTTCAGGGCTTTTTGTGACGTCAGTTGGTCGAATTGCCTCGTGGGCTTCTTGGGCGCCTCGCGCTTTCTTAGAGAAGACACGTGGCTTATCGAGCGCATACTCCTTCCCAAAACGTTTTGTAATATAGCTCTTGGCCTGGCTAAGGGCTTGAGCACTGAGATTGGTGCTGTCGGTACGCATGTAGGTAATGAAACCTGCTTCATAGAGACCTTGCGCTACGGTCATTGTCCGTCGGGTTGAGTAACCGAGTCGGTTGTAGCTATCTCGCTGGAGTGTTGAAGTAATAAACGGTGCATAGGGATTTTTGCGTACCTCTCGGCTTTGAGTGTCGGCAACGACAAAGGCGGCGCTTTCGAGGTCGGATCTTATTGAGTCAGCTGTTTTTTGATCTGATACGGCCGCTTTTTTACCATCAATCTTGGTGAGTTCAGCAGTAATTTCGGTACCCTTTGGCTCAACTAGGTTGGCGGAGATGCTCCAATACTCTTCAGATTGGAAGGCCTCGATCTCACGCTCGCGATCGACAATGAGCTTGAGTGCAACTGATTGGACGCGACCGGCTGAGAGTCCATAGCGGATTTTCTTCCACAGTACTGGCGACAGACTGTAGCCGACCAGCCGATCAAGTACGCGCCGAGCCTGCTGCGCATCAACTAGATGCTGGTCGATGTCGCGAGGATGCGAAACAGCATCCTTGATAGCGGATTCGGTAATTTCTGAAAACGTGATGCGTTTTACCTGCTGGTCGGGTTTTGGTGGGATCGCCTCAACGATATGCCACGCAATAGCCTCTCCTTCACGATCAAGGTCGGTTGCGAGAAAGATGGTTTGAGCGGCTCCGACGGCTTTTTTAAGGGCATTCATCTGCTTGGCGCTACCGCGCGGTATCATATATTGCGGCTCAAAATTGTGCTCAATATCAATACCGAGCTTTGATTTTGGCAAATCTCGGACATGACCGTAGCTAGCCAGAACTTTGTAGTCCCGACCTAAGTATTTCTCAATAGTCTTCGCCTTGGCGGGACTCTCAACAATAACAAGATTCTTTGGCATAGTCATTGTAATGCTAAAGCTTCAGTGCCATATTGGCAACCCTTTCGGGGGAAACAATAGCCCATTCTCCTGTTTGTAGCTGCCTGATCATACCGGCTATCTCAAGTCCTGACAAGGCTATGGTGAGTTTGGTAATGGGTTGCTTGGTTGATTCGCTAATCGCAGCGGTCGAACTGTGTCCGGCTTCGATGGCGGACAAGATAGCTTGCTGGAGATCGCTCAATTTATGACTTGTGCTGGCTGTCGTTTGGCTTGCGGCTGGTTCAATATTGAGAAGATCAAGTACGTCGAGTGCGCTCGTAACGGGAGCAGCCCCCATTTTTAGTAAAAAATTTGGTCCCGCGGACCGCAGACTCGTAATGTTGCCAGGAACAGCCATGACGATCCGGTTTTGCTCGAGGGCATATGAT
>JADZBC010000005.1 GCA_020852295.1 bacterium | reverse complement strand
AGCCACCCAAAGTCGGGGTGGATTTCGCGATGCGATTAGTCTGCTTGATCAGATATCGGCCATCGATCAGCGCATTACCGAGCAGACTGTAGCTGATTTTTTGGGTCTCAGCTCTGCCACGCAAGTTGAGCAGCTGATTGCAGCGGTTCTCAAGCAAAATACCAATGCCGCAATGGCGGTTGTTGAGAATATTCTGGATCGTGGTATAGACCCGATCAATATCACGAACCAGTTGCTGGAAGACGTGCGGCGCCGACTCCTTGAGGGTCTGGATGCGAAGGATAAATCGACACAAACACGCCTCATGTACTTGGCAGACCTCCTGATAGAGGCCCTTGCCAACTTTAAGATATCGGAACACTATAGTCTGCCGCTTGAACTTGCTATTTACAAAGCGGCGTTGCCACTCGGTCGGGTTGCTCAGCCAGTTACCGCGGCGGCACCGAGCCAGACCGCTCAGACCTCAGCCCCTGCGGCCACGAAGAAAACGACGAGTGACACCGTCGTCAACGCCGACGAAGAAAGCCTCACAACCAAGGCACTGAGCTTGATCAAGGAAAAAAATACGTCACTGTTTGCCGTGATGCGAGGCGCAGATCCGCATATTGAGGGTGATCGGCTCGTCCTGACTTGTCGATTTAGCTTCCATAAAGAACGCATGGAAGAAGCAAAGAACCGGGCCCTGATTGAACAGATCATGACGAAGGTGTTTGGACGCGACATTGAGCTTTTGTGTAAACTAGGTGGTATGGAGCGCGAGGAGAAGGAAGTTGACACCGGTACGGAGCTTGTCAGCTCGGCGCTTGAAATCCTAGGGGGAGAGGTGGTTAGTGGCTAAAGAATCTCAAAAAATCGATCTGAAGGTGCCGCCACAAAATATTGCGGCAGAGTCGAGTTTGATCGGTGCACTCTTGCTCGATAAAGAAGCGATCATTAAGATTGCTGACATCGTAGCGGCTGATGATTTTTATGTTGATAAGAATCGGGTTATTTTTGAGGCAATCCTGACGCTTTATGAGAAGCGTGAGCCAATCGACCTTGTAACACTTTCTAATCGACTTGAGCAAGTCGGTGAGCTTGATAAGATTGGCGGAGCAGCTTACCTGACCGACCTGGTCAATAGCGTGCCGTCAGCGGCGCATGTGGCGGAGTATGCACGGATAGTAGCTCAAAAGGCGACGATGCGTCGTTTGATATCTGCTGCCAACTCAATTGGTAGCCTAGCCTATGACGAGGAAAAGCCTCTCGATAATCTACTTGATAGTGCCGAACAAACCCTATTTGAAGTCTCGCAGAAGCACCTCAAGCAAAACTTTACGCCGATTAAAGAAGTATTGACTGAGAGTTTTGATCGTCTTGATAGTTTGCACAAGGACAAGAAGAAAGTTCGCGGTGTACCAACAGGCTTTCGTAATCTCGATAATCTACTCGCTGGACTTCAGAAATCAGATCTTATTATCCTCGCGGCCCGACCAAGTATGGGTAAGACATCGTTGGCGCTCAATATCGCACAAAATGTGGCGGTTAAAGAGGGTATCCCAGTTGGAATATTTAGTCTTGAGATGAGCAAGGAGCAGCTAATCGACCGCTTGCTTGCCGGTGAGGCCGGTATTGATTCGTGGAAACTGCGCACTGGCAATCTTGAGGATCGGGATTTTGACAAACTCAATCGCGCGATGGGGGTATTATCTGAAGCGCCAATTTATATTGACGATTCGGCCGTAACGAATGTGATGGAGATGCGTACCAAGGCACGACGTTTGCAGAGCGAGCATGATCTTGGTCTGGTAGTTATCGACTATCTTCAGCTCATGAGTGGACGTGCCGGAGGTTCTGACAACCGCGTACAAGAAATCTCGGAAATCTCGCGTGGTCTCAAGGGACTTGCCCGTGAGCTCAATGTACCGGTCATCGCACTGTCACAGCTGTCGCGTAATGTCGAAAACCGGAGCCCACAGATTCCACAGCTGGCGGATTTGCGCGAATCTGGTTCGATTGAGCAGGACGCTGATGTTGTTATGTTTATCTACCGTGAAGACTACTACAACAAAGAGACTGATCGAGTTGGAATCGCTGATGTGCTCATCAAGAAACATCGAAATGGTCCAGTCGGGGAAGTAGAGATGAGCTTTAATGCTGAGCAGATGCTCTTTAAGTCGATGGAGCGTAGTCATCGGCCACCCTCTGAGTAGCTTTACCCATAAATCAAAACCCACTATAATGATTCGTGATGAAGCATAAGCACGATAAAAAAGACAAAGTCATCAAGCAAGAAGCTGCTCAGGCAGGGCGCTTTGGCTTAGTTGGTATCCTCAACACCTTGGTTGATATTGTGCTCTACAACGTACTGATCATGCTCTTTTTGATTCCGGCCGGTGCCGCTGGTGTTGTGTCGGGTACGGTGGCGATGGTTAATAGCTTTATTTTCAACCAACGCTTTACATTTCGTGTCCAGAAAGTGAGTAGGGCTCGCATCATTACTTTCTTTGCAATTACTGGCTTTGGCATTTACGTTATTCGACCGATCGTTCTTACTTTCTTTACAAAGACTTGGCTGTGGCCGAGTCAAATTGTGTATGATGTGACGTCATTTTTGCGGTTACCATTCTCAGCGGAATTCGATCGAGACAACTTTGCGCTGGCAGTAGCTATCCTGCTCGTGTTAACCTATAACTATATAACTTACAAAAAATTCGTCTTCACTAAATCATGAAACAATTTATTCCGCCGGAGTTCGTCAAGCGTTATCTGCCCGGTACCATGCTCGCTGGTATCATCGTGGTTGCGGTTTTCATGCGTTTTTATCGCATTGTCGATCTGCCACCGGCACTTCACCCCAATGAAGCCGCCTATGGCAATGCAGCACTTGAGCTGTTGCTGAATAAGAAAATCTCTTTTGGTAGTAGTGTTGGCGGCTTTAGTACAGTCTTTGTAGCACTCGAGGCCTTGGCGCTGACCTTCATGAAGACATCAGTTTGGGCACTACGAGTTGTGCCGGCAATCTTGAGTGTACTGACGGTTCTTTTCACATACTTGGTAGCTCGTTCATGGTACGGCCGCCGGGTTGGCTTGATAGCAGCCGGCGTACTCGCTGTTAATCCATGGGCAATCACGGTTGGCCGCGATGCCTTAGCGGCTGGAGCTGCCCCGTTTTTTGTCGTTTTGAGCTTATGGTTGGCCACTAAGGCATATCGGAGTCGAAGTTGGGCTTGGTCTGGGCTGCTTGCCCTGAGCCTTGCGCTGGCTACCTACAACTACATTGGGACAGCCTTACTAATCCCTGCGCTCGGTCTCGTATTGGTAATTACTCTGATATTTGCTCGCCGCCGTTTGCCGTCGATCGCAAAGCTGGGTGTGGCAGTCGCAATTTTAGTATTTCTGTTGGCGCCCTCAATCTACCTTGCGGTCAAAAACAGCAACACTGTTACCAACAATATTACGAGTTCGACAATATTAAGTCGCTCAAATAATGTCGATAAGCTCAAGCTAGTTGGCA
Source organism: bacterium (assembly GCA_020852295.1). Classification (GTDB taxonomy): domain Bacteria; phylum Patescibacteriota; class Saccharimonadia; order CAILAD01; family JADZBC01; genus JADZBC01. The sequence continues at coordinate 21,601 of JADZBC010000005.1, read as the reverse complement.
GTAATGCTCTCGACACATTTCTGATGTTTAATTTGAAGGGCGACGAAAACTATCGACACAATCTTGGCGGTTTGCCGCTGCTCAATACTTTTATTGGGATCATGTTTTTGTTGGGTTTGCTCTTTGTGTTTACGCGCCCGAAGCGATTAACAAATCTGACAGTGATAATTAGCTTTGTAGCATTGCTGCTTCCGGCGATCCTAACATCTGGCGATGTACCCAATGCACTTCGATCGGCCGGAGCTTTACCACTTATCATGATATTGGTTGGGGTGGGTGTGAATTATCTGTTGCGTCGCTGGTACGCAACTTTTCCTGTCAACAATATTGCCCGATCAGTCGGCCTTGTATTGGTTTTAATCCTTCTGACCTTAACGGCCTTCCAGGGCTATAAGCAGTACTTTGTTGCCTGGGCTCAAGATCCAAAAACCTACACTTCGTACGACGAGCCACTAACTGAAATGGCCAAGTTTTTGAATGCCGAGAGTGGTGCACGAGGCTTGAGTGCGGAGAATACATACGTTGTTGTGAGCGAATACGAAAATCAGACTATTCAATTTCTGACGCACAAACGAACCGAATATTCGCTGATCGGGGATGATGCATTGCGCGCACTACCACTCAACAAGAAACCTAAGCTATTTATTCTTGGGAGCGACGCATCGGCAAAGGAGAAGCTAGATATCATCACGGTAAAATACCCTGGAGGACGCATCGTGAATCACTATTCGCCACTCAATCAACAGCAAATTTTTTATAGCTATGAGTTAAACAAATGAGCATGATTGATCTTACGATAGTGATTCCCACCTACAAGGAAGAGGGTCGTATAGGTGACAGCCTCGATCAGCTGGCTGCCTACCTAAAGGGAAATAAGCACTCCGTCGAGGTGTTAGTGGTTGATGCTGATAGTCCTGATAAGACGATTGCGGAGGTTCGCAGTCGCGCCAAGAAATTTAAGCATTTTCGTGTATTAAGTGCCGGACCAAAGCCCGTTGGGAAGGCTATCAAGGGTAAGCAGGTGCGAGATGGTATCTTTGAAGCGGCCGGTCGGTATGTTGTATTTATGGATGCCGACTTAGCTACGCCACTGAAGTATCTAGAACGTGTTTTTGCGGCGATGGACGCGAATATACCAGTGGCCATCTGTGTTCGCAATCTCAATGAGTCACACAAAGGAATTCGTAAGATTATCTCTGGTTTTGGTAACTTTCTTGTGCAGGTTTTACTACTACCGGGCGTGAAAGATACACAGTGTGGTTTTAAGGCATTTGAGCGTGAGGCGGCACATACCATTTTTGCACGTCAACAAATTTTGGGTTGGGGCTTTGATATGGAGGTGCTCGCAATTGCACGTAAGCTCGGCTATGGCATTGAGCTCATTGATGTACCGGACTGGCATGATGTCAAAGAGGGCAGCAAACTGGGGGGTAATTCCGCAATCAAAGCAGCCCTTCAGGTATTTTTAGATCTGCTCAATATCAAGCTTGGTACAATGATTGGCCGCTATAATAAGCCAACCTACAAACACGCTCCGCTACACGAGCATAAGTAGTCGATAGTCATCAAAGGTAAATAATCCGAGCCACTCAGTGGGCTGAATTCTGTTGTGCCGCTCAATGGCTAGCGTATTTTGAATACGTAAATCGAGTCACCGATCTTGGCGATTGGGGTTTGGTCGCGGAGCCATTGGTAACCACTATCGCCACGCACTTTCGAGGAGAAGCGATCATTCTGTAGATATGTCTCAGATACGGCGATGTAGCTGGTTTGTGGGACGCCGTCTTGGGCATGCCACTCGATGTACTTACTCTTACTGCAGTCGTAGCCAGAGGAGTCATCGATCAGTGCGCCGCTTGGTGTGAATTTGCGGCTGCAGAAGTAGTAAGCTGGTGAACCACCACCAAAGTAGTCAACGGCAATCTTGTCGATCTCAGGCTTTGAGTTGACGTAGCTGACGAGTCGCTTCAGGTCTTGGCCCCAGTCGACATTGCTGTCTGAGAGGTAGCGGTAAGCTTCGCCAGAACCGCCAAAAAGACTATTGATGTAAGGTAGATATTTTGGGTACACCACAAAGGCAGTAAGGGCGTACCAGGCGGCGAGTAGGGGGAGTACAATCGCAAATAACCTTTGGTAGCGTCTTTTCGTCAGAAGATCTTTGAAGTCAATTACTTTTTTTGCTACCAGGACATAGATCATTGGCATCATTGGGAAAAGGTGGCGAATACCGAGGTTGAGGTTGCCCTTGATCGAGAGATAGGTATAAAAGGCGATAAAGAGTATAAAAGTCAGCTCAGTAAAGTGATTGCGTGTATATTCGCCAAGCTTATCCCAGACTTTGGTCGGCTTACGTTGGAAATACTGCCAAATCGCAACGTCAATGGCGAGCAGCATTAATATAAGAAATGGAATTGGCGTCTTCATGACGAAGCTGACTGGGAAGTACCAGAAGAAGCTTTGGTTGGTTACTTCACCGAGGAAATAGGTAATGTTGCCGCTCTGGACGCGGTTGAAAACCATCAAAAGCCCAAGAACGTACTGCACCATCGGTCGAAGAATCGCCACATCATTGAGCTTCACAAGATATTGGCCATAGCGTGTGTAGTATCCATCGGGCAAAGATGTTTGGATAAGTTTATCCTGGACGGGCTCTGGCATGTTGATGGTGTGCGGAATATAGAAGAGCCACACAAGTGCAAAGGCGGCTAAACCGATGAGTATAAATTTCCCAAACCATTTCTTGGCCCGCTGTTGCCAGACGTCTGGCTGTTTATCAAAAATAACTTTGAGCAGGAGCATTGCCCCGAAGAACGGCGCCAAAATGATAGCGGAAAATTTTGCCAATTGGGCAAGGGCAAACAGAACTACAAAGATAGCAGCATTTTTCTTGTTTGGCTTGCCGACAAACCTGAAGAAGCCGAGAAAAGCAAAGAAGGTGAACGCCGCAATACCGAGGTCGGTTGTTACGAAACGAGAATGAGCTATGATGTTTGGCGAAAATGCATAAAAGATGAGTGCAAGCACCGCAACTTCTGGCCCGTAGCGTCGACGGCTGAATTCATAAATGACGAAACCAAGCAGTACCGCGAGGAGTAAGATGGGCAATCGAGAGAAAAGTAAGATCTGATCGGCGTTATTACCGAGGTGATAGATGAAACTCCAGCCAGACTCCCATTGCCCGTTGACGTCTTTTGCCCAGGCTGGTTTGTCGAGCGGGAACTTCACGTCTAAGAAAAGAAGCGGAAAAGCAGAAATGTCTTTGATGAGCGGTGGGTGCTCAGGATTGAGTCGGTAGTCGCCATACTTTAAATAGCTGTAGCCAGAGGGAATATGGGCGACCTCATCAACAATCGCACTGTCGCCCAGCATTGAGCCAAAGCCAAGCGCGAACATGGCCGAGAGAATGATGACGGCGATCGCGAGATGATAGCGTTCGATGATTTTTTTTAGGTTAGTCACAGGATTGTTTGCTTCTATTACAAGTAAGCATAACAAATTTTTCGCGTCCATCAAACTCTTCTCTGGCGTCACAATGGCGATCTACGGTACAATAAGAATGTATTTGAAGGAGTCTACTATGTTTGATAAAGCAAAAACACTGATGGAGCTGCGCAAGATCCAGAAAGAGCTCAAATCTGTCGAGATCGAAGTTGAGGCTGGCAATGGTGCGGTAAAGTTAACGATCAACGGTGAGCAAAAAGTCCAGAAGGTTAAGATTGACCCAGCTGCAGTTGATGTAGAGGACCTTGAACGTCTCGAGCGACATCTCGAATCAGCCTTCAATCAGGCGATCACAAAATCACAGCAGGAAGCGGCTGAGCGAATGAAATCAGTCGCGGGCGGCCTCGGCTTGCCAGGAATGTAGTGCATACTTAAGGAGGGTTCTGCAGGGTGGATGTACTGCCGCCAAACGTCACACGACTTATCAATGAGTTCGCGAAGCTGCCAACAATCGGCCCCAAAACAGCCGAGCGCTTGAGCTACTACTTGCTCAAGAGTGATTTGCATACTGGGCTGGGCGAGGCGCTCTTGCAGCTCAAGGATGGCTTACGTCGCTGTGAGCAGTGCCTGACCTATACGGATTCGCCGCTCTGCAAGATCTGCGCGAGTCCGACGCGCGACAAATCGCAGATTGCGGTGGTGAGTCAGTCACTTGATATCGTAGCGATCGAGAAAACTGGCCAATATCAGGGCACCTACCACGTCCTCGGCGGTCTTATCTCGCCGGTCGATGGCCTCGGCCCAGCGGAGTTGAGCATTGAGCCATTATTTGAACGAGTACAGCGTGATATGCCGACCGAGATTATTTTGGCGCTCAATCCAACTGTTGAAGGGGAGACGACGGCACTGTATCTGGTTAAGAAGTTGTCCGACTTGCCAGTTAAGGTCACCCGTCTTGCTCACGGTCTGCCGATCGGTGGTGATCTGGAGTACGCTGATCAGATGACCCTGGGGCGAGCACTCAGCAATAGGCAGGTATTTTCATGAAATTATTCAATTCACTAACAAACAAAAAAGAAGACTTTACGCCGATCCAGGCTGGTTCGGTGAGTATCTATTCATGTGGGCCGACGGTTTATGACAAGATACATATCGGCAATCTGCGCGCTTTTATCACAGCAGACCTTTTACAGCGTAGCTTGAGGATTGTCGAGAAGCTTTCGGTGCGCTGGGTGATGAATATTACTGATATCGATGACAAAATCATCGCCCGACTCGAACGTGACTACCCTGGGGTGGAGCCAGAGGCGGCTCGCGCTAAGTTAACCACTCAGTACCAGGAAGTTTTCTTGCAGGATATTAGTCGCGTTGGGATTAAGCAGTCCGATGTCCAGATAGTTAGTGCGGTTGATTCGATGGTAGCTATGCAACAGATGATTGAGAATCTTTATAGGCAGGGCATTGCGTATATTTCCGAGGGCTCAGTCTACTTTAGCGTGGAACGCTATCGAGCAACCGGGCAAGTCTACGGACAGCTTGTTAACCTTGACTATGAAGCTGAGGCAAGGGTTACCGATGACCAGGATCAGAAGGAGGGAGTGGCGGACTTTGCGCTCTGGAAGGCACAAAAACCAGGCGAGCCAGCTTGGCAGTTCGTGCTGGACGGCAATGAGTTACCGGGTCGTCCCGGTTGGCACATCGAGTGTAGCGCAATGAGTGTTGGGGCACTTGGTCAGCCTTTTGATATTCATACGGGCGGAGTTGATCTGAAGTTTCCACATCACGAGAATGAGATAGCTCAGGCCGGCGGCACGCTTGCGAACTATTTTGTGCACAATGAGTTTCTCAATGTAAACGCCGAGAAAATGAGCAAATCGCTCAATAATTTCTTTACACTCGACGACGTGGCAGACCCACTGGCATTTCGACTGCTCTGTTTGCAGGCGCACTACCGTTCGCAGATGGACTTTAGCGATGAGTCGATCCAGGCAGCGCATAATCGATTGCTGGGTTTGCGAGCTGCAGTACGAAAGAACCAATATGCGCAAGAGTCTGGTGTGACATTGCAGCTAAAGGCCGACGCCAATAAAGCATTCGCGCACAACTTCGCAGAGGCGATACGCGACGATCTCAATACTCCGCTCGCTCTGGCAGCTCTCGCAGAGTACGAAAAAGAGGCGAGTATGAGTGCAGGCTTTGCCGAACAGATAGCGTGGGCCGATCAGGTACTTGGCATTGGTCTTGTGAATGAGGTTATTCCATTTAGCTCAGAAGAGCAGGCACTCATCGCTGAGCGCAATGCTGCTCGGGCCCAAAGTGATTTTGCAACGAGTGATAAGATCCGCGACGGCTTGCGGGTACGCAATATCGATGTCGAGGATCTCTCCGGATCAAGTCTCTACTGGCGTATGTAGGTCTGTAAAACGGCAACGAGCCCGTGATGAAGCGGTTGCTTCACCACAGGCTCGAAGCGAGTAGTTGGCGGGGTTCACCGTTCAGCTTCACAGCGGTGACAGACCAGGTAGGTCACCTCGCCGGTGCCACCGCAGGTGCGGCAGCTGCCGCCACCGAAGGTCTTGTAGCCCTGGCCCTTGCAGACGCCGCAGCGACGCTTCTTCTCCTTGGTGAACTCGTGCCCGCGCCGGTCGCACATCTCATTGCTGGCCACGATGGACCCCTCTCGCTCGTCGGATTGTGCGCCATCATCATGCCATAGCTATCGCACAGGGTAAAGCATAGCCAAATTCCTATTGTGAATATCAGTAAAAGATCGTATAATAGGCGCAAGCGGGTTCTTATACCCATGTCGCGGTTCTAATGCCTCTCGTTACGTGAAGTGTCAAAGGTTTCGACGAAGTAAGTGTAAGAAAGTCGAATCCGCTTGGTACATCAATTTAACGAAAGGCGTTTTATGTCGTTCAAACTATACGTTGGTAGTCTTCCATACAAGACCACCGATACCGAACTTTCAGAGCTTTTTGCTGCTTATGGTACTGTAGAAAGTGCCGCTGTGATCATGGACAAGTTCTCTGGTCGCTCAAAGGGCTTCGGCTTTGTCGAGCTTAGCAGTAAAGAAGAAGGCGAAGCTGCCATCAAGGCACTCGACGGTTCTGACTATGAAGGTCGTAAGCTCGTTGTAAACGAAGCACGTCCTAAAGAAGACCGCCCAGCCCGTTACTAATCGTAACGAACTGAGTCTATTCAGCAAAAACCCCACAGTAATGTGGGGTTTTGTGTAGTAAAAGTGAGAACCCCGCAGGTGGGCTCTCGGAAGAACCTCCTTGCGGGGCTAGGCGAGTTGGCGGATGGCCCACTCGAACGCCATGCTCATCGGAACGATGATCATGGCGCATATGGTCAGTACCACCAGGACGCGTGTGGTGGCGCGCCACCAGCTGGCCGCATTGGGCCGGGCGAACGTGAACAGGAGCAGGATCAGGCCGCTCCAGCACGCGCCGATGCAGACCCAGAGGATCTTCGCACCGACACCATGGCTCATCTCGTAGTAGCCGGAGGCCACGAACATTGCGATGATGCCACCGAACATGAGAGTCATGCTCAGCGCCATGGCTGCACCCTCGTGTCGGTAGATGAAGCTGTGGAGCCTCAGCCACCGATCTTGCTCTTCGGCTTCGAAGCGGGTGGCCGCGATCTCAGCCTGGGTGGATGGGGACAGTTCGTCGTCGTGCATTGGGGATCCTTCCTCTCGACTCGAACTGCACAATATTAACATAAGTAGTATAAAAAGTCAATAGTTTGTGTTGTGGCGCAGGCACTAACCAGCTAAAATATGCATAAGTAATAAGAAGATTATGCTACACAAGTTCAAACATCTTACGGCTCTGCGGGCAGTCATATCAGGTGATGTTGATGAATCGCGCCAGACACTCAAAAAGTTTTCGCATGACGCTAGCCTCTTCGAGCTCAAGCCACAGGTGGTGGTTTATCCGAGAGACACCGAGGATGTAGAGGCTTTGGTCCGTTATGTAGCACAGCGCAAAAAACATGAACCTGGTATTTCCTTAACGGCTCGTAGTGGCGGTACCGATATGTCTGGCGGATCGATTAATGATTCGATCATTATGGCTTTTGACCGGTACTTCAATAAAATCGGTCGGGTTCACGGCAATACGCTCAGCGCCCAACCGGGTGTGTACTATCACGACTTCGAACCAGTGACGTTGGCCTCTGGCCTGATCATGCCGAGCTATCCGGCGTCACGTGAGATCTGCATGATAGGCGGTATGGTAGCGAACAATGCCGGCGGCGAGAAGTCGCTCGTATATGGCAAAGTTGAGCGCTACGTCACACGTACTAAGATAGTTTTACGTGACGGGAAAGAGTATGAAATAGAGCCGCTCACAGGCAGTAAGCTCAAGGCTCAGCTAGCAGATCGCAGCACGCTCGGTGATATATATCGCCGGGTGTATCGATTGCTTCATGCTCACCACAAGCTCATCGCGGCCCACCGGCCAAAGGTAAGCAAGAACTCGACTGGTTACAATATCTTCGATGCCTGGGATGGCAAAACGCTAGATCTCAATAAACTTATCGTAGGCTCGCAGGGCACACTTGGTATTGTAACCGAGGCAACTTTCAGGTTAGTCGAAAATAAGCCGCTCACCGGCATGTGTGTCGTATTTATGCCAAACATGGACAATCTGGGGCATATTATCAATGATCTATTACCACTCAAGCCTTCGAGTCTCGAGTCATTTGATGAGCACACGCTCAAGTTTGCCTTCCGGTTTTTCTTTACGTTTCACCGTACGCTTGGCTGGAAGAAATTCATTTTGCTCGGCTTGAGCTTTATTCCGGTGCTCGATAAGCTAATAAAATACTTGCCGCGACTGCCGAAGCTAATCCTATTGGTCGAGTTTGAGGGTGAAACCCAAGAAGAGATCGACAAAAAGATCGAGGAGGTTACCTATCGATTGAGTCAGTATGATGTTGAGGTGCAGCGGGCACGCGACAAGAAACATGAAGAGAAGTTCTGGTTGATGCGTCGCGAATCGTTCAATCTGCTGCGCAAAAATGTCAAAAAGAAGCACACCGCACCATTCATCGATGACTTGGTAGTACCACCCAAGCACTTACCCGATTTTCTACCTCAGCTAACTGCTATCTTGGAGCGCTACGAGCTGCTCTATACTGTGGCGGGCCATGTCGGGGATGGTAATTTTCATATCATTCCATTGATGGATCTGACTAAAAAATCTGAGCGCGATAAGATACCTGGTTGCTTGCGTGAAGTGACCGAGCTGGTACTGAAGTACGAAGGCTCGCTCTCGGGAGAGCATAATGACGGTATGATTCGCGGGCCATTTTTGGGCGACATGTATCCTGCTGAGATCATTGAAATATTTCGCGAGATCAAGCAAATCTTTGACCCGCAAAACATATTCAATCCTCATAAGAAGATCGATGCAACCTGGGAGTATTCGAGTCAACACATGCGTAAGTCTTTTGAATAGTAAGCATAAGTAGTATTATTAAGCCAAAAGGAGAATGTAAAAATGGCGAAAAAATCATCAACTAAATCATCGGCGGTTCCAGCCGGAGCAAATATCTATCTATTGTTAATCAGCGGTATTATTGGCTATGAATGGCTGCAGTCAGCCTATAGCAAGTTTCAGCCGGGTTTTCTCGAGGGTATGCCGAAGACACTTGGTTTTTTTACAGCTAAGAATCCAAATCAGCTTTATGTCGACTTTTTGAAGATGTCTGATCCGCAAGTGCTGGGGAACTTAACTCGATTTACCGAACTCGCGGTTGGTGCTGGTTTTGTGATTGCCGCTGTGGCTCTACTTTTCAAGTTTGGTCCCAAAAACATCTTGGCCGCTATTGGCGCATTGGCGGCTTTGGGTGGTGCGTTTTTAAACCTCAACTTCTTCCTGGCGGCTGGCCACACCAGTCCTTCTACAAAAGGAATCAACGTTGTCATGGGTTTGACGCAGCTGGTATTGCTGGCATACTTCTTTAAGCTCGGCAACAAAAAAGCATAGTATGTCGCAAGAAGGGGGCGAATATGTATCTGGCAAGGAAGTAGAGGCACGCTTAGAGCCTTCCGAACTTCGATTTGGCCAAGTAGTGGAAATTCGAGGCCTACATAATGTTGTTATATCAGTCGGTGAGCACCCTAATGCCTGTCAAATAATTGATGATCAGGAAGGTGAAAAACTTGCTCTACCCGGTACTATCGGAGAGCTGGATGCGCCGTATCTTCGCTTACCCAAGGAGCCCCAACCAGATTGGGATTTGGAACGTATTCTCGATGCCTAGCTCAAACAGTTAGGCCTGGGCAGCGAGGAATTGAGAGATAAATTTCGTCAATACCTGGTCGATGGTCAACAGCCGCCGGCCTAGTCGATTCGATAGTAGTTGGTAGCAAGGAGTTTCTGGAGTGGTGCCCAGATCTCCTTAGCTTTTTTGTGGGTTAAGGTATTGAGCTTTATGAGTACCACTATGAGCATAGAGAGGGCGGCAGCTAAAAAGGCGGAAAGTATATTGAGTCCCAGAATGCCATTGGTGTTCACCAGCAGGATGAATATGACCGTGATGGTGAATAGAATTAACATGACCATCCATTCATTACTATAGACTCGGCTACTCATCAGCATATTGAACTGTGTGCGGTTTTGCTGGTTGGCGACGACTTTGTCGAGGAGTTGCATCATCTGGGCTTTGTCCTTGCCGTCATATTTGAGACAGTAGCTTATGATAGCCTCGTATTCTGGCTCGCCTTGAGCAATTCGTCGGTCACGGAGCACCTCGCGGACATAGTGCGAGAACAGATCTTGGAGTTCGTTTTTTGTTTTATCACTGAACTTTTGCGTCTCGAGCAGCATGGAGAAGAGGGCATTTGCCTCGGCGCGGATAATTCGGGTGAGCTCTTCGATGCGCGCTTTTTGGCCTGACATAATCGGCCCTATGTAGAAGCCATACAGAAATGAGTTGACGCTAAAGAGGGTCAGTGCGCCACTACCAAGTTCGATCTTTGGTATTTGAAGTTTAATCAAAAAGAATGTGGCGAACAAAAAATAGAGATACCAAGTGAGGCGGATTTTTTCGAGTAGGAGTTTTCGCATATACTACTAGTATCACAAGTCCATAATGCTTATGCAAGGGGAAGTATGAAAATTGTAACAGTTGATGATGATATCCAGCAGGGCTACAGCTATGAGCTCGTAGCGCCGGTCGGTGCTGACTTTGACCCAGCCTTTAAGCCGCAGTTAACCCCGAAGCAAATGCTCGAGCTTGGTGTGTTTGGTGGCAGCTATCTCAATGACTGTCAGGCTGAATTTCCCAAAGACTGGTTCGGTAAGGCCAAATTAAGCGATCACGGTCCTGATCCGGCACTCAATTTCTTTAAGATATCAGCGAGTCAGCCGCTGGCGGTATGGCAAAAGAAGGGTTGGATATATCCCGAAGACCCACGAGGCTGGTTTCAGTGGTACGCTCGATATTACATGGGTCGCCGTATTCCCGAAGAGGATCAGAGACAGATTAGACGCTGGCGGGCCATTGAGCGACACATCACACAGCTCCGCAATAATTGTCACCCGGGTGATTTGGCGTGTCGCCCGCGACAGCGACAGGCGCTCCTGCATTGGGCATATGATAGTCGTAAGATCTAAACCATAATAATTATTGACAAAACATAAGCAATATGATATTATGTCGTTTCTTCGTGCAATGACGCACGGAGTGTACCCCCTAGCACACGGATGTGCCAGACAGAAAGTTGAGCTTCCCCATGAAGACGAGAATGCGAATTCTCATCCCGGCAGTGGTAGGCATCATGTTGACCGCCTGCACGGTGCAGACGACGGCTTCGCGCCTGAGTACTGACAGCGTGCAGCGAGACGGCACCGGACACGGCGGCCGCCTTAGTGTCATGCACGTGCCACGCTTCCAGCTGGCAGCGTACCGCGCCCCCGCAGCGGCCGATTCGGCCGAGGTGGTGATGCGGACGCGAATCTTGCAGTCCCGAGGTTTCAGCGCCGCTCAGGCAAAGAAGATCCTCGGTGACAGCAGGTTGCGTGACATCGCTGCTACTACGCTGGGCAGGCCCAGCACCAGTGTGACCACGTCCCGTCCGGCCAAGTGCGGCAAGACGACGGCATATCTGGCGATGAATGGACAGCTGTCTCGACAGTTGCTCGTTTCGCACCAGATGACGGTCAAGTGGTGCGTGCTCACCCCAAAGGGCGGCAAGCCCCGAGTGGTGGTCGAAGGTGTACCACACCCTCGAACGCGCGTTACCCTGATGGGCAAAGTGCAGGGCTGGTCGGTCTCGCAAGGGACCGAGGATCACATCGATCTGCCGGATGGCAGTCGATACGATGCCACCATCCTGCATGCTGATGCGTCGATCATGAACATCGGTTACCAGCACTGCGAGTTCGTGCTCAAGATCACGATCAAGACCAACGGAACTGCGAAGGTGGACAAGTCCGCCTCGCACTGCTGAAGGGAGCGATCATGACCTTCGTAGTTATCGAGCTCATCTGTGCAGCGCTGGCGGTGGTCTTCCATCGCGCTGGCATGCGTACGGCCCGCAACCGAGCGATCGGTGCGGCTCTCATTGTCATCGTCGTCCTCGTCTTCGTGATCCTGGACAGCGGTGGCGCACATCTGAACTAGGGGATTGGTGGGGTTGGACTTCGGTCCAGCTCCACCACACCCCAGAATATTTCCGCCAATGGGCGGTTTTTTATTGCATCAAAAACGTACGGAGTTCATAGAGAACAAGTAGCAGGGTGCTACTGGCACCAAGAATTGGAACAACCCTCGGTACCGTAATGATCCCGTTGTGGGTTGTGTTGTGCCGCTTAATTTTTATCAGTGAGAGATTAACTAAGCAAAAGATAGAGAGAACGACAAGGCTAGTGAGCTTGGCCAGCGATACAAGGGGCAGTAGAATTGCACCGGCAATCATGCAGCCAACGATCACCGCGGTCGCAACGACGGGGGTTTGGGTTTTTTGATTAACTCGAGCATAGCGTTTATCGATCCAGCCTTGGTTGGCGAGGCCGTAGAGGATGCGTGACCCCATGATGATCTGAACAATGACACCATTTATCGCTGCAGAGATACCGATCAGCGTGATGAATATTGCGCTCTGTCCGGTGGCGCGACTAAAAACGAGTGCGAGCGGGGCACTGCTGCGGGCCAAGTCATCTGGCGCGATTACTGAGGTGGCAACGTAAGCGACGAGCAGATATAGCCCAGTCGAGAGCAATAGCGAAATAAGAATCGCGAGAGGCATGGTGCGTTGTGGCTTCTTTGTTTCCTCGGCGACATTTACCATATCTTCAAAGCCAATGAATGCGTAAAACGCCAAAAAGGCACCGCCGACGATGCCGCTGAAGCCAAAGAGCGGGTCAATTTGCAGGGCCTGACTTGGTGAAAAATTGACCAAACTATTGCGGCCAACAAAGATTATGAGTGCCAACCCTGCGATCTCTACCAGGGTAAACAGTGCCGCGGTAGTGGCGGATTCACCGATGCCTTTAGCGGCGATAAAGCCAATGACGATGAGTAGGGCAATAGCGGCAAGTGCTTCTGGGAGCACAATAATCTGGCTGAGGTAGCCGGCAAAACCCTTGGCGAGCGCGGAGGCAGATGTAATGCCGGCTATGATCATGGCAAAGCCGATGCCAACTGAAAGCCAGCGCTTACCGAAGGCTTTATGCAGATACACGGACACACTGGCGCTGGCTGGATAACGCCCAGCGAGCTCCATATAAGAAAAAGCTGTGAGACCCGCAATCGTCATTGCGAGTAAAAAGGAGAGTAGGGTGCCGCTGCCGGCTTCGCCAGCGACTTTGCCGACCAGTACATAGATACCAGCCCCAAGAATATTGCCGAGGCCGTATAGGGTAACAAGCGGTAATCCGAGGGCGCGTTTGAGTTTTTTTGCCATACGCTCATTTTAGCATGAGCGGTTTAAAGTTATCTTTTTTTGAAGTGAGTCTCGATATCGATCTGTAGCCACTCGGGTGGTATTTTTTCTTTAAACCAGATGCTGCGACGAAAATCGTCAAGTTCCGTTACTATCTGCCAGATAAGCATAAGCATAAAACTCACCACAAAAACAGTCGCCATACCGGTAATAGTGTGTGCTTCGTAGTCATAAAGTAAGACGAAGCTAGTTATGAGCAGTGATGGGGCTCCGATGAGTATATGCATTAGAATTGGCAACTGCTCATCTCGATATATAAGAAAAGTATCTATGTCGTTGCGCACTACACTTTTTGAAACTTCTTTGTATTGGTCAAACACAGAGTTAACTGAAACGCTGGCAAAAATAACGTAGATAAAACTAATCAGCGGTAGCACAATGAACAAAATAGGCTCATACGGCTTGGCGAAATGCCAGTCTGCGGGAAATATTACAAGTCGCCACAATAGAACTATTGCGAACGAGACAATCGATGGCTTTAGGATTACAGGGGCATGACGTCTAATGGTCACCCAGCTTCGGTTCCAAGGTATGTAGTTTGTGCGAATTTTAGCCATGATATAACAGAGGAATGCTATTAGCTTTGCGCGCGATCCTTCCTGAACTTAGTCGACTGAGCCACGTTTTGCTCGGCAACCTCCGAAAGAGTGAGGTCAAAGTACTCGGCTAAAACAGCCGTATAGTAAAGCACATCGCCGAGGCGCTTCTTTATAACTTCAAGATCCTCGTCGCTTGTATTGCCATTTTTATCACGTATGATTTTTTTAATCTGATTGGATAGAATGCCAGCTTCTCCGTTTAGGCCTAGTGTGCGGTGCGCGAGTGCGGCGATATTCTTGTCGGTTATGGCGACGCTTTTTAGCGCGTGAGTTTGAAAGTCGTCGATGTTCATATCTGAATTATATCAAAAAAGACCCCATCGGGTCGCACTGTCTACACTTTGGCTGGGGAGACAGGACGTTAATGGAACTTTTTCAGATGAGGATTTTCAAAACGTTGATGATGTAGAAGAAATTCAGAAATTACTTGATGACACTGTGGAGGATGAGTCATGTTCAGAATAACACTCCAAAAGCGTTCTATCGACTCGTCTGAACTATTAAGCTCGAAACTATACGATGAATGTAGCTTTTACGATTCTTTTGCACGAGACGTAAGCAATGCGAAGCACTCTGTACTGGTCGAATGCCCGTATCTTACTGAAAGACGCGTACGGCAGTTCTCAAAACTGCTCAAGCGCAAGGTTAAAGAAGGTGTAGAGATAATACTTTACACCAGAAATCCAAGACACCACGATAAGATACTTGAAGTGCAGGCATGGAAGGCTCTAGAAATACTAAAGGACAGTGGTGTGCGAATATTCATGTGTGATGATATGCGCCACAGAAAACTTTCTATAATTGACGATGAAGTTTTGTGGGAAGGTAGCTTGAATATATTATCACAGAATGAAAGTTGCGAAATCATGAGAAGAAGTTTTTCAAAAGAACTGTGCGATCAAATGAGAACGTTTATTAAGCTGGGAAACCTGCGATATTAACACCTAACACTTCACAGATCTTTTAATCGAAGCGAAGGAGGGACATAAGTCTCAAATTCTACAGTCGCATCTGACCGTAATGATACGTATAGCTAACTATAATTTTTCGTACATATAAATATGATAAGTATGATTTGTATGATAACATAATAGTAATGACTAATATGGGAGATAAGAAATGAATATGCCGCAATTAATTGGCTCAGTCACTGTTGGTGAACGTGGCCAAGTAGTAATACCATCCGAAGCAAGAGAATCGATGTCTATCAATGCAGGTGACAAGCTTCTTGTATTTAAAGCGCCGGTTGATGGTGTATTGATAATTGCCAAGCCAGAAACTTTCGAGAAGCTACTCGCCCATCTTGAACTAAACTTAACAAACAAGAAAAAGTCGTAATCATGCACAAAGTTATCGATATAAAAAACCTACAAAAAACTTACGATGCTAACGGCAAAAATCCGACTACCGCGCTAAGTGGAATAAACCTCAGTGTTAACGAAGGTGATTTTGTAGCAATTATGGGGCGTTCTGGCTCGGGTAAGTCAAGTTTAATGCACGTTATCGGTTTGCTCGATCAGCACTTTGAGGGCGATTATTTATTGAACGGGGTTTCAGTTCGAGAGCTCAGTCAAAGTAAGCTTTCCGATTTAAGAAGCTCAGAGATTGGCTTTGTTTTTCAACAATTTAATCTATTGAAGCGTCGTACCGTTTTACAAAATGTATTACTGCCTACGGTTTATAGACCAGCATCAGATGATATTGAACGAGCGAAAGAAGCTATCAAACGAGTTGGATTAGAAAATCGTATTGACCACCGCACTAATGAGTTATCAGGCGGACAAATACAGCGCGTGGCTATAGCACGCGCATTAATGATGAAGCCTAGCTTGTTACTAGCAGATGAACCTACAGGTAACCTTGACACTAAAAGCGCAAACAGTATTATGCGACTCTTTCGTGAAGTGAATCAGCAAGGCACGACAATCGTACTTATAACGCACGAAGAAGAAATTGCTAAATATGCTGATCGTACTATACGAATACGTGATGGCAAAATTACCGAGGAGGCATCAAAATGAAAATCAGTAATCTTCTAACTGAAGCTAGTGAATCAATAATAATCAACAAAGGTCGTAGCCTACTGACCGTTCTAGGAATCGTAATAGGGATAGCGGCAGTTACAACAATAATGGGCCTCGGCGCAGGGATGGATGCAAAGATTGATAAAGAAGTGAATAAACTTGGTTCAACAAATGTGACAATTGAGTCACGCAACGCTCCAACCACTCAGGAGCTTGAAGAACTGAAAAACCCTGGACACAGAGCACCTGAAGGTGCACCAGAAAACCAGAAAAGCATAAGTACGCTCGTTGAACCGACCCTAACAGAACAAGATTTAAACTCAATAAAAGCTAACGACCAGAATCTCATTACTGGTGTTTCGCCGCTCGTAGCTACAACGGCAAAATTACAGTCAGGTGTTGGTGGCACTATTGCAGTGCAAGGTGTAGCAGAGTCATATGGCAATATTCGTAATTACGAACTTGAGTCTGGCAATTTTTTTGACAGCAGAAGTGTTACTGAAAAAAGACAAGTTATAGTACTAGGAAAAAGCATAGCAAACGATATTTTCAAAGATATCAATCCAATAGGTAAACAGGTCGGTCTTAATAATACTGACTACGAAGTTGTTGGTGTGCTTGCTGAAACTGAGCCAGGTCAGTTCGACAACCCGAATGTTCTTGCATTCGTACCCTACACAAGCATCATTGAGCAGAATAAACTAAGTCAAAATTTTGGCTCAATAATTACTCAAGCAGTCGATGACGAATCTGTAGAAGATACCAAAACACTTGTTGAAAAAATCCTATTAGCTAATCATGGCTACAGCAATACTGAAGAGGCTGACTTTACGGTCAAGAGTTCTGCTGAAGTGCTAGGATCTATTACTGATTTGACTGATTTGTTCCGTAAGATCCTCATGATAAGCGCTGTAATTTCATTATTAGTAGGTGGTATTGGCATCATGAACATCATGCTGGTCAGCGTGACGGAGCGTACCCGAGAAATAGGACTTCGGAAAGCAGTAGGTGCAAAAACACGCCATATTATGATGCAGTTTCTTACCGAAGCCATCGTATTAACAATTCTCGGCGGGATACTTGGTATCGTGTTAGGTTACATTATGGCAACTGGTCTAACGAAAGCCATGGACTTGGATATCGTTCCATCTATGACTGTTGAGACAATTGCTGTTACGGCAGGTATTTCAATCGCAGTGGGATTGATATTTGGTACATACCCCGCCCATAAAGCTGCCAAACTTGACCCAATCGACGCCCTTCGTTACGAATAAACCAAGGCCTCATTTTCAGTTTGTATATAAAAGAGTCGTTTGTCGGCTCTTTTATATACAAACATGGAACAACCACAAAATATATCATCAACTCAATACTAAGTCTTCAGGTTAGGCTTGTTTACCATGCCTTATTAATTTCAACCTTTATGTTTTGAGATTTGATTGCTGCTACTCTGGCTTCCAGATCATTCATAAAATAGTTGCACCAAAACGGTGCACCAATAGTAAATATGGTTAACGGGAGATAGGATTCGAACCAACTTAACAGATAAGGATTTTACAAATATAAGAATTGTTTCAGAATAACCGAAATAACCAAACCAAGATAACAGATACAAAATTGCTGAAACAAATTTGGCTGGGGCGGAGGGATTCGAACCCCCGAATGCCGGTACCAAAAACCGGTGCCTTACCACTTGGCGACGCCCCAATATTGGGATTTTTAACCTGTTCATACTACAAAATATTAGGCTAAATAGCAACTTAAAATACTTATGCCATGGTAAAATAGTGCCATGAATGAGCTACCGAATAGCTACCCAAAAGAGCTCGTCTTGGTTCGTCATGGCGAGAGTGAAATGAATGTTCGTCGGGCGATTGCTTTGCATCGTGGTGACGCAACTGACCGTCTGGCGCATGGCTTGCGCGATATGGATGTGCCACTGACGATTCATGGGCATGAGCAGTCGGCTGTCACCGGCCGTGCTCTCATGAAAGAGTTTGGGCAGTTTGACGCGGCCTATGTGTCGCCGCATTTGCGCGCGCGTCAGACGTTTGAAGCCATGACTGCCATCTGGGATTATCATCTCCCGGTCAATAGTGAGGATCGCGTTCGGGAAAAAGAGTTTGGCATCATCTCCCAATATACCAATCAGGGTATTCGAAAGCATTTTCCTCAGGAGGCCGAAAGGCTCGAGGTAAACGGGGCGTATTATTACCGACCGCTGGGCGGAGAAAGCTACCCAGACATTGGTCTGCGGCTCCATAGTTTTTTACATAGTCTGTATTCACACCAAGCCGGCAAAAAGGTACTGGTCGTGTCTCACGCCGCAGTTATCGCTATGATGCGTAAGCTACTGGAGAAATTCGACGAACAGACTTTGCTCGACTTGGATGGTCTGTCGCACGGCGCTCATGAAGTCGCCAACTGTGGCGTAACGTACTACCGCTATGATCCTGAGCAAAATTACCTTAAACTAATAGAGTTCAATAAGGTTTATTACGACGATGCAGCATAAACGACTCGTATTTGATATTGAGATGATTGGTGAGGATTTTGACTCGCTCGATGTACTCACCAAAAAAGATTTGATGAAACATTTGCCCGACCCACAGGCTCAGCCTGAAGTCTATGAGCAGGAACTGCAGGAGATCAAGGATAAGTTAGTATTTTCACCGCTGACCGGTCAGATTGTGGCGATTGGGGTGTATGACCCTGATACAGACAAGGGGGCGGTATATTACGACGCCAATAATACGAACCCCGAAGACACGGAGGAGGACGGCATCAAGTACGTAGCTATGACTGAGGCTGAGATGCTGACGAAGTTTTGGACATTGGCTGAAATCACCGAAGAATTCGTAAGTTTCTTTGGTCGACGAGCCGATGCGCCCTATATGGCAATTCGTTCGGCGGTGAATGGCGTACGTCCAACCAAGGATCTGATCTCGAATCGATATAACAGCAGTTCACAGCGTGGTGCTATTCACTGGGATTTGTTTGATCTTTTGACGTTTTACGGTAGTGCAATGTACAAAGGTAGCCTGCACCGCTGGTGCCGAGCCTTTGGCATCGATACGCCCAAGTCAGATGACATGGATGGCAGTAAGGTCGGCCAGGCCTATAAGGATGGTGAGTATCTCAAGATTGCAAAGTATAACGCCCAGGACTTGCGGGCCACTGCGCAGCTGTTTGAAGCCTGGCAACACTACTTAAATAACTAGGAGGCACAATATGTTACAAGTAGGTGATAAGGCACCGGATTTTAATCTCGAAGATCAAGATGGTACGGCTCGCACACTAACCGACTATAACGGCAAGCGAACACTGTTCTATTTTTATCCAAAAGACAACACACCTGGCTGTACGGCCGAGGCCTGTAGTCTACGTGACAATCTTGAAGATCTTCGGGCTGATGGCCTTGAAGTAGTTGGCGTGAGTGCTGATAGTGTCAAAAGTCATCAGGGTTTTGCTCAAAAACATAGTTTGCCATTTACTCTTTTGAGTGACCCCGAGAAGGCCATGATACAGGCATGGGGGGTTTGGGTTGAAAAGAGTATGTATGGTCGTAAGTACATGGGGATTGCCCGAGCCAGTTTTATTGTGGGGCCCGATCTGACGGTTGAGGCGGTCTGGCCGAAGGTTTCGCCTCTCAAGCATGTCGCTGAAGTACGCAAGTGGCTCGCTGAGCACAAATGATTATTTGGTATTTGTTACTGCTCGTACTCGTTGGGTTTGCGATCGTGGTCTTCGTGGGGGCACCTTACGTACCAATTTTTCGAGTCGATATTGAGTCGCTTTTTGACAAGGCGAAGCTGAAGCGTGGCGACCGCCTGATCGAGCTCGGTTGTGGGGACGGCCGTGTTCTTATTGCAGCGGCCGAGCGCGGTATCAAGGCCGATGGCTACGAACTCAATCCGATATTGGCCCTTATCGCTTACCTGCGCACGATTCGTTATCGCCAGCTCGTGCGAGTCTATTGGGGGGACTTTTGGAAAGTCGATCTGTCTCAATACGATATTGCTTTTACATTTCTAATCACTCGGTTTATGCCTAAACTTGAGAGGTGGCTTGGTCAGCAAAAGCATCCCATCGTCCTTATCTCCTATGTATTTACCTTGCCACATAAAAAGCCCGCTGCGCGCACGCGCAATGGTTACATTTATCGCTTTGACGGTTCGGTCTCAGCTCGGTAGAATAGGATTATGCAATTAGAAGTAAAGCCATTGAAATACAAGTCACTCCCGGGTCTCTCGGAGCGACAGCTTGCCGAGCATCATGATGTGCTCTATGCCGGATATGTCAAAAAGTATAATGAAATCGCAGAGAAGCTGCAGACGGTAGATTTGGCGAGTGCTAATGGCACCTATTCTGAATTGCGTGAGTTGATGGTTGAAAAAGCTTTTGCGCTCAATGGCGTGAAGCTGCACGAAAGCTATTTTGACAACCTGACAGACAAACCACAGTCCATTGGTGGCCGCATAAAAGAGCTGATCATTGAGCGCTGGGGGAGCGTCGAGGCCTGGACAAACGAGTTCGCAGCACTTGGGCTTTGTGCTCGTGGTTGGGTCGTTTTGGCTTGGGACTATCAGCTAAATCGACTCGAACACTATGTATTTGATGCGCACAATCAGGGGGGTGTGGCTGATACGGAGATCGTACTCACTATGGATGTATATGAGCACGCCTATTTCTTAGATTATGGCACTGTCCGCAAAGATTATATTGAAAAGTTTATGGCCGCCATCGACTGGAGTGTCGTAAACGGCCGAGTCGCCAGTAAATAACCTAAAGGAGAAATATATGTTGAAACTCAACCAACCAGCACCAGACTTTAAGCAGCCAGCCTACCTCAAGGGTCACAAAGATGATTTTACCGAAGTAGCACTGAGCGACTACAAGGGGAAGTGGGTAGTTCTATTCTTCTATCCGCGAGATTTCACTTTTGTATGTCCAACTGAGATTAAGGGTTTTGCGAAGGCACAAGCAGAGTTTGACAAGATTGATGCAGCAGTACTGGCAGCCTCAACTGATAGTGTTTTTTCGCACAAAGCCTGGTTTGAACGCGATATGGCTGAAGTAGAATTTCCGATTCTAGCTGATACGTCACACACCTTGGCGCGCGACTATGAGGTGCTAAACGAAGCAAATGGTGAGGCTGAGCGCGGTACCTTTGTGATTGACCCAGAGGGCAATCTTCGCTATGTCGTAATCTCGGATGGTAATGTTGGCCGTAGCGTCGAAGAAACATTGCGTGTTGTAAAAGCGCTCCAGACCGGCGGACTCTGTCCAGTTGACTGGGAGCCGGGTCAGCCTAATCTTAAGAAAGACTAGTCTCTAGCTAGGAGGGAATATGCCACTACCACCACCATCAGATCCAAGTCAGCCAGCACCGTTACCGAGTGCGAAGCTAACTCCGAACATTCCAGCAAATACACCGAAGAAAGGAATTGATCCATTGATACTCCTAGGGGTAATTGGTTTCTTGGTTGTGGTAATCATTGGCTTGATCATCTGGGGGTCAAGCCAGGCATCGACAGCCAAAATGGAAAAAGACAGCGCCCAGGCGCGTT
>JADZBC010000004.1 GCA_020852295.1 bacterium | reverse complement strand
TAATTTCTGTGTTCATTTCGATCGTGACTGTCTTTGCACTTTGAACATCAAGACTTTTTATGTTCAGCTCCTCACGCACCATTTCATTGAGCTCGTCGGTTACATTAAACGGCAAGGTAACCTTGGCCGAGGCGAGCGGCTGACGAGTCTTGATCTTGGCCTCCGCCCGCTGCGATAGGCCATCGCTCACCAGCTGTCGAAGGGCTACCATCTGATCGAGCACCATCTGGTCGAATCCTCCAAACTCCGGCCAATCAGTGAGATGTACGGACTCTGGTACGCCAGTCATATCGGTAGTGAGGTGTCGATACAGATAATCGCTCATAAACGGCGACCAGGGTGCGAAAAGCTGACAAGTTGTCACGAGCGCAAAATGGAGTGTTTCATAGGCGGCTGTTTTGTCTCCGTCGTTATCACTCTTCCAGAAACGTCGACGTGATCTTCGTACGTACCAATTCGAGAGATCATCGACAAGTTCTGCGAGTGGACGAGTTGCACGACCGAGGTCGTAGCTATCTGCGCCTTCTGTGACGAGCTGGGCGGTCTGAGCAAGGCGATTCAGCAACCAAACATCAAGTGGATGTGTCACGTCAGGTCGAGCAAGGCTCTTTGGCTGCCATCCATCAACCTCAGCATACATCGAGAGGAATGAAGCTGTATTGTAGAGCGTCATAAAGATATTCCGATTGATGTCGGCGAGACCATCGCGCGAGAAACGCATATACTCACCGACCGTCGCTGGGCTCGACAGCAAGTAATAGCGAAGCGAGTCCGCCCCTTCGCGCGAGAAGACATCCTCGATTGGTGGATAGTTCTTTAAGCGCTTACTGAGCTTCTGCCCATCAGCCGCCATGATCATGCCATTGACGACCACATTTTGATAGGCTGGCTTTTCAAATAAGATCGTTGAGAGAACATGCAGAACATAAAACCATAGTCTCGTCTGGTCTAGCCCCTCACCGATATAGTCGGCTGGAAAGCTCTGCTTGAACTCTGCTTCATGGGAGAATGGATAATGTGCTTGAGCGTATGGCATAGAGCCTGACTCAAACCAACAGTCAAGTACCTCCTCGATCCGTCGGTACGTTTTGCCATCCTTCTGAAATTCGACACTATCAATGCCAGGACGATGAAGATCGGTTAACTCCAATTCGCCACCGACAAGCTCTTTGAGCTCAGCTAGGCTTTCGACAACTATATAGTCACTTGGGTCTTCAGCATTTTGCCAGATTGGCATTGGGGATCCCCAGTAACGATTGCGTGAGATCGCCCAATCTCGTGCCCCCTCCAGCCACTTACCGAATCGTCCCGTCTTAACGTGAGCTGGCGTCCAATTGACGTCCTGTGCGGTCTTGAGCAGGTCGCTGCGAATCTGCGACACCTTGACGAACCATGTCGAAATCGCATAGTACAAGAGTGGACTGTCGCATCGGTAACAAAAGCCATAGGTATGCTGTAGTGTTTGCGCCGAATAAACCATTCCTCGCTCAGTCAAATGCTCAATGATATGCTGGTCGGCTTCTTTGAAGAACATGCCACTAAGGCCTGCTATGCCATAGTCTGTCATCATTCGGCCGTCTGGACCAACCGTCATAAGCACTGGAATATTTTCTTGCTGACCAAGATTGAGGTCATCTTCACCGAAAGCAGGAGCCACATGCAGTACCCCAGTCCCATCTTCGATGGATACAAATTCAGCCGCCCAGACCTTATACAAGTTGTCGCTTTGCTTGTCTATCGCAAAGAGCGGTTCGTAGCGAAGTCCTATTAGTTTCTCGCCGGACATCTCCTCTACGATTTCGTACTGAGCATCAAGCACTTCGAGCCGATTCTTGACTAAAATTAAGCGCTCGGCGTTGCCATCATCATCTTTGACGGTGACTTTTACATACGTCGCAGTCGGATCAACCGCCAGTGCGGCGTTGCCAGGAAGACTCCACGGCGTGGTCGTCCAGGCCAAAAAGAATTCATCAACGTCTTTAAGCTTAAACTTCACGTACAGACTTGGGTCCGATACACCGTCTTTGTAGCCCTCATTCAGCTCAAAATTTGAAAGTGGCGTTTCACAGCGCGGACAATACGGCATGCTCTTAAATCCACGGTAAAGGAGACCTTTTTTGTGAACTTGCGCCAATGCCCACCAAACGCTTTCGATAAAATCATTATTGATCGTCGCATAAGCGTTTTCCTTATCAGTCCAGCGCCCAATACGGTCAAAGAAATCCTCCCACTCTTTTTTATAGGTAAAGACCGAGTCTCGACACGCCTGATTGAATGTATCGAGCCCAAGCTCAAGAATCTGTTTTTTGCCGCTAACACCAAATTTCTTTTCAATCTCATATTCAACTGGCAATCCGTGACAATCCCAGCCATTGCGACGCTCGACATAAAAACCGCGCATAGTCTTGTATCTACCGATCGCATCTTTGATGCTGGTGACTAAGCTATGGCCAAAATGCGGTAAGCCATTGGCAAATGGTGGCCCATCGTAAAAGCTAAATGACTTATTTTTAGGGTTTTTTTCTAAACTTTGTTCGAATATTTTATTCTCTTGCCAGTAGGCTAAAGTATCAGTCTCAATTTTTTCTACATCGATACGAGGCAATTTGTTCATTCTGCATTCTCCTGAAAAATAAAAACCACTCGGCTGCACAGGGATCCGCGGCTGCGGACGGTACCACCCTGTTTTCCAAGTGGACACTTCATTGCTGTGCATTACGCAGCACGTACGGTGAGGTCTACTCTCGCTAAGCGGTTTCTTCTCACTGCTTCGCGGCTGATGACCGCTCATCTATCTAGAGATAGAACGCATTTGATGCCGTGATTATAGCAAATAGCCAAGACTTTTGCTAGACGAACAGATAACTACTAATCTCCTCCGGTGACGGGAGATTATCTCTCCATATCGCCAGGGGCCGACCATCATCGTCAACTAACGCAACCGATGGAAACGACAGTACTTCATAGAGCTCTGATCGAGCTGCCCCATCTCGCGAGTCAGGATCAACGACCTCGTGCTTTACTGATAAATCAGATATGCGTTTCATAAAATCATGATAGGACTGATTTGTCCCGGGTCGCTCGCGATAAAAAACTAAAATCTTCATGTCTCAATTGTAATCTGCTAATGGTTGTTTGGCGAGCCCCGGTGGTGACGCTGTGTCACCACCGGAGTCCGCTCCCACGCTCAGTCGACGATGATCGCCTCGATGGGCTGACCATCCCGACCGTTGACCGTGACCCGTCGTCCGAAGCACGACAGATCGAGTGTGACGCGCTCGATGTTGACCCCGCAGTGGTTCGCCACTTCGTTGCGGAGAACACACTCCTTGGCGCGCTGCCGCCGATCGGGATCTGGTGCTTCCAGGTCTCGAATCAGCAGCGGTTCCGGCTTGCCGCGTTCCCCAGGCAGCTCCCAGTCGAGGTAGTCGTCCATGTGCTCATGGCGACAGCCAGGGGGTCGCTTCCAGGGCAGAGTTGGCGCATCCATCCGGATATCCTTTCGTCGTGTCCTTGCGGACGGTTTATGGTAGTGGAGACGGCGGATTCGAACCGCGACCTTTTAGTGTGTGACACCAAACGCTCTTCCATGACTGAGCTACGTCCCCAGGGTGGATGTTTCTGGATTTCCCCAGACTGTCGGGATCCACCGACAGGCTAGACTGCGATCGGGTTGCGATCTTCTGCAATCATCACTACATCCATAGAACAAAAAAAGACCTCTGCTGAGGTCTTTTTTTGGTGGTACTAAAAACGCTCAGCAAATAGTCGAGTTTGCTGCCAACAAAACGAGGTTGTGTGCGTTTTTACGGATCATGACAATTATTATAGCCGATGAGTGATTCAAATCAAGACTTTTTGCGCTTCAACGACCGCAATACCTCTTCGAAACTCTGGATGTCCGCAAATGATCGATAAACACTGGCAAAACGAACATACGCCACATCATCAACCGCCTTAAGTCGCTCCATGACCACTTCGCCAATATCGTTCGTGCTGACTTCTGACTCGCCACGGCTTTTGAGCTGCACTTCGATGTCACTAATCAACGTTTCTATTTCACTCGCCGGAGTAGAGCGCTTTTCAAATGCCTTATAGATACCGGCCGCTAGCTTCTTGCGATCAAATTGCTCACGCACCCCACCCTTCTTTACAACAAGCAGATTGGCTGTCTCGACACGTTCATAGGTCGTATAACGAGCACCACACTTGAGGCATTCGCGACGCCGTCGAATAGCTACACCGTCCTCAACCAAACGAGATTCGAGGACTTTACTATTTTGATAAGAGCAACTTGGACAATTCAAGTTAGCACCAGTACTACATTTTGCGTTTCACAAAACCAGGTATGTCGTCTTTTTCTGAGCGACTCGCGTCACTTGTGCCCTCAGCAGGCTGGTTGACCTTAATCCCCTGCCTCAAGTACGCTGGCTTATCAAGATCATCATCGTCCATATCGAAACTCGAAGAAACAGTTTCGACGATTGGCGCCGCTGGCTCGGGTGCTTTCACCTCGAGGGGCTCAGGCTCTGTCTCTTCCTCAAAGTCAAATGGCTTGATTGCTTCATCCATCGCAATTTTGTCATCGCTGAGCTCTGGCTCGATGTCAACCAATGGCTCTTTATCATCTCGCTCAGCATAAACTGGCTTTGGCGAGCTCGAGTCTACAAAGGCAGCGGCAGCTGAATACTGGGGAGCCTGCTGGACCTGCTCGACAGTTGTCTCACGGCGATACTCGGTAAACGATGGGATGTTCGGTCGTGCTGGACCATGTGAGTCAAAACCAGTCGCAACAAGAGTAACTTTGACCTCTCCGGTGGCGTTTTCATCAAGGACTGTACCCCAAATAATGTTTGCTTCCGGATCAACAGCATCATGGATCAGCTTAGCCGCCTCTTCAATCTCATGCATACCCATGTCGCGACCACCAGTGAAGTTGATCAGCACACCCTTGGCACCCTGAATTGAAACTTCCAAAAGCGGCGAGTCCATAGCCTGCTTTACGGCTTCGACTGCTCGATTATCCCCAGATCCAGAACCAATACCCATGAGTGCGCTTCCGGCATCGCTCATAATTGACTTCACGTCAGCAAAGTCTAAGTTTACGAGACCGTTCACAGTAATCAGATCCGATATACCCTGAACACCCTGCCGCAGAACATCGTCAACCGCACCAAAAGCATCAAGAAGGCTGGTCTTGCGATCGATGATCTGCAAAATACGATCATTGGGAATAACAATAAGAGTGTCGACCTTATCTTTGAGCTCCTGGATGCCGGCTTCGGCAACCTTACGGCGGCGATCACCTTCGAAAGTAAATGGCTTCGTGACGATGCCGACAGTCAACGCACCGATTTCTTTGGCGATGCGCGAAACGACCGGCATAGCACCGCTACCAGTACCGCCACCGAGTCCGCCCGTAATAAATACCATCTCTGATCCACGCAATGACTCGTAGATATCTTCTTCGCTCTCTTCGGCAGCCTGACGACCGACGTCGGGATTGGCACCAGCGCCAAGACCGCGAGTGGTCTCTTTGCCAATGTGCACTTTTTTATTTGCTTGTGAGTAGTGGAGCGCTTGCGCGTCAGTATTAATTGCGACAAAATCAATGCCGCGTAGTTTGGACTGAACCATACGATTGAGAGCGTTTCCGCCGCCCCCTCCGCATCCAACTACTTTGATACGGGCAAATGTCTCTATCTCTGGTAAGATCTCAGCCATGTATGAGTAATTACTCCTATAATTGCGGTGGTAGGTGAATCACCTACCGTCCTTGCCACATCCCATAAATTACTCGTGGGATGTCACCAGTATATCGAAAATAAACTTTTAATGCAAATAATTTGCTCAATAATTTTGTCGTGTTCGCCACGTATAAATAATGTGTTCAATATTATGGCATGAGGCTCTTGAAGATCGCCTTAACGCGCCCCATGGCGTTCCCAAGTATGTTATTGATGCCCGACAAATTATCGAGCGGCTGCTCCATATCTTCAAGCATAAGCCCAACGGCTGCAGCATAGGCAGGGTCACTCACTTTGTCAGTGAGACCAGTAATTCCTGTTGGAGCACCAACCGCGACAGGCATCTTCATAGCATCTTTGGCAAAGTCAGCGATTCCAATCATCTTCGCACCCCCGCCCGTCAACACAACTCCTGCAGCTAGCATAGAGTCCTTGCCCGCCTTACGTAGTTCTGCCACAGCCATCGTAAATATCTCTCCGAGACGAGACTGCACAATCTTATCAATTTCATGCTTGGCAATTGCTCCTTTGCCGCCAAGCTCATCAAGGCTGACTTTGGTTGCGTCCTTACTGGTGGCGCGCCCAGCGGTGGCATGTTTTAGCTTTACTTTTTCAGCAACGTCAATCGTGGTCTGTAAACCGAATACCAAATCCTTCGTAATGTGATTTGAGCCAACAGGGATGATGGTCGTAAAGGCAATGTTGCCCTCTTCAAACACGACGAGTCCGGTTGTTTCAGCGCCAATATCCATCAATACCACGCCCAGCTCACGCTGACGCTTTGTCAAGACAGCCTTGGCGGCGGCCAGAGGCACAATAACTTGATCATTTATCGTCACGCCCGCCCGAAAAACGGCGTTATCAAGATTTTTGAGGGCTGGAGTGGCCGCAGTAATAATATGGGTATCGACTTCAAGACGAACACCGTTCATGCCAACCGGGTCTGCAATGTTGGACTGGCCGTCAACAATATAATTCTTTGGGATAATCTGCAGGATCTGACGATTATTGTCGATCTGGATTGCAGCAGCCGCTTCTTCAGCACGCAACAAATCTTCACGGCTAATCTCGTGATCGGCTCGACTAACCGCAATTACACCACGAGAATTGAGGCTCTGTACATGGGCGCCATCAACGCTGATCGTAGCGCGCTCGATAGCCGTACCGCTCATCCGCTCGGCTTCTTCGAGCGCAGCCGTAATCGAGCTAACAGTCTCCTCGATATCAGTAACAACTCCTCGTCGCAAACCAGTTGTCGGCGCAGTACCAAGGCCAATAATGCTCGGCTCGGCAGCGTCTTCTTGATGCAAGCCAACGACACAAGTAATCTTACTTGTCCCAATATCAAGGCCGACATATGTTGCTTCAGCTTTTTTGGCCACTAAACCCTCTCACTTAGCTATTGAACATATTTTACATCATAGATGTCGCGAATCGCAAATTGAGCAAATTATTAGAGCATTGTGAGGATTTCGGCACCATCCCGGGTGATGAGGACTGTATGCTCAAACTGTCCGGACAGACTTCCATCGGCGGAACTATAGGTCCAGCCATCTGGTGCCAAGACCACATCGTCGGACGTAAGTGATGCTATTGGCTCAATAGCGATCGTCATACCCTCTTTGAGTGCCATGCCCGTACCCGGCGTGCCGAAGTTTGGTATCGATGGATCCTCATGCACCGTGTGACCAACCCCGTGTCCCGTCAGCGACAAGATAACTTTATAACCGGCCGACTCAATGGTCTGCTCAGCGGCCGCACCAATATCCCCGACCCGAACACCGGGCCGAACCACAGCGATTGCCCGTGAGAGCGCTTGTTCTATAGTCGCCAGAAATCGCTGACTGGCCTTATCTTGAGTGCCGACCTGCACCGTGATAGCTGAATCGGTAATCATGCCATTGTAGGTAACGCCGAAATCGAGGCCAACAACGTCACCATCTTGGATGATACGCTTTGGTGAGGGCAGGCCATGAACCGCCTCCTCGTTAATTGAGATACAGATATGTGCTGGGAAGCCCTGATAGCCAAGGAACGCCGCTTTGGCGCCGAGTGCTTTCAGCTCTTCCGCAACCATATCATCGAGCTGCTGTGTGGACATACCAACTTGGATATTTCGCCGTAAGAGATCAAGGATATGCGCTGTCATGCGACCACTTTCGCGCATATTCACAATCTCTTCAGCAGTTTTGACTTGAGTCATCATAGTACGGCCTCAATTCGTTGATATATTTCCTCGACCGAGCCACTACCATCGATGCGAGCAAGTCGAGCGTCACGCTTGTAGTAAGCAATAACTTTGACGGTTTCGCGATGAAATATCTCCAAACGCTCTGTTATGTTTTGTTCGACATCGTCGGCCCGACCACGCAATGCAAGCCGCCTTCTCACCTCATCATCGGGAACATCAATGTAAATTGCCTTACTCAACGCAAGTCCATTTTTTTTCAAATGGTCATCGAGCCAAATTGCCTGATCGATGTGTCGAGGGTAGCCATCAAGCAATATCTTATCTGTTGAATCGTTTGTTGTAATTTGTTCAGCAACTAATTTATTGACCGTCTGATCATCTGCCAGTTCACCTTTTTGAATACTTTGTGCAATATTTGTGTTCGTTTCGGCGAGGGCGCGAATAAGCCGGCCAATTTTGATCACGGTAAAACCATAATTGTTCGCAAGCAAGTCAGCCTGCGTATCCTTCCCTGACCCGGTCGGGCCAAGTAGTGTCATAATTGTTTTCTGTTGTGTCATCAACTGGCTACCTTCCAAGCATCTGTAGTATTTTTGGTAAAAACACAGCAACACCGATCAAGACGGCTGCCACCGCACAAACCAGTACTCCCGCGGCGGTCATGTCTTTTACAATTCGTACGATCTGATTATTCTCAGTTGCCAACAGATCTAGAGTCTTCTCGATTGCCGTATTGACGATTTCAGCAAAGAATACTAACGCAATCGCTAAAATCAACAACACCCAGTGACTTGGTTCGATCTGCAATATAAATCCAAGCAAAACTGCCATAAGTGCAAATACTAAATGAATTCGTGCATTTCTTTCGCTCGAAAGCACGAGTCTGAGGCCTTTAAAGGCGTATTTGAAGCTGTTTAGTGTGACCACGTGAAGTTTCTACCTTGATATCCGTTATGTCTCATAATATCATCCTGTAGCGCGGTAAATCTAGCCTGCTGCGCCTCAGAGCCATGATCAAACCCGCTCAAATGGATAAGGCCATGGGTAAATAATAGGGCGGCCTCAGATGCAGGACTGACATTATACTGCTTAGCCTGCCGGAGAAGCTGAGCCGTGCAGATCACAATTGCCCCTGCAGCAAAATCACCTTCGGGGTTCACTATCTGACCCTCAGAATAATCAAAACTAAGTACATCAGTGACGTAGTCATTGCCCGCATAGTCTCGATTTAGATTGCGCATACTCGTTTCACCAACAAAACGAAGCTCAATAGCACCTCGAAACTGCTGAAGGTGGTCGAGCTTTGCGGTGGCAACAGCAAAAATATTACGAAAATCTTGAGCGGTTAATCCAATCGACTGAGGCACCTTGCCTATTACATTCAGCTTTGGCATAACCAGGATTTAACCGAGTTTAGACTTAACGATCCCACTAATACGGCCGCCGTCCGCCCTGCCATCGGCTTGAGCAACAACCGCACCAATAACTTTACCCATGTCAGCCATACCGGTAGCGCCCGTCTCACGGATCACTTGGTCGACTATTTTGCTGAGCTCTTCATCGCTCAGCTGCTCAGGCAGATAAGCCTCTATCACCTTGAGTTCATTTTGCTCTTCAGTTGCCAGATCATCACGACCAGCCTTTGTGTAGGCAGAAATCGAATCTTGACGCTTTTTCGCCTCTTTTTGTATGACGCTAAGCATTTCTTGGGGCGACAACTCATGGCCGGCCTCAATCTGAAAATTCTTCAGCGCACTCTTAAGTAGTCGCACGACATTTAAGCGAATATTGTCCCGCTCAACAGCAGCGGCTTTAAGATCGGCTTCAAGCTGTTGGATGAGACTGGTCATCGTCTACTTAATGCCAAGCATTTCGCGCATTTTCTGCTCTTTGCGCATGCGTTTGCGAATAGCGATCTCGCGCTGTTCAGTCTTGGATAGTGGCTTTTCGAAGTATTTCTTGCGTCGTGCTTCACCTAAAATACCAGACTGTACGACTTTTTTATTGAAACGACGAACGAGACTCTCTACTGACTCTTCGTCTTTGCGGATTACTTGTAGCAATTCCTTCTCCGTTCTTTTTGAATAACTCGCGTAATTATAGCGTTTTTTGTACTACTTTTCAATGCCTAGATCGAGCAAGTCAGCAATTACAGTGTGAGCCTCGGCATATTTGACAGATTGCTGCGTACCAGACACTAAGTCCTTGATGATGACCTGTTTCTTGGTAAGCTCTTGTTGGCCAATAATGACTGCTACTTTGGCGCCTAATTTTGACGCTTTTGCCAGCTGTTCCGTTAATCCTGCGGTGGACACAATCATTTGAGCAGAAACACCTTGATCGAGCATTGATTCAATGAGTTTTGCCGTAGCAAATGCTGCCTTGGGCGCCAGACTGATGCCCGTAACCGCAACTCCCAGCTCCGGCGGCTCTATCTTGGCCTGCTTGAGCTCTAGTTCGACGCGCTCGAGACCAATACCGAAGCCGATACCTGGCGTCGGCTGTCCACCAAGCTCAGCCACCAGGCCATCGTAACGACCACCAGCTCCGATTGTATCCTGCATGCCCTGATGTGTACCCTTGAACTCAAAGACAGTACGCGTGTAATAATCCAAGCCGCGCACGAGCTTGGCGCTTATCTCGTACTCCACGCCAAATTCATCAAGATATTCGAGTACAGCCCTGAAGTGTGCTTGGGCGTCTTCACTTAAAAAGTCTAAAATCTGCGGCGCGGCATCAATTAGCTTGGTCAGGGCCGGGTCTTTGCTATCGAGTATTCTGAGCGGATTTGTTTCGAGCTGACGCAGATTGAGCTCAGACAGATGCTCTCTGTGTTCCGTAAAGTAATCAACCAACGCCTGCGAGTAAGCTCGACGGTCATCGGGGTCACCGAGAGTGTTTATCAGTAAGTTAAACTTAATACCCAGGCGCGTATAGAAGCGTGCCATCAATTTGATAACCTGAGCATCAATTAATGGCTCGGTCGAGCCAAAAACCTCAACACCTGCCTGGTGGTGCTGACGAAACCGTCCGGCCTGTGGTCGTTCGTAGCGAAAAGCAGGTTCGAGATAATAAAGCCGCACTGGTTTCGGTTGTGAGCTGAGCCCATTTTCGATATAAGCACGAGCGACACCCGCAGTAGATTCTGGCTTTAGTGACAGCGGATTGCCCGAACGATCCTCAAAATTATACATTTCTTTGCCGACAATCTCGGTGGTATCACCTACGCTCCGCACAAACAGTTCAGTTGATTCGATAGTGGGCGTCGAGATGCGGCCATAGCCAGCCGCCGTACAGATATCGATAAATGTAGACTGCATAAACTGCCAGTAGCGCCAGTCTGCCGGTAAGATGTCGTGTGTTCCACGCGGTCGTTGATATATCTGCTTTGCCATAGTTATTACTAGATTACATCAGATTGACAAGCTTGAGAAGAACTAGCGCTTCACCACTGTCGCAATCCCAGTGATCTTTTCTAGCTCTTTCATGATGGTATTGAGCTGCAACACATCCTTTACTTCAACTCGCACCTCAATCTGCACGTCGGTTTGCCCCGGTCGAACATGCGAGTGTATTCCAACAATCGCTGCACCGTGGCGAGCAATGAGTGATGTGATGTCACCCAATAGATTAACTCGATCGCGAGCTTTGATGAGTAGCCTGTGGTGCTGCAACGATGATGGCTGATACCACTGAGCCGGCAATAGCGAGGACGTATCACGACTGATTTGCCGGCAATTCTGGCGGTGGATGAGAATGCCGACGCCACGATGGGTACGCGCCACAATCTGACTGCCTGGCTTTGGCTGGCAACATGACGCCAGCTCATAACTGATACTACGATCACCTGCCACCTCTACTTTGGTGGCCTTCTGCGCACTCGCTATTTTGCGCAAAAACTGTAATTTTGGCCGCTTCTTACTACTCGTCGCGACCCGCTGAATGAGACTACCAACACTGATCTGACCTTCACCGATCGCCACATAAAGCTCTTCGACCGAGGAGCGATTGAATTGCTTACAAAGCGCCGCTAGTCGATCAGGCGGTAGGGTTTCCAGTTTTGGTAGGTGCAATCGACTCAGCTCATCCTCAACGAGCTCCTTGCCCATCGCCTGATTGGCTGATCGATCCTGCGTCCGAAACCAGGCACGAATACGATTTTTGGCTTTCGATGTCACCACGAAATTTAGCCAATCGCGGCTCGGCCCACTATCTTTCTTTGAGGCGACGATTTCAACAATATCCCGATTGTTGAGTTTGTGATTGAGATTGACGATCCTACCATTGACCTTCGCGCCACGCATTCGATAGCCAAGTTGCCCATGGACAGCAAAGGCAAAATCAACCGGAGTGGCGCCATCAGGTAGATCGTAGAGGTCGCCCAGCGGCGAAAAAACAAAAATGCGATCAGAAAACAAATCGTCAAATAGGTCCTCGCGAAAACTTGCGGTGCCATCACTATCCTGCCACTCTAGGAGCCCGCTGACCCATTCCAGCTTCTTGGGCAATGCAACCGACTGACGATCTCGATAGGCCTTGCTTGCCTTCTGGGCGTCGTAGTAGAAGTGCGCAGCCAATCCGTGCTCTGCCTCATCGTGCATCTGCTGCGTACGGATTTGTACCTCAAAAATTGATCCACTGGGCGACAAAACCGTTGTATGCAATGACTGGTAGCCATTTGGCTTTGGCACGGCGATAAAGTCCTTGATGCGATAGATCAATGGCTTGTAGCGTTCATGAACGATCCCAAGCACCTCATAGCACTGCTTCACCTCATCGACTATCACTCGAGCCGCCATGATGTCATAAATCGAACCTATTTCATTGGCCTTATTCTTGAGTTTTTTGTGGACACTATAGAGGTGCTTGACGCGAGTAGTAATGGTAGCTGTGATGCCGGCAGCCTTGATCTGCTTGCGTAGAAACGCAATGAGCTCAGCATAGTCACGCTCAGCCTCACGAAGTCGCTGATCCCGTAGCTGTTCAACAGTAGCATAGCTCTTTGGATCCAGGTACGAAAATGAGATATCTTCAATCTCCGCCTTGAGTTCCCCCATGCCCAGGCGATCTGCCAAAGGCGCATAGACCGATAGGCTTTCACGAGCGATTCTCTGCTGCTTATCAGGCGGTAGGTGTTCAAGGGTGCGCAAGTTATGCAGACGGTCGGCCAACTTTATCAATATCACGCGAATGTCCTGACTCATCGCCAGCAGTAGTTTGCGAAGATTTTCGG
Organism: bacterium; assembly: GCA_020852295.1. Lineage (GTDB taxonomy): Bacteria > Patescibacteriota > Saccharimonadia > CAILAD01 > JADZBC01 > JADZBC01. The sequence goes on along the minus strand of JADZBC010000004.1, from coordinate 18,053 downwards.
TCGAACGCTCGTCACTCGTCATTGATGGATTGAGGCGCACATGACCAATCTTTGTCACGCCGTCAACCAAGCGACCAACTGTCGCGCCAAATTCAGTGACTACTTCCGATTCGGACACGACAGTGTCTTCGACCGTGTCATGAAGGAGACCGGCGATGACCGTATCGGCATCCAGCCCCCACTCAAGCAGCGTCGCCGCCACTGCACGTGGGTGTACAATATATTCCTCGCCGCTCTTACGCTTCTGGCCAGCATGAGCTCGCTGCGCAAAAGCCATCGCTCGCAGCACAGCCTCCTGCGCTTCATTTGTAAGACTAGATTGTCGTATCGCTCGCTTGAACGCCTGTTCCGTCATCGTGTGCCCTCATATCGTGTATGAGTAATTGTACACGAACTACGCCCTGCCATTCATTCTCATCAAGTGTATAGACAACATCGACAAGCATATTTTCTCGGAGCCACGGCCAATTTCCGGCCTTCCGAAACGCGATGGCCGAAACCACACCGCTCGGAGCACTAAATTTTACCTGCAAATGTGACAAATCTGTACCGACCGGGCGAAATGATATTACCTTAAGACTCGACATAAATATTGGCTCGGAGTTGGCTTGCCCAAATGGGGCAAGCAGCTGCATGGCTTCGTAGGTGTCAGTATCGATCAGCTTCGGTGCAACGATGCCATCAATCACAAGTTGGTGTCGAGTTGGTGCAAATTGCCGCGTGAGTTCATCGGCATTAAGCGCAGCCACAAAATCTGCCAATTTGCCTTGCGCGAGTGTCATGCCAGCAGCATAGGCGTGACCACCAAATCGGTCCAAATACTGGGACTGACGAGTGATTGCCTCGATAATACTAAAACCTTTCGGGCTCCGCGCCGAACCCTTTGCCACCCCGTCCTTGATCTGGAGTAGTATCGTCGGCTTACCCGTACGCTCAACCACGCGGCTCGCCACAATACCGATGATGCCATGTGACCAATTCTCGTTCGCCAAAACCACCACCCGATCATCATCCTTATCCTTGAGCAGTTCGACTGCCTCATTGTAGGTTGCCTCGGTCAGTAGCTGCCGATCGGTATTGAGCTGCTGCAACTTATCAGCCAGCGCCTTCGCCTCGACGTCATCCTCTACGAGCAGTAGGTCGAGGGCTTGTCGGGCGTGTTCAAGACGACCAGCGGCGTTGAGGCGTGGACCAAAACGAAAAGCGACTTCGCTTGCTCTCACTTGCTTCAAATCCACCCCAGATACCTCAGCGAGCGCTCGCAGACCGCACCGGCGGGTTTGCCGCATCACAATGAGTCCATAGTGAGCTAGCAACCGGTTCGCGCCAACGAGTGGCACAACATCACAAATGGTGCCAAGAGCAACCAAATCGAGTAGCCACTTCTCACGTCCAGCCGCCAAGCCGATAATGCCCCGCTGCTGCAAGCCGACCACCAGTAAATATGCCACGCCGACGCCCGCGATTTCATAGAGCGGCGAATCCGGCACCCGTTTTGGGTTGATGAGCGCAACCGCCCGCTCGGGCAATTGTTCTGCCAGGCCATGATGATCGGTCACAATAATATCTAGCCCTAATTTGGCCGCCTGGGCAATTTCCTCCACCGACGTGATGCCGCAGTCAACCGTGATGACCAGCTGAGCGCCATTACTCACTAAAAACTCAAGGGCTGAACTATTGAGTCCGTAGCCCTCCTCAAAGCGGTCCGGGATATAGATTGATACATCGGCGCCCGCATCATGAAGGGCCTGAAACATCAACGCAGTCGCCGTGATGCCATCGATATCATAATCTCCATAGACGACGATCTTGTGGCGAAACTCTATCGCCTGCGCGATCCGATCTGCGGCCAGATCAAGATCTGGCAACCCCTCGCTCAATGCTATCAGTCGCTCATAATCAAGTTGAAAAAACTCATCGATCTGCGGCCGCTCGAAGCCACGCGCTGCGAGTATTTGGCGCGCAATATCGGCCGGCGACTCAATCTTGATCGCGTTATCTAGTAACCAATCCACTGTTGCTCCAGTTATAGAGCTATTATAAGTGATTATGGGACGATGTCAGATAGTATGTAGCACTGCTTCGCTTGACGAAGCCCATCGGCGCCTGTGGTTTTGCGGTAGCCCGTCGCTGGCGAAGAAATTGTTCCGTCTCTCGAGTCTTCTGATGTTTGTAACGTGATATCTCGGCACAACTAGCCCGTTTCCCAAGAAGCTGCATCAGGATCGCCTTCATTACTTCGCCACCCTTCGCTGAGTCTTGAGGACGATGCTTTGTAGTTCCTTAAATACAACAAACGACTGGTTTGCCCAATACAGCTTGGTATTATTTTGTTTTGCCGACTTCAGATAGCCAATCTTTTCGAGACGAGCCAGTTCGCGCTGGACGTTACCCGGATCTTCCTTGATCACCTTAGCGAGACCACGGACATGAACCCGATAATCTGGATACTTACTGTAAATCGTGATGATTTTTCGGCGCGTTTTTGACGTTATGAATAAATTTAGCATTGTATTTTGGTCAACCTTTTGTATTGATTTATGATTTAAATTATCTTTTTTCAATTATATTATACACAGTTAAAAATACAACAGTATTTTCAGACTATTTTGCTTATGGTTTTGTGATAAAATAGGCATGTAATCATAAGTGTGATGCGAGAAACTTGCCCAAATTGCCAAGCCGAGCTCGTGCCATCAGTTGTTGGCCATCTTTGTGTTGAGTGCGGAACCGTACACCGCTTCTACAAAACTGAACCTGTTGACGAACTAGAGGGCCAGCCTTCAATTAGTAAATACGAGCCGGTTGAGTCCGCCGCGCCAGTCATTGAACCGGAAGTTCCATCGGCCACGAAGCTCGACCCAGAACACGAACTATTGCCACCTGATGATCCACAGCTCGAAAAACTCCCGCACACTCACAACAAACAACCAGCTGAGCAGCCCGAGGTGACGCTATCTGAGGCACGCTCATATCGCAAAAAGCTTCGTCATCGTCTCAAATCTCTCGTAGTGCCGGAACTCCCCCAGCCGCACCGTAACCAAGAAAAGCAACCAGACACCTTTGACGCCTTGCCACCCCTGCCGCCACGCCCAGCCGACCAACTCCCCCCAATCTCAGACAAGCTGAAGCCCGATGATTATGGCGTCGGCATGCCCATCGAACCAAATGTTCCGGTAGTAAACGACATCAAGCCAACCAAGTCATCAAGCCATCGTCTTCGAAACACTATCCTAGCACTACTATTTTTTGCGCTCATTGCGGGCGCGGGTGGTTACCTGTACCTTAAGCGTAGCAACCGCATGATCGCTCCGGCCGCCTCCACGACACCGCTCGCCACGCCAAGTGTGACGCCAGTGCCAACGACAACGCCATCTCCAGAGGCAGCTAAACGCGATGACCAACGCAAAAAAGACCTGAAGGACATCGCAACCGCCCTTGAGGTCTATCGACGAGCCAATGGGAGTTATCCTGCAGGCAACGACATCAGCGCACTCTATCCGATGCAATACACCAACCCTCCCTACATCAGCTACATCAACTACGATCCTGCCAGTACTGCGAGTAATAAAATAAAATACGGCTACAACTCTGATGGCACCAATTTTACCCTTACGGCACAGCTCGAAGTAAAATCTGACCCAGACGCAAAAGACGGAGTCCTAACCGTCACAAATACGAAAAACTAGGTCGAAAACATTAGGCCAAGGCTTTGTAATCTAGGCCTGTTTTGCGCTTCGCTTAATCTTCCAGTTGTTGTAGACCACGAGCAGCGGTGCAGCATTGAAGATCGAAGAGTATGTTCCGGAGATGATACCGATCAAGAGCGCTAGTATGAAAAGGCGAATTGAGCTTCCGCCGAATAAGAAAAGTGCCAAGAGTGTGATAAAAACCGTCAGCGATGTGTTGACCGATCGAGTAAAGGTTTCGAGGATACTCATGTTCACAATTTCTTCGAAAGGCTTGTTGTACTTTCGCAGGTTCTCTCGAATACGATCGAATACCACGATAGTGTCATGAACTGAGAAGCCAATAACCGTTAATACCGCTGTCACAAAGAGGCTGTCGATCTCGATACCAAAGAAGTGGCCAAGGAGCGAAAAAACACCAATGACGAGCAAAGCATCATGCAAGAGTGCAGCTATCGTGGCAGCTCCAAAGCTCCATGGACTAACCGGTGGGGGCGCGTTGCGAAATGCAAAAGCGATATACAGCACGATAGCGATAGAAGCAAGTACAATACTAATGATCGCGTTACGAGCGATGTCTCGACTGACGGCCGGGCCAATTGAGTTGTAGCTCACTTCATTGACCCCCTGTTCAGCTAGTTTCGCCTTCAGATCTTTATAGCTCTGTTCAACATTGGCCCCTTCTTGGGTGGCGTAACGGACCAAAAGACGGCCCTCACCGCTGGTTGTCACGGTAACATCTTTCTGGCCATTTGCCTCCACCAAGCTCTTGACCTCGTTTTGAGATTTCGTCGTACTTACTTCAAGTTCTTGACCGCCCTTGAAATCAATACCGAGTGGTAGCTTCCAGATAATGAGCGAAATGGTACCTGGAATAATTACAAGCAGAGAGATTGCAAACCAGAGTTTACGTCTTCCGATTATGTTCATTTGTCTGTACCTCCAGCTTCTTCAAATCCATAGGCCCGGTGGCTCTGCCCGAGCTTTGTCGTGATTAGGTAACTCATGAAGGTTCGAGAAACCGTGATGGCAGTAAACATACTCACCAGTACACCAAGCGCAAGTGTCACCGCGAAACCCTTAATAATCGGCGCACCGAAGCTATAGAGAAGAATACAGGTAATAAGAGTTGAGACATTGGAGTCCCGAATACTCGACCATGCGCGTGAAAATCCGGCATTTAGTGCACTTCTGAGGTCCTTACCGCTACGCACCTCTTCCTTCATACGTTCGAAGATCAAGATATTTGCATCAACCGCCATACCAATACTTAGAATGAACCCGGCGATACCAGCAAGCGTCAACACAATCACCCATGGGGTAAATCCGCTCAGCTTAAACAGCGCAATATTGATCAGAGTATAGATGATGAGTGCGCTGGCCGCGACCAACCCGGCGAGTCGATAGTAAAGCACCATAAAAATCATTACTGCCAAGAGCCCAATAATGCCAGCGACTAGGCTGCGAGAAATGGCTTCAGAGCCGAGTGTCGCCCCTACCGTGCGCTGTGCGACAAGATTGATTGGCACTGGCAATGCACCGGCGTTTAGCAGGACTGATATCTGTCGGGCATCGGCCACATCTTTGAAACCCTCCATCTGACCCTTACCGTCTGTGATTGGCGAATTCACACCCCCGTTAAAGAGAACCTGGTCATCTAGCAAAATCGCGAGTCGGCCATTTTCCTGATTGATTTTGGTCGTTAGATCGGCAAATTTCTTAACCGACTCCGGTTTCATTTCGAAAGTAATGATTGCTTTACCGGTTTGAGCATCGATGTCAGGTGTAGCGAGACTCAAATCCTTACCCGTGATATCGGTTGGAGTCGGCGTGCCACTTGGCCCCACCTCAAAGAACGTGAGTTGTGCTGTCTTACCAATTGTCTCAGCGGCCTGATTGACATCGGTGACGCCTGGAAGTGATACAACAATGCGGTCACTGCCGGAAGTCTGCACAACAACCTCTGAAGTTCCGGCGGGATTCACACGCTTGTTAATAACATTAATAGTGCCGTCAATGGCCGTCTGGCGATCATTTGGCTTAATTGCCGAGAGATCAGCCTGATACGTAAGGTTAGCTCCGCCCTTTAGATCGAGTCCTTGGCGCACCTTGAGCGCAACATTTTTCAAACCGAGTGCATTAAAAACCCTGTCTTCTCGAGGCAAGGCCAGAATCACCAGAAGAGCGGTCAATGCAAATATAAGATAAAGTTTGGTTCTCGTTTTCATATACAACTGATACGCTATTGATAGTATCGTGCAGCGAAACAAAAGGCAACGCCTTGAGGCCCTAATCCGCCAAGTGAGCAACAAAATGCTATAATATGTATAACAATTTTTAAACGATGAACAAATGCTTTATATGAATACATTATTTACTCATTTAACATGAAATATCTGGTCTCACTATCTGTTGTCGCATATGCAAAGCCCGACAAAAAACTGTTTGATTATTTGATAGAAAGTGAGCAAAAACCAGTCGTTGGGTCGATTTGTGAAGTAGAGTTTGGTAGACAAAAAAGCCTTGGCATCGTCCGAAAAGTAGCTCAGCTTCAAGCCGCCAATACCGCAAAACTAAAATCGATACAACGTGTTCTCGACGTTGAGCCAATGCCGAGCGCAACGCTCAGCCTGGCTGACTGGCTAATCGACTACTACGTTGCGACCTGCCGCAGTGCATGGCTCGCAATCCTGCCGAGTGGCATACTACACAAACTCCGTAAGCAAACCGCGGCTTCAACTGAAATACCCCCCACCGAGCTCAAAAAGCTCACCCCAACACAGCAATCTGCCTACCAAAAAATCACCGAAACAACTAAGCCAGCCCTGCTCTTTGGCGTTACCGGATCCGGCAAAACTGAAGTGTATCTCCATCTGATCGCCGACACCCTGGCAGCTGGCAAGTCGGCTATTCTTCTCGTGCCAGAGATCATCATGACACCACAGATCATCGAGCAGCTTTCGCGTCGCTTCTCGAGCAATTTGATCGTAACGCACTCAAAATTGACCGCAGCACAGCGTAAGCGTGCATGGCTCAACTGTCTGTCAGCCACGACACCTCGAGTGGTCATCGGTCCACGCTCTGCCCTATTTATGCCACTGCACAATCTGGGTATCGTGATTATCGACGAAGAGCATGAGCAGTCATACAAACAAGAGCAATCACCGCGTTACCACGCTAACTATGTTGCCGCTGAACTTTGTCGATTAACCGGCGCCAAATTAGTACTTGGCAGCGCGACACCTTCACTGCAGACATATTGGCTCTGCGAACAAGGCAAAATCGAGCTGGTGCGCATGGATGAACGTATCAACGCCGTATCACTACCGCAGGTACAGATAAAAGACCTCACCAAGCACCATGACATTCTGAGCGACGCGCTCCTCGCACAAATTCAAGGACATCTTGATGCAAAACATCAGGTCATCCTATTCCTAAACCGTCGCGGCAGTGCCTCAGCTCTGCTCTGCCAAACCTGCGGACACAGTATTCGCTGCCCCAACTGCGAGACATCTCTCACATTTCACGCCGACTCAACTCGTCTCATCTGTCATTACTGCGGCTTTAGCAAGTTTCCGCCCGCTCAGTGTCCAGAGTGTCACGGCTCAGAACTACAGTACATCGGCACTGGCACCAAAGGCGTCGAAGAGGCCATCATGGGACACTTTGCAAAATACCGGGTTGGTCGACTCGATCGCGATAACGCAACACTCCAAAATATCCAGCAGCTATATACCGAGCTACGCAGCAATCAGCTAGATATATTAATCGGAACCCAGATGGTTGCACGTGGACTTGATATTGATAATGTCGAGTTTGTCGGCGTACTGCTGGCTGACGGCTCACTCAACATTCCAGATTTTTCTGCCTCTGAACGTACCTTTCAACTCCTCACCCAAGTGGCTGGTCGTGCCGGTAGAAAAAGTTCGCACGGCGAAGCGATCATCCAAACCTACTCACCGAAGCACCCGGCTATCTTAGCCGCAGCAGAACACAACTACGAACAGTTTTATCGAGAAGAAATTGAGATCCGTAAGAAGTACCACTACCCACCCTATGTATATTTAGCCAAGCTTGTTTTTGGACACAATAACCCGACTTTAGCCCAAAAACACGCCAGCGAACTCGCCGATGAGCTCAAGCAACGACCTGAAATTGTTGTCCTTGGGCCCGTCAGTTCATTTATCCCCCGCAGCAGCGGTAAGTACCTTTTTCAAGTCGTACTCAAATCAAAGACCCGTAAGCACCTCGTCGACATAGCTCGCACACTCAAACCTGGCTGGACAATTGAGCTCGATCCCATTAACCTTATATAAGATGAAGCGAAAAATCGTAACTATACCGGATAAGGTCTTACGTATGAAGTCAAAGAGAATTGGCTATGTTGACGACTCCATTCGTAAGCTTGCCGAAGACATGGCGCAGACAGCCAGTGCCTGGGATCGCGAAAGTGAGATTGGGGCCGCTATTGCTGCCATCCAAGTCGGAGAGCCGATCAAACTCACCGCTGTTCGTAATAACTTCGAAGATTATCGAGATAAGAGCTTTGTGTCATTCATCAATCCCGAGATCGTCAAAGCGAGCCCAGAAAAGGTAACTGATATTGAGGGCTGCCTCAGTGTGCCAGGTATCTACGGACGTGTTGCGCGCCACAAAAAAATCAAGGTGAAGGCCTACGATCTTGATATGAAAGAGGTTCGCCTCACACTCGAGGGTTTTCCAGCGCGACTGTTTCAGCACGAAATAGACCATATGAATGGAATTATTTTCCTAGACCACGTCGCCAGCCCTAAAGACTTGCTCGAAATTGATGACGCAGGTCGCTTGCACCCCCTCTCAGCCGATCAGGCAGCCGAGCTTGGGCAACAAGCTAGTAACCATGGCTAGTCAGAACAAACAGCCACTCATATTTTTCGGTGCCGGCGAAATAAGTCTGGCTGCACTTAAGACAGCCTCTAAACTTTTTGCGATCGAAGCAGTTTTTACGAAGCCAGACACCGAGCACCGAGGTAAAACGAGCCAAACTCCCGTCAAACAGTGGGCCGACACACAAGACATCCCGACATTTCAGCCAGCAAACGCTAAAGAGCTCGAGAATATGCTCTATTCATCAAACTTTAGCTCAGCAATGGGCTTTCTCGTTGACTATGGCGTCATTATTAGCCAGCGCTCGATCGATTTCTTTGATAAAGGCATCGTAAATAGTCATTTTTCACTTCTACCACGACTCCGTGGTGCCGACCCGATCACCGCCGCGATACTCCAAGGCCTCGATACTACAGGTGTCACGCTGATGCAGTTAGCCGCCGGACTTGATACGGGTCCAATCATCGCCCAGCGCGAGCTCCATGGCATAAGTAAGTTTACGATCCACGAACTCGACGACGCACTCATGAAGCTCAACGACGCTATGATCAATGATTTTCTGATAAGCTACTATAACGGCGAAATAACCCCGCAGAACCAAGACGAATCACAGGCTACTATGACGCACCGCTTGCAAAAAAGTGACGGCGAGATCACGCTCGACAAATCGGCTAGCCAGGTAGAGCGTGAGGTACGCGCCTATTTGAGCTGGCCTGGTAGCTTTTTCGAGTGGAAAGGTCGTCGCGTCATCATCAAACAGGCTCAGATCAGTCAAGAGCACGCCGAGCCATTGGAGCTGAAGCGAGTCGGAAACACGATCGTGCTCGGCTGCCACAATGGTTCAATCGAGATACTCCGCCTTCAGCTGGCCGGAAAAAAAGAAATGACCGCGATAGATTTTATCAACGGCCATTCCCAAGAACTTCAGTAGGCTATTTTATAAACGGTTTGAGTTTCTCAACCACCTGACTTGGCGTCAGGTCAGTCTTGATGATGTAGTCACGTGCACCGAGCTTCTTTGCTTCCTCAATCGACTGTGGATTCATGATATTCGTGAGCACTATTACCGGCATATCTGGTACAAGCCCATCTTTCTTGAGCTGGCGCAAGACATCGATGCCTGAAACATTGGGCATCATCATATCAAGCAAAACGAGGTCTGGTTTGTGCTCTTTAATCTTATCGAGAGCCATTTTCCCATCGACGGCCTCAACCACTTCGATATCTGACTTACTCAACTTCAAATGATACATATTGCGGATAAAATCATTATCCTCGACTAGTAGTACAACTTTACTCATGACTTCATGATACCGGTGCAATCATGCATCGTCAAATTATTCGTTGAGCCCCTTAATCATCTGCTCGATTTCAAATGCTTTTTCTTCGGTCTGATCAAAGACAAAGTTGAGGCGAGGACTAAATTTGCTCTCTAGTTTGCTTGCAAGTGCACGGCTCCATGCACCACGTTGCGCATTGAGCTTTTCGACAACAGCTGCACCATCCGGACCCACCGCACTGATGCGTACTTCGGCATGCTTGAGGTCAGCCGTCGGTATGACGGCGTAGATCGTACAGGCCGTTGATCGCGTCGTCAGTTCATCGACGAGAAGCGTCGCCAACATCTGTTGCCACAAACTTGCTACTTTTTGCTGCCGCAGACTCAAGCTCATAGCGTTCGAGCGTGCTCCTCTTCGGTGTAAAAGACGAGCGTGTCGCCCACTTCAAGCTTATCGCTACTCTGCAGAGACAGGCCACACTCTTCTCCCTCGTTGACCTCTTTAACCTCCTGCTTCTCCTTCTGCAGATTGGTCAGTTTGCCTGCACCAATTACTTCCCCATTGCGAAGCATGCGGACCGAGAGATTGCCATTCGTCAACTTACCCGACACCACTTTTCCGCCAGTTATTATCATGTCCTTCGTGACCTTGAAGATGCCGAGCACTTCAAGCCGAGCGTGTTCTATCTCGACAAGCTCCGGCTTCAGCATCGCGCTGAGCCAACCACGAACATCGTCAAGTAACTCGTAGATCACCTTGTAGAGCTCAAATTCAACCCGTTGCCGCTTGGCAAGCTGGTTGACCGCGGCATTGATACCAACATTAAAGCCGAGAATGACCGCTTGGGCAGCACTCGCGCTATTCACATCGTTTTCGGAGATATCACCTATGCCACTCGATACGATCGAAACGCGCACCTCGCTGTTTCCGAGTGCCTCAAGGTTGTCTATGAGAGCCTCGAGTGAACCTTGCACATCAGCCTTTACGACAAGTGGCAACTCGCTCACCTGTCCTTCAGCTACTGCCTGAGTCAAGTCAGCTGCTGTTACGCTCTTGACGCCGTGTAGACTCTTGATGCTCTGATTGCGCATTTGCTTCTGCACCCAATCCTTCGCAACCTTCTCATTTTCGACCACTTCAAACCAATCACCAAAGTTGGGCACAGCCTTGAGCCCAATGACTACAGCGGGCATTCCAGGAGTCGCTTCTTTGATCTTCACCCCGCGATAATTCTCGAGTGTGCGTACACGACCGTAGGTAGAGCCGACAACCAAGTTGTCACCCGGCCGCAAAGTACCACGCTGCACGAGAATCGTAGCAACTGGACCACGACCCGATTCCATATGTGACTCAATAATGACGCCACTCGCGCGGCCATCATAATCTGCCTTCTGCTCCTTAATATCTGCAACCAGTAGTACGACGTCGAGTAGTTTATCGATACCGGTCTTAGCTTTGGCCGATACCGCCACACAAGGCACATCACCACCCCAGTCATCAGGCACAAGACCAAGTTCAGAGAGCTGTTGCTTGATGCGAGGCTCGTCGGCACCTTCCTTATCTATCTTATTGATTGCCACCACGATCGGAACCTGGGCACTCTTAACCAGCTCGATGGCTTCCTTCGTCTGTGGCTTCACGCCATCATCCGCCGCCACTACGATAATCGCCACATCTGTCATCTTGGCGCCATGAGCACGAATCGCCGAAAAAGCCTCATGTCCTGGGGTGTCGAGAAAAGTAATACTACGATCGCCACGCTTAACCTGGTAGGCGCCAATGTGCTGGGTAATGCCGCCGGCCTCCGAACTCGCCACGTCGCTCTCGCGAATAGCATCGAGGAGTGATGTCTTACCGTGATCAACATGCCCCATCACCGTCACAACCGGCGGACGGTCTTGGACATTTTCCGAACCATCTTTTTGTTCATTATCAGAGGGTCGAGCCTCAGCTTCTTCTGGTTTTGGCTCTATTTCAAAGCCAAGCTCGGCACCGATAATTGCTGCTGTATCAAAATCAATTTGCTCATTAACGGTCGCCATCACACCATTGCGCATTAGCTCACCAACTACTTTAGCCGGGCCTACACCCAGCAACTCTGCTAGCTCAGAAACGGCGATAACCGACGGAACCTGTACTGTTTTATTGTCTGCCATGTCTCGCTCACTTTCCTGACTTAGTTAGTTTCTTAACCGCCTGATGAATCTGGTTGCTGCAGCCGGAACGGCAGCTGTAAAAGCCTCGACCAGGCAACTTCTTGTCGTTATCTAAGACCAGTTCTTGGTCGCGAATCACCCACCGTTCGAGCTCAGCTTTTGGAGCTTGGCGGCGACACACACGACATGTCCGAGTTGGAATGTGTGTGGCGCGCACCATGACTACTCCTTCGTTTCTACTGCTTCTTTATTGGCAGATTTCTTGGTATCACCCTGCTTCAAGCTGAGTGAAAGCTTGTGGGCAGCTGGATCGATCGCGATGATGCGAAACTTCTTAGTTTCACCAAGCTTTACGTGATTAGCCGGGTCGGCCACGTGCTCATCAGCGAGTTCAGAAATATGAACGAGGGCTTCAATCACCGGGGTAACCTGCACGAATGCTCCAAATGGCGTGATGCGGGTAACTTTACCTTCAACTTCGTCACCAACTTTGTACTGTGCGCTCTCTTTTGACCATGGGTCTTCAGTGAGCTGCTTCATTGAAAGTGACAACTTATCCTGATCGATCGCGATAATCACCGCTTCGATTTCTTGACCTACTTTGACGTATTTCGCCGGACTGTCGACCCGGTCCCAGGCAATTTCACTAATGTGAACCAGGCCTTCGATGCCATCGACATTCACGAAAATACCAAAGTCTACGACACCAGTAACGATGCCCTTGATTTTGTCACCCACCTTAAAGTTGGCAAGCTTATCTTCGGTCATTTCGCGATGCGCAGCTTTCTCAGAAACAATCAGCTTATTTTGCTTGCGATCGAGATCAAGAATTCGCACCATCAATGTACGGCTAACCAAGCTATTGAGTCGGTGGAGAATCTCATCCTTGTCGGCACCCGAAACGCGTGGGTAGTTTTCAGCTGAAAGCTGAGAAACTGGCAAGAAACCTCGCACACCCTCGATTTCAATCAGCAGTCCACCCTTGTTGGCGTCAAATGGCACGATACCAAAGACCTCGCCAGTCTTGAATCGCTCTTCGAGCATCTCCCAGCCCTTTTCCTTGGCCACTTTTTTGAGGCTCAAGATGGCATAGCCTTCCGGTGTCTCAGGCTCAAGCACACTAGCTGATACTGTATCGCCCAGCTGGGCACCTTCAGCACCCTGTTCGAGCTCTCGCCCGATAACCAGCCCGGTACCATTTACACCAAGATCAAGCCATAGCTCATGCTTTTCGGCACTAATCACCGTGCCGTCGACAATGTCGCCAGCCACCAGGCTCTTGATTGGCTGCTGATCCAATAGGTCAGCCATAGTAATATTTGCAGTTTTTGTCACGTATATCTCCTTGTGGGCATAAAATTTTATCGCTTTGCGATAGGCCCAAATACACATAAATAAAAGCCAACTGCTTGGCTTTTATTGAAAATGTAGCATTATTTTACCTAAAAAGCGGGCTTTTGTAAACAGCCCGCTTCCCAACAATACTAGGCTTTTTGGTTGACTGACTTGCGATAAGCAGCAAATAGGGCCATCAGGACGGCAATCGGTAGAGCGTACTCGAGACCAGAGCCTGTTTCAGGAGTAGTCGTCGGTGTCTCACCTTTATTTCCCGTTTCCGGGGTAGTTGCGGTTGCTACCTCAGGGCTGTTGTTTGGCGCAGCAGTAGCACTTGGAGCAGGCGTTGCAGTTGCTGCAGGGGTGGACGTAGCGGATGGGGTCGGTGTAGTAGCCTCGCTATCGCCATTACCTTCTTCGCCAACCGACTGCGGCGAAGCGGATTCAGAGGCTTCGACCGTAACTGATGGCGATGACTTGATAGCAGCTTCGCGCTGACTACGACCATAGGCAAATGTTGCCACCACAATAAGGGCGATAAACAAAATACCAAGGAGTAATTTTACAGTTGGGGATTTTAGCATATGTGCTCCATATAATTATTTGCCATTAGCATAGTAGATTTTTGCACCCTGTGCAAGGTTAAGAAGTATAAGTCAATATTGACATAATATAATTATTATGATAATATTTTAACAAAAGTATTAGCTTGCTCGGAAGACGGCCTCGTACCCCTTCTGGGCAGACTAATACTTTTTTTCGTTCTACGCTATAATATGCTTATGTTTTTCTCTATTGATATAGGCGGCACCAAGGTACGAGTGGCTTCGAGCCACCTTGGCCATACACTCGAGCGCAGTGTCCGCTTCCATACCCCAGCGGATAGTCATGACTTCCTGACGTATATAAAGCTGGCCTTCGAAAAACTTGCTCCCAATGCCCCAGTTGATGCCATAGGCATCGCCGCACCAGGACCGCTCGATCAGCACAAGGGCATCATTCTCAACCCGACCAATCTTGCCTGGCGCAACTATCAGATTGTATCAGAGCTGAGCAAGGCATTTCATTGTCCGGTTCACCTCGAGCATGACGCGACCTGTGGCGGCATCGCCGAAGCAAAGCACGGGGCTGGCAAGGGCCACAAATACGTACTTTATGTCACGATATCAACTGGCATCGGCCACAGTTTTATTGTCAGCGGTACACCCGTAGCTGGCCGACACAACCCGCAATCGTCAAATATGCTCATTATTGCCGAAGAACACCTAACTACGTTAGAAGAATGGACGAGCGGAAAGGCCATTAAGAAAGAATTCGGCAAGATCGCAGCCGATATCCACGACAAGCCAACCTGGAAGGTGATAAGTCGTCGTCTCGCAATCGTTCTCCATAATCTCATCAGTATATACGCACCAGATATCGTAGTGCTTGGCGGTGGTGTCAGTGTACATTTCGACAAGTTCAGCACTCTGTTGCGACGAGAGCTCACACAGCTCCCCCACGCCTACCCTATTCCGCCAATTGCGCAAGCAGAAAATGTCGAACTCGCACCGGCTCTCGGTGCTATGATTCTCTCGCACCACCGCACCAACTAACTACCAATCTGATCGCAATTCACCTATACTAGTGAATAACAAGCGGGGGTGAGTTTGGACATAATTTCGCATTATTCGCAGTTTGATTACTTGCCAGGTACTCGATTTGCCTATGATGCACGCCTCGATATCATCAACTACGTCGCCGACGAGCTCAAAAACAATGCTGGCAGGCTTGCTCTGCTCCACGAGACGAGCCATGCACTGCTTGGACACTTTCACTTCAGCACTGATATTGAGCTCTTCTTCATGGAAGTTGCTGCTTGGCACAAAACCGCCGAACTCGCTCCGAAATTTAAGGTGACTTTGAACAAGCGGTATATTAAAAACTGTCTCAATAGCTACGACCAGTGGCTGACCGAACGCGCCACCTGTCCATACTGCCAAAATTTCTGCCTGCCTCAATCAGCCCACCACTACCGCTGTTTTGGCTGTGAAACCGAGTGGGATGTTACGACTGACCGCGATGAAGTCGTTTCACAAACCATCACAAAAGCCCCGATCGCTCAGCGACTCGGGGCTTAATGTGATAATAGCGTTTACTTAAGCTACCTTTTTGTTCTTACGGCTTGCCTGACCACCTTTACGGCCAGCGATTCGAGCAAGCTCAGGGTTGGCAGCAAAACCACCGTTACGACTCTTCTTACCACCGGCAGCACCGATCTTTACGTAAAAAGCTTCGCCATAGCGGGCTTTGTTGGTTGCAGCAGCCTTACGACCACCTTCAACTGTTCCTGGCATATGATACTCCTTCTCTTACAAGTTGGAGTTTCACAAAAACTAACCCTACCAGTAGATTTTGGTCCACTCACATATTTAATGGTATGTGGCTGCTATTCTATCAGCTTATGCTTAAATTGTCAATGCTTTTATGCTCGATAATTTCTACCAGCAAGTGAACAAGATCGACTCGGTGACTGAATAGTTTTCCGGCTTTTTCATGGCCATCCTGCCGGCTGATTTGGCAGACGGACATACTGTTGCAGCAGTGCCACGATACTCTACCTGTCCGACCCACAGCCCCTTCTTGGTAGCGGGATCAAGACTCGTACATTCGCTGTACTGCTGACACTCCTCATTGAGAATACCGTCAGGCACACACTGACCCGGTTTACAGTAGCTAATATTGGTCGGTTCTGCTATCTGCTGAGACGTCAGCTCAATACCGTTCTTGCTGATGGCTGTCAGACCTCGCAAATGTGTCTGATAG
Source organism: bacterium (assembly GCA_020852295.1). Classification (GTDB taxonomy): domain Bacteria; phylum Patescibacteriota; class Saccharimonadia; order CAILAD01; family JADZBC01; genus JADZBC01. The sequence continues at coordinate 1,922 of JADZBC010000004.1, read as the reverse complement.
TACACTTCCCTATACCAGCGCAATGAATCAGCCTGGGTCACCCCAAACGTTGAGTCGTTGCCATAGACATTATTCTGATCCCCCTCAACGCCATCACAGCCAATCTTCTTCGCAAGATCCAAGCGCGCCCAGATGATTGGCGCGTAATACTGCCAAGCTGACTGACGAATATCCATCCAATATTCTCCGGCGAAGGTTGAGCCGTCTGAGGCTTGCGACAGACCGCCAATAACGTCAGCATTTGCAAATGCGCTTGGGCCATTGTACGGGATGGTTCCGCGGCTACCGCTTCCCCATTTGCCCGGAAATAGACTGGCATCAGGTTCGTAGGTTTCAAAGGCCCCAGTGTCCATGTAGCAGATCACTTTTTTGCCAGCTGCCTTAAGCGCAGTAAAAGCCGCGGCATTCGCGCCCTGGGGCCACGTAATAGTCCGCGTCTCGCCGTTCGCCCAAGCTACCGTCTGTGTCGTGGTTTGCGGGATAGCATCGGTCAAATCAATGTCGTACATATCAAATTGACTCAGACTGGTAGCTGTCGTTGTGATACCGCCCTCAAGCACCCACTGCCAACGAGTATTCTGGGCTGGCTTCCACCAACTCACTGCTCCATTCGAGGCTGCATTGAACTGCAAGTTTTTCCCACCAGAGGCAGTACTGTCATTGTTGATGGTAGCCCCGGCAGTCGCGAGACTGCTCCCGGCCGGCAGACTCAAAAAGGGGCCGCTCGTAGCCGCTATCGAAGAAAAAACATAGTATCCGGTCAACACCAGAGCAAGTATCAGTAATGCCGCAATACCCCGATTAAACTGCGGGTGGTTTTGAATTGATTTAAGTGAGGCCTTTTTTGTGTGTTCGTGAATGGTCATATCAATGCCACCTTCTCAGAACGGACTTGCAAAATTCACCTGCCCGGTCGGACTTGATGGTGGATCAACTATACGACTGCCGGTAAATTCACCACCGTTTGGCCCCGCCACCATCTTGAGCCGAGTGCCATCACAGAGGTTACCTTGATTGCTATTGCGACCTTCGCGCAGACAACGATTGATAAACGTATCCATAACCTGCTGATTCCAGCCCATGAACCAATCTGCATGCGTCGTCGTGCCACCAGGTACATTCATCTGGGTACCGTCAGCCATAGTCATTTTGTCAGATGATAAATACCAACCAGCCGTCGTCTCGCCAGCCCCAAGCTTCCACAACATATTCAGCGAGATTTCGGGATAGGGTATAGGGTGCGTCGATGGGCAGGTGTGGTAATACGGATCCTGGAAGGCCATGTGGCTCTTGTGATCAGCCGAGTCGAGCGTTGGCGAACCGTCACTATTGCGTGCCCCGCACTGCGGAAAAGAAAATTGCAATTTCAGTGACTGGCCATTACCGCAATTCTGTGGGATTACATATGACTCCCCGACCTTTGACCCATCAGCGTTATAGCAAGCCCAGACTTGATGCCAATCATTTTGCGGACTCATCGCCTTAGGGTTGCCAGAGATCATGCGGAGACCATTTGGTATCGGCTGAACGCTAGCCTTCGCAATACCCTGAGTCTTGTAGTAAAAAACGGTCGTAAGTGGAAGCCGTGCCTTACCATTCGGATCAAGAAGAGCTGGTACCCAGTAAGCCGTGCGGTTAATCGGACCACCCTGACAGCTACCATCCCCTTTTGCAGCAATATTTTGCGGGGTTGTCTGGTAATTGGTCGCGCGATTGCCAAAGAACATATGTAGGTGGGCTTTACCCTGTTGGCCTGGATAGACGATTGGATCATCGTAGTTGAGGTGAGATGGCCAACAGATAAAACGGAAGTTGCCGAGTGATCCTGCCGGCCAACTTCCTTCGGCGGGATTGATTGGGGCGACCGCCTCACTCTGAAGCCAACTCGCTAAATCATAGATATCCTGCTGCGCCTGAAACTG
>JADZBC010000003.1 GCA_020852295.1 bacterium | reverse complement strand
GGATGTAACCTCCTCATATAGTTTGACTATGCAATATTACTACTTTATTTGACTTTTGTCAATGTTTATTTTGTGCTTATGCTTACTTGACAGGTTATGTGGTCAAAATTTGGGGGTTTGTGAGGGGAAGGACTGTGAAGTCCCTCCCCTCGTGGGGAGCAGTTGGGCGCCGAAGCGCTTGCCTGCTCCCCACGGGAAGCCGAGGAGGCCGTGTGCCTACTCGCCGCCGATGACGTCGCCGGTGTCGCCCGTGGGGGCGGTGCCAGCGGCGCCGGTGCCACCTCCGGTCACCTGGTCGGGGACGTTCCCGTTGTTCACGGAACCGTCACCGTTGGTGAGGGTCGGAGCGGGCGGCTCCGAGACCGGGGTCGGAGCGGGGGTGGGGTCACCACCACCACCGACCGGGGCCGGGGCCGCCGGAGCGGGCGGGGCCGACACCACACCGGTGCCGCCCGCGGCGGGCGGTGCCGGGGTGGCGGCCGGGGCCGGGCTGGCCGTCGGGGCCGGAGCCTCGCTCGCCGTCGGGGCGGGCGCGGGGCTCTCGGTGGCCGTCGCGGCCGGCGTGGCCGTGGTGTCGGCGGTGGCCGTCGGGGCCGGGCTGTTCGCCACCGTGGTGGCGACGCTCGTGCCCGTGACCTGCGTGGCCGCGGGCTTGTCCGTCGGGGCCGGCTTGCTGTCGATCAGCTTCGGGATGAAGACGATCGCCGCGGCGGTGGCCGCGATGCTGACGACCGCCAGCACCACCAGCGCCACCTTGGCGCCGACGCCGAGCTTGTCGCCCGTCTTGGCCTTGGGGGCCTTGGCGGGCTTGGGCTCGATGGTCGGGTCGAGGTGGGCCGGGACGTGCGTGTCGAGACCGGCCTCCAGCCCGGCCGTGATCTCGTCGAACTTGGCGAGGTCGGTGGGGTCGAGGACGAACGAGTCGTCCGGCGGTCGGATGACGGGGGTCGTGCGCTTCATGCGCCTTCCTCCTGTTGGCTCAGATGCAGGATCGCTCCATACATCACTGGGTTGCTGAGTTGCTTCCCATGCTTGAAGTATTTGGACTATCAAATCTCTCAAGTATGAGTAGAAACTGGTTTCTCCGGGGAGAAACCGAAGTCTCTCCCCGGGCGGAGGGGTGGGTCGGGCGGCGCTGGCGGGAAGCGCGCGTCCCTCTCCACCCCTCCGGGGTCCGGATTCGCAGCGACGTGCTACGGGGCGGCGGAACCGCGCACGAAGCCTGCGCTTCCGGATTCTTGGCAGCGAGCGCCCCAGTTACTCGCCGCCGATCACCACACCGCCCCCACCGGGGGCTCGTCCGGACGAACCGGACTGACCACCCCGAACGGGGTCGTCGGTGCAACGAGGCGGGAAGGCGCAGTTGGCTACGCCATCCCAAGAATCACCACCACTCGAGCCTCCTCCGGACGAACCGGAGCCGCCGCTCGTACAGTTGGTGGTACAGGACGATCCGCCCTGCGGACTGCCACCACCGACACCATCGCTGGTGCCAGCACCACCTTGATCCGCTGGGGCGGTCGCGGTTGGTGCTTCATCCACGACCGTGGTGGTCGTGGAACTGGAGGTGGTCGTCGACGACGATGCGGTGGAAGTGGTTGTACCCACCGTGCCACCGGTCCGCTCTCGCGGTACCGTCGTCGTGGTGGTCGTGCTCTCCGGCTTGTCCTTGGCGGTCAAGTCCGGCAGCTTGCCGCAGCCCGCGAGGGCGGCGGCCAGCACGGCCAGGATTGCGATCACTCGCATCCTTGTTATCATGAGGTCCCTCCCGGGTCTCGTCGGCTGGGGAGACTTTCCCCATGCTTCTATGGTAACACCTGAGCAGTACCACAAAAGCATGAGCATGAAAATATTTGGGACTTGGGCCCGGCGCCGAAGCGCCGAGCCCGTACTGCATGTCCCACCCCAGATCAGGGGCGTCGTCTCCCAACGATGAGCCGGATGGTCTGGGTGATGGCGACGATGGTCGCCGTGATCGCCCAGGACCAGAGCCAGTGCTCCAGGAGGAAGCCACCGAACATCAGCACCAGCGTGACGACCCAGGGGCCGAGGACGATGGCGATGATGGCGCCGGCGATGGCGTTCTCCGCCTTGTAGTCGCTGGCGGCCGGCCGGCGTCGCGCCCAGAGCCAGAGGCCCAGGAACACGAGCGCGATCGGCAACCAGGGGGTCAGCAGCACCACGGGGTGCTCCTTCACCCACGTCCAGGCCAGCTGGACGCCGATGGTGACGGGGATGGCGATGAAGCTGCCGATGGCGATCCCGAGCCAGAAGTGGCGCGGGTACCAGCGGCGAGTGCTTCGCATGGGGGTGGTCATTGCAGCTCCTTCCGTTGTGGGCACGCGCCCACCAGGGTGGGTTCGCGACCTAACGGTCGGCGCCTGCGTTATCGGAACGCAGGAGCCTGCAAGCGTCTCACCTGGGCGGCAGATGATTGGCTTGCAGATTCCTACGTCCGATGTGCAGACACAAGGAATGGTTTTGTTTTTTAGACACAAAAAAAGCAGGCGCATGCCGGCTTTGGGTAGTTCAATTCTATAGATAATCTAAACCGCCCATTGCTCGCACCCTCCTGCAAACGATGTGTCTTTTGACCAAATAACCTGTCAAGTTACACATGCCACTGTGCTCACACAGTTGCTAGTGCCAAATAATACTATACTAAGGGCATTTTGTCAAGCACTTTTGCTGATGACTTTGAGCCATTTGTCACTCAGTCGGTGTGGCCGTAAGCTCTGCCAATCGTATTCCTGTGCGTCGGCGACACCATAGCCCTCAAGCTCAGGATAGTCCCCTGTCTCGTAGGCCAGGCGCGCGGCATAGCGGTTTTCGGCAATCTCGCCAACACACTCAAAGGGCTTAAAGCCCTTGATGCCTAATAGTTCCTCAAACGTATCGTGTAGCTCTGGGGTTGTAAATAAATTCTGCCCAGCAAATAGGGCTTCGAGTTTCGACTTTGGTACAAATGGCGATAGGATCAGAAAAACAAAAGCACACTTACTACATCGACCGCACCAGTAAAGCTGGTCCGTGCCACCGAGAAGATAGTTTTGGTTGCATGACGAAAACACATCGCGGTATTTATCAAAGACTCGGCTAAGCTTCTGCCCAATTGCGAGCTCGGTCAGCGGCCGCAAGAGTGAGAAATACTCAAGATCTGGACTTATGTAATTCTTGATGTAGTCAGCCAGTTGTCGCTCGACGACTAAACTCTTCGAGTACTGGTGATTGATCTGGGCGCCACGATACTCAACATTGCCCTCGTCGGTTGACGATTCGTTAGAAAACAACACCGTCTTCTTACCAGCCAAGATCGCACTCACGATGGCGGCCGCCAGCACAATCGCGGTAATCGGCACATGGCCATTATAAGCACCTGCCGTGTTGTGCTCGGTGATGCGCGGATCCACCTTACGGCTGACGCCGATGTGCGGCATCCCAAACTGATGGAGCATGCCATAAAACCGGGTCGAGTGGTTGATAACCCAGCTCGTGAAGGCCTCACCGCTGCCGAGGAGTGCCTCGGCGCTCACCAGCGAGTCTTTGCCACCACCGATTGGCAGCAGCACCCCATCAAGCCCAGAAACCGCAACGGCCGGCTTGGCTGTAGTGCTGTTTGCGCGAAACGGGATCGGGGTAAATGGATCAAGTTGATTAGTATAGAAAAACTGGCCCAAGCCCTTTTGATACAGATCAGCAAACAGCTCGGCACTTTTTGCGTCTAGTTCACCCGAGAGCACTTCGATCTCGGCGGCTAAGTGTGCTTTGTAGTATGAAACACCGGCCAAAATATGGAGCATAAAGAGTGCTCGATCCAAAGCCTCGTGATGTAGTTCATCCACCCACTCAAAATCAAAACCCCACCGCTCGGTGAAGTGATAGGTTTTATCAACCGAGTAGTTGAGCTCGAGCTGCTTTGATTCTTTATTGAGATGATATGACTCGAAGCTAAATAGTTTTGCTCGTGGTTTCATTGCTTACCTCGCAGAGCCTGCACTGCATCCTGAAACTCTCGGCCTTTGGCCGCAAAATCTTTATACATATCAAAACTCGAGGTGCCTGGCGCGAGCAGCACCACATCACCCGATTTAGCCTGGCGAGCGGCATACACAACGGCCTCGTGCATGTCAGTCACGTGCACAACGTGCTTATAGCCATGTTTGCGCAAACCTGTTGCCAGGGTATCAGCAATCTCCCCCATCACGATGACTTGCTTCGGCTTAATTTTTGCCAGGTCGCGACAATAGGCTTCGTACGACATCTTTTTGTCTTTGCCGCCGAGTATGGCGATGACCGGATCAGTAAAACTACCGATGGCGGCGAGCGATGCCTCAGGGTTGACCGCGATCGCATCATCAACGAACTGTACCCCATTGACTGCCGCAACCAACTCCATACGATGCGGCAAACCACGAAAAGCGGATATGCCTCGGCTAATGACCGCTGGATCCGAGACATAATCCCAGACCGCCGCGATAGCCGCACAGACATTTTCCAGATTAAATCGACCGAGCAAATGCACTTCGCGCGCGGACATAATCTTCTGATTAGCAAAATAGATGTCATTATCGCGAACATAACAATCAGCCGAGACCGACGGCACGATACTGACACTACGGCGTGTACCGGCCGGGCTTAGTTCAACATTCTGCGCAGCATAGGTGTTGGTGGCCACAAATACCGCCACGTCTTCCGGCTTCTGATGGCTAAAGATATTGGCCTTTGCTGCCTGGTACTCGGCAAAGTCTCGATGTGTATCTAGGTGGTCCTCGACCATCATCAGATGCACCGCCACATGCGGGCTTTTATGTAGATCGATCAACTGAAAACTAGAAAGCTCCAGCACCACCACGTCTGCTGGCTTCACCTTTGGCAGAAAATCGAGCATTGGCGTGCCGATGTTGCCACCCAGCCAGACGGTTTGTCCTGCTTCACGCAAGATTGACTCAATAAAACTAACTGTCGTCCCCTTGCCTTTGGTGCCCGTCACGCCAATGATCGGCGCCGGACAATGATCGAAAAACTCGCGCGTTGCCGTCGTGATCGGTGCTTTCGTCTCGATGCGATAAGGCATCAAGCCAGGCGTACGAACGATAAGATCGTAGCGATCTAAGCCCTCCAGATAGTGCTCACCGAGTACCGATTTTGCACCGGCTGGCAGCTCTAAGTCTGGCTTTGCGTCGTGGATCGTGACTACATGACCAAGTTTGGTCCAGTACTCGTACGAACTGTGCCCCTCAACACCATAGCCGACGATCGCAACGTTCATTTTACCTCGAGTAAATCAATCTCAAAGATCAATGTCGAGTTGGCTGGAATCTTGCCGGTAGCTCGGTCACCATAACCAAGACTTGGCGGAATGGTGAGCTTTCGCTTCCCGCCGACCTTCATTCCGGCCACACCCTGGTCCCAGCCGGCGATCACTTCGCCGTCTCCGAGTACAAAAGTAAATGGCTGATTACGGTCCAAACTGCTGTCAAATTTCGTCCCGTCAGTCAGCGTACCGGTGTAGTTAACGGTGACGCTGTTGCCGCTTTTCGCTTCAGTACCATCACCGACTTTAATATCTTCGATTGTTACCTTTTCGGTCGGGGTATTCACGGGCAATTCTCCTTCTTTAGCTTTTTCAGGGTTTAGTTCGCCGCTACGCAATATCATGATAGCTGCAAAAATACCAACAAGTACAAGTAGTACGAGTACGATCAACGAGGCATTCTTTTTCATCGACGCTTCTTCCTTTTCTTCTTAGCATTATTTCCAGACTTCTGTTTTATTTTACTACGAGTTTGTGCGCGACGGGCAGCTCGACTACCACTTGCCGATGTTGTATCGCCGCCAGATGTGGCCAGCTTGGCGCCTTCAGTGATTTCGGTTGTAATCGGCGCAGGGTTTTCTTCGGCTACAATCGCAACCTTGAAAATGGTGCCAGCTATCTCGCTATCGATTCGGCGAATAAGGCGCTGGAAGATACGGTAAGCCTCCTGTTTGTACTCAACAAGTGGATCGCGCTGAGCATAGCCTCGAAGACCAATGCCTTCTCGCAGATTGTTCATCGACTCTAAGTGCTCGAGCCAGGCACTATCAATCACCTTAAGGCAGACCAACCGCTCCATGATGCGTACATTATCTTCTCCGAAGTTTTTCTCGCGATCAGCGTACAGTTCTTCAGCACGCTTCATCAGGTCATCGACGATGTGCTCGGGCAATCGGGACTCAAGCTTATCCGCCCAGCTCTTCGGCAGCATTAGGATATTTTCAACATCGCTAGCGACCTTACCAAGATCGAGGTGCTGTGTTTTTTGATCGACACCAGCTTCAACGATAGCCTTAAACTCCGCTCGAATCATATCCATGATCTCTGGTCGTAGCGCAGAATTGTCAAGCACATTACGACGTCGTTTGTAGATGATCTCGCGATGCGAGTTCATCACGTCATCGTATTCCACGAGATGCTTACGAATATCAAAGTTGTGCCCCTCAACCTTCTTCTGGGCCGTTTCAAGTGATCGGGTAATCATACTATTTTCAATCGGTGTATCATCCGGCAAACCAAGACTACTCATGACTGAGGCAATACGTTCGGATCCAAAGATGCGCATGAGATCATCTTCGAGACTCACGAAGAACTGACTTGAACCTCGATCTCCCTGACGTCCAGCACGACCACGTAGCTGGTTGTCAATGCGACGCGATTCGTGACGTTCGGTACCCAACACGTGCAAACCACCGAGCTTATCAACACCTTCACCGAGCACAATGTCGGTACCACGACCAGCGATGTTGGTCGCCAAAGTCACGGCACCGCGCTCGCCGGCCTTGGCAATAATCTCGGCCTCTTGCTCATTATTCTTGGCGTTTAACACCTGGTGCTTTACGCCGGCCTTTTGCAGCATGTTGCTCAATTTTTCATTCTTTTCGATACTAACGGTGCCAAGTAGAATCGGCTGACCAACCTTATGTCGATGTTCAACCTCAGCAACAACCGCCTCAAATTTTGCCTGCTCTGTCTTATAAATACGATCTTTGAGGTCCTCGCGAACCATTGGACGGTGCGTCGGGATGGTCGTTACTTCTAGTTTGTAGATCTTACTAAACTCTTCCGCCTCGGTAGCCGCCGTACCGGTCATACCAGCCAGCTTGTCGTAAAGTCGAAACAGATTTTGGAACGTAATGGTGGCGAGTGTCATACTCTCCTGCTGAATCGGCACACCTTCTTTGGCTTCGATCGCCTGATGCAGACCCTCACTGTAACGGCGACCAGGCAAGAGGCGGCCAGTAAACTCATCAACGATCACGATCTCGCCATCAGAGGTCACGACATAATCACGATCACGCTCAAACAGGGCGTGGGCCTTTAGGGCCTGCTCAACATGGTGCACATCCTCAATACGACCCGCTTCGTCAATATTCTCAACCCCGGTTGCTTTTTCGATTCTGGTGATTCCAGCCTCGGTTAGACTCACGGCCTTCTGCTTTTCATCGACCGTAAAATCTTCTTCAGCCTTTAGGTTTTTAGCAATCCGGGCAAAGGTGTAATAACGATCAGTTGATTTTGCCGCTGGTGCACTGATGATGAGCGGGGTACGCGCTTCGTCAATCAAGATCGAGTCAACCTCGTCGACAATCGCAAAATTAAGCTCACGTTGCACCATCTGAGAGCGATCTTGAACCATGTTGTCACGCAGGTAATCAAAACCAAACTCATTGTTAGTGCCATAGGTGATGTCGGCAGCATAGGCTTCAGCTCGACTAACCGGACGAAAATGGCGCAATCGCTCATCACTATGAGCTTCATCAGTATAGTCCGGATCGTAGACCAGGGCTGCATCGTGCACGATCACGCCAACTGAAAGACCGAGAAAGTGGTAGATTTGACCCATCCAACCAGCACCGATACGAGCAAGGTACTCGTTGACCGTTACCAGGTGTACACCCTTACCAGACAGAGCATTGAGATAGATTGGGAGTGTGGCCACCAGTGTTTTACCTTCACCAGTGCGCATCTCGGCAATCTTGCCTTCGTGCAAAACGATGCCACCAATCAGCTGAACATCAAAGTGTCGCTGGCCAATAACTCGAGCAGATGCTTCGCGGACAACCGCAAAAGCCTCGGGCAGTATATCATCGAGCGACTTGCCCTTCTCAAGCTCCGCTTTGAGTTCAGTCGTCTTGGCCTTTAGCTTTGTATTGCTGAGTTTTTTTATCTCAGCTTCTCGGGCATTAATACGCTCCACAACCGCGCGAGCTTTCTTAATCTCACGAGCATTTGGATCGCCAAAAATTTTACGTAACAATGGCACTAGGCAAACTCTTTAACTTTCCCATTATACCTGAAAATATGATTGAAGCGCGACTATTCGGTCTCGGCTTCGCCGCCCTTGAGCAGCTCCTTGACGCGAAAACGCTTGATTCCGTGTTTTTCTTTGTACTTACGGATCTGAATCAGTAGCTTCTCCTCGACAATATCGACCGCCGAGTGCGGATTCATCGTGGCTGTCTCGGCAATGATATCATTACCTGGAACGCTGATTTTCGCTGCTACTCGGTAGCGGTTGTCCTCTTTGCCGGATGGGTCGCGAAAGACTTCTACCGACATGCCAGTTGCCTTATGAGTACGTGGTAGGTAGCGATCGAGTCGTCCGAGCTTTTTCTCGACGTATTTGCGTAGTTCGTCATCGATTTCGTAGGCGCGGGCGCTGAGTTGAATTGATATCATAGTGTCTCCTTTCCATAATACTCTTGTAGGGCTTGTGGTATTTTTACTTCACCATCTTTTGTTTGATGGTTTTCCAACAGGGCAATTAAGGTGCGAGTTGAATTGACGGCGGTGCCGTTGAGTGTGTGCACATGCCGCAAACGACCATCCTTGTCGCGATAACGAATATTGAGCCGCCGCGACTGAAAATCAGTGCAGTTACTGCAACTCGTAAGCTCACGATAGCTTTGATCAACCGGCGAGTAATACTCAAGATCGTATTTCTCATAAGCGGGTGCGCTCATGTCGCCACTAGCCGTACGACTAACGTGATATGGGATCTCCAGTGACTGGACAATTTTTTCTTCGGTTGAGAGTATGCGCTGAAGTTCGGCATCGCTCTCTTCAGCTGTAGTAAATGAATACATCTCCAGTTTTTCAAACTGATGCACGCGATAGAGCCCTTTGGCAAACTTGCCATAGGCGCTCCCCTCAAGACGATAGCAGGTCGAGAGCCCGCCATAGCGCACCGGTGATGCGACATCGATAATCTCGTCCATATGATAGGCTGTCAGCGGCAATTCCGATGTAGCGATCAAAACTAAACCCTGCTCGCGATCATGATAATTATCAGCTTCTTCACCCTTCGGCAAATACCCAGTGCCAACTGCCACTTTTTCATTGACCAGTTCTGGCACCAACATGGTCTGGTGTCCTGCCTGCTCGGCCATATCTTGCGCCAGTTGCTCGATGGCCTGCCAGAGGCGAACTGCCTTTGGTCGCAAGAAGTAAAACTTATTACCCGCCACTTTTGCACCAGCCTCAAAATTTACCAGGTCATGAATCTCACTCAATTGCATATGATCCTTTGGTTCAAATGAGAACTTTGTCGGCTCACCAACAGTACGGTCAATCCGATTTGCTTCTTCACCGCCAATCGGGGTGTCGTCTGCCAATACATTTGGCAACTGCATCATCAGGTCGTTAAACTGCTGCTCGACCTGCTTTAGTTTCTCGCTCTCACGATCAAAATCAGCCCGCAGCGCCTGAAGCTGCTGAAGCTGCTCAGGGCTTGGCTTACCATCGATCTTTAGTTGCGCCCGAAGCGCCTCGGAGCTTTTCATAAGCTCAAGTCGTTGCTCATCAAGGCGCAGTAAATCATCAACATCGAGAGAAATCCCGCGCTTGCGGATACTGTCACGCACCACATCAGGCTGTTCTCTCAATAACTTAATGTCTAACATACTTCTATTATACTCTATGCCTCACGACGGAGGCGAGCTAGTACAAAATCACGATCAAGACTCGATAGAAAGTAGCCGATCTTTGGACCAGAGTCACGACCAATGAACAGCTGATAGAGCGCCTTGAAGGCTTGAGCTGGTTTGAGCTCCTGGGCGACCGCCGTCTCATAAACAGCGTCGTGAATCGTCTGGCCGGCAAAGTCTCCTTGCTCTAGTCTTTCAGCCAGCTTGGCGAGAAACTCATCAACTGCACTCTCTAGCTCTAAAGCTGGTAGCTTTTTGAGCACAGCAAACTTGATGTTTTCTGGCGCATAATTGTCGAGCCACTGACGAATATACTCAAATTGCCGCACGATAATGTCATGCTGATTTTTAACTTGATCGAGATAACCTGTGCGCCGCAATATCTCAAGCGCTGTATCTGCTTCACCCTGCGCTGATTGGTATGAGGTCACGAGATGTGCCATCGGTATAGTAGAGACCGCAGCAGTCATATGCTTATCTGCGATAGCTGCAACAGCAAAGTTGTACGCCTCAGCAAAATCTGCCGGCTGGTCGGCCGCAACTGCCTGCTCAACATCAGCGAATTCATTAATAAGGTTGAATATACCGAGACCAGGATCAAAGTAAAGTGTGCGATCCGGACGACTCTTCACTACAAAGTAGCGCAAAACTTCCGGTGGCATAATGCTTAGTGCTTGCTGGGGAGTGATGAGGTTGCCCTTACTCGAGCTCATTTTCTTGTTGTCGCCAATAAGATGAATATTGCCGTATTGCACGCCAGGGATTGGTGGTTCATTGGCAAATACTTTTTTGGAGAACGCCACACCGGTGTCATAGCTTCCGCCGGCTGCGCCGTGCTCTTGGTGACTAAATGGCTCAACCATAACGCCGAGCACCGACCAACGGGCCGGCCAATCGAGCCGCCAATTGAGCTTGGCCCGGCCAGCCGTGTAGTCGATACCTTCAATGGTCTGAGTAGTCTTATCCCAGCTTGATAATCGAGCATTGCTGAAATGATCTTGCTCATCAAGTACCATGACCGGCGTCCAGTCGGCCTCAAGCTTACGGTTGGATTGCTGCTCAAAAACCTGTCGAATCGCCTCGACATTCGTGAGAACTTGCTCAATCACTTCGGTCATTTTGCCTGCCCGATAGAGGTCCTCGTAGCCACGAATGACCTGATCAGGAAAGATCCCCATTTGCTGAGCGCTTTTTTCAAACTCTTTATAGAAATGCTCTGCGTAGGTTTCATGGCAATCAAATGGATCAGGTATCAGGCAAATTGGCCGACCGACAAACTCCTCGAACTTCTCCGGCAGGAAATCGTACCGCTTGCGCAGGGGATCAAAGTTGTCGACAACGTGTATGTGAGTCGCCG
>JADZBC010000002.1 GCA_020852295.1 bacterium | reverse complement strand
TATCTGCTGATCCGGTATTGAATATTGAAGTAATTACTTAACCCACTAAGCTAATGATTAATGCTTGAACAGTTGTTAGATATTAAACAATAATCCGACAGACTGGATTTTATCTACTGGCAGGGGTGGCAGGAATCGAACCCGCGGCCTTCGGTTTTGGAGACCGACGCTCTAGCCATCTGAGCTACACCCCTCCGCTACTACAGTATACCGCGGAGTAACTATTTTTTCTTTTTCTCGGGCTGCATGACGGTCTTGCCCAGGAGGAAATATATCAACAAGCCCGGTATAACGCCGGTCGCTACGATAAAAACGACGGCAACGATCCGCACCCAGGCTGGGTCAGCTTTATAGTACTCTGCGATACCACCCGCGACGCCGAGGGCTTTTTTGTCTTTCGCTACCGTGAGCTCAGTTTTTGCCATGTTGCCTTTCTGGAGCCCAGAGGGGGATTTGAACCCCCGACCCCTTCCTTACCATGGAAGTGCTCTACCCCTGAGCTATCTGGGCATAAATGATTTCAAAAATAAATGGTGCCGGCTGAAGGATTCGAACCTCCGAAGACATAAGTCGTCTGATTTACAGTCAGATGCGTTTGGCCACTTCGCTAAGCCGGCAAGTTTTCAATGGAGCCCGCGAGAGGAATCGAACCCCCAACCTACGGTTTACAAAACCGTTGCTCTGCCAATTGAGCTACACGGGCACAACCCAAACGGGCTTAAATACCGTCAAAGTATAGCATTTTGACGGCCCGATTTCTAGAGTTTAGTGCGAGTTACTCATAACGCGAGCTCGCTGGTTTTTTGGATCGAGCTTGACGATGCGACCATAGATTCGCTTCGCACCGTCGGTATCCTTCATCTGCATGAGCGCTTCGGCGAGCAGATTAAGGATCTCAACATTATCCGGATCAAAATCCGCCGCTTTCTGCAGAGCTGCTAGCTGATTATGTGATTGGCGAAGCATACGGTAGACACGTGCCAAACTCAAGTACCGTGCAGTTGAGGGCTCCGTTTCGGCAGCTTTTTTGAGCTCCACTGCCGCCATCGCATAGTCTTGCTTTTTGAAATACGCCATAGCAAGATTCTGGTGCGCAATAGCACTTGGGTGCGCCTTAACGACAATCTCAAAACACTCAATCGCGTCATCGAAGTTGGCAAAATGCGAGTAGATGAAACCAAGTCGGTTATAGGCAACAATATTCTTATGATCAAGTTTGAGAACCCGCATATAGGCCTTTTCAGCTGGCAAATAGCGCTTCTCGCGATAGAAGCGGTCCGCAATATGGGTTAACTTTTCAAGACGATCATGATGTGTCGCAGCTTCGCCGTGGGCGGCCTCGGTCAGTACTAACAGATCATCACCCCGTCTGGTCACAAAAAAACTCAGCAGCCCCAGTCCAAATACGGTGAGTACCTCAAAGATCATACTTCGAGCTCCAGGCTTAAATGCTCAAGCACCAAACGCGGCGCTATGTTTGTTTCGATATATTGCTGAGCTCGAATCACGTGCTCGCCGATGCGAGCCCAGCCCTGAGCAGCAATATTGCCGGCGACTAGACGCTCGAGCGCTACCAAAAACTGCCGATGAATCCCCTGTTTCGCGACGTCCATTGAGATCGAGAAGCGACGAATGAGATCCGCATCAATATACTGGCGAGCGAGCTCATCGGCACCACCAAGTTCACCATCGAGCTCAGTCAACAGCTGTACAGCCAGTCGGGGCAAACCAGCACTTGATCGCCAAATCTGATCAATATCAAAGGAGTCACTTGACTGCTCACGGAGATACTCAGCCAGCTGGTCCCTATTTGGCCGAATAAAGCTAACCAACTGCAATCTCGAACGAACGGTCGCCGGGATCATGCTTAAACGATTGGTCACCAGTATGAATATGACTTTGTCTCCTGGCTCCTCGAGTGTCTTGAGAAGTGCATTGGCGGCCTCAGCGGTAAGTTGTTCGGCCGACTTTATGATAACGACACGCGGATGGGTGGCGTCATAGGCAGTGAGCGCCAAGCTATCGCGAAGCTTTTTTATCACCTCAATCTTGATTTTACTCTTTTCCTCGGGTGTCACGATCGTGATATTTGGCGATGCCTCGACTGACTCTGCACCAACGAGACGCACCGCAACATCTTCGGCAGCACGGTCCTTGTAGAGATAGCTTGGGCCCGCGAACAAAAATCCGTGTGCCGAATCAAGACCGATGCCGTCAACCTTCTGTCTCGTTACCGGATGCAATAGATAACTCATGCTTGTTGCTCCAGATATGTTTGCAGTGGTTGCGGCAAAGAAGACTGGTACTGCACCTCATGACCAACTCGATCAGTAAAACTAAGACGAGAGGCATGCAGGAACTGCTGAGATAGCCCGGCTGGGCGACGCGCATTGCCATACACTGTGTCGCCAACGACTGGATGGCCGATATAGGCAAGCTGTACACGTATTTGGTGTGTTCGCCCGGTTAGTATGCGCACATCCACCAGACTGTTGCCAGCGTATTCACCAAGCACGCTATACTCCGATATTGCTGTACGCCCAGACGGATGTATCATCATCGTCGTAGGACGCCTGAGCGAACGCTTGATCGGCAATTCAAGTCGAGCCTGAGGCTGCTTGAGGCACCCTTGGACAAGCGCGAGATAGTGTTTCTCAATCGTGCGATCCTTAAAGAGTTTAGAGAGGTAGCGCTGCGATGCTTCAGTACGCGCCAGCAGCATGATGCCGGATGTTTCCTTGTCGAGTCGGTGCACTACTCCGGCACGTTCGCCGTCCTCGATGTCAATATATGATCGAGCTGCCTCAACTAAGCTCGGACCATGAGCTGAGTGTGGTTGATAGACTACGAGCCCGGCCGGTTTATCGACAACGAGGTAATCGTCCGTTTCAGCAATCACCGGAATGGTAAATAATCCAGACTTGAGTAAAAAAACTGGCTTCTGGTCTCCCCCTCCAAAAGCCTGATCTAGCGCGTCATGGCGCACCATTAGCGCCTTCCACTGACACTGTCCAGCTGTGCTCGCGTGCCCATCAGGATTAGTTTGTCACCGGCGTAAATCACCTCATTGCCCGTCGGGTTAACCTTGCTTGTACCGTCACTACCGTTGATTGCCAAGACAGTTGCACCGATTTTTTCGCGGGAAAGAGTCGATAGTTTCTCGCCAACTAATTGCGAGTCGCGATTCACAATGAGTTCTTCGACTTGAAGCTCGGAGTTGTTGTTGGTGCTGAGTATCTCAAGAAAGTCTACGACGTTTGGTCGTATCATCATGGTTGCCATGTGATACCCGCCTATTTGATATGGCATCGCGATACGGTCGGCCCCGGCTCGCTGTAAGCGCTGCTTGTTTTCTTCACGATTCGCGCGTGCCACTATGAAAATAGCCGGATTAAGCTGACGTGCAGCCAGTGTAACAAACAAATTACTCGAATCATCGCCAAGACTCGCCACTACACCCTTCGCCCGATCGATCTTGGCCTGGTGCAGGGCATCTTCGCCGGTGCTATCCGCCACAAATGCCGTATAGCCCTTGGCAACCGCTTCTTTTACGCGCTCTTCATCGCGGTCCATACCAACGAACTCAACGCCCTCGGCTGCAAGCTCATCCATTACCTGAGAGCCAACCCGCCCAAGGCCACATACGATATAGTGGTCTTTGATTTTGTGTATTCGCGCCTTCATTTGCCTTCGTTTGAGTCCGTCACCTAGACCTATCATATACTCCGCAAGCCAGGTCAGTAAATAGGCGATCAACAGTAAGCTACCCGTTATCAGGCCAATGATTATCAAATGACTCCACGCAGAGTCCATGTGGAAGTTATCGTGATGGGACAACAATATGTATATCGTGCGATACAAACTATCCCCGAACGAAATCCGCTCTACCAAACTCAAACTAACTGTGCCAAATATAACCAAAAGCACAACCATAAAAATGAGACCTCTGAGCTGTTTTGAGTTAGGAGACATCTCAGTACATTATAGTGCTAAAGCTTATCAGTAGACAACAAAAAAGACTCGCCGCATGGAGTCTTTTTTGAATAGTTGTCGATTAACGCTTGCTAAACTGTGGCGCTTTACGAGCCTTCTTGAGTCCGTATTTCTTTCGCTCTTTCTCACGTGGATCTCGAGTGAGCATGCCTGATTTCTTGAGAGTGGTATGGAAGTCTTCACTCAGCTCGTTGAGCGCGCGTGAAACACTGAGGATAACTGCATCAACCTGACCGCGCTTACCGCCACCGCTAACGCGGGCGATGATATCCATCTTGCCGTTCTGGCCAGTCAGTACCAAAGGCTGCTTAATGGCTTCGAGCAAAACCTGGTTATTGAAATACTCACCAGCATCTTTGCCATTGATCAGGATAGCCCCATCACCTTTTTGTAGGTGAACTGTCGCCACGGCGGTCTTGCGACGGCCGAGCCCGTAGTAGTAATGCTTCTTGGTTGTTTTTTCGGTTGCCATGACTATTTCTCACTCAAGGTTAATGGTTTTGGCTGCTGCGCACTGTGATTGTGGTCGGTCCCGACGTACACCTTCAGGTTCTTCAACATTGGTGCAGTCAACTTGTTCTTTGGAAGCATGCCACGTACAGCATCAATGATAACTTTACGGGCATCTTTCTGAAGCTGATCGGCCAGATTGATTGACTTAATGCCACCTGGGTAGCCGCTGTGACGGTAATACATCTTATCGGTTAGCTTGTTGCCAGTTACTTTCACTTTAGCAGCGTTGATAACGACTACTTTGTCGCCACACAACACGTGCGGAGTATAGGTTGGCTTATCTTTGCCGGTCAGCTTTGTGGCGACCTGAGTAGCGAGTCGGCCGAGTGTCATACCATCGGCGTCAACCACAAACCAATCACTTTGTACGTCGGCAGGCTTTAGGCTGAAGGTTTTCTGATTTTTCATGCTTTTGCTCCTGCTTTAGTAGCCGCTTTTTTCTCTGCTTTGGCTGGTTCTGCTTTATTCTCGGCGGCAGCTGGCTTTTCGTCGGTCTTCACTTCAAAGTTGTCTGGCAAAACCAGCTCGACTACTGCCATTGGGGCATTGTCGCCGCGACGGTTACCAGTCTTGATGATTCGGGTGTAGCCACCATTACGGTCAGCGAAACCTTTTGCTAGTTCCTTGAGCAGTTTTTCACCGGCCACTGGGCTAATGACTTCACTCATCACGGCACGGGCATTGTGAAGGTCACCCTTCTTAGCTTTGGTTACAAGGCGTTCAAACTGTGGCACGATAGCCTTGGCGCGTGTGTGAGTTGTCTCAATACGTTCATAGAGAATGAGCGAGTCAATCAAACCACGAACCAAAGCACGGCGTGGACCGGCCTTGAGAGATAACTTCGTGTCTTTGTATACGTGGCGGTGCATCTTATTCCTCGCTTAGGCTGAGACCTAGCTCCGTTAGTTTTTCGATTACTTCATCCTGTGCCTTCTGACCGAAGCCCTTCAATTCTTTGAGTTCGGCACGAGTCAGCTGGGTAAGCTCTTTGATGGTCTTGATGTCATTGTTGAGTAGTGCGTTGGTAGTACGCTGGCTGAGGTTTACTTCATCGATCATAATGCCGGCAGCGTTGGCTTCGTTCCGAGCTTCTGCGGTCACAACCCCTTCGGTGCCCACACTTACTACATCGTGACCAGCCAATACCTGGAAGTGGCCAACGAGTATCTCGGCCGACTGCATGACAGCTTCTTTTGGCGTGATGGTACCATCAGTCTCAATTTCTAAAATGAGACGGTCTAGGTTGGTCATCTGTCCGACACGAGTGTTTTCTACACTGTAGCGAACTCGCTTGATTGGTGTGTAGATGGCATCAACTGCGATCATGCCGACCGGCAATTTCTCGCCGCTGCGGTTCTCGACTGGAACATACCCACGACCCTGCTCAACGCGAATCTCCATCTCGAGTTTGGCCTTGGCGCCATCAATGTGGGCGATAACGAGGTCAGGATTGGCAATTTCTACGCTGGATGGAGCTTTGATATCGCTCGCCTTGACTTCACCAGTGCCGGTCTTGCTCAAAGACAGGTAGATGACATCATTTTCATGGTACTTCAAGCGAAGTTGCTTGAGGTTGAGGATAATCTCAATCACGTCCTCTTGCACACCCTTAATTGTAGAGAATTCATGGCTCACGCCCTCGATCTTGACGGCAGTGACGGCAGCGCCAGCCAAGCTTGAAAGCAGCACACGACGCATCGAGTTACCCAAGGTCATGCCGTAGCCAGGAAACAGCGGCTCAACGGCAAAAACTGTAGTGTTACCCTCAGTCTTTACTTCTTTTAATTCTGGTAGATTGATGTCGTATAGCACGTGATGACTCCTTATTTTAGCGTGAATAAAATTCAATAATTAATTGTTCGGCAATCTCTTCGGTTACGTCTTCGCGAAGCGGTAAACTGGTCACCTTGATGGTTAGCTTCTTCGCGTCCAAACTGAGCCAACTTGGGCTTGAGAGTGATCCGGTATTGGTGTCGGATTGCCACTTCACAAAGTAGGCATTCTTCTGGCTGCTCGGTCGGACGGTAATCTCGTCGCCTGGCTTAAGAATGATCGATGGAATATCTACCTTTTTGCCATTGAGCTGGATGTGTGCATGAGTCACAAGTTGACGTGCAGACTGTCGTGAAGGAGCTAGTCCAGCCCGATACACAGCATTGTCAAGTCGGCGCTCGAGTAGCTGTACGAGATTCTCACCACTTACACCGGTCATACGCTCAGCTTCGTGGACGTAACGACGGAATTGTTTCTCAAGCATGCCATACATGCGCTTCACTTTTTGCTTTTCGCGCAATCGGGTAGCGAAGTCACCTGGCTTTGGACGTCGCGCCTGGCCATGTGATCCTGGAGCATACGGCTTGCGTGTCAGGGCCTTGACCGCCTTCGGATGCAGAGCGACGCCTTCACGACGCGATACTTTGGCAATTGGAGTAAGATTACGTGCCATTAGACTCTCCTCGCTTTCCGTGGACGGCAGCCATTATGTGGCACACCTGTGACGTCCTTAATACTAGATATCGCGATACCTGACGCCTGCAGGGCGCGAATGGCTGACTCACGGCCAGAACCGATACCGTTGATAATGACATCAACTTTAGCAACGCCGAATTCTTTTGCTTGAGTTAAGACTTTCTCAGCAGCAACCTGGGCGGCGTATGGAGTGCTCTTGCGTGAGCCCTTAAATCCAGCCAGTCCAGCAGTTGCCCATGCAACCACGTTGCCGTTGTCGTCGGTGACGGATATGATCGTGTTATTAAAACTTGACTGAATGTGCACCTGGCCTTTTGGCAAGTTGCGCTTCGTCTTTTTTCGTCGTGTTTTGGTTGTTGCTGCCATATTTTATAATCCCCTAAGTCTTTGATGCTGCTTTCTTCTTGCCAGAGCCCATGGTGACTTTTTTACCTCGCTTAGTGCGAGCATTGTTCTTGGTGTGTTGTCCGCGTGACGGAAGACCAGCAATATGTCGCAATCCACGATAGGCTTTAATTTCTTTGAGGCGCTTAATGTTCAAACTCACCTGTCGAGCCAGATCAGCTTCAACTTGGAAGTTCTTGTCGATGTATTCACGAATTTTTACCAAGTCTGCTTCAGCCAAGTCTTTGACCCGTGTGTCTGGATCAATCTTGAGGTCGTGAAGGATCTTTTGAGCGGTAACGAGACCAATGCCATAGACATAAGTCAGCCCGATCTCAACTCGCTTTTCGTTTGGAATGTTTTTACCTGCTATACGTGCCATTAGCCTTGCCTCTGTTTGTGCTTGGGGTTTTCACAAATCACCCGCACTACCCCACGTCGTCGGATTACTTTACATTTTGAACACATTGGTTTTACGCCTGCGCGGACTTTCATACTAAACCCCTATTATCTTTGTCGGTAGGTGATCCTACCTTTGGTCAAATCATATGGCGTCATTTCGACGGTAACACGATCGCCTGGCAATATCTTGATGTAATGCATGCGCATCTTACCAGATATGTGAGCGAGGATCGTGTGGCCATTGTCGAGCTCAACGCGAAACATAGCATTGGGCAATGCTTCGACTATCACGCCTTCGATCTCAATTACTTCCTTTGTGTGCTGCGTCATAAGTGTACGTTACAATTTGCTATTATAGCTGTTGTGACTCCTGTTGTAAAGGGTTTTTAATACTTTTCATAAGTTGCCATCAAAGCTTTACTCTCGACCTGCTTCATTGTCTCAATCACAACTGCCACAACAATCAATAATCCGGTCCCCCCAATACTGAGGGCAGTTGATGATTTGAAGAACTGCTGCAGTACAAATGGCAAGACCGCAATAAGCCCTAAGATAGTCGCACCGGGGAGTGTTAACCGATTAATAATTCGTTTCAGATAGCTCTCCGTCTCCTTGCCGGGTCGAATTCCCGGAATAAAACCGCCCTGTTTCTGTAGATTTTCTGCGATCTCTTTTGGCTTGAAAATAATGCTCGTATAGAAGTACGTGAAGCCAACAACGAGTACAAAATAGACTATGGTGTATATGAGCCCATTCGGGTTGAAGGTGCTCTCAAGGGTGCGCGCGAAGCTCGCCAGCCAAGCTGTCTTTGCTGAAGCAAAAAGCTGCCCGACAAACCCTGGTACTGACAGAAAGGCCAAGGCAAAGATAATCGGAATCACCCCGGCGCTAATAATCCGTATCGGTAGGTGCGTATCAACACCGCCATAGCCGCCGCTCGAGGTCTGCCGGGCGTAGCTGACTGGTATATTGCGTTGTCCTTCGTTGATCATGACTAAGAAGAATATCAGTACTAATGAAACCGCTGCGAGTGCTATCAATCCAATGATTTTTCCACTATCGCCCTGCGCCAAGGTTATCTGCTGAATGATCGTT
>JADZBC010000001.1 GCA_020852295.1 bacterium | reverse complement strand
GGCGATTTTATACCCAGGCATTCGCGTCAGGTACCCCGATCCGCCCTCTACTACCTTGACCATCATTTGAGCTACGTCATCGGCGGTTTGCTTGCTAATTACGCGCTCGGCACGTGGCTGATGTGGTATGTCACTGAGCTTGCTCTCGTCATCGATGGTCTTTTCGGCCACGTATGGCGTGACAAGCGTCCCACCGTTGGCGATGGTAGCCACAGCGGATATCATCTGCATACTTGTCGCGCTGATTCCTTGTCCAAAGGCCATATTTGCATAATCAATATCGGCCGCTCTTGTGTCCTTCACGCGTCCAGTTGCCTCGCCGGCTAGTTCGATACCAGTTCTCTTGCCGAAACCAAACTTCTGGATCCCATCATAAAACAGCTCTTTGCCTGCTTTGGTGATGCGGCTCGAGTCCCCGCCCATCATGCGTAGTATGAATACCATACCAGTGTTGATTGAGTTCTTGATGACCAGTCCCATATCAACCGTGCCGTAACTTTTCTTCTCGGCATTATAGATAGTGTATTCACCGATTGTCGTACTGCCGGTGTCATTAAAACTAGTCTCAGGGCGGATCTTGCCAGTCTCGATACCTAGGGCCATGACGATAGTTTTAAATCCAGAACCGGGTTCAAACTGATTCGTAATGGCGCTATTGATGAATTGAGAGTAGTCAGTCACTTTATTGTAATTATTTGGGTCAAAGTCGGGATAATTGACAAGGGCTTTAATTGCTCCTGAATATGGGTCCATCACAATCACGCTTCCTGACGGTGCACGATTCGCTGCGATGGCTCTTTTGAGGGCGACCTCTGCGACACCCTGTATATATCGATCAAGTGTTAAGACTACTCCTTCGCCGTTCTGTGCTGGTGTAAGTATATTTTCTTGGGTTGCGATGGGAATTCCGCGGTGGTCGGTGATGGCGCGCAATTGACCACTCTTGCCCGAAAGTCGGCTATTCAGGTAGTCCTCGACGCCATACTGACCTTTTCCGTCGGAGTTGACGTAGCCGAGGACGTGACTAAATAGCGACCCTTCGGTGTAGTAGCGGTAGTCACGGTCTTGCAAGATTACGCCAGCGAGCTCAAGCTCTAATATTTTTTCAGCCTCCTCTTTGCTGACCCGTTGTTTGAGTTCGATGTAGCGCGACTCTTTGTAGGTTAGTTGTTCGGTGAGCTGCGATTGATCTAGCCCGGTGATCGGTGAGAGTTTAGCGGCTACTTCTTCTGGGTCTGAGATGAGCTTTGGATCAACGTAGAGAAATTTTTGACGATCATTGAGGGCTACCGGGTACAGTCCATCATTATCCTTGACATAAATGCCGCCCCGAGTCGCTGGTATTTCAAACTTTCGCGACTGCTGCGCATAGGCTTTGGCTTGATAGTCCTTGGTATAGATGACTTGCACTTGTACGAGGCGAGCGAGAATGATGAGCACTGGCAAACACAGGATAACGGCCATCACATAGACGCGGGTGTGGGATTGTCCGAAGACTTGTCGAGGAGAGTGTGTGCGAATCGCCATAGTATAAGGGCGCGGCGAGCTTCAAGGAGTTAGCGCGCGGCGTAATTCACATTTTGAACTGGTGTGTAGGCTTGTGCAACTTGACTCGATCGAGCGGCGGCGATTGACTCGAGACGAGCGGCATCAATACGTAGCTGTTCCTTCTGAGTGGCAAGTTCATTGCGCTTGCTCTCAAGGCTAGCAACTCGATAATTAAGGCTAGTGGCCTTAGTGACCTGATTAAGATACAGCAGTGAAAGCAATGCAATCAAAGCAATTAACATAAAGCTTACGGTGATCGGTCCGGCCTGTACGGCAGTCTGGACGCGTGTAAGGTTTTGATTTCGCATCATGCGATATTCAACTGATGGCATAGAATGCTCTCCTCTGTTTTGATGTTTGATATGTTTGTGTTTGTTTTTGGGTAGTTTAGAGCACTACCAGGCGTGTATAAAAATTACTTAACTACGCGAACTGAAAGTTTGATGGTTCGCGGGTTAAGGTTGCGTACTCGTACTGGCATATGTTGTCTCCTTTTTGTATTTTTATTGTGTTAATTTTTGCTTTTCGACGGCGCGAAGCTTTGCACTTCGGGCACGTGGGTTGGTGTCAAGTTCTTCAGGTGAAGCTGTGATGGGCTTCTTGGTAACCAGATAGAATAACGGGGTGCTTACGTCGTGGCCGGTTATCGGATCTTTCTCGGCGGTAGTCAGTGAACGAAAGGCATCTTTTACAATCCGGTCTTCGAGTGAGTGGAAGCTGATGATGATCAGTCGTCCGCCTGGTTTGAGGTGCTTAGCTGCCTTGGGTATGACCGTTTCAAGAGCGCGCAGTTCGTCATTGACGGCGATACGCAGTGCTTGAAATGTCTTGGTAGCTGAATCAATCTTACCACCGTTGCCGATAGCTGTGTGGATGATATCCACAAGATTAGCGGTTGTGCTGATCTTTTCTTCAGATCGTGCGGCGATAATCGCTTTAGCAATACGACGACTGAGACGTTCCTCTCCATAGCGGTAGATAATATCCGCAAGCTCAGTTTCGCTCAGCTCGTTGACGAGCTGATATGCGCTCACCCTCTCTGCGTTGTTCATGCGCATATCAAGCGGTCCATCATGCTTAAATGAGAAGCCACGCTGTGGATTGTCGAGCTGCTTTGAGCTAACGCCTGCGTCGAGCAGTATGATATCGGCTGGGGGCAAGGTTTGCCACTCAAGGCGTGCGAAGTTTTCATGGACAATGCGGACATTGTTGTGTGACTTAAACCGCGTTTCAAGTGCGTCGATTGCATCACTGTCTTGATCGATAAGCCAAGCCTCGCCATCTCTCTCTATTGATGCGAGTATAGCTGCCGCGTGCCCGCCGAACCCGGCGGTGAGATCAATGTAAGTCTCACCTGCTTGAGGCTTGGCGATGCGGACAACTTCGCCGCGTAATACCGGAATGTGTTGTGTATCCATTTCTTGTCAAGGTTACCTATTTAGCAGCCAGTTGTCTATCTTTGTTTTTGCATTTTTGTTTTTTGGTTCTTTGAAAAAAGAACAATTGTGAGGTGGGTTTGTTCTCTAGTTTGAGAACGGTTTGTGGCAAGGTCTCATTTTTGTAAGCAAAAATGAGACCTTGTATCTAGTTCAGATACCTAAAAAGTTTCTGAAAAGAGAGTTGAAAGTTTGTGAGGTGGAGTTTGTATAGAGATACAATGTACTGACCGCGATTTGGATACGCCGTGGTCCCGAAGGCGCCACTGACTGCCAAATAGCTAACTTTGTTTTTGTATTTGATTTTGAAGTTGCATGGCTTAAGATCTTCTTTTTAAGAAGACTCTAGTCCCCTCAGCTGTATTATTTGGCAGAGATGCGGAAGTATTTTCCGGCACGTACTGCGACGATATCCTTCTGGATACCAGCATAAGCCAGATGATGGGGCTCGAGCGTCACTCTCCCCTGTTTTTTGTCTAGGGTGGCGGTGACTTTGCCGGTGCGGAACTGAACGTTCAGATCGGCAATGTGTTCGTCGAGTATGTTACCAGTGAGGGCTGATTCCATCTCGGCGTCCCATATCGCTTTTGGATAGAGGTGAAGGTACTGCTTAAAGCCTCTTGTGATGACTACTTCAGCGCCAAATTCCGCCTGCAATTCCTTTGGAATCGTCAGTCGGTTCTTGTCGTCTAATTTCCTTTCAAAGTAGTCCATGGGTTGAGCTCTTCTCCTTACTGCTGTTATGAAGTGGTTGCTCACCCACAATTACCCACTAACACCAGTATAATACCCACTTCTACCCACCGTCAATATATTGCACACAAAAAAGTCGCCAATGTGCATAAAAATGTTGTGGATAAACGATTCTTGCTATACTAGAAAGCACTTATGGCTAAAAAAGCACGTACCAAAACGCGTCATGTATTGGATACACATTATGTGCGATCGAGTTTTTTTGGTATCGAAGACAGCCTTGTCTCAACCACGGGGCTCATCGCCGGTATATCCGTCGGTACAGCTGATAAGAATATTGTCATCTTGGCTGGTATTGTCGCGATTGCAGTAGAGGCTATTTCAATGGCAGCCGGTGAATTATTGAGTGAAGAGACCGAAATAGATCTCTCGCATGGGCGAGATCATGCTAATCCGGTAGTCGGTGGGTTCATTATGTTGCTCTCATATGCCGCGGCAGGAATGGTACCCCTGGCGCCAATCCTAGTGCTTGACGCGCCCTACGCTCTACCTGGGTCTATTCTGGCGGCGTTCATTGGACTCTATGCGCTCGGGTATGTGCGCGGCATGATTACGAATCGATCGGCAAATCGTCAAGCTCTACGAGTGCTGCTCGTTGGAGGTATGGCCGCTGTCATTGGTATTGTTGTTGGAAGCTTATATCGGGTCTAGCTAAGTTTTTGAGTTAAATAGCTTTTGAGTTCGCTAATTGCGATGCGTTCCTGCTGCATGCTGTCGCGATCGCGGACAGTGACGGCTTTGTCTTCGAGAGAGTCAAAGTCGATCGTTACGCAGTATGGCGTACCGATCTCATCTTGGCGACGATAGCGACGTCCGATGGATTGCGTTTCATCGTACTCTACTCGCCAGTCGCCAGCGATTTCTTTAAAGATCTCTCGTGACAGCTCAGATAGTTCGGGCCTTTTTGAGAGTGGAAGGACTGCGATTTTGACCGGAGCAATTTCTGGTGTGAAACGTAGTACAACCCGTGTATCTCCATCGACTTGCTCCTCATCATACGCGTCAAGTAGTACGGCCATCAGGAGTCGCTCAACACCAACCGAAGGCTCAATCACGTATGGTACGTAGCGCTGCTTCGTCTCTTCGTCGAAGTAGCTTAAGTCTTTACCGCTTTCTTTTGCGTGTGCCGAGAGGTCATAGTCGGTTCTATTGGCTATACCATAAAGCTCCTTGAAGCCAAACGGGTATTCGAATTGGATATCTACACTGGCTGCTGCATAGTGTGCACGTTCGTCGTCGGCATGATCGTGAAGACGTATGTGGTCAGCTTTTAAGCCGATCGATTGCACCCACTCCATGCAGTATTGTTTCCAGAACTCATACCATTTTTCTGCTTCATCGGGCTTCACAAAAACCTCGAGTTCCATCTGTGTCAGCTCTCGCAGGCGGAAGATGAAGTCACCGGGAGTAATCTCATTGCGGAAAGCTTTGCCGATCTGTGCGATACCAAACGGTAGCTTGGCGCGCGTGGTCTCGCGCACATTGTCATACTGTGCAAAAATCCCGCCGGCAGTCTCTGGGCGCAGATAGGTTGTCGACCCGGTATCTTCGACAGGACCTACGTGGGTTTTGAACATCATATTAAACTGCCGAGGCTCGGTAAATGTACCCTTTTCGCCACAATTTGGACAAGCTTTGTCGGCTAAGGCAGTAGCTAGCTTGTCGAGATCATTTGTATCCTCACCCGCTACGTGGTCGGCTCGAAAGCGGTGCTTGCAGGCCTTGCAGTCTACCATCGGGTCTACGAATGTGTCGACGTGCCCACTGGCTTGCCATAATCTTGGATGTTGGATGATGGTTGAGTCAAGGCCGACGACATTAAAATTTCGATTGACGAAATGACGCCACCATGATTGCTTGATGTTTTGAGCCAGTTCTACACCATAGGGTCCGAGATCCCAGAAACCACCAATGCCACCATAGATTTCGCTTGCCTGAAAGATAAACCCTCGTCGCTTCGCGAAGCTGGTGAGTTCCTCCATCGACAGTCGCCTAGAAGAGTCTGCATGTGATTCTGATTGTGCGGTCGGTTTTTGACTGTTCATATCTGTTAATTGTACCATTCCGCGGGCTGGAATTAAATACTCATCAGATGAGTTGACGACTTCGTAGTGTAAAGCCTGTATGGTAGTGCCAAAATTGTTCGAGGAGATCATTGAGGGCGCGCACATCGGCGGTGATGTCTTGGAGCTTAAGGATTTGACGCAGTGTCGTGTGTTGACTCAGGCGCCAGAGTTTAAGCATGCGAGGGCTAATTTCATGGGTTCCTGCTTTTTGATCAAAGTGGCCATTTGCCAGATGAAAAGTATGGACGGTCTCAGTATTTGGTAGTTCAGGTGTTAGGCCGAGCTCGTCGAGGCTGCGACTCAGGGCTACAAACCAAGCCACATCCCCGCGGTCACTGAGAGCCGTAGGGATAGCTTCTCGCAGGAGTTCATACCATGCAACGGCCTCCTCCTCGGCCGAGAAACTGTGTTCGGTTAGTTCCAGAATGCCGTGTCCTTGCCAAAGGGTCTTCAGCTCACGTATATCTGGTGCGGCCTGAATTATATCGGCGCCAATGATGGTTGGTAATCCCCTGCCGTCGACCAGTCGCCACTGCACTTCATGAAATGGCTCCATGCGGCTGGCGAGTTTGCTGGTAGGCTTCCGGACCCCTTTTGCGACCGCGTCGACACGTCCAAAATCGCGAGTGAATAATCGGATGATACGATCGTATTCGCCAAGATTTTGACGCGATAGTACGAATCCTGGGCTGGTACGATACTGCTTCATTGTGCGGGTAGGAGGGCCCTTAAGGCGCGCACGAGCTGACTCGGGCTGGTTTGTTGTTTGACGAGGTAGGCTCGCACGCCAAGTGATTGCGCAAGACTGACTGGGATACCGACGTCCGCGGCTTCAAGTGTGGTGAGCAGGAAGATTGGTAGGCTTAAGGTTTTGGGTTGTAAGCGAATATCTTGGATGAGGCGCACGCCATTGCGACCAGGCAATAGTATTTCGCAAATGACAGCATCGAAGCCACCCCCTTTAAGTTTTTCAAGTGCTTGTGCCGTGTCGACAGCATGATCAATAAAAAATCCTTCAGTTGTAAGTGCTGAAGCATACACCGAGCGGAAGGATTCATCGTTATCGACGAGAAGTAAGCGCTGCATAGAGTTATTGTACCAGGCTTCGTTGTGGTGCTAGAGCTTGATTTGGAGCTGACGGGCGCGTCGCCACGAGAATGATAGTCGTTTGGTTGTTGCGCCTTGGCAGTGGACCTGGACGCCGGATTGTTGTAGAGCGAGCAGAAGTATATACGTCTCAAGCCAGTCTTCCGAGAGGTGGTTGATGAGGTTACGCTCTGGCAGTTGTGAGAGTACGAGGCTAGCGATGCGTTTCGGGATAGTATTTCGCCATATAAGTGTCATGACGAAGCGATCCCCGCGCTGCCGAAATGTCGCCGTGTCTGGGGTGTCAGATATCTGCCGTATAAAACTGACGAAGCGCGCGAGCTGCACGCGTTCATCGCCAATAACCTGAGGCGCTCGCCTCACTCGCTGAATGGCAAGATCGTGTGTCTTTAGGTAATCGAAGAGATATCCGCAGTGGTGTCGCTGGGTGGCTGGCTCTGGTTCAGAAGGCTTGAGTAAGAGTGCGTAGAGTCTCGCAAAATGCGCATAATCTCGAGCTGATTGCTTCATGAGCTGTGGCTCATCACTGCGCACGGCGGCCTCGAGAGCGGTTAGCTTGCTAGTAAGGAGTGCTTCAGCAAAACGCACAAGTATCCCTCGATAGAGCGAGGGGTCTTCGCGGTTCGGCATACTTTTACGCTATCCCGACGTTAGACAACACGCAAGCATAGGCCCTTTGCGGTAGGGTCTATGGGATGCGAGCTGATTGCACGGCTGCATTGTATGCCGCTAATAAGGTTGCATTATCGTTGTTATCAGTTTGGAAGATTATCGTAGAGTCACGTACTTCGACGATCACGATTGTACCTAGCTTCTCTCGCCTATCGATTTGTCCAGTATATCGCACGGCCTTGCGGCCATCTACTTGAATATCCTCACCTGTCTTAAAGTTGTTGCGCTTAGACTTTGCGAGCGAGTCATAATCTTCGCGTACTTTGGCAAATGTTTCTTGACGGTATATCACCCTGAGTGCGAGGTAGTCTGCCTTTGTGTCGACTTGGTCAGGATTTGCAAGGACAACAATCTTATCTTTGGAGGTCCCAGGAGTTGTGGAGACTGAAAAGTTTTTTGGAACTGCAAGGTTAAATTCCCCAAGCTCTTTTGGCGCCGTGTAGGTCTTTGTATCGCTTAGTGAGGCGGCGGTGGCTGCATCTTCGTCTTTTTTCTTCTGTGCTTCTGAGCCAGCTGTGTAGCCAGAATCATACTGTAGAGCGTTGGCTTGTTTTGCTTTGGCTAACTGCGATGACTGATAAGCTGCGAACGCGCTCGCACCAATCAGGGCGATAACGGCAACTATGAGTAAAATCAGAGTCATTTTGCTGTTTGCATTTTTTACAGCCTGTTTTTGAATCTGTTGTTGGTTTTGGAGATTGCCTATGTTTGCCCCAAAACCAGCCGGCAGCCCAGCCGGCTGGTTGGCCGGCGAGACAGGCTGACTAGGTTTTTGCGGAGATTGGGGTGTTGTTGGGGGCATGTAATTAGCTCTTCAAAGAGGTTAAGGCTATTGTACCCTATTTCTTCTCGACTTGCTTGTCGCCAGGATGCCAATCAATTGGGCAGAGGCCGCCAGTTTGCAGTGCCTTGACGACGCGCAGGGTTTCGGTGACGGAGCGACCGACGTTGCCGTCAGATACGACGAAGTAACGGATCATGCCTTCAGGGTCGATGATGAAAGTCCCCCGTTCTGCCTGCCCATTTCCCTCGTCCAGAACCTCATAGGCGCGTGAAATGCGGTGCGCTGGGTCTTCGAGAATGGCATATTCTACGTCTTTGAGGTCGCGCTCGAACCACGCACGGTGACTTTCGATCGTGTCCGTCGATGCTGCCACTACCTCACAGCCAACTTCCTTGAATTCGTCGTAGTGTTTCTGGAAGCCTTCGATCTCTGTTGGGCAGACAAAGGTGAAGTCGCGTGGATAAAAGAATAGGACTAGCCACCTTCCTTTGTACTCAGACAAACTGACTTGGCGATAGTGGTCCTCAAGTCCTTTTTGGTAAGCGTTTGCGGTAAAATCTGGGGCTTCTTGGTTTAGTCGAATCATAGATTGCTCCTTGCTTAGGTGATGGTTGTACTATTTTGTGAGTTTTTCAACGGCCCATTGAGGAATGCGGTCATTGACGACCTTCCAATCGATGAGCTCCATAAAGCTTGTGACATAATCTTTGCGAGCCGTGGCATAGTCTAAGAAATAGGCGTGCTCATACACATCCAGCACTAGTAATGTGCCGGTATTCCAGACGCCACCTTGATTATGTGCGTCACATATGTAGTTTTCAAGTCGTGCATTATCGAAGTCAAAGGCCAGCACGACCCAGCCTCGCGCAGAGAGCCCGAGTGCTGCAAAATCGCGTGCCCAAGTCTCGATAGTTCCCCATTGCTGCTCGATGAGCTGTTTGATCGGGCCGTCGCACTCGCCGGCTGCATCGCTCATATTCTCAAAGTAGGCTTCGTGGAGCTTGATGGCATTAAGGGCAAATACCTTCTCGAGATTTACTTCTCGAATTTCGGCATAAGTGCCATTACTGTCATCCGGATTGACTGCAAGTGCCTTTTGGCTGAGCTCGTTGTATTTTTTGACGTACCCCTCGTAGAGCTTGTAGTGTTCGGCCAGTTGCTTCTGACTAATACCCTTTAGTTCGCTATACGGGAGTGGTTTCGTTTCAAGTGGTTTTGCAGACATAGTCACCTCCTCTGCTTATTTCAATCTGCAGCTTCTATTGTAGCTGATCGCTAGTGGCCGTAAAACTTCGCCCGCGGTAGATTGTGCTATTGCGTGTTTTTTTTATAGGTTTGATGTGAGTAAATTCGAAGATGTATGAGATAACGTACGACTGCGCGCTTGCTTCGGCAGCAAGCTTACGTGACATCCTGGGCATGTAGTGATCTATCAGATACAGCCAAATTACGTCATAGTTTTTAAGGTTGTGACCCCAGTAGCTTCCTAGTCGAACATGGGCACGATTGCCGAATGGAAGAAGTCGAATCCAGGCGATCGCCCAGAGGAAAGGGTTGATTTCGTAGCCTGTAACCTCGGCACCGCGCCGAGCTGCTGCCTGGAGTAGTTTTCCATCTCCGCAGCCGAGATCGATGAACCGAGTATCATTTTTGACGCGTGCGAGATCTAGCAGCTGGTCGATATCTCGAGAGAAAGCCGGTACCCACGGTGCGCCAAAGATTGCGCCAGCCCCGAATGCGAGAATGATGAACAGGAGCAGAAGCCAAACCACTTAGTGCTGATGCTCTGCCAACCAAGCCCTTACTGCTGGCACGGTTTTTAGGGGTTGGATCTTAGGCCAATGGGCTATAATGGTGAGGTCGGGTCCGATAAGGACGGCTGAACGAATAATCCCCATAAACTTGCGCCCATACATCGATCGCTCACCGTATGCGCCATAGGCATCAATCACGGTCCTTTCTGGGTCCGAAAGGACTGGGAACGGCAGATTATATTTTTCGGCAAACTTCTTGTGGCTCTCAACAGAATCTCCTGATACACCATAGACTTCGACACCGAGCTCACGAAGTTCTTCAAGATTGTCGCGCAAACTGCACGCTTGGGCGGTGCAGCCTGGAGTGTCATCTTTTGGATAAAAGTAGATGAGCGTGTGTTGCCCCTTCAAGTCTGCAAGCGTATGGGTATTCCCCTCTGGGTCTTGCAGAGTGAAATCAGGTGCTGGTTTACCTATTGTGATCATGCGTGTCCTCTTTCGTTACATTTGTGGCTTAAAATATCGTTCCCAGTGGTGATACAGCCCAGCGGTGGCCTTAAGATCAAGAGCATTATATTGCGCTATCTCGAGGTATTTACCATCTTTGTAGGCCTGATCTACCTTATCTCCTGCCATCTCATCGGTCTTCGGAGTATCGATACCAAAGGCGCGACACCATCGATGTAGGCTGCCACGGTACATCGCCAGGCC